>CAWIAK010000006.1:0-37781 GCA_963834045.1 uncultured beta proteobacterium | reverse complement strand
TCGATCGTACGTTGCGGAACGACTTTGCGCATGACTACCTCCCCGTTTGTCCGTGTCCGCGTGCGCCTCAAGTTTACCTAGACTTGGCTGCTATACCGGCCACGTTGCGATCGCATTTGATTGCCGTACTCGCGTACCTTGACCCACTCAAGAAGGCTCTGACGACGCAGCGTCGACCGCGAAAGTCAGGCGTTTCCCGCAAGATTGCCGCAGGTCAGGAATCCGCCGAGGGCGGCGCTTCGTCGGTGGCCAGTGCCGGCGGCGCGTGTTTTGTTATCGCCGCAAGGATGCCCTGCAGCAGCGCCACGGGCGTCGGCGGGCAGCCGGGCACTTCGACGTCGACGGGAATGACGTTGCCGACGCGGCCCATGCTGGCGTAGCTCTCGCCGAAGATGCCGCCGGTGCAGCCGCATTCGCCCACCGCGACGACGAGTTTCGGTTCCGGCGTCGCGTCGTAGGTCCGCTTCAGCGCGATCGCCATGTGCTTCGACACGGGGCCTGTCACCAGCAGCATGTCGGCATGGCGCGGGCTGGCCACGAACTTGATGCCGAGCCCTTCCAGGTTGTAGTACGGATTGCCGAGCGCGTGGATCTCCAGTTCGCAGCCGTTGCACGAGCCGGCGTCCACCTGGCGGATGGTCAGCGCGCGGCCGAGCGTTTGCAGCAGCTTTTCCTGCAGACGCGCGACGAGCACCATTTCATCGGCCGGCGCGGGCGCGGCCTCGGTCTTGATTCCGGTTTTGGCGATCTGGCGGAGGATGTGCAGCATCGGGTGCCGTTCCTAGAGATCGTGCCCGCTGTAGGAGAGATTGAACGACTTGTTGATCAGCGGGAAGTCGGGAACGATGTTGCCGATGACCGCATGTTCGATGACGGGCCAGTTCGACCAGGACGGATCGTGCGGGTGGCAGCGGCGAATTGTTCCGTCGGGACCGCTGGTGAGCGCGAGCAATACGGGGCCGCGCCAGCCCTCGACGATGCCGAGACCCTGCCGGTACTCCGGAACCGCCGGCAGCGGCTCGTGGATCGGACCGACGGGAAGCGCCTTGACGATGTTCTGGATGAGCCGCAGCGATTCGCGCGCCTCATCGAAGCGCACGGCGACGCGCGCGGCGACGTCGCCATCCAGCTGATCCTGCCTTGCGCACGGCCAGCGAATCGTAGGGCGCCACCGGAAAATCGCAGCGCAGGTCGCGTGCCTGCCCGCTCGCGCGGCCCGCCATGCCCGTCAGGCCAAGCTTCGCCGCCAGCGTGGGCGAGACGCGTGCCGCAGGTCCGGAATCGGTCCTGCAGCCCCGCGTGCTCGTCATAGATGTCGCGGATGATCCGGATCTCGCGTTCCAATGCCGCGCATTCTTCGCTGATCCTCGCCGCATGTTCGGGCGACAGGTCGCGCGCGACGCCGCCCGGTATCACGTAGTCCATGGCCAGCCGGTGGCCGAAGGCGACGAGGTTGGTGCGCAGCACGTCCTCCTTCAATCGCGAAAACTGCGCCAGGCCGAACGCGAAGCCGCCGTCGTTGCCAAGGTAGCCCAGGTCGCCCAGGTGGTTGGCGAGGCGCTCGCGTTCCAGCGCGAGCGCGCGCAGCCATGCGGCGCGGGTGGAATGGTCACGTCGGCGATGGCCTCGAGCGCCTGCGCGTAGGCCCACGCGTACGCGACGGTGCTGTCGCCGGAGACGCGGCCCGCAAGGCGATGGCCCTCGTCCAAGGTGAGCGCCTCGAAGCGCTTTTCAATGCCCTTGTGCGTATAGCCCAGGCGCTCTTCCAGCCGCAGCACCTTCTCCCCGACGATCTGGAAGCGGAAATGCCCGGGCTCGATGATGCCCGCGTGCACGGGACCCACCGGGATTTCGTGGACGCCGTCGCCCGCGACCTTCACGAACGCGTATTCCTCCTGTCCGGGCTCCCACTTGGGCGAGGCCGACGAAGTCGCGGCGCAACGGGAACTGGTCGATCGGCCAGCTCGCCAGCCAAAGCCACGGCCGCTGATCGTCGGAGTCGGAAGGAATGCCGACGAGATCGAACGCGGCGCGTTGCATTCGATTCGCGGCCGGAAAGATCAGCGAGAGGTCCGGATAGTGCACGTCGGCATCGGGCATCGTGTGTTCGAGCAGCATCAGTCCGTCGCCGTCCTGCAGCACGACGCGCAGGCAATAGCCGCGGCGCGGTCGCGCTCGTCGCTCAACCACAATGCGACCAGCTGTCCGCCTTCCTCCCACGCGAGGCGGCACGCCGCCAGCAGCTGGCCGGAGCTGACCGGAACGCGGCGGGCGGGCACGGCCGACGGCAGCGTGGCGGCGGAGAGTCCGAGCGCGGAGAGATTCATCGCGTCAACCGATCAGGCGCGCCGCCTGGCGGTACCAGTCGGCGAGGAACGGCGGGATCCACAATCCCAGCATCAGCACGATCGCAAGATGCACGAACACCGGAACCATCGCGGGCCGCACCGGCAGGCGCTTGGCCGAAGTTTCGCCGAACACCATCGGCTGCACCTTGCCGAACACCGCCGCGAAGGCGAGCCCGAGCGCGCCCAGCAGGAACGGCGTGGCCCACGGATGCTCGTGCATCGCGGTGATGAGGATCAGGAACTCGCTCGCGAAGACACCGAACGGCGGCATGCCGAGGATCGCCAGCGTGCCCAGGATCAGCCCCCATCCGAGCATCGGGCTGGTCGTGATCAGGCCGCGTATGTTGTCCATGATCTGCGTGCCGGTCTTCTGCGTCGCGTGGCCGACCGTGAAGAATATCGCCGACTTGGTCAGCGAATGCACGGTCATGTGCAGCAGCCCGGCGAAATTGGCGATGGGCCCGCCCATGCCGAAGGCGAACGTGATGATGCCCATGTGCTCGATCGACGAATACGCGAACAGCCGCTTGATGTCCTTCTGCCGCGACAGCAGGAACGCGGCGACGACGACCGACAGCAGGCCGAACCCCATCATCAGCTCCCGCGCGAACGACGTCTGCACCGAGCCTTCCACCAGCACCTTGCAGCGCACGACCGCATACAGCGCGACGTTGAGCAGCAATCCGGAGAGCACGGCGGACACCGGCGTGGGGCCTTCCGCGTGCGCGTCCGGCAGCCAGTTGTGCAGCGGCACGAGGCCCACCTTGGTGCCGTAGCCCACCAGCAGAAACACGAAGGCGAGCGACAGCACCGTCGGCTCGAGCTGGCCCTTGACGCTGTCGAGTTCGGTCCACAGCAGCGCGCCGCCGCCGGCGCCGAGCAGCCTCTCGGCAGCGAAGTAGAGCAGGATGGTGCCGAACAGCGCCTGCGCGATGCCCACGCCGCACAGGATGAAATACTTCCACGCGGCCTCGAGGCTTGCCGGCGTCCGGTACAGCGACACCAGCAGCACGGTCGTCAGCGTTGCCGCCTCCATGGCCACCCAGAGAATGCCCATGTTGTTGGTGAGCAGCGCCAGCAGCATCGTGAAATTGAACAACTGGTACATGCTGTGATACAGGCGCAGCCGGGCGGCGGAAAGGCGGCCGTGTTCCTCCTCGATGCGCATGTAGGGCTGCGAGAATATCGACGTCGTGAAGCCGACGAACGCCGTCAAGGCGACCAGGAACACGTTGAATGGGTCGACGAAGAACTGGCGGTCGAGGACGAGCAGCGGACCGTCGCTGATGACGCGCACGGTCAGCGCCGTGGCGGCCAGGAACGTGAGCAGGCTCACGCCGACGTTGACGCGCGGCGCAATCCTGCGCTCGCCGACGATGGCCAGCAGCGCGGCACCGGCGAGCGGAAAGCCCAGGACGGCGAGGATCTCGATCATGCGCTCCGCGTCCTCATTCGCCTTCCTTGAGCTTTTCCATGTGCTTCAAGTCGAGGCTGTCGAACTGCTCGCGGATCTGGAAGAAGAACACGCCGAGGATCAGCATGCCGACCAGCACGTCGAGCGCGATGCCGAGCTCGACCACCATGGGCATGCCGTAGGTGGCGCTGGTGGCCGCGAAGAACAGGCCGTTTTCCATCGACAGGAAGCCGATCACCTGGGGGATTGCCTTGCGCCGGGTGATCATCATCAGGAACGACAGCATCACCGTGGCCATCGCGATGCCGAGCGTCGAGCGCGTGACGGTGCTGGCAAGCGTCGAAATCGGCACGGCGAGGTTGAACGAAAACACGACGAGAATGAGGCCGATGATCATCGTCGTCGGAACGTTGATCAGCCCCTCGACGTCCCACTTCACGTCGAGTTTGCGAATCAGGCGGTGCAGCAGCCACGGCAGCAGCGAGGACCTTGAGCAGCAGCGTCAGGCCGGCGGAGAAATACAGGTGCGTCTGGTGGGTGCCGTACGCCACGATCGCCGTGGAGCAACTCAACGCCAGGCCCTGCGCCGCGAACAGGTCGATCAGCGACAGCACGCGACGCTGCGCCAGCATGGCGAAGGCGAGCAGCAGCAGGATCGCCGCCAGCAGGTTGATGAGTTGCGCGTAGAGAGGAAGTGCTGCCATGTCAGTCGCGTCGCTCAGGCGCCCAGCAGCAGGTTGACCAGCATCGCCAGCACGGCGAGCATGAATGCCGTGCCCAGGAATTCCGGTGCGCGGAAGATGCGCATCTTGGCCGAGAGCGTCTCGATCAGCGCCAGCGCGAATCCGCCCGCCATGAGCTTCGCGATCAGTGCGGGCGCCGCGCCCGAGCAACGCGAGCCAGTCGGTGCCGCTGACGACGATGCCGAACGGGAAGAACAGCGCGAGGCCGATGCACGAGTAGTTGAAGAGCTTCAGCGCCGCCGCCCATTCCAGCAGCGCCAGGTGCCGCGCCGAGTATTCGAGCAGCATCGCCTCGTGGATCATCGTCAGCTCGAGATGCGTCGTCGGGTTGTCCACCGGAATCCGCGCATTCTCGGCCAGCGACACCATCGTGAACGCAACGCCGGCGAAGGCCAGGCTGGGATAGATGGCGAGTTCGCGGTGCGCAAACGTGTCGACGATCGACGGCAGCGACGTCGATCCGGAGATCAGCGAGGCGGTGAACAGCACCATCAGCAGCGCCGGCTCGGCCAGGAAGCCGACGAACATCTCGCGTCGCGCGCCCAGCGAACCGAAGGAGGTGCCGATGTCCATCGCCGCCAGCGCCATGAATACGCGCGCCAGCGCGAACAGGCCGACCAGCGCGATGGTGTCGGCGGCGCGCGCGAAGGGGAGGTCGGTGGCAAGCGAAGGAACGATCGCCGCTGCGCAGCACATCGCCGCCGAAGACGATGTAGGGCGTCAGGCGGAAGATCGACGACGCGTTCTCGGCGACCACGGCGTCCTTGAAGAACAGCTTGCGGATCATCCGGTACGGCAGGAGGATCGACGGCGCGGTCCGGTTCGATAGCCACGCGCGGCACTTGTTGACCCACCCGACCAGCAGCGGCGCCAGCACCAGCGCGATCGCCAGCTGCAGCAGTTGGGAAAAGAAGCCGCTCAAAGTCATCAGTTCGCCCCGGCGCTCATCGCACGAGGAACAACAGCGCGAGCAGCGTGAAGAAGCTGTAGGTCAGGTACACGGAGATGCGTCCCTGCTGGATGTACCCGACCAGGCGCGCAAGCACGTCCGCGCCGCGCGCGACCGGCACGTAGAGCCAGTGCCACAAGTGGTCCTCCGCCGTCACCTCATACCGCGGCTTGGCATCGAACGGCGACGGCAGGTGGCGCTTGATGCGGAAGAACGGCTCGAACACGGTGCGGATCGGCATGCCGAAGCCTTCGGCGGTGTCCTGCATCCGTGGCGTTTGCGCAGGGAAGCCGCAGTCCCATGGCGGCGCGCGGCGCACGCGGCCGTGGTAGTAGCGATGCACGACCTGCACGGTCAGCAGCACGATCGGCGAGGATCACGACCAGCATGATCAGCGGGCTGTAGCTCGCCCGGTCGGCGCTGATCGGCGCGAGCAGCAGCCAGCTGCTGCTCCCCGCCTTGATCGCGCTGGCGCCGACGAGCATCGTGTTGATCGGGTCCAGCAGCGTGATCACCGTCACCGGGAAGAGTCCCAGCAGCACGCATCCCGCGGCCAGCCACACCAGCGCGACGCGCTCGAACTTTCCGGCGTCCTTGGCGTAGACGAGGTTCGCCTCGCGCGGCCTGCCCAGGAAGATCACGCCGAAGAACTTGACCATGACGTACGCGGAGAGCGCGACCGCGAGCACCAGCGCGGCCGCGGCCACCGGGACCAGCATGTTGACGAACGACTGCGGAAGGCTGGGCGTGAACAGGAATGCCTGCAGCAGCAGCCATTCCGAGACGAATCCGTTCAGCGGCGGCAAGCCCGCGCACGCCAGCGCGCCGACCAGCGCGAGCCACGCCACCCATGGCATGTGGTGGATGAGTCCACCCAGCTTGCCCAGGCTGCGTTCGTGCGTCGCGTGCAATACCGAGCCGGTGGCCAGGAACAGCAGGCTCTTGAAGAACGCGTGGTTGAGCGCGTGGTAGAGAACGGCGGTCAGCGCTATCGCGGCCAGCAGCGACTTGTCGTAGGACTTGAACAGGATGGTGAGGCCGATCCCGGCGACGATGATGCCGATGTTCTCGATCGACGAATACGCGAGCAGCCGCTTCATGTCCGTTTGCACGGCGGCGAAGATGACGCCGAACAGCGCCGTGGCGAGACCCAGCGCCAGCGCGACGACGCCCCACCACCAGAGTTGGCCGGTCAGCAGATCGAAGGTCACGCGCAGAAGGCCGTAGATCGCCGTCTTCAGCATGACGCCGCTCATCAGCGCCGACACCGGCGAAGGCGCCGCCGGGTGCGCTTCGGGCAGCCAGATGTGCAGCGGGAGGAGTCCCGCCTTGGCGCCGAAGCCGAACAGCGCAAGGAAGAAGGCCGCGCTGGGCCACGCGCCGGTCAGGTGCATCGTGCGCATCGTCGCGAACGTGTAGTCGCCGCTGCCGCCCTGCAGCGTGCCGAAGCACAGCAGGATCGCGATGGCGCCGATGTGCGCGATCAGCAGGTACAGGAATCCGGCGCGGCGGATCTCGGGAATCCGGTGCTCGGTGGTGACCAGGAAGAACGACGTCAGCGCCATCGTCTCCCACGCCACCATGAACAGGTAGGCGTCGTCGGCGATCATCACCAGCGCCATGGCGGCGAGGAATGCGTGGTACTGGAAGCAGATGAGTCCCGGCGCCGTGCCTTCGCTGGACCGGAAATAGCCGGACGAATAAAGCGAGATCGCGGTGCCGGTGGCGCCCAGCAGCATCAGGAAGAACGCCGACAGCGAATCCAGGCGCAGGTGGAAGGGCAGGTCGGGCAGTCCCAGCGGCAATATCGTCGCCTGCGGCGGCGACGCCATGGCCATGACCGCCACGACGGCCAGCGCCAGGCCAACCGCTGAACCGGCAGGGAACAGGACCCGGGTGATGAACACGAAATTGCGCGGGCGGACGAGCCCGAGCGCGCCGATCACCAGCCACGCGGCGATCGCGGCGATGACCAGATCGAGGGGCTGCGGACTCACCGGCGGATGATGCGGCTTTCAGCGCCTGTGTTCATTGGACCTGCGCGCTTGCGACACTCACTTGACGCGCATTCCCGGCTGCGGCGCCGCTGTCGGGAGCCAGCAGGTAGATGCCGGGGCCGTCCCCCGACGCCGCGAGCACCATGCCCTCCGACAGGCCGAACTTCATCTTGCGTGGCGCGAGGTTGGCGACCATCGGCGTCAGGCGGCCGATCAGCTGCGCCGGGTCGTAGGCGGACTTGATGCCCGCGAATACGGTGCGCGGGCGGCCCTCGCCCACGTCGAGCGTCAGCTTGAGCAGCTTGTCGGCGCCGGCGACGTGCTCGGCATTGACGATTCTCGCGATGCGCAGGTCGACCTTGGTGAAGTCGTCGATGGAGATCGTGCCGCCCGGCGATGCCTGTTGAGCCGCAGCGGCAATCGCGGCGGGCGGCCGGCGGCGCCGCCGATGCCTGCGCGGGGCCTTCGATCAGCGCGTCGATCTGCTTGGGGTCGATTCGGGACATGAGGTGCGCATAGTTGTCGATGCGGTGCCCATCGGGCAAAGGTCGCGCGATGTCGGCCCACGCTTGCGGCGTGAGCTTGAGAAAGCGCTTCGGCCTGCGCGGCAAGCGCGGGCAGTACCGGTTTCAGCAGCACCGTCAGGATGCGGAAATCCTCCAGGCATTCCGAACTCACCGCCACCGCGCTCTGCGCCTTGGCGGGGTCCTTGGCGAGTTCCCAGGGCTTGGCCGTGTCGAAATACTGATTGGTCTGGTCGGCGATCACCATGATCTCGCGCAACGCTTTGGCGAATTCCCGCCGTTCGTAGTGCGCGCCGACCAGATCCGCCACCTGGCCCGGCGTCATGCCGTTGTGGCGCGCCGCGAACGGCTGCCCTTGCCCGAGCTGGTTGCCCGCGCCTGCGACGAAACGCGCGGCCCGCGCGGCAATGTTGACGTACTTGCCGATCAGGTCGCTGTTCACGCGCGCGATGAAATCGTCGGGATTGAAGTCGATGTCCTCGACCTTCTCATTGAGCTTGGCGGCGATGTAGTAGCGCAGCCATTCCGAATTGAGGCCCAGGTCGAGGTAGTAATCGGGGCTGATGCCGGTGCCGCGCGACTTCGACATCTTCTCGCCCAGCGCCGTCAGGAATCCGTGCACGAACACGTTGGTGGGCGTGCGGTACGGCGCGCCGGCGAACTCGAGCATCGCCGGCCAGAACAGCGTGTGGAAGTAGATGATGTCCTTGCCGATGAAGTGATACTGGTCGACTTGCGGGTCCTGCAGGAATCGCTTCCAGTCGACGCCCAGTTTCCTCAGGTGCGCGTCGAGGCTGGCGAGGTATCCGACCGGCGCGTCGAGCCAGACATAGAAATACTTGCCGGGCTCGTCCGGGATCGGGATACCGAAGTACGGCGCGATCGCGCGAAATGTCCCAGTCGCTCAGCTTGTTCGAGCCGCCTTCGTCGCCCAGCCATTCGTGAATCTTGTTCAGCACTTCGGGCTGCAGCGATTGTCCCGGCGCGGGCGACCGCGTCCATTGGCGCAGGAACGCGACGATCGACGGATCCGACAGGCGGAAGAACAGGTGCGGCGACGTGCGCAGCTCGGGCCGCGCGCCGGTCAGCGTCGAGTAGGGCTCGATGAGATCGGTGGGCGCGTTGAGCGTGCTGCACTTCTCGCACGCATCGCCGTACTGATCCTTGGTTCCGCACTTCGGGCAGGTGCCCTTGATGTAGCGGTCCGGCAGGAACATCGCCTTGACCGGATCGTAGAACTGCTCGACCGGCTTGGTGTAGATGAGCCCCTTGGCTTTCAGTCGGCGGTAGATGTCCTGCGACAGTTCGACGTTCTCCGGCGAATCGGTCGAATGCCAGTGGTCGAAGCTCAGGTGAAAGCCGGCCAATGTCTTCGGGCGCGTGGCCGCGATCCGCGTGACCAGGGCCTGCGGCGTCACGCCGTCGGATTCGGCCTTGAGCATGATCGGCGCGCCGTGCGCGTCGTCGGCGCAGACGAAATGCACCTCGTGGCCCCGCATCCGCTGGAAGCGCACCCAGATGTCGGCCTGGATGTATTCCATGATGTGGCCGATATGGAAGGGGCCGTTCGCATACGGCAGCGCCGTGGTGACGAACAGTTTTCGGTGCGTCGGATTGGACAACGCGGTGGCTGCAGCGGCGGACATCGGGAAAACCTTGCAAAGTGCAGGGGAATCGACCGATTCTAGCAAGAAGCACTCGCCGTCACATCGTGAGCACAGGGAAATCGGCTAGAATTTCATGGTTTTGTTGCTGCTTTTCTAACGTGGTTCTCTGGAGTAAGCGATGGCGCTCACCGAAGCCGACGTGCAGGCGTGTCTTGCCACCGTCGTCGATCCCAACACCGGCCGCGACTTCGTCGCAGGCAAGGCGGTGAAGAAGATCACCGTAACGGGGGCGGATGTCGCCATCGAACTGGCGCTCGGTTATCCGGCGCGCAGCCAGCACGAATCGCTGAAGCAGCTCGTGCAGCGGGCGGTCGGCGCGCTGCCCGGCGCCGGGCGCGTCGCGGTAAGCATCGCGACCAAGGTGCTGGCGCACGCCGTGCAGCGCGGCGTGAAGCTGGTTCCCGGCGTGAAGAACATCGTCGCGGTGGCGAGCGGCAAGGGCGGCGTGGGCAAGTCCACGACCGCGGTCAACCTGGCGCTGGCGCTGGCGGCGGAAGGCGCGTCGGTAGGCATTCTCGACGCGGACATCTACGGTCCGTCGCAGCCGATGATGCTCGGCATCGCCGGGCGTCCCGAATCCAACGACGGCAAGACGCTGGAACCGATGGAGGCGTACGGCCTGCAGGCGATGTCGATCGGCTTCCTGATCGACCCGGACACGCCGATGGTCTGGCGCGGGCCCATGGTCACGCAGGCGCTGGAGCAGCTGCTCAAGGACACCAACTGGCGCGAGCTGGACTTCCTCGTCGTCGACATGCCGCCGGGCACCGGCGACATCCAGCTCACGCTGTCGCAGAAGGTCCCGGTCACCGGCGCGGTCATCGTCACGACGCCGCAGGACATCGCGCTGCTGGACGCGAAGAAGGGTCTCAAGATGTTCGAGAAGGTCGGCGTGCCCATCGTGGGCATCGTCGAGAACATGAGCATCCACGTGTGCTCGAATTGCGGCCACGCCGAGCACATCTTCGGCGAAGGCGGCGCGCAGCGGATGTGCGCCGAGTACGACGTTCCCTTCCTGGGCGGGCTTCCGCTCGACATCCGCATCCGCGAGCAGGCCGATTCCGGGCGCCCCACGGTCGTGGCGGATCCCGACGGCAAGGTCGCGCAGATCTACAAGGAAATCGCGCGCAAGGTGGCGATCTCGGTCGCGCAGAAGGCGGCGGACTTCTCGGCCAAGTTCCCCAGCATCGTCATCCAGAACACCTGACCGCGGCATCCTTGGGAGAAAAGAGTTGATCAAGTCCGACAAATGGATCCGCCGGATGGCGCAGGCGACGCGGATGATCGAGCCGTTCGAGCCCGGGCAGGTGCGCGAGGTCGACGGCCGCCGGATCGTGTCCTATGGCACGTCCAGCTACGGCTACGACATCCGCTGCTCGCGCGAATTCAAGATCTTCACCAACATCAACTCGACGATCGTCGACCCCAAGGCGTTCGACGCGGGTTCGTTCGTCGACTTCACCGGCGACGTGTGCATCATCCCGCCCAACTCGTTTGCGCTGGCCCGCACGGTCGAGTATTTCCGCATCCCGCGCAACGTGCTGACGATCTGCCTGGGCAAGAGCACCTACGCGCGCTGCGGCATCATCGTCAACGTGACGCCGTTCGAACCGGAGTGGGAAGGCTACGTGACGCTCGAGTTCTCCAATACCACGCCGCTGCCGGCGAAGATCTACGCGAACGAAGGCGTGGCCCAGGTGATCTTCTTCGAGTCCGACGAGGTCTGCGAGACGTCGTACAAGGATCGCGGCGGCAAGTACCAGGGGCAGCAGGGCGTCACGCTCCCCAAGATTTAGGCCCGTTGGATCGTCAGCGGCATGGCTGGAGTGTTTGGCGACGTTGGCGCGCTGACGTTCAACGGGCCTGCGTGTCGTAGCGTGCGCAAGCGACGCGGACGCATGGCGTGGGCGATGATTTCGGATTCCAAACGCGCATCCATAACCATCATCGCCTTTTGCCAGGTGATGGCGATGGCGCTGTGGTTCTCCGCCTCCGCCATCGTGCCGTCGCTCACGGCCGAATTTCACCTTTCCCCGTTTGCGCAGGCGGCGCTGACCAGCGGCGTGCAGGTCGGATTCGTCATCGGCTGCCTGGCCAGCGCCGCGTTCGGGCTGGCCGACCGCCTCGATCCCCGCCGCTTCTTTGCCGTCGCCACCGTGATCGGCGCCGCGGCCAACCTGCTGCTGCTGGCGGTCGATCCGGCGTCGCTGGCGGCGCTTGCGCTGCGCGTGGTGACGGGCATCTGCATGGCGGGAATCTACCCGGTCGGCATGAAGCTCGCGGCGACGTGGGCGAAAGGGGACATGGGCCTGATGGTCGGCATCCTGGTCGGCGCGCTCACGCTCGGATCCGCGGCGCCGCACCTGTTCAATGCCTTCGGCGGAATGCAATGGCGCGTTCCGCTGGTTACCGCGTCGGCCAGCGCGCTTGTGGCCGCGGCCCTGATCGGCTTCGCCGGCATCGGCCCCAATCGCGCGCCGGCCCCGCGCTTCGATCCAAGCGCCGCGCTGACCGCGTGGCGCGATGTTCCGCTGCGCCTCGCCAACCTGGGCTATCTCGGCCACATGTGGGAGCTCTACGCGATGTGGGCGTGGATCGGCGTGTTCTTCAGCGCGAGCTTTGCGTTGACGTTGCCGGCCGACGTGGCCCCGGTGGCCGCCAAGCTCGCCGCGTTCGCGACGATCGCCGTCGGCGCGATCGGCTCCGTGGGCGCCGGACTGCTGGCCGACCGGCTCGGCCGGACGACGCTGACGATCGCCGCGATGGCGGTCAGCGGCACCTGCGCGGCGACGATCGGGTTCCTGTTCGGCGGCGTCGCCCTGGCCCCTGGTCGCGCTGGCGCTGGTGTGGGGCATCAGCATCGTCGCGGACTCGGCGCAATTCTCCGCGTCCATCGCGGAACTGGCCGACCGCGGCGCGCGTCGGGACGATGCTGACGGTCCAGACGGCGCTCGGATTCACGCTGACGCTCGCGACCATCCACCTGATGCCCTACCTGGTCGACGCGCTGGGCTGGCGCTACGCGTTCCTGCCGCTGGCCATCGGCCCGGCGCTGGGCGTCTGGGCGATGGCGCGGCTGCGCGCGAACCCGCGCTCGCTGGCCTTGGCCGGCGGCCGGCGCTAGGCGCCCCGCCGGAATATTACGTCTGGCACGCGCGACCGCGCGGGCGTAGGATATTTTCCCGCGCCGACCATCAGGCTGCCTGCGGCGCCTGCGTGTCATCCCACTTTGGATGGAGACAATCATGGGCTATCACCTTGAAGGTCGTCTGCTTGAAGTTTGCAACTGCCGCGTGCTGTGCCCGTGCTGGATCGGCGAGGATCCCGACTTCGGCACCTGCGACACGTCATCGCGTGGCGCTTCGACAAGGGGACGATCGACGGCGTCGACGTCTCCGACCGCACGATCGCGGTGATCGCGCACGTGCCCGGCAACATCCTGCAAGGCAACTGGAGCGCCGCCGTCTACCTCGACGAGCGCGTGACGCCGGCGCAGGAGCAGGCGATCCTCAGCGTCTACACCGGCAAGCTCGGCGGGCCGGTGGGTGAACTGGTCAAGCTCATCGGCGAAGTCGTGTCGGTGGAGAAGGTGCCGATCACAGTTCACCGTGCAAGGCGGCCACGGCACGATCAAGCTGGGCGACGCCGGCGTATGCCGAACTCGAGCCGTACAAGAACGCCACCGGCGCCACGACGACGCTCGCCGACACGGTGTTCTCGACGGTGCCGGGCGCGCCGGTGTTCGTCGGCAAGGCCTCCGCGTACCGCTCGAAGAACGCCAAGCTCGGCATCGACCTCGACATCAAGGGCCACAACGCGCTGCAGAGCACGTTCGTTTTCGACGCGTAGCCATCGCGTCGGGCGCGACCCGTGAACGCCGCTCCGGCAGGTCGCGACCGACACGCTTCATGACGACGACTGCAGAACCTGCCGTGGCGCCGGGACCGCACCTGCGCGGCCCCGATCGGCGCACGACGTTCGCCTGGCTGCTGGCCGCGCTTGTCGCCGGCGGCATGGGCGGCGTTGTGGGCGCTGCGCGCGAGTCCCTACGGCCGCTACGTGGAACACGGCGGCTGGGGCGACGCTGGCGCGCTGGCCGCGCTGTGCCGGCGATCCCGCAGGGTGAGATCGTCGTTCCGGCGGTGCTGCACGCGTCGGCGTGGGTGCTGATGATCGCCGCCATGATGCTGCCGACGACGTATCCGGTGCTCCAGGTCTTCCGGCGCATCGTCGCGCGGCGGCCCGATGCCGGACGTCTCACCGCGCTGGTCGTGCTCGGGCTTCTTCGTCGCCTGGATGGGGTTCGGCCTGCTCGCGCATGCGGCCGACGCGCTGCTGCTGGCCGTCGCGCGTCGCGAGGGCGCGCTCGTCGCCTACGGCTGGGCGATCGGCGCCGCCGTGCTGGCCGGCGCCGGCCTGTTCCAGTTCAGCGCGCTCAAGTATCGCTGCCTGGAGCAGTGCCACACGCCGTTCGGCTTCGTCGTCGCCCGCTGGCACGGCCGGTCGCCATCGCGCGAAGCGTTCCGGCTGGGCCTCGATCACGGCCTGTTCTGCGTCGGCTGCTGCTGGGCGCTGATGCTCGTCATGTTCGTCGTCGGCATGGGCAGCCTGGGCTGGATGCTCGTGCTCGCCGCCGTCATGGCCGCGGAAAAGAACCTGCCGTGGGGACGCCGCCTGCGCGCGCCGCTGGGCCTGGGGCTGATCGGCTGGGCCGCCGCGATCGTGCTGGCCAACGCCTGACGGGCGCTCGCCGCCGGCGTTCGCGCGCCGGTTTGTTGCATCCTTGCAATCGCGGCGGGCTTGCCGAGGCCGCCTCGGCCCCCAACTTCCCCCATTCGCGCCCCTTAAGTGTACTAATCAGGCGCACAATCCGGCCCTAGTCAGCACACGAAAGGGGCGCTTCCGGGGTATCGGGCGCCCCGCTTTCCTTTTCCGCCGCAGGTTCGGCGCCAGGAGCCGCAGATGAAATTCCGCTTTCCCATCGTCATCATCGACGAGGACTACCGCTCCGAGAACACGTCGGGGCTGGGCATCCGCGCGCTGGCCCAGGCCATCGAGAAGGAGGGCATGGAGGTGCTGGGCGTGACGAGCTACGGCGACCTGTCGCAGTTCGCGCAGCAGCAGTCGCGGGCGTCGGCGTTCATCCTGTCCATCGACGACGAGGAGTTCACGCCGGGGCCGGAACTCGACCCTGCGGTCGTCAACCTGCGCAACTTCATCACCGAGATCCGGTTCAAGAACGCCGAGATTCCGATCTACCTGTACGGCGAGACGCGCACGTCGCAGCACATCCCGAACGACGTCCTGCGCGAGCTGCACGGCTTCATCCACATGTTCGAGGACACGCCGGAGTTCGTCGCGCGGCACATCATCCGCGAGACCAAGTCCTACCTCGATTCGCTGGCGCCGCCGTTCTTCCGCGCGCTGGTCGACTACGCGCAGGACGGCTCCTACTCGTGGCATTGCCCGGGCCACTCGGGCGGCGTCGCGTTCCTGAAGAGCCCGGTCGGCCAGATGTTCCACCAGTTCTTCGGCGAGAACATGCTGCGCGCCGACGTGTGCAATGCGGTCGACGAGCTGGGCCAGCTGCTCGACCACACGGGCCCGGTGGCCGCGGCCGAGCGCAACGCGGCGCGCATCTTCAACGCCGACCACTGCTTCTTCGTCACCAACGGCACGTCGACGTCGAACAAGATGGTGTGGCACGCCAACGTCGCGCCCAACGACATCGTCGTCGTCGACCGCAACTGCCACGTGTCGATCCTGCACGCGATCACGATGACCGGCGCCATTCCGGTGTTCCTGCCGCCGACGCGCAACCACCTGGGCATCATCGGGCCGATCCCGCTGGAGGAGTTCCAGCCGGAGAACATCCAGAAGCGGATCGACGCCAATCCGTTCGCGCGCGCGGCCAAGAACAAGAAGCCGCGCATCCTGACGCTGACGCAGAGCACCTACGACGGCATCGCCTACAACGTCGAGATGCTGAAGCAGACGCTCGGCAACAGCATCGAGACGCTGCACTTCGACGAGGCGTGGCTGCCGCACGCGGCGTTCCACGAGTTCTACCGCGACATGCACGCCATCGGCAAGGACCGCCCGCGCAGCAAGGAAGCGCTGATCTTCGCCACGCACTCGACGCACAAGCTGCTGGCGGGCATCTCGCAGGCGTCGCAGATCATCGTGCAGGATTCCGACACGCAGAAGCTCGACCGCCATCGCTTCAACGAGGCGTACCTGATGCACACGTCGACGTCGCCGCAGTACGCGATCATCGCGTCGTGCGACGTGTCGGCGGCGATGATGGAGCCGCCGGGCGGCACGGCGCTGGTGGAGGAGTCGCTGATCGAGGCGCTCGATTTCCGCCGCGCGATGCGCAAGGTCGACGACGAGTGGGGCAAGGACTGGTGGTTCAAGGTCTGGGGACCGGAGCGGCTGTCCGTCGAGGGCATCAAGCGCGACGACTGGTTCCTGCGCGCCAACGAGAAGTGGCACGGCTTCGGCAATCTGGCGCCGGGCTTCAACATCCTCGACCCGATCAAGGCGACGATCATCACGCCCGGCCTCGACGTGTCGGGCAAGTTCGCCAAGACCGGCATTCCCGCGTCGATCGTCACCAAGTTCCTGGCCGAGCACGGCGTGATCGTGGAGAAGACCGGGCTGTACTCGTTCTTCATCATGTTCACCATCGGCATCACCAAGGGCCGCTGGAACACGCTGGTGACCGCGCTGCAGCAGTTCAAGGACGACTACGACAAGAACCAGCCGCTGTGGAAGATCCTGCCGGAATTCGTGGCCAAGCAGCCGCAATACGAGCGCGTGGGCCTGCGCGACCTCTGCCAGCAGATCCACGAGATGTACAAGGCCAACGACGTCGCGCGGGTGACCACCGAGATGTACCGCTCCGACATGCAGCCGGCGATGAAGCCGTCGGACGCCTATGCGTGCATGGCGCACCGCGAGCTGGACCGGGTGGAGATCGACGACCTCGAGGGGCGCGTGACCAGCGTGCTGCTCACGCCCTATCCGCCGGGCATTCCGCTGCTGATTCCCGGCGAGCGGTTCAACCGCACGATCGTCGAATACCTGAAGTTCGCGCGCAACTTCAACGAGAAATTCCCGGGCTTCGACACCGACATCCATGGCCTGGTCGAGGAGACTTCCGCCGGCAAGACGCGGTACTACATGGATTGCGTGCGCGCGAGCGCGGTGCCCGCGAACGGGCGATAAGCCTCGACCTGCATTGGTCCTCGGCACGCCGTTCAGCGGCCGCGCCAGTGCCCGGAGGTCGCAACCGCCGGCCTGCGGGTTCCCGGCGCGTCGGCGCTCGTCAACACAAGACTTCGCTTGCCGCGCCACCCGCGACGGCCGGCGCGACCTACGGGCACTGACGCGGCGCTGACCGCCTGCGACTGCCGGTCGACGCGGCGCGACCGCAGCGCGGAGCGGGCCATCCGGCACGGGCGAATCTGTCGCCGTCGGCGCGGTGCGTGCGGCGCGCGGCGGGTAGTCGTGTGTTGACTGCCCGCCGCGCGGCGAATCACGCACGCGACGACACGATTGGCGACAGCTGAGCCCGGGGCGGATGGCCCGCTCCGCGCCGTAGACAACGCGCTGAGCAGATCGGACGAACGACGCTACGCGGCGACTTTGGAATTCGCCTCGGCGACGATCGAGCTGCCGGCGGCCGTGCCTGCGACGCCGCGGCTTCGCCGACCGCGGACGCAGCCAGCGACGCAAGCACGCAGGACGCCATGCGCACTTCCATCGAGTCATTGCGCGCGGGAATGACGATGGGAACGCGCGCGCCGAGCACGATGCCCGCGGCAAGGCCGCCATTGAACGCCATCAGCGTGCGCAGCACCATCAGCGCCGATTCCATCGACGGCGCGATCAGCACGTCGACGCGCCCGGCAACCTCGGATGTCACGCCGTTGGCGCGCGCCGCATCGCCGGACAACGCGCTGTCCGGCGTCAACGGGCCGTCGACGATGGCGCCGCGGAACATGCCCTGGGCCGCCATCGATTTCAGTGCGACCGCATCGGTCGTCGACGGAAATGCGGGCGCCGGGCCGTCCATTGCCGCCAGCAGCGCGACGTTGGGCGCCGCCAGACCGAGCGAAATCGCCAGCTGGATCGTGTTCAGGACGATGTCCTTCTTGGCGGCCAGGTTGGGCGAAACGTTCAGTTGCGCGTCGGCCAGCAGCAGGCCGCGCGAAATTCCCGGCAGGTCCAGGAAGAACGCATGCGAGAGGCGACGGTCGGTGCGCAGGCCCGAGTCGTGGGCGGCAACGGGACCCAGCAGATCCTCGTTGCTCAGGCTGCCCTTGATCAGCGCGGAGACCCGGCCTTCCCGGGCCAGCTCGACCGCGCGAATGCCGGCCGCCCTGGGCACGTCCGGCGTATCGACGATCTCGAGGCGGGAGATATCGAGGCCGAATTTTCCTGCCAGGTCGCGGATGCGCGTTTCCGGGCCGACCAGCGTCGGGGCCAGGTAGCCGGCGAACGCGCCGGACAGCGCAAGCTGCAGCGATTCGCGGTCGCACGGATAGACCACCGCCGCCTGCAGCGGCGCCTGCATCCGGGTCTTTTCGACCAGCTTCTGGAAGTGCGCGCGGGCAGCCATGCGCTAGAGCGTGGCAAGGCCGTATGGCATTGTCAACCCACCCCCGACGGAAGGGCGCAACGGGCGCAGATTCGGTCGCCCGCAGCGCAACATGGGCGCCAAGGACCCGGCCAGACGGGAGCGCTTCGACCGCCTAGGCGCGGGCCAGCCTCGCGCGGAGAATTTCCACGATCGTGTCGACATGAGCCCGTTCGGCGATCAGCGGCGGCGCGACGATCGCCGAGTCGCCGGTCGTCTTGAGGTTCAGTCCGTGGTCGAACAGGTCCTTCTGGAACGCGTGGCCGCGCCTGCCGGCGACGCCGTCGGAGTGCAATTCGATGGCGGCCAGCATGCCGTAGCCGCGGATGTCCGCGACGACCGGAACGTCCTTGAGCGAAAACATGGCATCGAGGAAGTACGGCGCCAGCGCGCGGCCGCGCGCGAACAGGTCTTCGTCCCGGTAGATGTCGAGCGTCGCCAGCCCGGCAGCGCAGGCCGCCGGGATGGCCGGAGTATGTGTAGCCGTGGAAGAACTCGATCGCGTCCTCGGGGGCGGCCGCGAAGATCGCGTCGTGGATGCGTTCGGAAACGGCAACCGCGCCCATCGGCTGCGCGGCGTTGGTCAGCGCCTTGGCCATCGTCATGACGTCGGGCGTGACGCCGAAGCTCTGTGCCGCGAACGCCTGACCGGTGCGGCCGAAGCCGGTGATCACCTCGTCGAACACCAGCAGGATGCCGTGCTGGTCGCAGATTTCCCGCAACCGCTTGAGATAGCCCTTGGGCGGAACGAGCACGCCGGTCGATCCCGCGATCGGCTCGACGAAGCACGCGGCGATGTTCTCCGCGCCGTAGAGATTGACGAAGCGCTGCAGGTCCTCGGCCAGGTCGGCGCCGTGCGCGCCTTCGCCGGGCGTGAACCGGTTCTCGGGCAGGTGCGTGTGGCGCATGTGCGCGATGCCGGGCAGCGTGGGACCGAAGCGGCGGCGGTTGTTGACCAGGCCCGACAGCGAAACGCCGCCGAAGTTGACGCCGTGATAGGCGCGCTCCCGCGACACGAACATCGTGCGGCCGCCCTGGCCGCGCGCCTGGTGGTAGGCGAGCGCGACCTTCATCGCGGTGTCGATCGCTTCGGAGCCGGAGTTCACGAAGAAGATCCGGTTGAGATCGCCGGGCGTCAATTCGGCCACTCGCGTCGCAAGCTCGAACTGCTTCGGGTGGCCGCGCAGGAACGGCGCGCAGAAATCGAGTTCGCTGCAGTTGCCTGCTCACGGCATCGGCGATCTCCTTGCGGCAATGGCCGGCCGCGACGCAGAAGAGGCCGGACGACGCGTCGATGATCTTTTCGCCGCGGTCGTTCCAGTAGTACATGCCTTCGGCGCGCACGATCATCTTCGGATCGTGCTTGAAGTCGCGGTTCGGCGTGAACGGCATCCAGTACTCGTCGAGCGAGATCTGGCGCGCGCCGGTCGTGCTCGGTGTGCCCAGTGTCGTGCTCAGTGTTGTGCTCAGTGTCGTGGATCTTGAGTTCGGCGTGGCCCATGGAATCCTCCTTGCGCTTGCTGGCGACGACGCCCGGCGCGCGTGTCCTCCGGCAATGATAGACCTATGTCAAAAGTCTGCGTGGGAGGTCTGGCGCCGCGGCCGCTTTCCCGCGTAATCTTCGTCCCATCGTTTTCGGACTGGAGAACCTGCCATGCGCGTCGGCGTGCCGAAGGAAATCAAGGTGCTGGAAAACCGCGTCGGCCTCACGCCGGCCTCCGTGCACGAACTCGTCACGCACGGCCACGACGTCGTCGTGGAAAGCAAGGCGGGGCAGGGCATCGGTCTCGACGATGCCGCCTATCGCGAGGTCGGCGCGACGATCGCCGCCAGCGCCGACGAAGTCTTCGCCGTCGCGGACATGATCGTGAAGGTGAAGGAACCGCAGGCGCAGGAGCGCAAGCGGCTGCGCCCGGGACAGATCCTTTTCACCTACCTGCACTTGGCGCCCGATCCGGAGCAGACCAAGGACCTCGTCGCGAGCGGCGCGATCTGCATCGCCTACGAGACCGTCACCGCCGATACCGGCGGCCTTCCGCTGCTGGCGCCGATGTCCGAAGTGGCGGGGCGCATGGCGGTCCAGGCCGGCGCGCATTTCCTCGAGAAGCCGAACGGCGGCCGGGGAATCCTGCTGGGCGGCGTGCCCGGCGTGGCGCCCGGCAAGGTCGTGATCCTCGGCGGCGGCGTCGTCGGCACTCACGCGGCGATGATCGCGCTGGGCATGGGCGCCGACGTCACGGTGCTCGACCGCAGCCCGGACGCGATGCGCGCGCTGTGGCGGCAATTCGGGTCGGCGCTCAAGACCGATTTCTCGAGCCGCGCGGCCGTCGAGCACCACGTCACCGGCGCGGACCTCGTCGTCGGCGGCGTGCTGATTCCCGGCGCGTCGGCGCCCAAGCTGGTGTCGGCCGCGATGATCCGGAAGATGCAGCCGGGTTCCGTCGTCGTCGACGTGGCGATCGACCAGGGCGGCTGCTTCGAGACGTCGCGCGCGACGACGCACGCCGAACCGACGTACGTCGTCGACGGCGTCGTGCACTACTGCGTGGCCAACATGCCGGGCGGCGTGCCGCGCACGTCGACGTTCGCGCTGAACAATGCCACGCTGCCGTTCACGCTGGCGCTGGCCGACAAGGGATGGCAGCGCGCGCTCGCCGAGGATGGGCACTTGCGCAACGGCCTCAACGTGGCGTTCGGCAAGATCACCTGCGCGCCGGTCGCGGAAGCGCTGGGCTACAAATACGTTCCGGCCGGAACCGTGTTGCAGTGACGACAGGTCACGGTTCGCGCCGGTGACCCAAGCCGTATTCGACTACGTCATCGTCGGCGGAGGCACCGCCGGCTGCGTGCTGGCCAACCGCCTGACCGCGGACGGACAGTCGCGCGTGCTGATGCTCGAAGCGGGCCCGCGCGACAACTATCTGTGGATCCACATCCCGATCGGCTACGGCAAGACGATGTTCCACCCGGTCTACAACTGGGGGTTCCATACCGAGCCGGAACCGGAAATGAAGGGACGCAAGATCTACTGGCCGCGCGGCCGGGGCCTGGGCGGATCGTCGTCGATCAACGGCCTCATCTATGTCCGCGGCCAGCCGCAGGACTACGACGCATGGGCAGCACGCGGGCAATCGCGGGTGGGGTTGGCGCGACGTGCTGCCGTATTTCATCCGCAGCGAAGGCAACCAGCGCGGGGCCAGCGCGACGCACGGCGGCGACGGTCCGCTGGCGTGTTCCGACATCGGCGCGAAACACGAATTGATCGAAGCGATCATCGCCGGCGCGGGCGAACTCGGCGTGCCGCGCACCGACGATTTCAACGGCGGCGTGCAGGAAGGCGCGGGCTACTACCAGCTGTTCACGAAAAACGGCCTGCGCTGCAGTTCGGCAGTGGCGCTACCTGCGGCCCGCGCAAGCGGCGCGCCGAACCTGGCGGTCGAGGTCGGCGCGCAGGCCACGCGCGTGCTGTTCGATGGCACCCGCGCGACCGGCGTCGAATACCGGCAGGCGGCGAGACGAAGCGCGTGACCGCCGCGCGCGAAGTGATACTTGCCGCCGGTTCGCTGCAAAGCCCGCAGCTGCTGCAGTTGTCGGGCATCGGTCCGGCAGCCCTGCTGCAGCAGTTCGGCATTCCTGTCGTGCACGATCTTCCCGGCGTGGGCGAGAACCTGCAGGACCACCTGCAATTGCGCCTCATCTTCAAATGCACGAAGCCGATCACGACCAACGACGACCTCGCATCGACGTGGCGCTCGGCGAAGATCGGATTGCAATGGCTGTTGCGGCGGACGGGTCCGCTGGCGGTCGGCATCAACCAGGGCGGACTGTTCACGCGCGCGCTGCCGGAATCGACGCGGCCCGATATCCAGTTTCACTTCGCCACGCTGTCGGCGGACCTGGCCGGCGCCAAGCCGCATCCTTTTTCCGGATTCACGATGAGCGTGTGCCAACTGCGGCCGACATCGCGCGGACACGTGCGGATCAAGTCCGCGGACCCGCTCGCGCCGCCGGCGATGCAGCCCAACTACCTTTCCACCGACGCGGACCGGCGCTGCGCGGTGGAGGGCGTCAAGTTCGCGCGCCGGCTCGCGGCCACCGCGGCGATGCGGCCCTATGTCCTCGCCGAGTATCGGCCCGGTTCCGCGGCGACGAGCGACGCGGACCTGCTGCGATTTCGCGCGCGAATTCGGCGCCACGATCTTTCATCCGTCGGGAACCTGCAGGATGGGATCGGGACCGCAAGCCGTCGTCGACGACCGTTTGCGCGTCCACGGCGTCGCCGGCTTGCGCGTGGTCGATTGCTCGATCATGCCGACGCTGGTCTCGGGCAACACCAACGCGCCCGTCGTGATGATCGCGGAGAAGGCGAGCGACCTGATTCTCGCGGACCGGTGATCGCCGGCGCTCGCAGAAGTTGACCGTTGCATTGAAAAGCCGCGCCTAATCAAGGGCCTCCAGCACCGGGCCCGATGCTGTCATCGATCGAACGGAATTTGTCATCTGCGTGTAACACGCGAACATGACAATCGCGGTCGATGCAATTCAACAGGGGCAAGACATGACCAGACCGACCATCGATCAAGAGTTTCCTCGCCATTGCTGCGCTGGCGTTCGGCGTGGCGGCGCAGGCTGTCGATATCACCGGCGCGGGCGCCACGTTTCCGTATCCAATCTATGCCAAGTGGGCGGAAGCGTACAAGCAGAAGACGGGCGTCGGCATGAACTACCAGTCGATCGGCTCGGGCGGCGGCATCGCCCAGATCAAGGCCAAGACCGTCGACTTCGGCGCGTCCGACATGCCGCTCAAGCCGGAAGACCTGCAGGCCGCGGGACTGACGCAGTTTCCGGCGATCATCGGCGGCGTCGTGCCGGTCGTGAACATCGAAGGCATCGCGTCGGGCGCGCTCAAATTCACCGGTCCCGGTCCTTGCCGACATCTACCTCGGCAAGATCAAGAAGTGGAACGACAAGGCGATCGCCGACCTGAATCCCGGCATCAAGCTGCCCGATGATCCGATCACCGTCGTGCGCCGCTCCGATGGTTCCGGCACGTCGTTCATCTGGACCGACTACCTGTCCAAGGTCAGCCCGGAATGGAAGGAAAAGGTCGGTGCAAGCACGGCCGTGGCCTGGCCGGAAGGCGTGGGCGGCAAGGGCAACGAAGGCGTGTCGGCCTACGTGCAGCGGATCAAGGGCTCGATCGGCTACGTCGAATATGCGTACGCGAAGAAGAACAAGATGAACGTCGGCTCGGTCCAGAACAAGGATGGCGTCTTCGTGAAGCCCGAGGACGACACGTTCCAGGCCGCCGCAGCCTACGCCGACTGGAAGGCGCCGGGCATGTACCAGATCCTGACCAACCAGCCGGGCAAGAACAGCTGGCCCATCACCGGCGCGTCGTTCATCCTGATGCACACCAAGCAGGACAAGCCGCAGAACGCCGCCGAAGTGCTGAAGTTCTTCCAATGGGCGTACAAGAACGGCGGCAAGCTTGCCGAGGAACTCGACTACGTGCCGATGCCGGAGAGCGTCTCCAAGATCGTCGAGACCGCATGGAAGGCTGAAATCAAGGACGCGTCCGGCAAAGCGGTCTGGAACTGACGATCGACCCCTTCCGCGGCGCGGGAGGATTCCGTTCGCAAGCATCGACACGGGCGAGTCGCGAACCTCGTTCGCGACCCGCGTTGTCCGGGAGAGGACTATCATGGCGGCCACGTCGGCAACCGCTGCATTTCCCGTTTCCATGACCGTGCCACCCGAGACCCGGCCCAAGCGCCAGCCCAACCCGCCGGCGCAGCGCCAGGCCGCGGGCGCAGTGGCAGGACTGGCTGTTCGAGCGCACGACGCTGTTCTTCGCGGTGTTCGTGCTGGCGACGCTGCTGTTCATCCTGCTGGCGTTGGGGTATTCCGCGATTCCCGCGTTCGACAAGTTCGGATTCGCGTTCTTCACGACCAACGTCTGGAACCCGGTCAAGAGCGAATTCGGCGCGCTCGCGCCCATCTACGGGACGCTGGTGACGTCGCTGATCGCGCTGCTGATCGGCGTGCCCGTGAGTTTCGGCATTGCGCTGTTCCTGACCGAAATGTGCCCGGCGGCGCTCAAGCGGCCGCTGGGAACGGCGGTGGAGCTGCTCGCGGCCATTCCGTCGATCATCTACGGCATGTGGGGGCTCTTCGTGTTCGCGCCCGATCTTCGGCGACTACATCCAGCCCGCGCTAACCAAGACTTTCGGCAACCTCTGGATCCTGGGACCGCTGTTCCAGGGCGCGCCGAACGGCATCGGCATGCTGTCAGCCGGGATCATCCTCGTCCATCATGATCATTCCGTTCGTTGCGTCGGTGATGCGCGACGTGTTCGAGATCGTCCCGCCGGTGCTCAAGGAGTCCGCGTACGGCATCGGTTGCACGACGTGGGAAGTGGTCTGGAACGTCGTGCTTCCGTACACCAAGGTCGGCGTGATCGGCGGCATCATGCTGGGCCTGGGCCGCGCGCTGGGCGAGACCATGGCGGTGACCTTCGTCATCGGCAATGCCTACCGGATCAACGCGTCGCTGTTCGCTCCCGGCAATTCGATCGCCTCGGCGCTCGCCAACGAATTCAACGAGGCGGCCGACCCGGTGCACCGCGCGTCGCTGATCGCGCTGGGCCTCGTCCTGTTCGTGCTCACGACCATCGTCCTCGCCTGCTCGCGCCTGCTCATCGCGCAGCTGGCGAAGGGCGAGGGGAGGAACACATGAGCAACCTCTATCGCCGCCGGCTGTTCTTCAACCGCTTCAACCTCGTGATGTCGCTGGGAACGATGGGCTTCGGCATGTTCTTCCTGCTGTGGATCCTGGGCATTCTTTTCTACGAGGGGTTCACCTCGCTGTCGCCGACGCTGTTCACGCAGACGACCCCTCCGCCGGGGTCGGCCGGCGGTCTGGCGAACGCCATCTACGGCAGCGTGATCATCGTGCTCGTGGCGACGTTCATCAGCACGCCGATCGGCATTCTCGCCGGGCATCTACCTCGCGGAATTCGGAAGGGGCAAGTGGGTGGCGAGCGCGACGCGCTTCATCAACGACATCCTCCTGTCGGCCCCCTCGATCGTGATCGGCCTGTTCGTCTATACGGTGTATGTGGCGCAGGTCAGCCACTTCTCGGGATGGGCCGGATCGTTCGCGCTCGCGCTGATCGCCATTCCCGTCGTGGTGCGCACGACCGAGAACATGCTGCTCCTGGTGCCCAACAGCCTGCGCGAAGCGGCCGTGGCGCTGGGCGCCCCGATGTGGAAGGTGATCATGATGGTCACGCTGAAGGCAGTGCGCGGCGGCGTCATTACAGGAGTCCTGCTGGCCGTCGCGCGCATGTCGGGCGAGACCGCGCCCCTTCTCTTCACCGCGCTCAACAATCAGTTCTGGAGCACGAACATGAATGCGCCGATGGCCAATCTGCCGGTGGTCATTTTCCAGTTCGCGCTCAGCCCGTACGACGACTGGAAATCGCTGGCCTGGGCCGGCGCGCTGCTGATCACGCTGACGGTTCTCATCATCAACATTCTGGCCCGGACCGTGTTCCGGCAGACTCAGGTTCGCTGAAGGATCAACGAGATGAACATGGAAGCTACGCTGGTGTCCCGTCCCGAAGTGACCTCGTCGGCGCTGCCGCCGTCGCCGGCCAAGATGACGATCAGCAGCCTCGATTTCTACTACGGCAAATTCCATGCGCTGAAGAACGTCAATCTCGAGATCGCGGAGAACCGCGTCACCGCGTTCATCGGACCCTCGGGATGCGGCAAGTCGACGCTGCTGCGGACGTTGAACCGGATGTATTCGCTGTATCCCGGCCAGAAGGCGACCGGCGAAATCCGGTTTCACGGCAAGAACATCCTCGAGGCCGGGCACCGACCTCAACATGCTGCGGGCCAAGGTCGGCATGGTGTTCCAGAAGCCCACGCCGTTCCCGATGTCGATCTACGACAACATCGCGTTCGGCGTCAGCCTGTACGAGAACCTGGGCCAGCGCGACATGGACGAGCGCGTGGAGTGGGCGCTGACCAAGGCGGCGATGTGGGTCGAGGCCAAGGACAAGCTGAAGCAGAGCGGCATGGCGCTGTCCGGCGGACAGCAGCAGCGGCTGTGCATCGCCCGCGCCGTCGCCGTCAAGCCGGACGTGCTGCTGCTGGACGAGCCCACGTCGGCGCTGGACCCGATCTCGACGGCCAAGATCGAGGAGCTCATCACCGAGCTCAAGGAGGATTACACGATCGCGATCGTGACGCACAATATGCAGCAGGCGGCGCGCGTGTCCGACTTCACGGCGTACATGTACCTGGGCGAACTCATCGAATTCAGCGAGACGGACCAGTTGTTCCTGAAGCCGAAGCGCAAGGAAACCGAGGACTACATCACCGGCCGCTTCGGCTGAAGCCGCGCGCGCGGCCAGGAGAAAAGATGATGGAACACACCAACAAGCAATTCGACGCCGAGATGGAGTCGATCCGCAGCGGCGTGCTCACGATGGGCGGCCTGGTCGAGACGCAGATGTCGCGCGCGATCGAGTCGCTGGAGCAGGACAAGGAGACCGCCGTCCTCGACGTGATCGGCGCCAACGAGCAGCAGATCAACCAGATGCAGGTCGACATGGACCAGCTGTGCAGCCAGATCATCGCCAAGCGGCAGCCGACGGCGATCGACCTGCGGATGATCCTGACCGTCACCAAGATCGTCAACGACCTGGAGCGCATAGGCGACGAGACCAAGAAGATTGCGTACAAGGCGTCGGAGGCCACGCGGCCACCATCGCCTGGCCCGGGTGCAGGTACTACGACGTCGCGCGGTCGGCCGAGCGCGCCAAGGAAATGCTGCAGCTGGCGCTCGATGCGTTCGCGCGGATGGACGTCAACGCCGCCGCGGACGTCATCGCGATCGACGAAGAGGTCGACGCCGCGTTTTCCAGCGTGATGCGGCAGCTGATCAGCTACATGATGGAAGACCCGCGGACGATCACGCCGGCGATCGAAATCGTGTTCATCGCGAAGTCCGTCGAGCGCATCGGCGACCACGCCAAGAACATCGCCGAGGCGGTGGTCCAGCTCGTCATGGGCAAGGATGTCCGCCATGCGACGGCGGAGCAGATCCGCGCCGAGGTCGCCGAGGAATGAGCGCGCGGTCGACCAGGCCGAAGGGCGCTCACGCGGGCGATTGCGAGCCGCGCGCGGTGCATAGCGCCGGGAGATCTCACTGATGCCGTACCATCCTCGTCGTCGAGGACGAGCCGGCGATCATGGAGCTGCTCCAGGTCAATCTCGTCGACGCCGGCTACGACGTGCGCGCGGCATCCGACGCTGAAACAGCGCAGACGATGCTGAACGAGGCGCTGCCGGACCTGCTGCTGCTTGACTGGATGCTCCCGGGACAATCGGGTCTCGCGTTCGCCAAGCAGCTGCGCGCCGACGCGCGCACGAAGGAGCTGCCGGTGATCATGGTCACGGCGCGCACCGACGAGGCGGATCGCGTCGCCGGCCTCGAAGCCTGGGTCGACGATTACGTGACCAAGCCGTTCTCGACGCGCGAATTGAAGGCCAGGATCAAGTCGGTGCTGCGCCGGCGGGCGCCGGAAGCGGCGCAGGAGCCGCTGGCCGCCGGCTCGCTCGAGCTCGACCCCGTGACGCATCGCGTGTCGGTCGACGGGCAGCCGGTTCCCATCGGGCCCGACCGAATTCCGGCTGCTGCGGTTCTTCATGGCGCGGCCCGAACGCGTCCATTCCCGCACGCAGCTGCTCGACCAGGTATGGGGCGATCACGTCTACATCGAGGAGCGCACGGTGGACGTGCACATCCGCAGGCTGCGCCAGGCGCTCGAGCCGTTCGGGCAGGACCGGATGATCGAGACCGTGCGCGGCAGCGGCTATCGACTGGCGGTTCCGCGCTGAACGCAATGGCGTCGGCGATGACCCGGACTGCTTCTCTCGATGCTCCTGGTCGCCGGCGGCGGTGGCGGCGATCGCAGGCATTGGTGTGGGCGATTGCCGGCGCCGCGGCGGCGCTGATCGTGCTGTTCATCGGCTGGGGCGCGCTTCTCGTTCACCACTTGCGCAATCTCGACCGGCTCACCCGCTGGGCCGGCGGCTCGCTGGATTCGCCGGTGCCCGAGGGCACGGGTTCCTGGCGGCCCGCGTTTTCCGCGCTGTACCGGCGCGTGCGCATGCGCGTGGCCTACCAGCGCGATCTCGCGCGCACGATCGAGCGTTTCCAGAGCGCCGCGGAGGCCATCCCCGACGGGATGGTCGTCCTCGACACCGCCAATCGCATCAAGTGGGCCAACGTGCGCGCGTGCGCGCACTTGGGGCTGGACGACCGCCACGACGTCGGCTCGCCGCTGATGAATATCGTGCGCCAGCCCGAGTTCGTCCGCTTCCTGGAAAGCGGCGATTTCACCGAGGCGATCGTCATCGAATCGCAGCGCGAGGCGGGCGTCACGCTCGCCATCCAGATCGTCCCGTTCGGCGTCGAGGAAAAGCTGCTGATCAGCCGCGACATCACGCGCCTGGAGGCGGTCGCGCGCATGCGCCGCGATTTCATCGCCAACGTCTCGCACGAACTGAAGACGCCGCTGACCGTCATCGCCGGATTCCTGGAAACGCTGCAGGAACTCGACCTGGACGAGAAGCAGCGCGGGCGCTTCGTCCAGCTGATGCAGGAGCAGGCGACCAGCATGCAGCGGCTGGTCGAGGACCTGCTGACGCTGTCGGCGCTGGAGAGCGAGCAGAATCCGCTGGTCGACGAGAAATTCGCGATCGTGCCGCTGATGCTCCAGCTTTCGTCGGACGCCAAGAGCCTTTCGCAGGGCCAGCATGCGGTAGCGCTCGACATCGGTGACGCGGCGACGGTCATCGGGCAGCCGCGACGAACTCGCGAGCGCGTTCGGCAACCTCGTTTCGAATGCGATCCGCTACACGCCCGCCGGAGGCACGATCACGCTGGCGTGGCGCGTGGACGACAACGGCACGGGCGTGTTTGCCGTTTCCGACAGCGGCATCGGCATCGCGCCGGAGCATCTGCCGCGGCTGACCGAGCGTTTCTATCGCATCGACCGCAGCCGGTCGCGCGCCACCGGCGGCACCGGGCTTGGCCTGGCCATCGTCAAGCACGTGCTGCTGCGGCACCAGGCGACGCTGGAAATCGCCAGCGAACCCGGCACGGGCAGCACGTTCGCCGTCAGGCTGCCGGCCCGGCGGGTGCAGCGCGCGCTGCTTGCGCCGGACGTGCCCGCGCCGGTTACCAGTAGCGAAGCGCCGAACGGAACAGCGTCTTGAGCTCGTCGCGCCCGACGTCCACGGGCGCGTTGCGGATCACGCGGTACTGCGGCTCGGCGCCATCCGCCAGCGCGTCCAGCTGAGCTTCCCCGAAGCCCAGCGCCGAAAGGCCGTTGGGCATGCCGGTGATCTTCATCATGTCGATCACGCGTCCCGCCAGGACCTCGCCCGCATCCTCCGGCCCGGCGCCGCGGGTGTCGGCGCCCAGGCATAGCGGCGCAATGCAGGTGCCGCTGCGGATGCTTCGGCGCCGTGTAGCGCCACACCGACGGATTGTTGAGCACGACCGCCATGCCGTGCGGCACGAGCGACTTCTCCTTCGGATAGCCCGGCACGTGCCAGTCCTTGGTCAGGCCCGACACCGCGTACGAGAGTCCGTGCGGCAGGTGGCAGCCCGACGCGTTGAAAGCGATTCCGGCGAGCATGGCGGCGTACATCATTTCCGTGCGCGCCTCGATATCCGTCGCGTCCGCGACGGCGCGCGGCAGGAACTTGCCGACCAGCCCGAGCGCTTCGCCCGCGAGCAGGTCGGAAAACGGATTCGCGCCCTGCGACACCGGACGGTTGACGCCTTGCGCGGGACTGACCCGGCGCGGATAGGCGCGCGCGGTGATGGCTTCCAGCGCGTGGCTCATGCAGTCGAAGCCGGTGGCGGCGACCATCTTCGCGGGCAGCGTCTTCGTGACGTCCGGGTCGATCAGCGCGATGGTGGGGATGAGGCGCCGCGAAATGATCCCGGTCTTCGCGTTCATCGACTGCAGGTTGAAGATGGAGATGCCTGTGGTTTCGGAACCGGTTCCGGACGTCGTCGGGCAGGCGATGTGCGGCTTGACCGGGCCGGGGACCTTTTGGCCCGCGCCGATCGGCGCGTTCACGTAGGTCATGAAGTCGGCCGGAAAGCAGGCGTACAGGTTGGCCGCCTTGCAGGTGTCCATGACCGAGCCGCCGCCGACGGAAACGTAGCCGTCGACATGCGCTTCGCGGCGAACCGGGCGGCGGCCTGGAAGGAGGCATCGGTGGGTTCGATCGATATTTCGTCGAAAACGACCGCCTCGACGTCCGCCGCGGCCAGCGAGGCCATCACCGTCGCGAACGGCTCGCTCGCCCGGATGTACTTGTCGGTGAATACGGCCACCCGGCGCAGGCCCAGTTCCTGCGCCTGCGGCCCGGCCTCGCGCAGGACGCCTGACGCCGAAGGTGAACGTCGGCATGCCGACGGTAAATCCCCGGTCCGAGCCCTCGACCAGGGCGAAATCGGCGTGGCAGCAATTCATGGGAAATCCTTCGGTTTTGGACCGCGACTGCGCCGGCCATGGGTCGCAAACCGCCGCAGCAAGGCCGGGTGAAGCCACTCAACTCGTTGAATTACAGCAACTATTCATGCCTGCGCGCGGCACCAGCCGCCTTCGCGCCCAGGTTTGACCGGCGGGCCGGAAGCTGCTACAATCGCGCGTTTCGGCGGTGGAAATCTTGGGAGGGGTTCCCGAGCGGTCAAAGGGAACAGACTGTAAATCTGTCGGCTCTGCCTTCGAAGGTTCGAATCCTTCCCCCTCCACCAATCCTGAACTGCGGGTGTAGCTCAATGGTAGAGCAGAAGCCTTCCAAGCTTATGACGAGGGTTCGATTCCCTTCACCCGCTCCAGGCTTGGGCTTCAGCGAAGGATAGCAAGGCAGCCGCAAGACAACCGAGGCGCTCGGCGCAAGGAATTGTAAGTCGATCGATTGCAGGACGGTGGATTGCAGCACGGCGGATTGCGAGACCGCGCCCATGTAGCTCAGTGGCAGAGCACTCCCTTGGTAAGGGAGAGGTCGAGCGTTCGATCCGCTCCATGGGCACCAGTGTCGGCGGACAAAAGTGAACACCTACTTTTGTCCGGAACTTGATCAGACTCGAATCCCGGGCAAAGCCCGTTGATTCGAGGCGGAAAAGACTACGGAAAGAGCTGGAGATAGAGTCATGGCCAAGGGCAAATTCAATCGTACGAAGCCGCACGTGAACGTGGGGACGATTGGGCACGTTGATCACGGCAAGACGACGCTGACGGCGGCGCTGACGCTGGTGCTGTCGAAGCTGTTTGGTGGGGAGGCGAAGGCGTACGACCAGATCGACGCGGCGCCGGAGGAGAAGGCGCGCGGGATCACGATCAACACGGCGCACGTGGAGTACGAGACCAAGAACCGGCACTACGCGCACGTGGACTGCCCGGGGCACGCGGACTACATCAAGAACATGATCACGGGGGCGGCGCAGATGGACGGCGCGATCCTGGTGGTGAGTGCGGCCGATGGCCCGATGCCGCAGACGCGGGAGCACATCCTGCTGGCGCGGCAGGTGGGGGTGCCGTACATCGTGGTGTACATGAACAAGGCGGACATGGTCGACGACGCGGAGCTGCTGGAGCTCGTCGAGATGGAAATTCGGGAACTGCTCTCCAAGTACCAGTTTCCTGGGGACAAGACGCCGATCGTGACCGGGTCGGCGAAGATGGCGCTGGACGGGGACAAGAGCGAGATGGGCGAGGGCTCGATCCTGAAGCTGGCGGAGGCGCTGGACACGTTATATACCGGAGCCGAAGCGGCTGATCGACGGGCCGTTCCTGATGCCGGTGGAAGACGTGTTTTCGATCTCGGGCCGGGGCACGGTGGTGACCGGGCGGGTGGAGCGCGGGATCGTGAAGGTGGGGGAGAACCTGGAGATCGTGGGGTTGAAGCCGACGCTGCAGACGGTGTGCACGGGGGTGGAGATGTTCCGCAAGCTGCTGGACCAGGGGCAGGCGGGGGACAACGTGGGCGTGCTGCTGCGGGGCACCAAGCGGGAGGAAGTGGAGCGGGGGCAGGTGCTGGCCAAGCCGGGCAGCATCACGCCGCACACCAAGTTCACGTGCGAGGTGTACATCCTGAGCAAGGAAGAGGGTGGTCGGCATACGCCGTTCTTCCCGGGGTATCGGCCGCAGTTTTATTTCCGGACCACGGACGTGACCGGCAGCTGCGTGCTGCCGGAGGGCACGGAGATGGTGATGCCTGGGGACAACGTGTCGTTGACGGTGACGCTGATTGCGCCGATCGCGATGGAAGAGGGCTTGCGTTTCGCGATTCGCGAAGGCGGCCGCACCGTCGGCGCCGGCGTCGTCGCCAAGATCTCTGGAGTAATTCGGATTGTGACGAAGAGTTGTCCGAATTAGGCCAGTAGCTCAATTGGCAGAGCGGCGGTCTCCAAAACCGCAGGTTGGGGGTTCGATTCCCTCCTGGCCTGCCACTAAAGCGGTCGGCATGCAATGACGGCGGTAGTGGCAGCGATGGGCGAACTGGCGAGGGATCGAGCTGAAGCTCTACGAAATTTGACTACTGGCAACTGACGGCTCAATGGACAAGGCAAAGATAGCGCTGGCGCTTGCGTGTGTGGTGGCGGGGGTGTGGGGTTACTACCACTTCTCCGAGACCGCGCAGGTGCTGCGCGTGCTGATGGTGATGGGCGGACTGCTGGCCGCGGCCGGCGTGGCGTGGCTGTCCGCGCCCGGCAAGGAATTCTTCGCCTTCGCGCAGGAAGCCTGGCACGAGGCCGAACGCGTGTCGTGGCCGACGCGCAAGGAAACGATCCAGACCACCGGCATCGTGTTCGCGTTCGTGGTGGTCATGGCGCTGTTCCTGTTCGGCGTCGACACCATGCTCGCGTGGATCATCAAAATGTTGACGGGCAGGGCAGACGGATGAGCAAAAAATGGTTCGTCGTTCACGCCTACTCGGGTTTCGAGAAGAGCGTCCAGCGTGCGTTGATCGAGCGCATCAAGCGGTCGGAGATGGGCGACCTCTTCGGCCAGATCCTCGTGCCGGTCGAGGAAGTGGTCGAGATGAAGAACGGCGCCAAGGCCATTTCGGAGCGCAAGTTCTTCCCCGGCTACGTGCTGGTCGAGATGGACATGACCGACGACTCCTGGCATCTGGTCAAGAGCACGCCGAAGGTCACGGGTTTCGTGGGCGGCACGGCCAACAAGCCGACGCCGATCACGCAGAAGGAAGTCGACGCGATCCTGCGCCAGGTGCAGGAAGGGGTCGAGAAGCCGCGTCCGAAGGTGCTGTTCGAGACGGGCGAGGCGGTGCGCGTGAAGGAAGGTCCGTTCACCGACTTCCACGGCAACGTCGAGGACGTGAACTACGAAAAGAGCAAGTTGCGCGTGTCGGTGACGATCTTCGGTCGGTCGACGCCCGTGGAGCTGGATTTTTCCCAAGTGGAAAAAGCGTAACGATCGAAGTTTCGAAGTTGTTTTTTACAACGGGGAGGACGCAGCACGCGTCCGCTTGAACCCACCAGGAGATAAGTCATGGCGAAGAAAATCGTCGGTTTCATCAAGCTGCAGGTGCCGGCCGGGAAAGCGAATCCCAGCCCGCCGATCGGCCCCGCGCTGGGCCAGCGCGGCCTCAACATCATGGAATTCTGCAAGGCGTTCAACGCCCAGACGCAGAAGGTGGAACCGGGCCTCCCGATCCCCGTGGTGATCACCGCGTACGCGGACAAGAGCTTCACCTTCATCATGAAGACGCCGCCGGCGACCGTCCTCATCAAGAAGGCGGCGAAGGTGGACAAGGGCAGCCCGAAGCCGCATTCCGACAAGGTCGGCAAGCTGACGCGCGCGCAGGCCGAGGAAATCGCCAAGGCCAAGATGCCTGACCTGACCGCAGGCGGACTCGACGCCGCGGTGCGCACGATTGCCGGCAGCGCCCGCAGCATGGGCATCACCGTCGAAGGGGTGAAGTAATCATGGCCGAGCAAAAGACACCGCGCCTTTCCAAGCGCATGAAGACGGTTCGCGGCAAAGTGGACCGCTCGCAAGATGTATCCGGTCGACGAGGCGCTGAAGCTCGTCAAGGAAACCGCCGTCGCCAAGTTCGACGAGTCGGTCGACGTCGCCGTCAACCTGGGCGTGGACGCGAAGAAGTCGGACCAGACGGTCCGCGGCTCCGTCGTGCTGCCGTCCGGGCACCGGCAAGAAGGTCCGCGTCGCCGTGTTCGCGCAGGGCGACAAGGCCAAGGACGCGACCGCCGCAGGCGCGGACATCGTCGGCTTCGAGGACCTGGCGGCGAAGATCAAGGAAGGCTTCATGGACTTCGACGTCGTGATCGCCTCCCCGGACGCGATGCGCGTCGTCGGCCAGCTGGGCCAGATCCTCGGCCCGCGCGGCCTGATGCCGAACCCGAAGGTCGGCACCGTTTCCGCCGACGTCGTGCAGGCGGTCAAGAACGCCAAGGCCGGCCAGGTGCAGTACCGCACCGACAAGGCCGGCATCATCCAGTGCACGATCGGCCGCGCGTCGTTCACGCCCGAGCAGCTGAAGACCAACCTGGTCGCGCTGATCGACGCGCTGAACAAGGCCAAGCCGCAGGGCACGAAGGGCGTGTACCTGCGCAAGATCAGCCTGTCGTCGACGATGGGCGCGGGTGTGCGCGTCGACCAGGCGTCGTTGCAGACGCAGCCGACCGCATAAGGATTATAAAGTCGAGGTGTGCCTAGCACTTCAGGCACACCTCGGGTCCACGAGAAGTTTTTTGAGGGAACGCGCCGGCAGCGATGCTGGCGCGGACCGTCAAAGACCGCTGGAGCTGTTGCTTAATCCGGGATTTCGATCCCGATCCAGCGCAGATGGTGCCCTCGGACAGGATTTCCTGGACGAACGGTCACCGCAGTAGCACTAGAAGAAAGAGGTGAACCTTGAGTCTTAATCTGCAAGAGAAGCAGGCGGTAGTCGCGGAGGTCGCGAAGCAGGTCGCCGGTGCGCAGGCCATTGTCATGGCCGAGAACCGCGGCTTGCCCGTTGCCGACATGACGAAGCTGCGCGCGCAGGCGCGGGCGTCCGGCGTGTATTTCCGGGTTGTGAAGAACACCCTGGTGCGCCGCGCGGTCGCGGATACGCCGTTCGCCACGCTGGCCGACAAGATGGTCGGTCCGCTGGCTTATGGCATCGGTCCCGATCCGGTCGCCGTGGCGAAGGTCCTGAACGACTTCGCCAAGGGCAACGACAAGTTCGTGATCACCGGCGGTGCGATGCCGGGCAAGATGATTTCCACCAAGGAGATCACCGCGCTCGCCTCGTTGCCGTCGCGCGAGGTTCTCATCGCCAAGCTGCTCGGCACCATGCAGGCGCCGGTCACGAAGCTCGTCCGCACCATGAATGAGGTGCCGTCGAAGTTCGTCCGGGCGCTCGCCGCGGTGCGGGATGCAAAGCAGGCAGCTTGAAATACCGGCCACGACTACCCATTTACAACTGTTACGTTCCAGGAGCACAAAATGTCCGCAGTCCAAACTGAAATTCTCGACAAGATCTCGTCGATGACCGTCCTCGAGCTCTCCGAGCTCATCTCGGCAATGGAAACCAAGTTCGGCGTTTCCGCTGCCGCCGCCGTTGCCGTTGCCGGCCCCGCCGCGGGCGCTGCCCCGGCCGCCGCTGCCGAAGAGCAGACCGAATTCACGGTCGTTCTCTCGGCGATCGGCGACAACAAGGTCAACGTCATCAAGGCCGTGCGCGAACTGACGGGCCTCGGCCTGAAGGAAGCGAAGGACCTGGTCGACGGCGCGCCGAAGCCGGTCAAGGAAGGCGTCAACAAGGCCGATGCCGAAGCTGCCAAGAAGAAGCTCGAAGAGGCCGGTGGAAAGGCTGACATCAAGTAAATAGTAGACACGCTACATGCGAATCGAGGGCTTCCGCCCCGATTCGCATCTGAAGAATCACGAAGCGTGGTGCCTGACGAAAAGCTGAATGGGGGTGAATCGCTGGCGGAGCCAGACGATTCACTCTAGTAAAGGCTGGAAAGCCCGAGCGCCTGTTGTTGCCGGGCCGCTTTGACCGTCAGAGGTCGAAGCAAAGCGGGTCGAGCGGTCCGTTTTGCTTCGCTTTCTGAATCGACTGCAGAAAGCAGGTTTGGTCGGGCGTTTCCGCAAGGGAATGTCGTCCGCCAGCGGCTGGTAGTGGCCAGCCACCAGGCCAGGGGTGCAACGCCCCCGGACAGTCGAAGCAGCATCAGGTTGGCAACTGACAGGTTGGCAGCTCGTTGGACGTAAACAATGCGTCGCGCACCTTCGCGCGGCGTACGAAGTGTCAACTAAGGACCGCGCACCTTCGCGCGGCCCCGATCGAACTGGAGACGGGACGAACCACATGGCGACCACGCACGCTACGCCCTATACCTTTACCGAAAAGAAACGCATCCGCAAGAGCTTCGCCAAGCGCGCAAGCGTCCTGCAGGTGCCGTTCCTGCTCGAAACGCAGCTCGCGTCCTATCGCGCATTCCTGCAGGAATTCACGAAAGGCGACGAGCGCAAGAACGAGGGCCTGCAGGCCGCGTTCACGTCGATCTTCCCGATCTCGAGCCACTCGGGCAATGCCCGGCTCGAGTTCGTGAGCTTCTCGCTGCTGCCCCCGGCGTTCGACGTCGTCGAATGCCAGCAGCGCGGCCTCACGTTCTGTTCCGCGCTGCGCGCCAAGGTCCGCCTCATCATCATGGACAAGGAAGCGCCGAAGGACACCGTGAAGGAGGTGAAGGAGCAGGAGGTCTACATGGGCGAGATTCCGCTCATGACCGAAAACGGCTCGTTCATCATCAACGGCACGGAGCGCGTGATCGTCTCGCAGCTGCACCGCTCGCCCGGCGTGTTCTTCGAACATGACCGCGGCAAGACGCACAGCTCCGGCAAGCTCCTGTTCTCGGCCCGCGTGATTCCTTACCGCGGCTCGTGGCTCGACTTCGAGTTCGACCCGAAGGACTTCCTGTTCTTCCGCGTCGACCGCCGCCGCAAGATGCCGGTGACCACGCTGCTCAAGGCCATCGGCCTGACCAACGAGGACATCCTGAAGCAGTTCTTCGTCTTCGACACGTTCCACCTGGGCGTCAAGGGCTCCGAGCTCGACTTCGTCCCGGAGCGGCTGAAGGGCGAAATGGCGCGCTTCGACATCACCGGCAAGGACGGCAAGGTCATCGCCGGCCGCGACAAGCGCATCACCGCGCGCCACGTGCGCGAACTGGTCGACAGCGGCATCAAGAAGATCGCCGTGCCCAACGAGTACATCCTGGGCCGCACGCTGGCGACCAACGTCATCGACAAGACCACCGGCGAACTGATCGCCAAGGCCAACGACGAGATCACCGAGGACCTGCTGGCCAAGCTGCTCGACGGCGGCGTGGCCGCGATCCAGACGATCTACACCA
>CAWIAK010000005.1:0-111979 GCA_963834045.1 uncultured beta proteobacterium | reverse complement strand
CGCAGCCTGACGCTTGCATTAGGCATCATTCTGGCGGTTGTCATGCTGGTCGGTGGGGCGTCTCTCACGCTCGCGTTGCGCATCTACCTTAGCGTCGAGGCCTCTGCTCAGGAGTTCGGCCAGATCCTCAAGCTCGACCAGGTCCATGCGAACTTCGACGACCTGATCTTGGAGCTTCAACAGATCAATTTGACGCGGCACCTCGATCACACCGCGGTCGCACTCCTCCTCCAAGAGGAGATCTCGCGGCAGTTGGACGCACTCGATGAGCCAGCCGAGCCCAGGCAGGCGCGACGGAACGCGAGCAGGCTGTCTTGGCCGACCTCCACCGGCTTAGCGAGGAGACACGGGCCCTTACCAAGCGCTTGTCCACTACTGGACGTCTCGCCGGGGCAGACCTCGACTGGTTGAACCGGGCCGCCACGAGGTGCCGGTCTCATGGACGAGCTTGCCGGGCTACACGAATTCCGCATTACTCGCCTCCACGAGAGCAGCGAGCATCTGATACAGGCCATCATAGCCGTTTACGTGGTGTTTACCGTTGTGGGCGGTGTACTGGTCGTTGTGGCTGGGTTCGCTGCAAGCCGCCGTATTGGGGCCCCGCTGCACAAGCTTGCCGACGCTGCCGGGGGATCGCCGAGGGTCGTCTTGAGACTCGGGTCTCGGTCCGCCACGCGAATGAGATCGGCCTCCTCGCCCAAACATTCAACACGATGGCGGAAAGGCTGCAGGAGCATGAGCGCGAGGTGCGCAGCGCGCGTGATGCGCTGGAGCAGAAGGTGCGGGAGGTCAGAGCCCTGCATCATATCGGTACGGAGATCGCACGCCTTCAGCAGCTCGACCGGATTCTCCAGGCGGTCGTGGACAAGGCGCGCGAGCTGCTGCGCTGCGACGCCGTGGTCCTGCGCCTGTTTGGCCCGCAGGGAGGGGACCTCGTGCCGCCGGCGCGCAGCGGCCTACCCGAAGCAGCAGAAGATAGCGACCGGCTCGTCGCGACCAGTGTTCCCGAGTTTGCGCCCGGACGCTTGGCCCTCCCTATCCGACTTGGGGACGCGCCGTTGGGAATCATCATCGTTAGCACGAGCAAGGAGAGGAACTTCACCGCGGACGAGGCCGAACTCCTTGCTGCGCTGGCCACTCAGGCGGCTAACGCCATTGAGAGGGTGAGGCTCACGGAGGACATCCGGAACCTGGCCGTGCTACAGGAGCGTGAACGCCTCGCCCGCGAGATGCACGACGGGCTCGCGCAAGAGCTGGGCCTGCTCCATATGAAGCTTTATGGGGCACTGGAGCGCCTGGCCGACGGACAAGCCGTCGCCGACGCCATGCGCGAAATGGCGCACATCGCCGATCGTGCGTACGAAGAGGTGCGTCAGTCGATATACGGCCTCCGCACTTTCGTCTCGCAGGGGCTCGGACTCGTTCCCGCCCTCGCCGAGTTCCTGCATGAGTTCAGCAAGGAATATGGAATCAAGGTCGAACTCGAAGTCGGCGAAGAGACGTTCGCCCAACTTTCGCCCCCTTCCGAAGTCCAGGTGATCCGAATCGTCCAGGAGGCTCTCTCCAACGTGCGGAAGCACGCCCACGCCGATCACGCATCGGTTCGCCTTCAAAGGGAGGGCAACGGGATCCGGGTCGCGATCGAGGACCAGGGCGTCGGATGGGATCCTCTGACTTCGACCGATCGGCTCCATTTCGGTTTGCAAGGCATGCGCGAGCGGGCCGAGGGCTTGGGGGGACGGCTGCAGATCGACACCGCGCCCGGCGGCGGAACCCGCGTGATCGCGACGGTCCCGGGGGGCGGCGCGTGACGCGCATTCGCATTCTTCTTGCGGACGACCACACGTTCTTCCGACGCGGGGTGGCGACTTTTCTCGCCGCCGAGACGGACTTCGAGGTCGTTGGGGAGGCCGCCAACGGTCAGCAGGCCGTAGAGATGGCGCAAGAGCTAATGCCGGATGTAATCCTGATGGACGTCTCGATGCCGGTCATGGATGGCCTGGAAGCCACCCGCCGAATCAAGGCGCAGATGCCCTACGTGAAGGTCATCATCCTCACGGTGTCCGACGAGCAGCAGAGCCTTTTCGAGGCCGTCAAAGCCGGCGCTCTGGGATATCTTCTGAAGAAGATCGACCCGCAGGCGCTTATCACCACGTTGCGGGGAGTCGTCCACGGCGAGGCCTCCGTGTCGCGGGTCATGGCCGCCCAACTGCTCGCCGAGTTCGCACGCCAAGCCAATGAGCGAGCGGCGCCGGCACCCGACGCCGGGCTCACGGCGCGCGAGCGCGAGGTGCTTGACCGGGTTGCCAAAGGTTCGAGCAACAAGGAGATCGCCGCCGACCTCGATATCGCGGAGAACACGGTCAAGAACCACCTCAAGAACATCCTCGAAAAGCTGCACCTCGAGAACCGGGTTCAGGCCGCCACCTTCGCCCTCCGCGAAGGCCTGACCGGATCACGCTAGAAGCCTTCCTGAGTCGCCCTCCGGGGGCCTCCACGACCCGAAAGGGCCATGCGCGCATGGCCCTTAATTTCTCGCGAACCCCATCGACAGGAGGATGGTCGTCCGACCGGCGGCGAGCGTAGCGTCGAGTGTGACAGGTCGCAGTGGGCGCAGGGGTACAGCCTCCGCTTATTGCGACTCACGACCGGCCGCGCAGTTCGTGGCCACGCGAACGGAGGAAAACAATGAACACGCCCAGACGCTCGTCATTGACTCGCGCGCTGATGATGCTCGCCACCCTTGGGTTGATTGTCGACCCCAGCGGCCTGGCGGCGAAGAAGCCCGATCCGAAGCTCCAACAGATGACGTCCGAGCAGATGGCGGCGCACAAGATCACACCCGCGCAGAAAAAGGCCGCGGCTGATCGCCTCAAGGCCGCGAAGGCGGCGGCGGCAGCAGCCGGTCTGCCGGCTGCCGCAGCGCTGGTCACCGATCCGATAACCGGGGCGCTGGTCCCCGATTACTTCGGTACGACGCCGAACTGGGCGTTCAGCCCGCCAATCGGCAAATTCTTGAACGCTCTGCCGGACCTGAAGGGTCTGGTTGCCATGCCGGATACCGTGACGTACCCGGACTCCGATTACTACGAGATCGAGTTGGTCGAGTACAACTGGACCTTCCATACCGATCTCACCGGCACCAGGCTGCGCGGGTACAGACAGACGAACATGGGGACGAATACGGCCCTGTGCGGCACGACCTGCACGCCAACGGACAACACCGTCGCGCCGCCACCCCAAAGCTATCTGGGACCTGTGATCCTGTCCGGGAAGGGCCGGCCGACGCGGATCAAGTTCACCAACAGCCTTCCTGCGGGGTCGAATGGCAACCTCTTCATCCCGACGGACACCACCGTGATGGGTGCCGGGATGGGCCCGGATGGGACCAGCTACCCTCAGAACCGCGGAACGCTTCACCTGCACGGCGGCTTCACCCCGTGGGTCAGCGATGGCACGCCGCACCAGTGGGTCACCCCCGCGGCAGAGCCTGCCACGCTCAAGACGGGCGTCAGCACGCAGGGCGTTCCCGACATGAACATTCCGTCAGGTAATTCGATGACGTTCTACTGGCCCAACCAGCAGAGCGGCCGGCTGATGTTCTACCACGATCACGCCTATGGCATCACCCGCCTTAACGTGTATGCAGGCGAGGCCGCGGGCTATCTCCTCTATGATCCGGCCGAGGAGGTATTGCTTTCCAATGCAGGTGTTCCCGGGACCCTTGGTGACCTCCCGCACCTTCATCCACTGGTGATTCAGGACAGGACGTTCGTATGGGGCACCCCGCCGGCAAGCTGCGATGGGAGCCCAGGGAGCGGCACATTCGCAACGGATCCCACGTGGTGCGATCCCACTAAGCAGTGGGGGAAGACGTTTGGCAGTCTCTGGTTTCCCCACGTCTATATGCCCAATCAGAATCCGTGGGACGTCTCCGGCGCCAACGCGATGGGCCGGTGGGACTATGCGCTATGGTTCTGGCCGCCGTTCACGGGCTTGCTGAACCATGGTGAGCTTGCGAACCCCTACTTCGGCTTGCCCGGCGAGCCTCCCTCGATTCCCGGGACGCCGAACCCCTCGCTGGTGCCGGAAGCCTTCATGGACACGCCGGTTGTCAACGGCAAGGCCTACCCCACGCTCACCGTGGATCCGGTGAAGTACCAGTTTCGTATCCTGAACGCGGCAAACGACCGGTTCTGGAACCTGTCGCTGTTCGTGGCGGCCGACAAGACGTCGGCGACCACCGCAGGCGCGGCGGGCACGACGACGCTGTGCACGGACAATTCGACGGTGAGTCCGGCCAATTGCACCGAAGTCAAGATGGTGCCGTTCAACAACAGTCAGCACGCGATCACGCCGTTCCCTGACTGGTGGTACACGCCCGGACTCAACTTCACGTTCGACGACCGAACCGGCGGCGTGCCCGATCCGACCACACGCGGCCCGGCGATGATCCAGATCGGCACCGAAGGCGGATTGCTGCCGGCTCCGGTGGTGATTCCCAACCAGCCGGTGAACTACACCTACAACCGTAAGGACATCGTGGTGCTGAGTGTCCAGGAGCATGCACTGCTTCTCGGACCGGCCGAGCGGGCCGACGTCATCGTCGATTTCGCCAACTTCGCCGGGAAGACGCTGATCCTCTACAACGACGGGCCCGCACCGATACCGGCCGCCGACCAGCGCCTCGATTACTTCACGGGCAACCCGGTGGACCAAACCAGTACCGGTGGCGCGCCGACGACACTGCCAGGGATGGGTCCCAACACCCGAACGATCATGCAGATCGTCGTGAATGGAGCTGCGACGCCGGGGATCATGGTCGACGACTATGACCCGCTATATCTCGCCGCGTTGTCCGCGCCAGCTCCCGCACCGGGTTTGCCAGCCGCTTTTGCCGCATCGCAGGATCCGATCATCGTGCCGCAAGAGGCCTACAACGCGGCCTATGGTACGAACATCGTCGATGTTCCCGGTTCGAATCTCTCGCGAATCTCGGACACGTCCTTGACGTTCACGCCGTTAACCGGAGGTCCGCTTACGCTCACGATGGGATCGAAGGCCATCCAGGAACTCTTCGAGCTCGATTACGGACGGATGAACGCGACCCTCGGCGTCGAGGTTCCGTTCACCAACGGCGGAAACCAGACGACGATCCCGCTGGGGTACATCGATCCAACGACCGAGTTCATTGCGCCTTCGTCGTCGATCGCGCCGCCGAGCCTCGGTGACGGGACCCAGATCTGGAAGATCACGCACAACGGTGTCGACACGCACGCGATCCACTTCCATCTGTTCAACGTGCAGGTCATCAACCGAGTGGGCTGGGACGGCGCCATCCGGAACCCCGACCCGAACGAGGTGGGCTGGAAGGAAACCGTCCGCATGAATCCGCTCGAAGACATCATCGTGGCGATGCGGCCGACGACGCCGAAGCTCCCGTTCGGGATGCCCGACAGCATTCGCCCGTTTGACGTGACGACGCCGCTCGGCTCGACAGGGCAGTTCACGAACATCGACCCGTTGGGGAACCCAGTGACGATCGTCAATGCGCTCAACAATTACAATTGGGAGTACGTGTGGCACTGTCACCTGTTGGGCCACGAAGAGAACGACATGATGCGGCCCATCGAGTTCCAGGTGACGAGCGTGATACCCCTTGCGCCCACAACGCTGAGCGTAGCCGCGACCGCGCCGGCCCCGGCGGTTGCACTCAACTGGACCGATACGACGCCGTGGAGTTTCGCCACGAAGACTTTCCCCGCGTCGACGCTCGGCAATCCCGCCAACGAGGTCGGCTTCACGGTCCAGCGAGCGACAAACAGCAGCTTCGCGCAGAACCTGAAGGCCTTCACGGTCAGGGCCAACGCAACGTCGTTCGCCGACACCTCGACGCAGTCGAACACGAGGTACTACTACCGCGTCCAGGCGTTCAACGCCGCCGGCGCTTCTCCGTGGTCGAACGCGGTGAATCTCACGACCGCGGGCGGCGCGGTTCCCGCAGCGCCCACAGGCCTCTCGGCGGCCGTGATGTCGGCGACCCAGGTGCGGCTCAACTGGGCAGACAACAGCACCAACGAAACCGGCTTCATCGTCGAGCGGGCTGTCAACGGCGGCGGCTTTGTGCTGCTCAGTACGGTCGCAGCGCATAATTCGACCGGTGCGATGACCTTCAACGACAATACCGTCGTGACGGGTAACACATACGCATATCAGGTCAAGGCCGTCAACGGCGCCGTACCGTCAGGTTATTCGAACACGGCTTCGGTGACGACCAGCATGGCGGCGCCGACCAACCTGAACGGCTCGCTGCTCACCGCTACGTCGGTTCGCCTCAGCTGGACCGACAACGCCAACAACGAAGCTAACTACAAGGTCGAGCGCTCATCGGACAGCGTGACGTGGACGCAACTCGCGCTGCTCGCGGCCAATACCGTGACCTACACGGATGCCACTGTGCCCGTGTCGCCCCCGGGTCCCGCCACCTACGTTTACCGGGTGACGGCGGTCAATGGCGCAGCGACGTCGGCTTCTGCGCTCACCACCGTGGGTGTCGCAGTTCCGCCGGCCGCGCCGTCCAATTTCGTCGCCGCAGGCGTGGCGACGAACGGCAACAACCGCGCCGTGGTGCTGAACTGGAACGACAACGCCAACAACGAGACGAGCTTCACGATCCAGCGCTGCACGGGCACGACGCTCACCGCCTGCGGTCCCGCAGGCGCCTGGGCCAATGTGACGACCACGGTAGCGGCCAACGCCACGACCTTCCAGGACAACGGAGTGGCGAGGAAGACGACCTACAGCTATCGGATCCAGGCCGTCAATGCGCTCGGTGTTTCCGCGTGGTCGAGTGTCGCAACCGTGACCACGCCGTAAGTCGGTAGTTCACGCTGCAGGGGGGAGGGAGAAATCCCTCCCCTCTACTTTTGGATGGAGCGCGACGAAGAAGAGCTGCTCATCTTTGACGGTCGGATCGAGCCCTCGCTGGATCGAGTTCGGCGATGAACGAGACGAGTCAGCGCGCCTATATCACCCGATGATTGATTGCGGGCAGTTGCTTGCGTACCTCCGCGATTCGCGCCGGATCCACGTCGCCCACGACAATTCCCGGTCCGTCGTCCTTCGACGCGACGATGGCGCCCCAGGGATCGACCAGCATCGAGTGTCCCCACGTTCGCCGGCCGTTCGGGTGCAGGCCACCCTGCGCGGCGGCAAGCACGTAACACTGGTTTTCCACGGCGCGCGTGCGCAACAGCAACTCCCAGTGCGCGGCACCTGTCGTCGCGGTAAACGCGGCAGGAACGAGGATCAACGCGCAGTCGCCGAGCGCGCGGTACAGCTCGGGAAACCGCACGTCATAGCAGATGGTCAAGCCGACCCGGCCGCATGGCGCGTCGAATGCCACGACCGCATCGCCCGGCTGAATCGTACGCGTTTCGTCGTAGTCCTCGGCGCCGCTCGTGAAGCGGAACAGGTGGATCTTGTCGTAGCGCGCAACGCGCGCGCCATCGGGACCATAGACCAGGCACGCGCTGCGCACCCGCCCAGGATCGTCGCTGGCTATCGGCACGCTGCCGCCCACGATGGTGACGTGGCGCTTCGCGTGCCATCCGGGCAAGGAAATCCTGCTGCGGCCCGGCCCCGTCGCGTTCCTTGGCGGCGAGCTTGTCGGTGGCGCGCGCGCCGAGGATGCCGAAATACTCCGGCAGCACGATGAGCTGCGCTCCGTCCTCGACCGCGGCGCGCACGAGCAACCCGGCCTGCGCGAGGTTTTCCGCAACGTCGCCTCCCGCGATCGTCTGGATCGCCGCCACCCGCATTCGCTCGCTCATTTCGCCCCTGCCTCGTTTCCGGATGCCGGCGAGGCCTGCGCTGCCTTGCCGAACCCGCCCACCCGTTCCACGACGGGGTCGACCCACGATCCCGTCACGCGATAGTCGTAGCTGAACATCTGGTCGATCGGATTGTTCAGGAATTTCTGCGCCAGAAGCGCGCCCGCTCCCACCGCCGCGCCGACCAGCGGATTGGCGATGAACAGCACAGCCGCACCCGCCGAGACACTCGAACTCAACGCCGGCTGCACGCGGACCGCCAGCGTCTGCGTCTCGCGGGCAAGGTCGATGTCGCCCTTGATGGCAACCGCTGCCGCCGGCCCCGCGAGCTTGAGGTTGTCCGTGCGCATCTGCCCGTTGTCGATGACGAAATCGCCGTTGATGTCGTCGAAGGCGAAGCCTTCGCTGAAGACATCGCGAAAGTCGAGCGTGATGCGCCGCGGCAACGCCTGCAGCGACAGCACGCCGAGCAGTTTGCCGATGCCCGGATCGATCTTGAGGAACTGTCCTGCGCCCGACTGCAGGTTGAACTTTCCGGACAGCGTCGGATAGTCGAAGTCGTTGGGCGCGCCCGTCCATTGCAGTTGCCCCACGATCCTGGTCGGCGCGTTGCGCACCGCGCCGGCGGTTCCGAAACGCGCGAGGTAACCGCCGGCTTCGGCGACGTCGATCGTCACGTCGAATTGCGTCTGCTGCCGCTCGCCGCGCACACGCCACCAGCCGTCGGCGTCGATGCGTCCATCGTCATTCGCCAGCGTCAGCCGCTCGATGCGCCAATCGGATCCGACCGGCTTGGCGACGAGTTCGAACTTGCCCAGGTCGCGCTCCTTGGAGATGAATGCATCGGACACGATGTCCAATTCCGGCCACGGATTGGCCGCGCTCGTCGCCCGTTCCGGTTCCGGCTCGCTGCGCACCGGATGCAGCTCGCCGGGACCCGGCCGCACGAAGCGCGTCAGGCGTGCCATCACGCGCCCGTTGGGAAGTTCCGCGGATGGCCCGCGCCAGGTGGCATTGCCGTCGACTTCGCGACCCTTCATGGCCAATTGCCAGTCCACGCCGGCGCGTTGCGCGGTCACGTGGAAGTCGTGCATGACGCGCCCCATCGCGACGAACTTTCCCGCGTCGAGGTCGACGCCGTTCATCGTCAATGCGTAGCCACCGGACGCGGTATCCTCGCCGCTGGACAGTCGCGGCTTTTCCTTCGCGTACAAAGCCAACCACGCGTCGACGTCGAGTTCGGGAAGGTTTCCGCGCACGAACACGCCCGCGCGAGCGGGACTCTCGCTGCCGGTTGCGGCGCCTCCCAGCAATATCACGACGCGATCGACCGTTGAGACGGCTCCGGCCGCCACCGCTTCGCGATGCGCGATGGCGCGGACCACGCCACGATAATCAGCGGTCACCAGGTCCTCCTTCGGACGCCCGGCGACCGCGCGGCGTTCGATCTTCAACGGCGTGATCTCGGCCGCCGTCTTGCCCATCGGCGCGGGGAGGTCGATGACCGCGCCTTTGAGCGTGCTCGCCAGCGCCCAGGTCACGGCATCGTCGCGCGACGTCAGGCTCAATTCCCAATCGGTAATGCCGGAAATGCGATCGAGCAGCGGCATGCTTAACTCGCGATTCAGCGTCGCCAGATTCGCGGTGCCCGAGCCGGCCACGCGGACTTCGCCGTCCACACTTGCAATGGCGACTTTCGCCGGGCCGCCGAGCGCCTCCAAGGCCACGTCCTGCGCCCGAAGATCCTGTTCGGTGAATGCCAGCCGGCCGTTTACCTTCGCCAGCGTCGGCAGTTCGCCAAAGCGCAAATCGTTGCCGATGAACTCGTAGTCGCCGGCGACCTTGACGCCATCGCCCTTCCCCAACGGAATGGTGAGCTTGAGCTGGAGCTTTCCCGCACCGGTGGCCGTCGCGCCCGAGGTGGCGTGGCCGATCCAGCCGGCAACCGGACTGTTTTCGATATAGCGGAGGAATTCCTGCGTCGGCCCGGCGGCGTCGCCGGTCACCGTGAGCACCGGAAATGGCGCGGACAGATTGGGAATTTCGGCTTTCGTCGGGCCGATTTGCGCGCCGAGCGACCGTCCCCGCGCGGCGTCGATGGTCATGCCCTTGCCTTCGAACTTCAGGTCCGCGTCGAGTCCCTCGATCGGCGGCCACTCGGGGAGAAAGCGCAGCGTCCCGTTGCGTACCTTGAACGCGACGAGAAACTTTCCCGCGCGATTATCGGCGAAGGGAAAATCGGCGAGGTCGCCCGCCAGATTGACGCGCACGTCGCTGGCGGCGCCTTCGAGGATGCTGGCCTTGAGCCACGTGCGCAGGCCGCCGCCGAGCGTCAAGGGAATGTAACGGCTGACCTCGTCCACGTTGCCGCCCGCGAGCTGCGCGCGCAGGTCCAGCGTGCCCGGTCCGTCGCCTTTCGCGGTCCAGGTACCGTCCGCCGTGCCCGTGAACGGCGCGCTGGCAAAGCGCACGTTGTCGAACGCCACGCGCCATGGACCGCCACGCTTGTCCCACGTCACCGCGCCACCCATGGAGGCCATGGCCAGCGGTTCACCGAACACCCGCGGCGCGTCGAGCACCAGGTCCTGGCTGTCGAGTTTCACCGTGCCGTGCGTTTGATCCAGGTCGAAGGTGCCGGAGATACCGGTGGCGCCCGGCACGCTCTCCACCGCGGTAAATCCAACGCGCTGCAAGGTGCCGCTGGCGGCAAAGGTGTCGAATCCGTCAGCGTTGCCGGTCCAGCGGAATTTGCCGTTGGCGATGGTGCCGCGCGGCGCGTATCGCGCGAGATCGCGGCGCATGCTCGCCGGCAACGGCAACTGGGCGGCCAATGCCGTCAGCGGTTCCGCGTCGAGGTGGTCGATGACCAGTTGCCCGCCGGTGATATTGCCATCCGCGCCCTCGCTCATTCCAAGGCTGAAGTTGGTGGGGGCCAGCGCGAGGTTCGCGCGCGTCGTGAACGTGAGGTTGGAGAAAGTCATCTGGCGCTTGCCGCCTTCGCGTTTCCAGTCGACGTGCCCGCCCAGGTTGGCGAGGTCGAGTTGCGGCAGATTGCGCGCGAGCCGCGTGCGCACATCGACCAGCTCGAAATCCGCCACCATGCCGGTCGGGCGCGCCTTCGGCGAAGTCGAACCACGCGCGAAGCGCACCCTTGCCGCTGTCAACCGGGACAGGCAGCGGAATCCACTCCCGCCACAGCGCGATGTCGGCGTAGTCCAGCCGCACATAGAAGCGTCCGCGCGCTTCGCGCCAATCGCGCAGCGACGCGTCGGTCACGTCGCCGCGAAAATCCAGCGGCGCGGCGAGGTCGGCAGGCGGCGTGCCGACCAGGCCGAAGCGGTGGTGGCCAAAGCTGTGCTCGAGGCGAAACTGCACGTTGTCGAGCACCAGCTGCGGCGCGTGGCGCAGTTCATCGGTCCACGTCACCAGCGCGTCGGAGACCACGATGCTCGGCTGGCGCAGCAGCCAATCGGTGACGCGCGAGTCGTCGTTCTGCTGCTCGGGATCGAATTCGATGCCCGCCACGTGCAAGCGGCCGCTCGCGTCGCGGCGAATCGACAGTTGCGGCTTGTCGATGGATAGCTCCTTCAGCCGAAGGTCCAGCAACGGCAGCGACGTCCACGACACGACGAGATTGACCTGCGGGAAGTCGAGCACGGGCTCGTCGGAGGTGTGCTCCCGGTCGCGGATCTGCAGCCCGCGTACCGTCAGCTGCGGATTCCATCCCTGCCAGCCGGTGTCGATCGCCGCGATCGCGACGGGCTGACCCAGCGCAGCCGACATGGCCGCCACGATGCGTTCGCGGTAATCGTCGATCCGCGGGAACAGGATGAAGCGGACGATCAGCAGCAGCACGCAGAACAACGCGAATGCTGCGACCGCGGCGGCGCTCAGCAGGCGAAGAATCCGGGCAGCGCGCGGGTTGGACAAGGGAGAACCGGGAAGGATGTCGCGGCGAAAGGCATAATGTGCAGCCGGGAAGCTGAATTGTAGCTGAAGGACTCGGCCCGTTTGGGACCCCCGCCAAGCCGGCGCGGGCCAATGGCCGTCAGGGCAACTCATGGACATCACGGACGCGCTGGCGTTCAGCCGTTATGCGAATCGCGCGCTTGCCGTGGAGCCCGGACTCGCGGACTTTCTCGCCGAATCGCGGTCCCGGCCGTTTGCCTGGGACGACGTCCGCGGGACGCTGGCCGACGTCGACGCGCAGGACGACCCGGAGGCGCACGCGATCGCATTGCGCGATTTGCGCCGGCGCCTGTTTCTGCACACGCTCGTGCGCGACTTGACGGGATTGGCTCCGCTGACCGAGGTCTGCGGCGCCATGACGCAGCTCGCCCAGGTGGCCCTCGAATCGACGGTGCAACTGCATGCGCGGCTGCTGGCCGGGAAGCACGGGGAGCCGCTCGGCGCGGATGACGGATTGCCGCAGCAGCTCATCGCCATCGGCATGGGCAAGTTGGGTGGCGGCGAACTCAATGTCTCGTCGGACATCGACCTCATCTTCGTTTATCCCGACGAAGGCGAAACGTCCGGTCCCCGGCCCATCGCCAATCGTGAATTTTTCGATCGGCTGGGACAGCGCGTCATCGGCGCGCTGCACGATGTTTCGCCCGAGCGGTTACGTGTTCCGCGTGGACATGCGGTTGCGCCCCTACGGCGAAAGCGGTCCGCTGACGACGACGTTCGCCGGGCTGGAGGCGTACCTGGAGACCCAGGGCCGCGCGTGGGAACGCTATGCGTGGCTGAAGGCCCGCGCGCTGACCGGCGATCGGCGCGGCGAACTCGATTCGCTCGTGGATCCGTTCGTGTTCCGCAAGTACCTCGACTACGACGCGTACGACGGCCTGCGCGACGTGCATCGCCAGATCCGGGAACAGGGCTTGCGGCGCGACTACATTGCCAACGTGAAGCTCGGCGATGGCGGCATCCGCGAGATCGAATTCATCGTGCAGGCCATGCAGATCGTCCGCGGCGGCCGGGAGCGCGAGCTGCGGGTCAAGGGCACGCTGCCGGCGCTGACCGTGCTCGGCACGCGCGGCCTGCTGCCCCAATCCGCGGTGACCGCGCTGCGCGACGCCTACGTCTTCCTGCGCCGCCTCGAGCATCGGCTGCAGTATCGGGACGACCAGCAGACGCACCAGCTTCCGGCGAATGCCGAGGAACGCGCGCTGCTTGCGGCAAGCATGGGTTTTGCCGGCCTGCGCGATTTCGACGCGGAGCTGGGTCGCCACCGCGCGCAGGTGAGCGAGCAGTTTGCGCTGGTCTTCGGCGATCGCGGGCGCACCGACGCGGACGTCAAGGGAACCTTCACGGCGATCTGGGAGGAACCGAAGGCGTCGGCCGCGGCGCGCGAACAATTGCGGGCCGCGGGATTCACCGATACCGACGCGCTGCTGGCCACGCTCGCGCGGGTCCGCGGCAGCGGCCGCTACGTGCAGTTGCCCGCACTGTCGCGACAACGCTTCGACGCGTTGATTCCGCAGCTGTTGGCCACGTCCTGCCGCCAATCCCGGCGCCGCGGGCGCACAGGCGGTATTCGGGCGCCTGCTGACACTGCTGGAGGCGGTGAGCCGGCGCAGCGCGTATCTGGCCATGGTCATCGAGCATCCGCCGCTGCTGCCGCGCATCGCCAACCTGATGGGCGCGTCGGCGTGGGCGGCGGACTACCTGACGCGCCATCCGCTGCTGCTCGACGAGCTGCTCGACGCGCGCGCCCTCCTCGCGGAACCGGACTGGGACGTCTGGCGCGACGAGCTGTCGCGGCAGATGGCGGCCCAATTCGGCGACGTCGAGCGCCAGATGGACACGCTGCGCCACTTCCAGCATGCGCAGACGTTTCGCCTGCTGACGCAGGACCTGGGCGGACGGCTCACCATCGAGCGCCTCGCCGATCACATCTCGGCGTTGGCCGACGTGCTGCTTGCCGCGACGCTCGACGCGTGCTGGGCGCAACTGGCCGGCCCGGAATCGCCGCCGCCGCGCTTCGCGATCATCGGCTACGGCAAACTGGGCGGCAAGGAGCTGGGCTACGTGTCGGACCTCGATCTCGTGTTCCTGTACGACGTCGACGCCGACGATCCCGAGGCCGAATCGAAGCAGGAGCGCTATGCCCGCCTCGCGCAGCGCCTCATCACGTGGCTCACCAGCAATACGGCCGCCGGCCAGCTCTACGACACGGACCTGCGCCTGCGCCCGGACGGCGCGTCCGGCCTGCTCGCGTCGAGCCTCGCCGCCTTCCGCAAGTACCAGCGCGAAAACGCGTGGACTTGGGAACATCAGGCGCTGACCCGCGCGCGTTTCGTCGCCGGCGATGCGCAGCTGGGGGCGGCGTTCGAAGCCGAACGCGAAGCGATCCTCACACTTCCCCGGGAACCGGAACCGCTGGCCCGACGACATCGGCGCGATGCGGGGCCGGATGGCGGCCGGGCATCCCAATCGCACGCCGCTGTTCGACCTCAAGCACGACCCCGGCGGCATGGTCGACATCGAGTTCGCCGTGCAGTACCTGGTCCTGGCAAATGCGCACCGCCATCCGGTGTTGACCGGCAACAAGGGCAACATCGCGTTGCTCGGCATGGCCGCCGACTTGGGACTGCTGCCGCAGGCGCTGGCCTCCGACGTGGCCGACGCCTACCGCGAGTACCGCCGCCTGCAGCACCAGATCAGGCTCACCGGCGCCGCGCACGCGCGGGTGGACCCCGAGGCGCTGGCCGCGCAGCGCGCGGCCGTCGCCGCGCTGTGGCGGCACATCTTCGGGGACGCATGGCAGGCAGCCGTGGATGCGCGGCCGGGGAAGTCCGAGGAAATCGGCTAAAATTGCGGTTTGCCGATGCAATAGAAGGCTTCAGGAGAAACTGCAATGTCGATGGCCGACCGCGATGGATGGATCTGGTATGACGGCAAGATGGTGCCGTGGCGCGAGGCCACGACACACGTCCTGACGCACACGCTGCATTACGGCATGGGCGTGTTCGAGGGCGTCCGCTGCTACAAGACGGTGGACGGCCCGGCCATCTTCCGCCTGCGCGACCATACCGACCGCCTGTTCCGCTCCGCGCACATCTTCGGCATGAAGATCCCGTACACACGCGAGGTGCTGGATGCCGCGCAACTGGCGTGCGTGCGCGACAACAAGCTCGAGTCCTGCTACCTGCGCCCGCTGGTCTTCTACGGATCGCAAGCCATGGGCGTTGCCGCCAAGTCCAACCCGGTCCGCGTCTGCATCGCGGCGTGGCCGTGGGGAAGCTACCTGGGCGCCGAAGGCATGGAAAAGGGCATCCGCGTGAAGACGTCGTCGTACACGCGTCACCACGTCAACATCACGATGACCGGCGCCAAGGCCGTGGCCAATTACGCCAACTCGATCCTCGCCAACCAGGAAGCCACGCACGACGGCTACGAAGAGGCGCTGCTGCTCGACCCGCAGGGCTATGTGTCCGAAGGCTCGGGCGAAAACATCTTCCTCGTCATCAATGGCGAATTGCACACGCCCGACCTGTCGTCGGGCGCGCTGAACGGCATCACGCGCAACACGATCTTCGTGTTCGCGAAGGAATTGGGCATCCCGGTTCACGAGCGGCGGATCACGCGCGACGAGGTCTATTGCGCCGACGAAGCGTTCTTCACCGGCACCGCGGCCGAGGTCACGCCGATTCGCGAACTGGACAACCGGACGATCGGCGAGGGATCGCGCGGGCCGGTCACCACCAAGCTGCAGGCCATGTTCTTCGACGCGGTCAACGGGCGCATGGCGTCGAAAAAAGCCTGGCTGTCGAAGGTTTGACGATGGGCGAACCGAGGGAAATGATTCCCGTCGCGGTCAAACCCGCGGACCTGCCCGTGTACTGCCCCAATCCGGCCATGGCGCTGTGGTCGTCGCATCCGCGCGTGTTTCTGGACATCGCCGACACCGGCGAAGCCATGTGCCCCTATTGCGGAACCCGCTACATACTCGAGGGGGGGCCGCGCAAAGGCGGCCACTGACGACGTGACGCGCGGGCACCCCTTGCCCGCGACACGGGCAGCGCAAACCTTGGCCGGGGCGCCAGCCTCTCGCCCGCGATCGACATGGCCGCCGAACGCATCCTGATCGTCGCACCGTCCTGGGTCGGCGACGCCATCCTTTCCGAGCCGCTGGTCGGGCTGCTGCGCGACCCTTACGAAGATCCGATCGTCGACATCCTGGCGCCTTCATGGTGCGCGCCGGTCTATGCGCGCATGCGCGGCATCCGCCGGATCGTCGAGACGCCGTTCGGTCACGGCAAGTTCGATCTGGCCGAGCCGCCGCAAGCTGGCGCGCGAATTCAAGGCCGAGGGCTATACGCGGGCGTTCGTGCTGCCCAATTCCTGGAAATCCGCGCTGGTGCCCTACCTCGCGCGCATTCCCAAGCGCATCGGGTATCGCGGCGAAGCGCGCTTCGGACTGCTGACCGACGCGCGCAGGCTCGACAGGAAAGGCATGCCGCGATTGGTCGACCGGTTTGCCGCGCTGGCGGCCTCGCCCGGCGCGCTGGTGCCGCTGTCGCCGGCACCCATCCTGGTGCCGAACGCGACCAATCGCGCCGGCGCCATGCGGGCGCTCAACCTCAAGACCGACCGGCCGGTGGTCGTCCTTTGTCCTGGCGCGGAATTCGGCGCGGCCAAGCGCTGGCCGCCGAACCATTTCGCCGACCTGGCCGCACTCTTCCTGCGGGACGGGATGCACGTGTGGATCGTCGGATCGCCGAACGACAAGATCTCCTCGGAAGCGGTATTGATGGCGATGGGCGAGCCGGCGACCCGCGTGCGCGACCTCACCGGGCGCACCGACCTCGGCACGACCATCGACATCCTTTCGGCGGCGTCGCTGGTGGTCAGCAACGATTCGGGCCTGATGCACGCCGCCGCCGCCGTCGGCGTTCCCCTCGTCGCCCTGTTCGGCTCCTCGTCGCCGGTGTATACGCCGCCGCTGTCGCCGGTCGCGCGCATTGCCAAGATCGACATCGTCTGCAGCCCGTGCTTCAAGCGCGAGTGTCCGCTCGGGCACTTCAAGTGCATGCGGGAATTGAAGCCGGACATCGTCTACAATCTCGCGCGAAGCGCATTGCCGACCGACCTTCCGCCGAACCCGCGGGCGTAGCGGCATTCACGGTTCAGCACATTCGACTCGACCATGGCCAAGGCACGCACAACCCCGATCTACGTATCGCCCCAGGATGCCGCGCTCGCGTTCTACCAGGCGTTCGAGGCGCGCGACCTGGATGCGATGATGACCGCGTGGGCCGACGACGAGGACATCGTGTGCGTGCACCCGGGCGGCGCGCGCATGGTGGGCTACGACGCCGTGCGCGCCGCCTGGGAGCAACTGTTCTCCGGCGACACCAAGCTTTCGTTCCGCCTGGACGAAGTCGTGATCCTGGAGACCGTGGGCCTGGCGATGCAAAGCGCCATTGAACACGTCGCGACCGCCGACGGCACGGCGCGCGGCGCGGCGGTGGCCACCAATGTCTTCATGCGCACGCCGTCGGGATGGCGGATGGTGTGCCACCACGCGTCGCCGATTGCCAACGGTCGCGCATGCACCTGCTGGCCCTCTTCACTAAGGGTGTCCTGTAGCGCGCCGTCCATCCCGGTTGTTGCCGCGCCGCCGAATACTCGCGTCGCAAATCACCTTGCCGTTGTACGTCCTACCCGGTATGTTGGGACGCTGTCGGCCAGTTGTGCAGATCATGGCCGCGTGTCCGTCCTGCCCTTTGGGCCACCACGAGTATTCACGGAGCATTTCATGATGCTACTCGACGTGCTGAAAAGCAGTACTCACATGGTTTCGCGCCTCTTTATCGCGGCTCTTGCGGGACTGCTGTTCGCGGGCAGTGCGATGGCACAAAATCTGGGGACCACGTTCACCGATCTTTGGTACACGCCAGGCGAGGATGGATGGGGTGTAACGATCGACCACCAGCAAAACGTGATGTTCCTCACGTTCTATATCTATCGCGCGGACAGGTCCCCGTATTGGGTAACCGCCGTCTTGACCAAAGTCGGAACAGGCGGACTTGCAAACCCACCTCAAGTATTCACCGGTAACGTTTTCGAAGACCACGGCCCTTGGTTCGGCGATCCATTCAATCCACGCGACCGTCGCAGAGACCACGGTAGGCACCGCGACCCTTACGGCACCGACGCTCCTTACGGCAACCCTTCAATATTCGATCAACGGTGTCACGGTAACAAAGAATATCCAACGGCTAACGCTGAGCTCCGTCAACTATTCTGGCGACTACTATGGCGTCATTTCCTACACGCTAAGCAACTGCCAAAACCCGGCTCAGAATGGCACTTCAATTCTCGATAAGGGCGGAGTGTTGGTCGAATCAGTCCGGCACGTTTTTTCAACTGGTATTGCAAGGTCAATTAGCGACATGCAATTTCGCTGGCACGTACCGTCAGGCCGGCTCGCTTGGACAAGTTGATGGCAACTACGCGTGCACTGACGGAACCGGCAGCACGTTCTCGATCATCGAACTGCAATGGACTCTGTGGGGCCTGACAGGTGCCATTGTTGGGAACAATCGATTTTGCAGTCTGAGCGGCTACCTTGGGGCCATTACCGGGCAGCACCGATAACGCCGGTTCGCCGCGCCAGGCTTCGAGCGGCCCGCTGCATTGATCGCAGGCTGGTTCGCGGCGCGACGCGAAGCTATTTCGCCGAGTGCCAGCGGGCGCGGCGCACGACCCCGATCAGATTCGCGAGTTCAACGCCTTCGAGCACCCGCAGCCTCTTCTCGGCAGCGAAGCGGCGCGCGTTTTCGGTGACGCCGCCGACGGCCACGTAGATGCCGTCGTCCGCTTTCCGTGCGTTCATCGCGGCGTCCAGGTCGCGCAGCGGTTCGACGCCCGTGCTGGCGGCCTTCCAGCGCTTGCAGCTCACCAGCGACGAGCGTCCGGCCCTGGTCATTTCGAAATCCGCGGCGCTCCCGTTCAGTCGCCGGGTCTCATAGCCGTCACGACGAAAGGCATTCTCGAGCGCGCTTGAAAATTCGCGCCATGACATCGACCCGACCGCGTCGATCGCCGCCGCGACGCGTGCGGCATTCGGCGATCGCAACTGCCGCCAGGCCGCCACGATTCCGATTCCCAGGAACGGAATCGCGGCCAGCATGCCGCCGTACATGAACTGCTCCGGCAGCGCCATCCGCGCCACGAGCGCGATGCAGGCCGCGACGGCGATGCTCACCCACCATGGCGAGCGCAGCAGGATCGCGAACAGCGATTTTTCCGACATCCTGAATTTCATGTTTCGCCTGTCCCATTGCCGTTGGGCTGGTCCGTTTCGATTTGCATCATCCGGACCTCGTTCGGTCCAACCTCCGTATGTTAAGCCACTCGCGTGAGGGGGTGCGGATGGCCGCCCGCGAGTCGACGGATACCGGCAACCGGCTCGTGCGTCGTTGACCGCGACGCATCGGCCATGGCAGAACGCGCAGAACCTGCGCAACCGCGTTTCGCGGGTGCTGCCGCACTGGAATGAATCCCTTCCGGGCTATTCGTACGTGCTCGGCATGCACGCCTTCGGGCTCGAGGAGATGAACCAGTACCCCGAGGCCGAGGCCACGGCACGCCACGCGTTGGACCTCGCAGCCACGCGACGCGTGGGCGGTGCACGCGGTCACCCACGTCATGGAGATGCAGGGTCGCATCGATGAAGGCGTCGCGTGGCTCGAGTCGCGGCGCGAACGACTGGGTGCCCGAGAACGTGTTTGCGTTTCACAACTGGTGGCACCTGGCGCTGTTCTACATGGATCGCGCCGATTGGGGCCGCGCGTTGGCGCTTTACGACGCGCATATCCACCCGGACCCACGCAGTTCGCGCTTGCCGCTCGTCGACGCGACGGCACTGCTATGGCGACTGAAACTTGAAGAAGTGGACGTCGGCTCGCGTTTCGATGCGCGTAGCTGGCGAATGGGAAGCGCGGCTGCCCACCGATCGCGGCTTCTATGCGTTCAACGATGTGCACGCCATCCTCGCCCTTGTCGCCGCAGGCCGCGATTCCGCGGTAACGCAGTTGTTGGCGGAACTCGAGGCAGCGGCGTCGCGCAGCGGGACGAATGCCATGATGAGCCGCGACGTCGGATTGCCACTCGCCAAAGGCATCGTCGCGTTCGGGCGCGGCCACTTTGCCGACGCAATCGACGCGATCGAGCCGACGCGCGATGGTGCCCACCGCTTCGGCGGCAGCCATGCGCAGCGTGACCTCATCACGCTGACGCTGATCGAGGCCGCACTGCGCGGCGGCCAGCACGCATTGGCCCGGCACTACATCGCCGAGCGGACCACACACAAGCCCGTCAGCGGCTGGGGACGCCGCCTTGCGCGTCGCGCGAGCGCATAGTTGCCGGCACCGTCGAGTTGGCCACTTCCGTCCTCGGAAAAGCACGGCAAGTGGAGCGGGTCGCCTCGAGCTGGCGACGGTGCCGCCGTGAATCGCTACCCGGTTCCGCCCACCGTCAGCCCGTCGATCTTCAGCGTCGGCTGGCCCACGCCGACGGGCACGCTCTGGCCTTCCTTGCCGCACGTGCCCACGCCGTCGTCGAGCGCCAGGTCGTTGCCGATCATCGACACCTTCGTGAGCGCTTCGGGGCCGTTGCCGATGAGCGTGGCGCCCTTCACCGGGTAAGCGAGCTTGCCGTCCTTGATCATCCACGCCTCGACCATCGAGAACACGAACTTGCCGCTGGTGATGTCGACCTGGCCGCCGCCGAAGTTGGCCGCGTAGAGCCCGTCCTTCACCGATGCGATGATCTCCGCCGGGTCGCGGTCGCCGGCCAGCATCATCGTGTTCGTCATCCGCGGCATCGGCATGTGCGCGAACGATTCGCGGCGGCCGTTGCCCGTCGGGGCGACGTTCATCAGCCCGGAATTGAGGCGGTCCTGCATGTAGCCCTGCAGGATGCCGTCCTCGATCAGCACCGTGCGCCGCGTCGGATTGCCTTCGTCGTCGATGTTGAGCGAGCCGCGGCGCCGTTCGAGCGTCCCGTCGTCGACGACCGTGACGCCTTTCGCGGCCACGCGCTTGCCCACGCGTCCCGAGAAGGCGCTGGTGCCCTTGCGGTTGAAATCGCCTTCGAGCCCGTGGCCGATCGCCTCGTGCAGCAGGATGCCCGGCCAGCCGCTGCCCAGCACGACGGTCATGTTGCCGGCGGGCGCTGCCTGCGCCGACAGGTTGAGCACCGCCTGGTCGACGGCCTCCTTCGCATAGCGATCGATCACGTCGTCGGTGAAATGCGCGTAGTCGAAACGCCCGCCGCCGCCCGAATGACCCTGCTCGCGGCGGCCGTTTTCCTCGACGATCACGGTGAGCGACAGGCGCACGAGAGGACGGACGTCGGCGGCCACCAGGCCGTCGCTGCGCGCGATCAGGATCGTCTCGTGTTCGCCGGCGAGCGCGGCCATCACCTGCGTGACGCGCTTGTCGCAGGCGCGCGCGCGGCGCTCGAGCCGCTCGAGCAGCGCGACCTTGTCTGCTTCGGCAAGGCTGCCGACCGGATCGGCCAGCGAATAGAGCGCGTGCGCCGAGCCGCGCTTTCCCAGCGGCGCGACGGCCGAACCGCCTTGCCGGCCGATCGCGCGCACGGCGACGGAGGCTTCCGTCAGCGCGTCGAGCGAAATGTCGTCCGAGTAGGCGTAGGCCTGCTTGTCGCCGCTCACGGCGCGCACGCCGACGCCGCGGTCGATGTTGAACGTTCCCGACTTGACGATGCCCTCCTCCAGGCTCCAGCTCTCGAACCGCGAATGCTGGAAATACAGGTCGGCAAACGCGATGTCGTGCGCGTGGATGTCGGCAAGCACGCGCGAAAGCTTGGCCTGGTCGAGGCCGGACGGCGCCAGCAACAGGCGCTCGGCATCGGCCAGAAGCACGGCGGAAACGGGAGGAACGGAGAGATCGGTCAAGGCGGCAGTCCCGAAGAATGATGGCGAGGCGCGATCGAGCGCGACAGGAGGACAATTCTACCCTGCGCGCGGCGAGCCCCGATCCAGCGCATCCCAGGCCGCACCGTCGCCGGCGCTCTGCCCCAGGTACGTCGCGGCAACCTTCGGATTCGACGCGAGTTCGACGCTCGGCCCCTCGAGCGCCAGTTCGCCGGTCTCCAGCACGTACCCGTAGTCCGACACCTGCAGCGCCGCGCGCGCGTTCTGTTCCACGAGCAGGATCGACACGCCCGCGGCCTTCAGCGCGGAAACGATGTTGAATATCTCGCGCACGACCAGCGGCGCAAGGCCCGAGCGACGGCTCGTCGAGCATCAGCAGTTTCGGCTTGCTCATCAGCGCGCGGCCCAGCGCCAGCATCTGCCGCTCGCCGCCGGAAAGCGTGCCCGCCAGCTGCGCCGCGCCGCTCCTGCAGGCGCGGAAAGCGCGCGTAGACGTCGTCGAGCGTGCGCGCGATGTCGCGATCGCCGCGCCGCGCGCGCGCGAACGCGCCGAGTTCGAGGTTGTCGGACACGGTCATCGACGCGAACAGGTCGCGCTTCTCGGGCACGAGCACCAGTCCGCCGCCGACGCGCTGCTCGACGGAAAGCGACCCGATCGCCTCGCCCTGGTAGCGAATGTCGCCGTTCGCCGCCAGCGTGCCCATGATCGCCGCCAGCAGCGTCGTCTTGCCGGCGCCATTGGGGCCGATCACGCTGACGATCGTGCCCTCGGTGACGGTGAGCGAGACCTTGTGGACGGCCTCCACCTTGCCATAGGACACCGACAGCTCCCTGACGTCGAGCAGCGCGGCCATGGTCAGACGACGCCTCCCAGGTACGCTTCGCGGACGGCGTCGTTGTTCTGGATTTCCGCCGGCCGTCCCTCGGCCAGCTTTTCGCCGAAGTCCATCACGACCAGCCGGTCCGTGAGCCCCATCACGAAGTCCATGTCGTGCTCGACCAGCAGCACCGTCATCCCTTCGGCTTTCAGCGAGCGCAGCAGCGCGGCGAGTTCCTGCTTCTCGAGGTAGCGCAGGCCGGCCGCCGGCTCGTCCAGCAGCAGCAGCATGGGGTCCGAAGCCAGCGCGCGCGCGATCTCGACGATCCGCTGCTTGCCCAGCGGCAGGCTGCCCGCGGCGTCGAACGTGTGCGTCGCCGAGGCCCACGCGCGCAATGGCCCGCGCCGCTTCCGCCTTGGTCCGCGCCTCCTCCGCGCCGTCGAGCGCGAGCGCCGCGCGCAGGATGCCGGTGGAGCCGCGCAGGTAGGCGCCGAGCGCGACGTTGTCGAGCACCGTCATCTGCGGGATCAGCTTCACGTGCTGGAAGGTGCGCCCGATGCCGCGCCGCGCGATTTCGTACGGTGGCGCGCCGCCGATCGGCTCGCCGCGGAATCGGATATCGCCGGAGGTCAGTTCGGCCGCGCCGGAGATGAGGCTGAACGTCGTGCTCTTGCCCGCGCCATTGGGACCGATCAGGCCCAGGATTTCCCCAGGACGGATTTGGAACGACAGGTCGTTGACGGCGACCAGTCCGCCGAATTGCTTGCGCGCCTTCTGCACGTCCAGCAACGCGCCGTCGCGCGGGGCATGGTCGCGCGCCGGCAGCGGCTCGGCCGGCGGCACGGGCGGCGGCACGGCGCTTCGGGACAAGGCGCTCGATCCACGGCCACAATCCGTCGCGCGCGAACTGCAGCAGCAGGATCATCAGGATGCCGAAGACGATCAGCTCGAAATTGCCGGAGCGGCCGAAGCAGCGCCGGCAGCCAGTCCTGCAGCACCTGCTTCAGCAGCGTGATCACGCGTGGCGCCGAGCACGGCGCCCCACACGCTGCCCGCACCGCCGACCACCGCCATGAACAGGTATTCGATGCCCTGCGTGATGAAGAACGGCGTGGGATTGACGAAGCGCTGCAGGTGCGCGTACAGCCAGCCGGAGATGCAGGCGAGCAGCGCCGCGTAGACGAAGACCACGATCTTCAGGCGCGCGGCATCGACGCCGAACGCCTCGGCCATCTGCAGTCCGCCCTTGAGCGACCGGATCGCGCGTCCCGGACGCGAATCGAGCAGGTTGTCGGTCGCCCACAGGCACGCCAGCGCGATGCCCCAGATCAGGTAGTAGTAGCGGTGCTCGCTCTTCAGTTCGAAGCCGAACAGCGACAGCGCCGGAATGCCGCTCATTCCGGTATGTCCGCCGAGCATTTCCAGGTTGCCGAACACGTAGAACAGGCTGATGCCCCAGGCAATCGTCGCGAGCGGCAGGTAGTGCCCCTTCATGCGCAGCGTGATGAAGCCCAGGAACAGCGCGACGGCGCCGGTGATCGCCATGCCGATGGCCAGCGCGAACCAGGGCGACGTGCCGAACTTGGTCGTGAGATAGGCGGTCGTGTAGGCGCCGAGGCCGACGAACGCGGCCTGTCCGAACGATGTCTGTCCGGCGACGCCGGTCAGCAGCACGAGACCGAGCGCCACGATGCTGTAGAGCCCGATGTAGTTGCCGAGGGTCACCCAGAATTCCGGGGCGAACAAGCGGAACGATGGCCAGCGCCGCGACGAACGCCAGGAAGGCGGCACGCGTCCAGTGCGCCTTCATTCGTCTTCCTCGTGGTGCGTGCGTGGTCAGGCTGCGCCAGAGCAGGACCGGAATGATCAGCGTGAACACGATCACTTCCTTGAACGCGCTGGCCCAGAACGACGAGAACGACTCGATCAGGCCGACCAGCAGCGCGCCGGCCGCGGCGATCGGATAGCTCGACAGCCCGCCGATGATCGCGCCCACGAATCCCTTGAGGCCGACCAGGAAGCCGGAGTCGTAGTAGATCGTCGTGATCGGTCCGATCAGCACGCCCGAGAACGCGCACAGCAGCGCCGCCAGCGTGAACGTCAGCGCGCCCGCGAAATCCGGCGAGATGCCGACCAGCCGCGCGCCGGCGCGATTCACCGCGGTCGCGCGCAGCGCCTTGCCGTACAGCGTGCGGCCGAAGAAGAGCGCGAGCGCGCCGATCAGCGCGAGGCTCGAGGCCACCACCAGCAGGCTCTGCACGCTGATGTTCACTCCGGCGATCGACAGCGACGCCGACGAGAACGCCGGCGTGCGCGAGCCTTCGGCGCCGAAGAACCACAGTCCCAGGCCGAGCATCGTGAAGTGCAGCGCCACGGAGACGATCAGCAGCACCAGCACGCTTGCCTCGGCCAGCGGCTGGTACGCGACGCGGTACAGCAGCGGTCCCAGCGCCGTGACCGTGGCCAGCGTCAGCAGCACCTGGACGAAGAAGGGCAGCTGCATCGGCGCCAGCCACCACACCAGCGCGGCGACGAAGACCGGCGCGCCGATCCACAGCGCGAGGCGCCCCGGCAGCCGCTGCGCCTGGCCGCGCTGCACGCACCCCCACGCTTCCATGAGGCCGGCGATGACGGCCATGCCGACCAGCACCTTCAGCGTTCCCGGCGCGGCGCCGTTCTGCAGGCCGGCCAGCGTCAGCGTGCCCCAGGCGACGAATTCGCCGGCGGGTATCCAGACGATCCGCGTGACCGTGAAGACCAGCACGAGCGCCAGCGCCAGCAGCGCATAGATGGCGCCGTTGGTGATGCCATCCTGCGCCAGCAGCGCGGCAATCGTCGGATCCATCGTCGGTGGTCGCGGCGGAGGCTGCGTTCGCGAGATTCGGGCGCCGGACCCAAGAGCGCGGCCGCGATGCTTCGCGGCCGCTGCTCTCAGGCGTGCAGTCCTACTTGATCAGCACCCACTTGTCGTTCTCGACCTTCACCATCACGCGCGCGCGATTGTCGAGGCCGTTGTGGTCGTTGGCGTTCATCACGAACACGCCATGCGTGCCGACGACGTTGGAGTTCTCCAGCGCGTCGCGCAAGCGCGGCGCGGAATTCCTTCGTTCCCGGCTTGGCCTTCTTCAGCGCTTCGGGAATGGCCTTGGCCAGCAGGATGTAGGCGTCGTACAGGTGCGCACCGAACGTCGTGCGCGTGCCGAACTTCTTCTCGTACTTGTTCACGTAGTCGGCGGCCGTCTTCTTGACTTCGTTCGAGTCGGGCAGCTGCTCGTACACCAGCATCGGGCCGGTGGGAAGTATTTCGCCGTTGCCGTCCTTGCCGACGACGCGCAGGAAATCGGGATTGGCGACGCCGTGCGTCTGGTAGACCTTGCCCTTGTAGTTGCGCGCGGCCAGTTCCTTCGCCGGCGTGGCGCCGGGCGTGCCCGCGGCGCCGATCAGGATGGCATCCGGATTGGCCGCGATGAGCTTCAGCACCTGGCCCGTGACCGACGGATCGTTGCGGTTGTATTTCTCCTCGGCGACGACCTTGATGCCCGCCGTCTGCGCCGAACGCTTGATCTCCGCCAGCCAGCCGTCGCCGTAGGCGTCGGCGAAACCGATGTAGCCCATCGTCTTCACGCCGTTGGCCTTCATGCTGACCGCAACCGCGTCGGCCATCAGCGCGTCGTTCTGCGGCGTCTTGAAGATCCAGCGGGTCTTCGGGTCGGTCGGGTTGATGATCTGCGCCGACGCCGCCAGCGAGATCATCGGCGTGCCGGAATCGACGGCCGCTTCGCGCATCGCCAGCGAATTGGGCGTGGTCGACGAGCCGACGATGACGTCGACCTTGTCCTCGCTGATCAGCTTGCGCGCATTGGTCAGCGCCTTGGTCGTGTCCGACGCGTCGTCGAGCACGATCCAGTTGACCTTTTCGCCGCCGATGGACGTGGGCAGCAGCTCGATCGTGTTCTTCTGCGGAATGCCGAGCGACGCGGCCGGGCCGGTCGCGGAGATGGTCACGCCGATGTTGATGTCGGCCGCCGCGGGACCGGCAAGCATCGCCGCCAGCGCCGCGCCGAGCGCGGGCAGGAACCAATTGCGCTTCATGGACTTCCTCCGGTTGAAATGGACTGCAAAGGCATTGGCGTCGTGCCGCGGCCTTGGTGCATGCCCGCCGCGGACGCTCTTTCGTCGCCTATTCTGGCACGGTGGCCAATGATCGTTCAATTCCGGCCAAAAGGGAACCGGAGGGCGTCGCCGAATTGATTCAGGGCCCGCACATCGCGACCGCGTCGGGACCATAGCCCTCGGCGACGTAGCCGCGCGCGACCATGGCGTCGCGCATCGCCCGGTTGGTCAGATAGCGATGGTTGGAGTCGGGACGCTTGTTCCACACGCGATAGATGGGCGTCGTGTTCACCGGGCAGGCGCCGCTGACCGCGTCGGGCAGCGCTTCATGCATCACCCCAGGGACTCGAGGACGAAGCTCGGGAACAGGACCGGTGCCAAGGCGCATTCCGTCGGGCTGGCCGAGAAGAAGTGCGAATCGCCCACGCTCGGCGGGATGTAGTAGCGGCACACTGGCCGCGTCTCGACCTGCCGCGTCGACCAGGCCTTGAACGACTCGTGCGTCCTCGCCCAGCCGCTGAACTGGCCGGCGTCCAGCGCCGCGATTTCCGCGGGCAACGGCGTCATGAAGTAGTGATCGAGACCCGCGTGGTAGTACTCGATCACGTCGACGACGTCGGATGGCGGTGGGGGTGGAGTCGCGACGCCGGTGCCCCTCAGGTTGATCGTTCGGTTGCCGGCGTTCGTGGCGATCGTCAGGTCCGCGCTGCGCCCGCCCACCTGCGCCGGCGTGAATACGTAGCTCACGGTGCAGCTTTGCGATGCCGTCAGCAACGAACCGGCCGCACATGTGCCGGCGCGCGGAAACTCCGCAGGGTTGAGCCCGCCGGAAGTCAGCGACGTGATGCTCAGCGTGCCGCCGCCGCCGTTGGTGATGTTGAACACCTGCGCGGCGCTCGAACTTCCCAGCGCGACGCTTGCCGAACGCCAGCGGACCGGCGGCGGTCACCAGTATCGGCGTGTTGGCGGCGGAGTCCGCGAACTGGTAGATGTCGCCGGTCGCATGGTTGGCGAAGTAGAGTTCGCCCGCCTCGTCCTCGCCGAACGTGCTGATCGCGTATCCCGTCGCGCCCAGTTGCGCGGTCGTCCACGGGCCCGCGCCGACGCGTTGCGCGGCCCAGATGCGGCCGCTGCAGAAGTCGCCGTAGAGATACTGCCCAACCAGCGCCGGCACTGCCGTCCCGCGATACACATATCCGCCGGTCACCGAACAGCCCAGCGCGTGCGTGTACTCGACGACCGGCAGCTTGAGCGACGCGTCGTTGCAGGGAATGGGCGGCGACGCAAGTCCCGTGCAGCTGGTGCCCTCCATGATGCGCCAGCCGAAGTTCGTGCCTGCGCCTGTTCCCGCCGGCAGCATGTCCACCTCCTCGACGGCGCCCTGCCCGACGTCGCCGAACCAGAAATCGCCGGTCGCGCGATCGAACGACATCCGCCACGGATTGCGCACGCCGATCGCGAATATCTCGCTGCGGCCGCCGACCCCGGACGCATACGGGTTGCCCGGCGGGATCGCGTAGGGATTGGCACCGCCGCTGTCGACGTCGATGCGCAGGATCTTGCCGAGCAGCGTGGACTTGTCCTGTCCGTTGCCGATGGTGCCGTGCTGGTCGTTGCCGCCACCGCCGTCGCCCATGCCGATGTAGAGAAAACCGTCGGGTCCGAACTTGACGGCGCCGCCGTTGTGGTTGGCCTCCGGCTGCGCGATGGTGAGCAGTATCGTGCCCGACGCCGGATCGGCGACATCGGCGTTGCCTGCGCTGGCCAGATAGCGGGCGATGACGGTGGCGCCGTCGGACTTGCGCGTGTAGTTGACGTAGAACTGGCGATTCGTCGCGTATTGCGGGTGGAACGCGATGCCCAGCAGGCCCCGCTCGCCGCTCGCCGCGATGACGTCGAGCCCGGCCGGGCCCAGGTCGATGAACGGCGCGGCCAGCACGGCGCCGCCCTTGATGATCCGGATCTTCCCGGATTGCTCGACCACGAACAGGCGCTGGCTGCCGTCGTGCGCGTGCGTGATCTCGAGCGGGGACGAAAAGCCGGAGTAGACCTTGTTCCAGATGACGGCGGCGGACGCCGCAGGCGCGCACAGCGCCGCGAGGAACGCGAGAGCCAGCGGGAAGGAACGACGGCGGGGGACGGCATCACGCATCGGGGAACTCCCTCGCGACACTCCCCCCGGAGCCGCGGCAGGTTGAAGGTTACTTCTTCAGCGCGTCGCGGATCTCCCGCAGCAACAGGACTTCCTCGGACGGCGGCGCCGCCGGCGCCGGCGCCGCGTCGAAGCGGGCCTTGGCGGCAGTCAGCTGCTTCACCATGATGAATATCACGAACGCAAGGATGACGAAGTTGAGCACGATCGTCAGGAAATTGCCGTAGGCCAGCAGCGGAACGCCGGCCTTGGTCAGCGCCTCGTAGGTCATCGGCCCGCTGTAGCCCGCCGGCGGATTGCCGAGCATGATGTAGTAATTCTGGAAATCGAGGCCGCCGAAGATGCGGCCGATCACCGGCATGATGATGTCCTTGACCAGCGAGTCGACGATCTTGCCGAACGCCGCGCCGATGATCACGGCGACGGCGAGGTCGATGACGTTGCCCTTGACGGCGAATTCCCGGAAGTCCTTCAGCATTGACATGGTGCGATTCCGTGGCAGTGAGGTTGTGCGTTCCGGCAGTGCGCGTGTCGGAAAATCAGACGGCGGCTTCGCCCGACTCGCCGGTGCGGATGCGGATCACCTGCTCGATCGCGGTCACGAAGATCTTGCCGTCGCCGATCTTGCCGGTATGCGCGGCCTTGATGATCGCCTCCACGGCGCGCTCGACCATGCGCATCGGGGAGCACGACCTCGACCTTCACCTTGGGCAGGAAGTCCACGACATACTCGGCGCCGCGATAGAGCTCCGTGTGGCCCTTCTGCCGGCCGAAGCCCTTGACTTCGGTCACCGTCAGGCCGGTGGCCCCCAACTCGGACAGCGCCTCGCGGACCTCGTCGAGCTTGAACGGCTTGACGATTGCTTCGATTTTCTTCATGACCGCTCCGGCGCGACACGAGGACCTGCTTGCGCGTTAGCTTACACGAAGGGAATGCGCCGTTCTACCCGGCGCTCGCGTTCGGCGGCAGCGCGGCCCAGTCGTTCCACGCCGACGTGATCGGATAGCGCCAGTCCTTGCCGAACCCGCGCGCAGTGATGCGAATGCCCACGGCCGATTGCCGGCGCTTGTATTCGCTGAGCTTGATGAGCCGCACGACCTTGGCCACCGCGTCCGCGGGAAAGCCGGCGGCGACGATGTCGGCGGGGCTCGTGTCGCGCTCGACGTAGGCTTCGAGGATGCCGTCGAGCACGTCGTAGGGCGGCAGCGAATCCTGGTCCGTCTGGTCCGGCCGCAATTCCGCCGACGGCGGGCGCGTGATGATGCGCTCCGGGATCACCCGTCCCAGGCTGTTGCGGTAGTGGCAAAGCCGATAGACGAGCGTCTTGGGAATGTCCTTCAGCACCGCGAAGCCGCCGGCCATGTCGCCGTACAGCGTCGCATAGCCGACCGCCATCTCCGACTTGTTGCCGGTGGTCAGCACGATCGAGCCGAACTTGTTGGACAGCGCCATCAGCAGCGTCCCGCGAATGCGCGCCTGGATGTTCTCCTCGGCGGCGTCGGGCGCGCAGGTCCCGGAACTCCGGCGCAAGCGACTCGAGGAACGCCGAGAACACCGGCTCGATCGGAATCTCGTCGTAGCGCACGCCGAGGATGCCGGCCATCTCGCGCGCGTCTTCGAGGCTGATCGCGGCGTTGTACGGTGACGGCAGCATCAGCGCGCGCACCTGGTCGCGCCCGAGCGCGTCCACCGCCACCGCCAGCGTCAGCGCCGAGTCCACGCCTCCGGACAGTCCCAGCAGCACGCCGGGAAAGCGGTTCTTCCGCACATAGTCGCGCACGCCCATGACCAGCGCGTCGTAGACGTGCGGCTCCAGCCGCGCATCGAGCGCGCCGCGCACGTGCCGCGGCCGCGCGCCGTCGAAGTCGACGATGGCGACCGTTTCGTGCCACGCGGGAAGCTGCTGCGCCAGCGCCCCGTCCGCGTCGAGCACGAACGACGCGCCATCGAACACCAGCTCGTCCTGCCCGCCGACGCGATTGACGTACACGATGGGCAAGCCCGTCTCGCCGGCGCGCGCGACGGCCTGCTCGCGGCGCAGCGCCTGCTGGCGCGTGTGGTACGGCGAGCCATTGGCGACCAGCAGCACCTGCGCGCCGGCCACCTGCGCGCGCGCGGCGGGCGCGGGAAACCAGATGTCTTCGCAGATGACGAGGCCGAAGCGCAGGCCGTCGACGTCGAACACGCACGGCGCATTGCCCGGCGTGAAGTAGCGCTCTTCATCGAAAACCGTGTAGTTGGGCAGGCACTGCTTGCGATAGACCTGCGCGACGCGGCCGTCGCGGATGACCGCCATCGCGTTGTGGCGCTGGCCGTCGTGCCGCTCCGGGAAATCCCACCAGCAGCACGCCCGCGGTGACCTGCGCCGCCAGCGCCGCGAGTTCGCTCGCGCAGGCGTCGAGGAATGCCGGACGCAGAATCAGGTCTTCCGGCGGATAGCCGCACAACGACAGTTCCGGGGTGACGACCAGCGCCGCGCCGGCGGCGCGCGCCTGCGCTGCCGCGTCGAGTATGCGACGGGCGTTGGCCGGAAGATCGCCGACCACCTGATTGAGTTGCGCGATCGCCAGTTGCATCGGCCAATTTTACACCGGACCTGGCTGGATCCCGTCGCGACGCGGCGCCACCGACCTTGAGCATTGCCGCCAATACCGGGAGAATCGGGCGTCACACCCATGCGCTCTCCGGTTCCTTTCACTGCTCCGCCCCTGCCCGTCGTCGCATCGGCGCTGATTCGCGACGACGTTCCGCTGAGCGACATCGCGGCTGCGGCCTGGAACGCGCTCGGCCATTCCCAGCCGTTCCTTTCCCACGCCTACCTGAGCGCGCTGCACGAGACCGGTTGCGCGTCCCCCGAAACGGGCTGGTCGCCGCACTACCTGACCGCGTGGCGCGACGGCGCGCTGGTCGGGCGCGCTTCCGCTGCTATGCGAAGGCGCACAGCTACGGCGAATACGTCTTCGACTGGGGCTGGGCGGACGCCTATCGCCGCCACGGCCGCCGCTACTACCCCAAGTGGGTCGTCGCGGTTCCCTTCACGCCGGTGCCCGGACCGCGCGTGCTGGCGCCGGACGCCGCGACGCGACGCGCAGCTGCTCGTCCACGCCATCGCTTCCGTGCGCGACGGCGGGCATTCGTCGCTGCACGTCCTGTTCCCGACGCCTGCCGAGGCGGCGGAAGGCGAAGCGCTGGGCATGATCCCGCGCGCGGGACTGCAGTTCCACTGGACCAATCCCGGGTACCGCGACTTCGCCGACTTCCTCGCCACATTCGCGCACGACAAGCGCAAGAAGGTGAAGCAGGAACGGCGCCGCGTCGCGGAGGCCGGCGTCACGTTCGAACGCCGGCGCGGTCACGACATCACGCCGGAAGACTGGGATTTCTTCTACCGCCGCTACGAGCAGACCTACCGCGAACATCATTCGACGCCCTACCTCACCCGCGAATTCTTCGAACGCATCGGCGCCGCGCTTCCCGACCACATGCTGCTGGTGATCGGGTCGCGCAACGGGCGCAGGATCTGCGCCGCGCTGGGTCTCCACGACGGCGAATCGCTGTGGGGCCGCTATTGGGGCACCGCGCGAATTCGTCTCCGGCCTGCACTTCGAAGCCTGCTACTACCAGTCCATCGAGTTCTGCATCGAGCAGCGCCTCGCGCGCTTCGAAGGCGGCGCGCAGGGCGTGCACAAGCTCGCGCGCGGACTGCTGCCGGTCGCCACGCATTCGCTGCACGTCATCGGCGATCCCGGCTTCGCGTCCGCCATCGCCGACTACTGCGCGCGCGAACGCGTCGACATCGCGCATACCGCCGGCGAACTGGAGGCGCAGTTCGCCGTTCAAGCAAAGTTCCGGACCTCTGATCCATTACACTGGCGCTCCTACTCGACGCCGGCATCAAATCCCATGACCGCCCCACTTCTCGTCGAACGCAATGGCCCCGTCGCGACGCTGACGCTCAACCGGCCCGACGCGCTCAACACGCTCGACTTCACGCTGATGGACGCGCTGATCGACGCCGCCGCCGACGTCGCGGCCGATACCTCGCTGCGCGTCGTCGTGTTGCGCGGCGCGGGCCGCCACTTCATGGCCGGCGGCGATTTGCGCACGTTCGCCGGCGGACCTGGCCAAGCCGCCGGCGCAGCGCGACGCCGATTTCCGGCGCGTGATCGGCCGGCTGCATTCGGCCATCGAAAACTTCCATCGCATGCCGCATCCGGTCGTCGGCCGCGTGCACGGCGCGGTAGCGGGGTTCGGCCTGTCGCTGATGAACGCCTGCGACCTGGTCGTCGCCTCGGACGACGCCTACTTCGCGTCCGCGTACCGCAACATCGCGCTGACACCCGACGGCGGCGGATCGTGGTCGCTGCCGCGCATCGTCGGGACGCGCCGCGCAATGGAAATCATGCTGCTGGGCGAGCGCTTCGACGCGCGGCGCGCGCTCGAGCTCGGCCTCGTGAATCGCGTCGTGCCCGCGGCCGAACTGGACGGCGCGGTCGTCCGCCATCGTCGCAGTCGCTTGACCGCCGGTCCGGTCATGGCGATCCGCAATGCCAAGCGGCTGCTGCGCGACTCGCTCGGACACACGTTGTCGGAGCAGCTCGACGCCGAAGCGGTAAGTTTCGGCGCCTGTTCGGCCACGGCCGATTTCGCCGAAGGCATCACGGCGTTCCTGGAAAAGCGTCCTGCGGAGTTCGGAAAATGAATTCGGCCAGTGAGTCCGCCGTGACCGGGCTGGGCGGCAAGACGCTGTTCGTCAGCGGCGGGTCGCGCGGCATCGGCCTTGCCATCGCCGTCCGCGCGGCGCGCGACGGCGCCAACGTCGTGATCGCGGCCAAGACGGCGGAGCCCAATCCGAAGCTGCCGGGAACGATCCATTCCGCCGCCGCGGAAATCGAGCAGGCCGGAGGGCGCGCCTTGCCGGTCGTCTGCGACATCCGCGACGAATCGAGCGTGCGTGCCGCCGTCGACGCGGCCGTGCGCCATTTCGGCGGCATCGACATCCTGCTCAACAACGCCAGCGCCATCAGCCTGACCGGAACGCTGGACACGCCGATGAAGCGCTTCGACCTCATGTTCGGCGTCAATGTGCGCGGCACCTATCTTTGTTCCCAGGCGTGCCTGCCGCATCTCAAGCGGTCGGCCGGCCTCGGCCGCAACCCGCACATCCTCACGCTCTCGCCTCCGCTCAACCTCGACCCGAAGTGGTTCCGCGATCACGTCGCCTACACGATGGCCAAGTACGGCATGAGCCTGTGCGTGCTGGGCATGGCGGAGGAATTCCGCGGCGACGGCATCGCCGTCAACGCGCTGTGGCCGCGCACCGTCATCGCGACCGCCGCGCTGGCGATGATCCCGGGCGCGCGCGAACAGCTCGACCGCACCAGGCGGCCGCGAAATCATGGCCGATGCGGCGCATGCGATCCTGACCCGCGACGCGCGCACGACGACCGGCAACTTCTTCCTCGACGACGAGGTGCTGCGGGAGGCGGGCGTCACCGATTTCGATGTCTACGCCGTGAAGCCGGGGATGCCGTTGCTGCCGGACTTGTTCCTGTAGCGCCACGCCGCGCGACGCGCGCTGCTGTTGATGTCCGGACCGCCCGGACTTAGCGTCGCGCTATTTCTCGGGGATACCGGCCTTGCGCAGCCCGGCATACAGGTGGGTTTCCGTCTGCTGCAGATAGGCTGGAACGTCCGAAATTCCGAGCGCCTTGAAGTCGGCGATCGAGAATCCGGTTCGCTGTGCCAGCAGCTTGGCCTTTTCGGCCTCGACTTTCGCGGCATTGCCAAGCAGAGCGTAGGCTGCGACGAGATAGACGTGGGGCAGCCACGAATCGGCCAGCGAAGCATCTCTCTCGCAGGCCGCTATCGCATCGTCGTAACGCCCAAGCGCCATGTAGGCGTGACATCGCGACCCCATCAGGTACGAGGCAATCGGAGCGTTGGGAGGCTGCAAGGAAAGTGCCTGGTCGACCAGCGCGAGGGCCTCGTCGGCCCGCCCCATGCCAACCATGATATCGGCGCGCTGGCCCATGGAGCCGACCCGGGACGGATCGATCGTCTGGGCTCGCGCATTCGCTTCCAGCGCCGCCTCCCAGCGCCACGCCCGCTGCAGCGCATCCGCACGTATGTTCCATGCGCGGGCCTCGCGTCCGGCCACGGCGACCAATCGCGTCGACATGTCTTCGTATTCGCGGACCAGGCGATCATGATCCGCGTGCGGATCGCGATCGAGTGTTCCTCCAATGAGAAGCGTCTTGCCCATCAATGCCATCGTCAGGCTGGGGTCGAGCTTCAGCGCTTGGTCGTATAGCTTGCCCGCCTCGGCCAAAACCCCTATGGACTCCGGCTCGTTCGCCAACAGCGCGTCGGCACGTAGCGTGAGATCCGCGGCGCTCGCACCGGCGACCGGCTCGGCAAGAACGCGCCGCTGCTCCGCGTCGTACAGCGCATTCTTTGCCTGTACCGTCAGGCGCGTGACGAGTACGCCTCGGTCCTCGGCAACGCGCGCCTGTTCGAGTCGAATTTCGTCGTTCCACACCTCGGTCGCCTTGGTGGCGTCAATGATCCGGGCCCTGACCACGACCTGCCCGCCGGCAGTGCGAACTTCTCCCTCGACCAGGTACCGGACATTGAGTTCGCGCCCCACCGCGCGCACATCGATTGTCTTTCCCTTGTAGGTGGCTGCGAGGCTATGCGAGACAATGGGCGTCTCAGGAATTCCCCTTTGCAATGCCGAGGTAAGGTCGGCGGCAAGCGCGTCCGCCAGTTGTGCGTCCGCGGGGTTTGCCGTGGTAAAGGGCAAGACAGCGATCGAGCCTGTTGGCGGCGACGGTGCTGGCGCAAGGCGAAAGTGCGGGAGCAATACCCACAATCCGATCCCAGCCAGTCCTAGGGCAAGAACGCCTGCAACGGTCCATTGCCTGGGCGTTGCTGGCATTGGTCGGAACCGGCTGCGACCGGGTCCGCGTGCATGTGGCACCTCGCTTCCCAGATCCACTCGGTACACATCCACAGGACGGGCGATGTTCTTGACCTGCTGCGCGCCGAGATCCTCGAACGTGAAGCTCAGCTTATCCAGGACTTGGTCGCGAACGACACGGCTGACGCAGATACCACCAGGATCAGCCAGCGTTTCGAGGCGCGCCGCGACGTTGACGCCGTCGCCGAAGATATCGTCCCCGTCGATGATGATGTCGCCAACGTTGATGCCGATGCGAAATTCGAGGCGCATGTCCGGCGCAATGCCTTCGTTGCGTTCGGCCATGCCGCGCTGCACATCCACCGCGCAGCGCACAGCGTCGACGACGCTGGGGAATTCCAGCAGCAGACCGTCGCCGGTCGTTTTTACGATGCGACCATCGTGTTCGGCGATCTTGGGATCGATCAGGTCGCGCCGGTGGCCTTTCAGCGCGGCAAGTGTGCCGCTGTCGTCCACGCCCATGAGGCGCGAATACCCTGCCACATCGAGTGAGACGATTGCCGCAAGTCGCCGATGATCGCGCGCCACGCATCCCTCCCCCGGAATGTCCTGCTACCGCGATAACGGACAGGCGATGACCGCACAATGTACCACTGGCCCTGCTTGCGAACACAGGCGCCTCCGCGCCCCGGACGTCACCGATTTCGATGTCTACGCCGTGAAGCCGGGGATGCCGTTGCTGCCGGACCTGTTTCTCTAGTCCGCGGCAGCGCGCAATGCCGCGGCGTCGCCAGCGGTGTCTGCGCGCGCGCCGATCCGCGCGAGCAGTTGAGGGGCCATGGCGTCGAGCGCCGCAACGGCGTGCGCATATCCCTGCTTCAGGATGTCGTCGAACTTGTCCCATTGCATCATGCCGACGCGCTCGAGCGGCGGGTTGAAGTAGACGTCGGTCAGTTTGCGCGCATGCGGCTGGCGCGATGTGCTGTAGAGGATCTGGACGTTCATCAAGTACGCCACCAACGACGGGAGCCGATAACGGCGGAGCTTGTAGGGTCGCAGCCGGTCGCGCAACAGCGCCCAGTTGCCGGGGACCTCGTCGATATCCAGCGCGCGCGGGATGCGCGAGTTCAGGTCGACGCCGATCACGGTACCGACGCCACGCATCCGGCGCATCACATCCACCGGAAAATTGTTGAACGTGCCGCCGTCGCACAGCAGGTCGCCGTCGAGCAGCACCGGCGGCAGCGCACCGGGTATCGCGATGCTCGCGCGCATCGCGCGGCTCAAGCTGCCGCGGCGCAGCACCTTTTCCCGCGCCTGCGAATAGTTGCTCGCCACGCAGTAATAGTTCTTCCACAGGTCCTCGACGCCGGCGTCGAAGCCGACGAGTTCGGTCAGCGCGCCTTCGATGAGCCGGCGAAGGCGCCTGCCCTTGATCAGCGACATCAGCGGGATGAAATTGAAGTCGCCGGTGGGATTGATGGCGAAAGACCTGCGGGCGATCGCCGTGATCTCGGACACCGGCCGGTCGGACGCTACCAGCGTCGCCATGATCGCGCCGATGCTGGTCCCGCCCACATAATCGATCTCGATGCCGCGTTCGCGCAGCGCACGGTACACGCCGAGGTGCGCAAGCCCGCGCGCGCCACCGCCTGCGAAGACGAGACCAACGGCGGTGCGGCTCTGGATTCGCGCGAGCCGTGCCATGTCGGTATCCAGCGCGGGCCGCAGGTGCAGGTGATCGAAGACCGGCCGGCGCGCCAGCCACGCCTTGGTGCCACGCGGGCACGCGCGGTCCTGCGGATGCAGCAGCAGCAGGATCTCCGCAGCCTCGCTGCGCCCCGGACGCTGCATCAGGTATTGGGTTTCCGTGGGATGCAACGCCGGTGGCTGCTCCGCGTCGGCGAGCAGCAGGATTTCGTCGGCCCCGCTGCAACAGCGCTGCGTCCATGGCGACGGCCGGTCATGCGCCACCAGCAGCACGAAGTCATGCGCGGCCTCGATCTCGTTCAAGTGCAGCGCCATGCGCCGGCTGCGCTCGACCGCGTCGCCATCGCTGTCCGCGATGCCGAAAGTCTCGAGTTCCGCGTCGACCGCCGCCGCGTCGACGACGCGCACCCTGCCGAATTGGGCCAGAGGCACCGCGAGCCGGTCCGCAAATGCGCGCGCGTCCACGCCGGCCGAGACGGGAACCACGCCGATGGTCACGGGCCGCGACGCGCCCACGCGTTCCGGGCCGGCGCGCAAGTGCTCGATGATCTGCCGCATGATCACCGTCGACAGCTGCGGACTCGTCGCGAGCAGGCGATTGAATTCCGCCTTGCCCAGGCGCACCAGCACGCAGTCGCGAATGGTCACGACGGTCGCCCGCCGCGGCTGGCCGGTGACGAGGCTCATCTCGCCCACGATCTCGCCGCGCCCCATCTCGCGGCCGAATCGCGGCGTGCCATCCTCATCGTTCACGTAGGAACGCAGCCGGCCGCTCAGCACCAGGTACATGGCGTCGCCGGCCTCGCCCTGGGTCATGAGCGTATGTCCGCCCGGGACCTCGAGCCATTCCAGGCTCGCGCGCATCTGGTCCAGCGCCGCCGGCTCGACATTGCGCAGGTAGGTCTTCAGATGCCGGTCAAGCAGTTCGTCCTGGTACGGCTGGCGCATGGTCGCAGTAGTGGTCGATGATGGAAAAACACGAGAGCGGCCGCAGCCGCTCCCGATGGATTTTTCAAGCCGCGAGAATCAATCGTCGTCGTCGCGGGGCAATCCCGGATAGCGCGCGGCGACGTTGCCGTTCGCTTCTTCGCGCGGCGCGCGATTGCCGTCGACTTCACGCGGCGCGCGATTGCCGTCGGCCTCTCGCGGCGCGACATTGCCGTCGGCCTCGCCCCTGGGCGGCCCCTTGCGGCGTGGACCGTTGCCGGCAGCCTGTCCGCCTCCATTGTTGCCACGAAATTGACCATTGCCCTGGCCGCCTCCGGGCCGCCCTCTCGGTCCGCTGCGGTTCCCGCGATTGGCGAACCCGCCTTGTCCCGGCGGTCCGCCACGCTGTCCGCCGCGCGGGCCCCCTGGAACGCCCATCCGCTGGCCCGCGAACGGCGACGCGTTGGCGTTGCTCATCGGCTGCTGCGTGTCGAAGTCGGCGCGCGAGCGCGGCGGGCGCGGCGATTGCCCCTGGCCTCCGCCGCCCTGTCCCTGTCCCTGCCCGCCTTGGCCGGCGAATCCCTCCGGCCGCGGCCCGCCCTTGCCGCGCGGACGGCCGCCGTGCTTGCCGTGCGGACGCTGCCCCGGCTGTCCGGGCGGTCGCGCGACGACATTGCCGTCGGCCATCGGCTGCGCATCCGGATCCGGCGCCCGGCTCGACGGGCTGGCCTTGCGGCGCAGGTTGCCCTTGCCGCCTCGGCTGGCCCTGTTGACCCTGATGCCGCTGCTGGCCTTGATGGCGTGGCTGCCCGTGCTGCCGCGGCTGACCGGGTTGGCGCGGCTGCCCTTGCGCACCCGGTTGTCCCGGCTGTCCGTGCCCTGCGGCCCGTGCTGTCCTTTCGGGCGGCCGTTCTGGTGCCGGCCGCGGTTGTTCTTGCCGCCGCCGGGTCGCTGTTGTCCCGGGCGGTCCGCCCTGTGCCTTGAGGCCGGCCGAGTCCATCACCGCAGCGACTTCGGCGGGTTCCAGTTCCAGCGTGTCGGCGCGCTTCATGACCGACGGCATCGACAGTGTTCCGTACCGCGTGCGAATGAGGCGCGACACAGTGAGTCCCAGCGCTTCGAACAGCCGCCGCACTTCGCGGTTGCGGCCTTCCTTCAGCACCACGTGATACCAGTGATTGGCGCCTTCCTCCTCGCCGCCGCCGTCGACGACCGACTCGCATTTCGCCGGACCGTCCTCGAGTTCGACGCCGGTCGTGAGCTTCTGCATCTGCTCGTCGCTCAAGCGGCCCATGATGCGCACCGCGTACTCGCGCTCGACCTCGTAGCGCGGATGCATGAGCCGATTGGCGAGCTCGCCCGAATTGGTGAACAGCATGAGGCCCTCGGTGTTGTAGTCCAGGCGCCCGACGTTGATCCACTTGCCGTTGCCGATGTTCGGCAGCTTCTCGAACACGGTGGGCCGGCCCTCCGGATCGTCGCGCGTGACGATTTCGCCGGTGGGCTTGTGATACATGAGGATGCGCGGGCGCGGCTCCGAGAAGCGCACCTTCACCAGTTCGCCGTTGATGCGCACCTCGTCGCCGGGGCCCACCTTCTGGCCCACTTCCGCGGGCAGGCGGTTCACGGTGATGCGGCCGGCGATGATCATTTCCTCCATGGCGCGGCGCGAGCCGAAGCCGCACGAGGCCAGGACCTTGTGCAGGCGCTGCGGCTCGTTGAAGATTTCGTCAGTGGAGCGTTTGTGCTTCGCCGGCGGGAGGCTCTCTTGTATCGCTGTCAGCGCCAGGCTCGGCTGCTGCATCGTTTCCGAGGAGCGGACTCGCGTGTGCGAATGCCGTCTCGGCGGCCTTGGTGGGGGCATCAGGCATCTCCAGGAGGTGGGAGGAATCGAGCTCGGCAAGAGGGGGCAGTTCCGCTAAGGATCTGAGGCCGAGGTCGTCGAGGAAGGCCTTGGTCGTCGCGAAGAGCGCCGGGCGTCCCGGTGTCTCGCGATGGCCGACGGCCTCGACCCATTGCCGGTCCTCGAGCGTCTTGATGACGTTCGTGGACACGGCGACGCCGCGGATGGCTTCGATATCGCCGCGGGTCACGGGTTGCTGGTAGGCGATGATCGCCAGTGTTTCCATCACCGCACGCGAATAGCGCGGCGGCTTTTCCGGCGACAGCCGGTCGAGATAGGTTTGCACGGACGTCGCAGCCCTGGAAGCGCCAGCCGCTCGCCACCTGCGTGAGTTCGACCTTGCGGCCGGACCAGTCGTGCTTCAGGTCGTCGAGCAGCTTGCGCACGGTGTCCGGCGCGAGCGGCGGGTCGAACAGCTTCGCCAGCTGCGCCAGCGGCACGGGCTCTCCGGCCACCAGCAACGCGGCCTCGAGGATGCCCTTGATTTCCGCGATCTGGTCCGGAAGAAGCGTTCCGGGCGTTTCGTTGCCCGATATGTCTTGTATCGTCGTTCATTCGTCCGCGGCCAGCGCAAAGTCCGGCTCCGCCTTCAGTTGTACGTAGATCGGCGCGTACGGCTCCGCCTGCGCGACGCTCACCAGTTGCTCCCGCGCGAGTTCGAGCATGGCCAGGAACGTCACCACGAGATGCGGGATGTCCGCGTGCTCGGCGAACAGCGCCGTGAATTCCGCGAAACGCGACGGCGCGAGCAGCTTCAGGATGCGGCTCATCTCGCTGCGCACCGACAACTGCTCGCGCGAGACCAGATGATGGCGGTTGACGTGCGCGCGCGCAATGAGCACGGCCCAGGCGGCCTTGAGGTCGTCGGGACGACACGTCGGGCAGGCGCGCCGCGACGGAGTGATCGAACCAGACGCGGACCGTCGCGAAGTCGCGGTCGGCCAGCGGCAGCTCGTCGATCGCGCGCGCCGCCTGTTTCATCCGCTCGTATTCGAGCAGTCGCCGCACCAGTTCGGCGCGCGGATCTTCCGCTTCGGCGCCGGGCGACCGCCGGCGGCTTGGGCAGCAGCAGGCGCGACTTGATCTCGATCAGCACCGCCGCCATCAGCAGATACTCGGCCGCGAGTTCCAGCTGCGTGCGCCGCATCATCTCGACGTAGCCCAGGTACTGCCGCGTCAGCTCCGCCATCGGAATGTCGAGAACGTTGATGTTCTGCTTGCGGATGAGATAGAGCAGCAGGTCGAGCGGGCCCTCGAACGAATCGAGGAAGACCTCGAGCGCGTCCGGCGGAATGTACAGGTCGAACGGCAGGTCGTTGAACGCCTCGCCATAGACGCGCGCCAGCGGCTTGCGCCTCCGGCGACGGATGTTCGAGGTCGAGCGCGATGTCAGTCATAGCGAAGGCCCATCGCCTCGCGCACGTCGCGCATCGTCTCCTCGGCCAGCTTGCGCGCGCGCTCGCAGCCGTCGGCGACGATGTTGCGCACCAGCGTCGGGTCGTCCATGTACTTCTGCGCGCGCTCGTGCAGCGGCGCCTGCTCCTTGATGATCGCGTCGATCACCGGCTGCTTGCATTCCAGGCAGCCGATGCCCGCCGTCGTGCAGCCCTTGACGACCCAGTCGCGCGTCGCCTGGCTCGAGTAGATCTGGTGCAGCGGCCACACCGGGCATTTCTCGGGGTTGCCGGGATCGGTCCGGCGCACGCGCGCAGGGTCGGTCTGCATCGTGCGGATCTTCTTCGTGACTTCGGCCGGGTCCTCGCGCATCAGGATCGCGTTGCCGTAGGACTTCGACATCTTTTCGCCGTCGAGGCCGGGCACTTTCGGATTCTCGGTCAGCAGCGCCTGCGGCTCCGGCAGGATCACGCGGCGCGAACCCTCGAGGTAGCCGAACAGCCGCTCGCGGTCGCCCAGCGCCAGGTTCTGCGTCTCGTTCAGCAGGTCGCGCGCGGCTTCCAGCGCGGCGTCGTCGCCCTTCTCCTGGAATGCCGTGCGCAATTCCTCGTAGCGGCGCGCCTTCTTGCTGCCCAGTTTCTTGATCGCCGCCTTGGCCTTGTCCTCGAATCCCGGCTCGCGGCCGTAGATGTGGTTGAAGCGGCGCGCGATTTCGCGCACCAGTTCGACGTGCGAGACCTGGTCCTCGCCCACCGGCACCATGTTCGCGCGATAGATGAGGATGTCGGCGCCCTGCATCAGCGGGTAGCCGAGAAAGCCGTAGGTCGACAGGTCGCGGTCGCCCAGTTTCTGCTGCTGGTCCTTGTACGTCGGCACGCGCTCGAGCCAGCCGATCGGCGTCATCATGCCGAGCAGCAACGCGAGTTCGGCGTGCTCCATCACGCGCGACTGGATGAACATGCGTCGAGCGCGTCGGATCGAGCCCCGCGGCGAGCCAGTCGATGAACATCTCCCACACCGACGCCGCGATGTCTTCCGGCGCCTCGTAGTGCGTCGTCAGCGCATGCCAGTCGGCCGCGAAGAACAGGCACTCGTGCTCCTCCTGCAGGCGCACCCAGTTCTTGAGGGCGCCGTGGTAATGGCCGATGTGCATGCGGCCCGTGGGGCGCATGCCGGAAAGCACGCGGTCAGCAAACATGATTTCGCTTTTTCGTTTTCTTGGTGCCGGTCGCGCCGAAGGCGAAAGGCCTAGTTGCCGGTAAGCACGCGGAGCAGCGACAACGCCGCCGCCGATGATCGGCGCCAGCAGGCGGTTCAATGCGCCCGGTATCAGCAACAACGCCAGGATGACGAAGAATCCGTAGGGCTCGAGGCGCGACAGCGCGTACGACGCGCGTCCGGGCAGCAGGCCCACCGCGATGCGGCCGCCGTCCAGCGGCGGAATGGGCAGCAGGTTCAATGCCATCAACACCAAGTTCACCATGATCCCATACTGAGCCATTTCCTGCAGGCCGGCGCTCGCCAGCACGCCGTCCGGCACCGCGGCGCCGAAGAGCAGCACCCACAGCAACGCCATGACGAAATTCGCCGCGGGACCCGCCCCGGCCACCCAGATCATGTCGCGCTTGGGATGGCGCAGGTTGCCGAAATTCACCGGCACCGGCTTCGCCCAGCCGAACAGGAACGGCGCGCCCGTCAGCAGCAGGACGCCGGGCACCAGTATCGTCCCGATCGGGTCGATGTGCTTCAGCGGGTTGAGCGTCACGCGGCCCAGCATCCAGGCCGTCTGGTCGCCGAACAGCCGGGCGACGTAGCCGTGCGAGGCTTCGTGCAGGGTAATCGCGAAGACCACCGGCACAGCCACGAGCGCGACGGTCTCGAGCGATAAATCCATATTACGGCCGCATTTTACCCGACTACCGGCTTCCCTGCCGATTCCGCCGCCGAAGTCGCGCTCATTGCGGCCGCCGCGCTCATTCCCGCGCAGTCCGAGCCGCGCCGGCGTCGCCCCTGCCCTGGCGGACGATCACGGCGGGCTCGACCGCGAGATCGACGATCGTCGTCGGTTCCGCCGACGCAAGGCCCGGCGTCGATCACGACGTCGATCCGCGTCTCCAGGCGAGCGCGGATGACCTCCGGGTCGTTGAGCGGCGCGTCGTCCCCGGCCAGGATCAACGTCGACGACAGGATCGGCTCGCCCAGTTCGCCGAGCAGCGCGGACACCACCGGGTGGTCGGGAACGCGGAAGCCGATGGTGCTGCGCTTGGGATGCAGAAGGCGCCGCGGAACCTCGCGCGTGCCCGGCAGCAGGAACGTGTACGCGCCCGGAACGCCCTGCCGCACGATGCGGAACTGCCAGTTGGCAAGGCGCGTGAAACGCCCTGCATCCGCCAGGTCGCGGCATACCAGCGTCAGGTGATGCGCGTCGTCCACGCCGCGGATCTGCCGGATGCGCTTGGCCGCCGCCAGGTCGCCCAGCTGGCATCCCAGCGCGTAGCTCGAGTCGGTCGGATAGGCGATGACGCCGCCCGTCGCGCAGGATCGCCGCGGCCTGCCGGATGAGACGCGCCTGCGGATGCGTCGGGTGGACGCTGAAGAACTGGGCCATCGGGAACGGCGGGAATTGGAGGTTGTTACATGCAGGTTCAGCTATATAATGATCGCACATTTAACCCTTTCGGTTATAACGCCGTGAACCTCCAGCAAATCAAATATCTCTGCGCGGTGGTCGACCACGGGCTCAACGTATCCGTGGCGGCGGAAGCGCTGTTCACGTCGCAGCCCGGCATCAGCAAGCAGATCCGGCAGCTCGAGGACGAGCTCGGCCTGTCGATCTTCGTGCGCCAGGGCAAGCGCCTGGCGTCGCTCACGCCGGCCGGCGAGATCGTGGTCGCCACCGCGCGCCGCGCGCTGCGCGAAATCGCCAACCTGAAGCGCGTCGCCGACGAATTCCGCGGCGAGGACGCCGGCACGCTGTCGATCGCGACCACGCACACGCAGGCGCGCTACGTGCTGCCGCAGGTGCTGCGCGAATTCGCGACGCGCTACCCGAAGGTCAAGGTCGTCCTGCACCAGGGCAACCCGCTGCAGGTCGCCGAGCAGACGGCGCAAGGGCGACGTCGACATCGGCATCGCCACCGAGGCGCTGGCCGACTACCCGGAACTGGTCACGCTGCCCTGCTACGAGTGGAATCGCGTCGTGCTGGTGCCCAAGCGGCACCCGCTGGCCAAGGTAAAGCCGCTGACGATCGAGGCGCTGGCGAAATTTCCGATCGTGACCTACGACTTCAGCTTCACCGGCCGCTCGGCCATCAACGCCGCGTTCGCCGCGAGCGGGCTCGAACCCAACATCGTGCTCACCGCGCTCGACGCCGACGTCATCAAGACCTATGTCGAGCTCGGCATGGGTGTCGGCATCGTCGCGCGGATGGCCTACGACCCGGTGCGCGACACGGCGTTCGAGATGCTCGACGCGGCGCACCTGTTTTCGCCGTCGACGACGCGGCTCGGCCTTCGCCACGGCGTGTTCCTGCGCGGTTTCGTGTATGCGTTCATCACGATGTTCGCGCCGAAATACGATCGCGCGGCGATCGACGCGGCGCTGGAAAGCAACGCCACGCGATGAGCGTCGCGCCGGACCCGCGGCCGGCGAGGACCCCGCGCCCGCGGCGGCAATCGTGGGGGCTGGCGGGACTCATCGCGTCGCTGTCGATGATCGGCCCGTTTTCGATCGACCTGTACCTGCCGGCGTTTTCCGCCATCGCGAAGGAATTCTCGGCGTCGCCGATCGCCATGCAGCAGACGCTGTCGGCCTACCTGTTCGCCTATGCGTTCATGATGCTGTGGCACGGCGCGCTGTCCGATGCGCTGGGCCGCCGGCCGATCATCATTGGCGGACTGGCGCGTCTACGCCTTCGCGACGCTGGGCTGCGCGATCGCCGGCAACATCGAGACGCTGTGGCTGTTTCGCACCGCGCAGGGCATCTCCGCGGGAACCGGCATGGTGGTCGGCCGGGCCATCATCCGCGACCGCTTCCAGGGCGCGGAGGCGCAACGGCTGATGGCGCAGGTGACGCTGGTCTTCAGCATCGCGCCCGCCATCGCGCCCATCATCGGCGGCGCGCTGCTGAACATGCTGGGATGGCGTTCGATCTTCTGGGTGCTGCTGCTGTGGGTGCTGGTCGTGCTGGCGTGGTCAACGCGCTACCTGCCGGAAACGTTGCACCCATCGCATCGCCATGTGCTGCGTCCGAGCGTCCTGTGGCGCAACTATGCGAAAGTCCTTGCCGAACCCCGGTTCACGATGCTTACGCTGATTCCCACGCTCAACTTCGCGGCATTCTTCATCTACATCGCCGTCGCGCCGGCGTTTCTCGTCGAACTGCTGGGTGTTTCGACCTGGGGCTTCGCGTGGCTGTTCGTGCCGATGATCACCGGAATCGTCGCCGGCGCCACGCTGTCCGGGCGCATGGCGGGCCGGATATCCCCGCAGCGGACCATTCGCTTCGGCTACATGTTCATCGCCGCGGGCGCCGTCGCCAACGTCCTGATCTGCCATTTCGCGCCGCCGTTCGTGGCCTGGAACGTGGCGCCCATCCTCGATCTACGCGACGGGAAGCGCGCTGGTGGCGCCGAGCGTGATGCTGGCGCTGCTCGACCTGTTTCCGACGATGCGCGGGCTCGCGTCGTCGCTGCAGGGCTTCGTGCAATTCTCCGTCGCGGGCATCGTGGCCGGAACCGTCGCGCCGCTGCTCGCGCGTTCGCTGACGGCGCTGGCGCTGGGGCATGGCCGCGTTCTCCGTGGCAGGCTTCGTCTCGTGGCTTCTCTACCAGCGCCATGCGCGCGCAACCTTGAAAGAATGGCAACCATGAAACGCTTGTTGTTTTCCGTGCTGGCGGCATTGACGCTGGCGGCGGCGCAACCCGGATCCGCCGCGGAACTCCCGACGACGAAGCTGACCATCGGCAAGCACACGCTGACGGCGGAGCTGGCGGTGTCGCCCGAGGAGCAGCGGACCGGACTGATGAATCGCTTCAGCCTGAAGCCGGATCACGGGATGCTGTTCATCTACGAGCAGCCCCAGCCGCTCGCGTTCTGGATGCGCAACACCTACGTCGCGTTGTCGATTGCCTTCATCGGCGCGGATGGCCGCATCGTCAACATCGAGGACATGCTGCCGCAAACCGAGGACACGCACTGGTCGAAAGTCCCGGCGATGTATGCGCTCGAGATGAAGCGAGGATGGTTTGCCGAGCGCGGCATCGTCGCCGGCGACTAGGTCAAGGGACTGCCGCCGCCGATCGGGAAACGCTGACGCGGCGATCAAGTCTCGCGGCTATCCGTTGCCCGCGAGCCACTGCCGCAATTCCGTCACCGTGTGCACGGTCGCGAGCGGCTCGAGTTGCGCAAGTTCGCCGTGCGGGTGAGCGCCATACGCCACGGCGATCGCCGACGCGCCCGCGCTGTGCGCGAGTTCCACGTCGTGCGTGGTATCGCCGATCATCAGCGTTTCCTGCGGCCGCACTTCGAGCCGGTCCATGAGGTGCAGCAACATGTCCGGGTGCGGCTTGGGCAGGCCCTCGTCGGCGCAGCGCGTCGCATGGAAGAGGCCGTTCAGGCCATTCATTTCCAGCACGCGCGCCAGTCCCGCGCGGGTCTTGCCGGTCGCCACGGCCAGCAGATACCCCGCGGCATCGAGTTCGGCAAGCAACTCGCGCACGCCGTCGAACAGCGGAATCTCGGGTTCGCGCTCGATGTAGTGGTGGCGGTAGCGCGCGCCCAATTCCGGGTATCGGTCCGGCGGCAGCGCCGGCGCCACGGTCTTCATCGCATCCGCCAGCCCGAGTCCGATGACGTAGCGCGCGGCAGCGTCGTCGGGGATGGCGAGATCGAGATCGCGGCACGCGTTCTGCATCGCCGCTGCGATGAGCGAAGTCGAATCCGACAGCGTGCCGTCCCAATCGAAAACGATGAGATCGAAGCGGCGCGAGGCGGCATCAAGCATCGCCCACCTCCGCTTTCTCAACATCCAGGCGCGCGACGAAACGCGCGAGATCGTCCGGCAGCGGCGACTCGAACGCCATCGCCTCGCCCGTAAGCGGATGCACGAACCCCAGCGAACACGAGTGCAGGAACATTCGTTTCAGACCCTGTTTGGCGAGCATCTTGTTCCACGCGAAATCGCCGTACTTGTCGTCGCCGGCGAGCGGAAAGCCGAGGTGCGTCAGGTGCACGCGGATCTGGTGCGTGCGGCCGGTGAGCAGTTCGGCTTCGAGCAGCGCCAGCGGCGGATCGCGGTCGAACCACGTGCGGCGGCGATGAAAGATGGTCTCCGCCTCCTGGCCGTCCTCCTCCACGCGCACGCGGCGCTCGCCGTCCTGCGTGGAAAACTTGTGCAGCGAAAGCCGGACCCGGCGCTTTTCGTCGCGCCAGCGCCCGCGCACCAGCACCAGGTAGCGCTTGTCGAACCCGCCTTCGCGCAGCTGCTCATGCAACCCGACCAGCGCCGCGCGCTTCTTGGCGATCAGCAGGATGCCCGACGTTTCCCGGTCGAGCCGATGCACCAGCTCGAGGAATTTCGCCTCCGGCCGGGCGGCGCGCAATTGCTCGATCAGCCCCTGCGCGATGCCGCTGCCGCCATGGACGGCGAGCCCCGAGGGCTTGTCGAGCGCGATGAGCGCGTCGTCCTCGAACAGGATCGGCAGTTCCGGCCCGGCCGGGCGAAGCCGCCGCCGACGGGCGGGCGCGCAGGCGCCGCGGTGCGGACCGGCGGCACGCGGACCACGTCCCCCAACGCCAGGCGGGCGTCCGGACCGACCCGCCCCTTGTTGATCCGGACTTCTCCGCTGCGCAGGATCCGGTAGATATGGCTCTTGGGGACGCCTTTCAGGATCCGGCTCAGGAAGTTGTCCACGCGCTGGCCAGCCGCGTCCTCGCCAACCGTGAGCCAGCTGACAGCATCCTTGCTTAACTCGTTCATTCGCTTATAATTGTCGGCGTACTGCGCGTTTGCCGCATCCTGAGTCTTTGGCGGCCCCCTGATGGGCCTGCCGCCCAAGGAACTCCTTGGCGCTACGCGTGGGCCCGCCAAAATTGGCGGGAACAATCCGGCTTTAGTCGCTCGCCGGTCGGGGTCATTATTCAAAATGAGCCCCGGAGAAGTAGCGATGTTAAAGGAAGAGCGCAGTCTCCGCACCCGGCAGTGGCCGGTTCGAAGCGGCTATTGCGCGGCGCCCGAAGCGAGAATCCATTGCTCCCGGCTGCCCCCTCCCTCGCGCGAGCGATGCCGGACCGGGCGACCGAAAGCACCGCTTGTTTGCGAACCGACGAAAGACACCGGACAACGAGAGTCGACCCGCCCCGCCATCCGCGGGGCCAGCAAGATGCCGAAGCTAACCATTCCCTCGCGCACCGCTCTCGCTCCGCCGGCAGCCCATGCTGCCTGTATCAGTGTCTTCGCCCGCAACCGCCGTTAGCTAGACCTCGACGCCGCGAGAATTTCGCGGCGTCTTTGCTTCGCACCACCCGCTTGCCTGCGGCGCACGAGCGCCTTAGGAAAGCCCATGAAACGCATGCTGTTCAATGCCACCCAGGCGGAGGAACTCCGGGTGGCGATCGTCGACGGTCAGAAGCTGGTCGACCTCGACATCGAATCCGCCGCCAAGGAACAACGCAAGAGCAACATCTACAAGGCGGTCGTCACCCGCGTCGAGCCCTCGCTCGAAGCCTGCTTCGTCGATTACGGAACCGAGCGCCACGGGTTCCTGCCCTTCAAGGAAATCTCCCGCCAGTACTTCCGCGAACGCGACGCCGATCCGGGCAAGGCGCGCATCCAGGACCAGATCAAGGAAGGCCAGGAGCTGATCGTCCAGGTCGACAAGGACGAGCGCGGCAACAAGGGCGCCGCGCTGACCACGTACATTTCGCTGGCCGGCCGCTACCTGGTCCTGATGCCGAACAATCCGCGCGGCGGCGGCGTGTCGCGCCGCGTCGAAGGCGAAGAGCGCAACGAACTGCGCGACGCGATCAGCGGCCTCGACGTCCCGCAGGGCATGAGCGTCATCGCCCGCACCGCGGGCATCGGCCGCAACACCGAAGAGCTGCAGTGGGACCTGAACTACCTGATGCAGCTGTGGCGCGCCGTCGAGGACGCCGCGAAGATGCAGTCGGGCGCGTACCTCATCTACCAGGAATCCAGCCTGGTCATCCGCGCGATCCGCGACTACTTCCATCCGGACATCGGCGAACTGCTGATCGACACGGAAGCGATCTTCGAGCAGGCGCAGCAGTTCATGGGCCACGTGATGCCGGCCAACGTGAACCGCGTCAAGCTGTACAAGGACGACGTTCCGCTGTTCTCGCGCTTCCAGATCGAGCACCAGATCGAGACCGCCTACGCGCGGCAGGTCGCGCTGCCGGCCGGCGGCGCCATCGTGATCGACCACACCGAGGCGCTGGTCTCCGTCGACGTCAACTCGGCGCGCGCCACCAAGGGCGGCGACATCGAGACCACGGCGTTCAACACCAACTGCGAAGCGGCCGACGAAATCGCCCGCCAGCTGCGGCTGCGCGACTTGGGCGGCCTCATCGTGATCGACTTCATCGACATGGAGAGCACCAAGAACCAGCGCGAAGTCGAGAACCGCCTGCGCGATGCGCTGAAGTACGACCGCGCGCGCGTGCAGCTGGGCAAGATCTCGCGCTTCGGCCTCATGGAACTCTCCCGCCAGCGGCTGCGCCCTGCGCTCGCCGAATCGGCGCACATCCCGTGCCCGCGCTGTCACGGCATCGGCCACATCCGCGGCGCGGAATCGACCGCGCTGCACATCCTGCGCATCATCCAGGAGGAGGCGATGAAGGAAAACACGGCGCAGGTCGTGGCGCAGATGCCGGTGGACGTCGCCACGTTCCTGCTGAACGAAAAGCGCACGGACGTGCTGACGATCGAGACGCGCTTCAAGGTCAACGTGCTGCTGGTGCCCAACCGCCATCTCGAAACGCCGAACTACACGATCGAGCGGCTGCGGCATGAAGACCTGAACCAGGCCGAGCCGTTGCCGCTGTCGTTCGACATGGTCAAGCAGCCGGAGCAGATCGACTTCGCCCGCCAGAAGAAGGAAGAGGCCGCCACGCCGCCGCGTCAGGAAGCGATGGTCAAGGGCATCACGCCGGCGCAGCCGGCGCCGGTGCCGGAGGAGCGCCCTGCCGCTGCCGCGCCCGCGCAGGCGAGCGAAGGTTCGTGGCTGTCGCGCATGATGAGCTGGTTCACGGCGAAACCCGAAGCGCCCGCCGTTTCGCCGGCGCCCGCACGCCGGGAAACGCGTGGCGACGACCGTCCGCGCGACGGCCGCCGCGATGGGCGCAACGGCGATGGCCGCGACCGCAAGCGCACTGAAGGACGCAATGAGGGCAGAAACGAAGGTCGCGGCGAAGGACGCCGCGGTGGCGAAACGCGTGACGGCAGCGCGGGTGACTCGCGCAATCGCCGCGACGGCCGCGGTGGCGAGCGAAATGAGCAGCGTGGAGAACAGCGCGCGGACAAGCGTGCTGGCGAACGCAAGGAGCAGCGACCCGAAGGCGCGCGGCCGGCGCCGCAGCAGCGCGACGGCAAGCCGCAAGGCGAAGGGCGGCGCGATGGTAACCGTCCGCCGCGCGAACCCCGCGAAGGTGGCAAGCCGCCACGCGAACCGCGCAGCGAAGCCGCACTCGTTGCCGACGCCGTGAGTCCGGCGGGACCGCTCCGGCGGCACCGGCGCAGAATGACGCGGGTGGCGAGGCGCGTGAAGGCAATCGCCGTCGTCGCGGCCGCCGCGGCCGTGGCGGCGACCGTCCCGACCAGGGCGCGAGTCACCTCGACGGCGGTGCCGTATCGGATGACCAGTCGCCCAGCGTCGTCGACGCGCTATCGATGGTCGCCGCCGTCGATTCCGCGGTGCCGGACATCCCGCAGCAACCTCAGCCGCAGGAAGCGCGGGCACCGCGCGAACCGCGTCCGCCTCGCGAGCCGCGGCAACCGCGCGAGCAGCGGGAACCGCGTCCTCCGCGAGAAGCTTCCGACGCGCCTGCCGCGCAACGTGCGCCGGAGGCGGCACCCATTGCCACGTCGCTGTTCGACGAAACGCCGGCGGCTCCCAGGCCGGCGCCCGTCGATCGCGCGCCCTGCACCCGTGCCGGTGCCACCGATCGCGTTGACGCTGCCTCCCGACTCGGGCCTGGAACTGGTGGAAACGCGTTTTGCGCCGACGCCGGTTGATGAGCTTCCTGAGGCACCGCGTCCCAAGCGCGTGAGGCCCCCTCGGGTGGAAATCGCCAGCGAACCGCTGGAGATCGTCGAGACGGTCAAGGGAGTTTCGCCGCCGGCGAACTAAGCGGAAGACCATCCGGCAATGAACAGGGGTGGACGCTCGCGTCCGCCCCTTTCTTTCGCCCCCTGTGCCGGGCTTTACTTTAGTAATGCGAATCGTTATCATTCGTGAATGCAAAATGATTCTACAGACGGGGCATCGACGCATTCCTCAGCGGCAGCCACGCCCGACCCGGGCGCCCCGCGGCGCGTACGCAGCCAAGACATCCTGCATGGCGCTCGCGAAATCGTCATCGAACACGACGGACGTGTGTACCGGTTGCGCATCACGCAAAACGGAAAGCTGATCCTGACCGCGTAGTCCCGCATCGAAACTTCGCAGTAACACGACCCAGCCAGCCACGCGTCCCACGCGCGAAGCCAGCCAGGAACCTACACAACAGGTACTGGCCATGCTGGCAATTCCTTCCACGTTCCAGGTCAATTCGCGCGGCGTCGGACTGGCGGCGACCCTCGTCTTGCACGCCGTCCTCATCGCCGCGCTGTTGAGCTATGCGCCGGTGCGCAAGGCCATGCGCAGCGCCGCGCCGATCATCGTGAGCCTGATCAGCACGCCGCCCATCGAGAAGCCGATCGAGCCGCCCAAGCCGCTGCCGCAACGCCCTAACGCCAGGCCAGTACCGCAACAGGTCGCGCCGGTTCCGATGCCGCTGGTCGACATTCCGGCGCCGGCTACGTTCCAGACGATCGCCCGCGATGACGCGAAGCCGGCGCCTGAAGCCCCGGCGCCGGGCCCGGTAACGCCACTGCCGATCGTCCCGCCCAATTTCAACGCCGCCTATCTCGACAATCCGGCGCCCGATTATCCGCCGCTGGCGCGCCGCAATCGCGAGCAAGGACGCGTGGTGCTGCGCGTGCTGGTGACCGCGGGCGGCGGCGCGGACGCGGTCGAGTTGCGCACGAGCAGCGGCTCCGCGCGCCTCGACCAGGCGGCGATCGACACGGTGAAGCGCTGGCGATTCGTGCCGGCTCGACAAGGCGATCAGGCCGTTGCCGCGTGGGTGCTGGTGCCCATCGCCTTCTCTCTTGAACGCTGAACCTGGTTGCTGCAACCGCCGCAACTCGCACTTCCCTGCCACCCAGCCCGCCGCCAGGTAGCCGCAGCCATTCGCAACGACTACCGATAGGGAGATTTACTTGGGACCAGGGCCATTCCGCTTGAAGCCGTTGGCGGCGACGATGCTTGCCGGCATGACGCTGACGAGCTCGCACGCGCACGCGCAGGCACAAGGTGAAACCACGCTGCCGGAGGTCAAGGTCAACAGCGGCGCCGCGACCGACGACTATGCCGCGGGCACCGCGACCATCGGCGGCGGCGTCCCGCTGCCGATCCGCGACGTGCCGCAGTCCGTTACCGTCATCAACAGCGCGCTGATGCAGGCGCAGGGCGCCACCAGCCTGGGTGACGCGCTGCGCAATGTGCCCGGGCATCACGTTGGGCGCGGCCGAGGGCGGCAGCATCGGCAACAATTTCAACCTGCGCGGCTTCTCGGCGCGGACGGACGTCTATCTCGACGGCATGCGCGATCGCGGCCAGTATTACCGCGACGTGTTCTCGCTGGACGCGGTCGAGGTGCTGCAGGGACCGTCGTCGATGCTGTTCGGCCGCGGCTCCACGGGCGGCGTCATCAATCAGGTGAGCAAGCTGCCTTCGCTCGCGAACTTCGGCACCGTCGCCTTGAGCGTGGGTACGCAGCCGTCGGTGCGCGGAACGCTCGACTACAACCAGCAGATCGACGACACCTCGGCGTTCCGGGTCGCCGCGATGGCGCAGGACGTGCATTCGACGCGCGACGTCATGAAGAACCAGGACTACGGCATTGCGCCGTCGGTCCGCTTCGGCATCGGCACGCCGACCGAAGTCACGCTGTCCGCGCTGCTGACGCACTACGACGACATGCCGGACTACGGCCTGCCGCCCGTCAACGGCGCGCCGGCGGACGTCAACCGGAAGAACTTCTACGGCGCCACCGACGACAGGACGCTGCAGGACGTGGTCAACCTCAATGCGACGATCACGCACACCGTTCACGCCAGCCATCAAGCTGCGCAACCAGACGCAGTATTCGCACTACACGATCGGCGCGCGCGAGTCCGGACCGAACAATGTCGGCACGGTGTCGAACGGCGTCTACACCCCGTTCGTGGCGACCAACCTCGGCAACGCCACGCCGCTGCCGCTGGATCAGCTCTATGTCGGCCTGGGCAGCCACGACCGCAACATCACCGACACGTCGCTCTACAACCAGACGGACCTGATCACCGACTTCACGACCGGGCCGGTGCGGCACCTGCTGATCACCGGCCTGGAACTGGGCCAGGACACCAACGACACGCAGAACTACTCGCGCAACATCGCGGGAGTCCACGTGGTTCCGTGTCCTCTCGCTGACGAACCCGGCGTACGAACCCGCGGCCGGCATTCCGGCCGCGACCACCAACCTCGTACAGGCCAGCGCCACCGACGTCGCGCCGTACATCAACGACACGATGTCGTTCGCGCAGTACTGGAAAGTCGTCGCGGGCGTGCGCTACGACCGCTACAACGCGAGCCTCACCAACTCGATCAACCTGCCGCCGTCGGCGAGCCAGAGCATCGGCTTCACCAGCGTGCGCGCCGGCGTGATCTACCAGCCGACCGACCTGGCGTCCTACTACGTCTCGTACGGAACGTCGTTCAATCCGTCGCTGGAGACGCTCGCGCTCACCAGCGGCCAGCAAAGCCTCGACCCGGAAACGAGCCGGCAATACGAAGTCGGCGCGAAGTGGGACCTGCTGGGCGGCGACCTGTCGGTCACGTCGGCCATCTTCCAGATCGAGAAGGACAACACGCGCTCGCAGATCTCGACGGGCGTGTACGAACTGACCGGCAACGTGCGCGTGCGCGGGTTCCAGGCGTCGGTCGCCGGCCGGATCGCGCGCGACTGGCAGGTCTTCGGCGGCTACACGTATCTCGACGCGGAGATCGTCAAGGCCTCGGCGCTCGACGGCACGCAGGGGAAGGTCCCCGCGAACACGCCCGAGAACAGCGCGTCGCTGTGGACGACCTGGAACTTCGCGCCGTCGTGGCAGGCGGGAACCGGCATCGCCTACATGTCCGACCGTTACGCGTCGAACAACAACGCGGTCAAGGTCCCGGACTACTTCCGGTGGGACGCGATGGTCGGCTACGCGCAGCCGCACCTGGGGCATCCAGCTCAACGTGTTCAACCTGACCAATCGCCTGAACTACGACGCGCTGATTCCGTCGGATCGCGGCCGCTCGGTGCCGGGGACGGACCTGCAGGCGATGCTGACCGCGACGTACAAATTCCGTTGACGCCGATGGGCATCGCACACGCATGATGATCCGCATTCCGGAAGTGCTCACCCGCGAGCAGGTCGCGCACGTGCGCGGCCGCCTCGACGGCGCCGCAAGCGCCTGGGTCGATGGCCGCGCGACCGCCGGACACCAGGGCGCGCAGGTCAAGCGCAACCTGCAGATCGCCGAGGACTCGCCCGTCGCGCGCGAACTGGGGGCCGTGATCCTCGGCGCGCTCGAGCGCCATCCGCTGTTCCTGAGCGCCGCATTGCCCGCCAGCGTCTATCCGCCGATGTTCAATCGCTACGAGGCCGATGGCGGAATGCACTTCGGCCGTCATGTCGACGGCGCCGTGCGCCTGCTGCCGGGGACGGGCATGAAGATCCGCACCGACGTCTCGGCAACGCTGTTCCTGTCCGCGCCGGAGGACTACGACGGCGGCGAACTGCAGGTCGACGACACGTACGGCGCGCACAGCGTCAAGCTGCCGGCCGGCGACCTCGTCCTCTACCCGGCCTCGAGCGTGCATCGCGTGACGCCGGTGACGCGCGGCACGCGCATCGCGTCGTTCTTCTGGATCCAGAGCCTGGTGCGCGACGACGCGCAGCGCGCGCTGCTGTTCGACCTCGACATGGCCATCATGCGCCTGACGCAGGACGCCGCGGGACACGAGGCGCTCGTGTCGCTCACCGGGTCGTATCACAACCTGCTGCGGATGTGGGCGGCACCATGACCGGATTTGGCACATGACGAACAACAAACCATTCCGCCTGCGCGCGTTCTGGGTGCAGGTTCACCTGTGGCTCGGACTCACGCTCGGGACGGTGGGCGTCCTGATCGGACTGTCGGGAAGCATCCTGGTCTATGACCACGAAATCGACGCGCAGCTCAATCCGCAGCGCTACGCGATTTCAGGTCCGCAGATCGCGCTGCCGTATGCCGAGTACGCGCAGCGCGCCGAGGCGGCGTTGGAAGGACGTGCGCGCGCCACCGGAATCCGCCTCCCCGACCAGGCGCCGGGACCCGTGATGGTCTTTGCCCGCGCCAAAGCAGATGCCGGACCGTTCCTGCGCGTCTATCTCGATCCGCCAACGGGCGCCGTGCTCGACACCGCTTCCGGCCGCGACTGGCTGGGCTGGCTGCACAGCTTTCACGAATCGCTGACGCTGCGCGAGTGGAAGGGCCGCGAGATCGTCGGCGTGATCGGCATCGCCATGCTGATCTCGTCGCTGAGCGGCATCTACCTGTGGTGGCCAGCCGGCCGGCTGCGCGTGCGCGCCCTGGGCTTCCGGCGCGGTTTTGCGCTGCATCGAAACCTGCACTACACGTTCGGAATCTGGGGCGCGCTGGTGCTGGCCACCCTTTCCTTCACCGGCTTGTTCCTGGCCTACCAGGATGCAGGACGCTCGGTCGTGGCCGCTTTCGGCAAAGTCTCGCCGTCTCCGCGCGGTCTGCAAAGCGCGGCCGGCAGCGGCGACGCCATTGCGCTCGATGAGGCCGTCGCCATCGCGCAGACGCGCGTTGCCAACGCCAGCGTCATCGGTTTGGGATTGCCCGCGGGTCCGCGTGGCGTCTATCGCGTCAACCTGCGCGAAGCCGGCGACGCTTCGGCGCGATCCACGACCGTCGTGTTCATCGATCCGCGCTCGGGCGCCGTCCTGCAGGCGGTGGACCGCACGACGCGCGGCGGCGGCGACACGTTCCTGGCGTGGCAACGCATGCTGCATGAAGGCAGCGCCTTCGGCTTCACCTGGCGATTCCTTGTGTTCCTCGGTGGCCTGCTGCCGGCGCTGATGATGGTCACCGGACTGACCATGTGGCTGCGCAGGCACAAGCGCCGCGAGCGAGGCGCGGCGTCGCCTGTACGCGCAGCAGCCGGCGACTAGCCGGGCAATTGGAGGCGGATGTCCGCCACCAGCGCCTCGCTGGCGCGCTCGATCAAGTCCAGCACCCGTTCGAAGCCTTCCGGTCCGCCGTCATAGGGATCGGGCACTTCGCGCACGCCAAGCTCCGGCGCGACATCGAGAAACAGCGAAAGCCGGCCCCGATGGTCGCGTGGGCGCAGCGCCTCCAACTGGCCGAGATTCATCCAGTCCATCGCATAGATGCGGTCGAAGCGTTCGAAATCCTCGACCACCACCTGCCGCGCCCGCAGCGGCGCCAGATCGTAGCCGCGCTTCTGGGCTGCCTGCGTGGCGCGCCAGTCGGGAGGACCTCCGGCGTGATAGTCGTGCGTCCCCGCCGAATCGACCCGGATATGAGCCGACGATGCCGGCGCGCACGGCCATCGCTCGAAATACCGCTTCCGCGGTGGGAGACCTGCAGATGTTGCCCATGCAGACGAACAGCACTCCGACGCGGCACCCAATCGGCCGTCTTTTATTCATAGATTAGGCACAGTTGGACACCGGTGGACGAGTCTCAAATCGCGCCTGAAGACGCCCGCCGGGGTTGTTTTTAAGAGTCATGGCCAGCGGCAAACGCCACGAGGCTTCCCTTCATGGCGTCCTGCTGCTCACTAGTCATTCGGTTGAATTCCGACATAGCGCCGCGTCCGTAAGCGAATCCCTCCTTCCAGGTTCGATAGATCGCGGCATGGGCTGCAGCCTCCGCCGTATAGCCCTTCTCGACCAATCCGTGGGTATGCATAGCCAACGTCAGAAAAGCGGCTCGGTCGTCGGTACTCTTGAATATGCCTCCATGGAAGACAATGGGAGCCCAACGATGGATGTTTACCTCGCCTACGGGGCCGCTCCGGCCGACATTGCAATACGCCATTTCCCGGCAGTCATAAATGCGGCACGCATAGGGTCGCCTTTCGTAAACGCTGCACTTGCCGTCTACCAGCAACGCGCACGATCCGTCGTCGTTGCGTGGGAGGACATCGTGGCCTTCGTGGATTCCCGTTCCCTTGACCCACGGTAACGTCGGGTCATCGTCGTGGACATATCCGTGCCGGCGATCACGCCTCTCCACCACATACCCGCCGCGACAGCACGCGTTGCAGGAGCCGCACGGAACGTCAGCGCTTTCGGTGCCATCGCTCCGCAGCACGCCAAGTCGGCGACGAAGCCAGCTGGTAACGCTGGGCATGGTTTCCGCGGGCTTCTCGGAAGGAAGAGAGAATGTGTGACGTTTCATGCACGCCACGGCTTCGGGCTTTACCTTCGAACGGAAATGTCTGGAGATGAAAGTATGCCGATTTTCATCATGCAGCTGTCAATGCGTGCTGTCGGGATTCCAAGGCCACCCGCGCCTCAGGTCTCGACCGGCAGCGCCACGCCGAACATCTGTTCCTTCAGCGCGTAGAGCTGGTCGCGCAGTTCGGCGGCCTTTTCGAATTCGAGGTTCCTCGCCGCATCGATCATCTGCTTTTCCAGCGCCTTGAGCTCGCGCTCGCATGTCCTTCTCGGGCATCGCCTCGTACTTGGCCTTGGCCTGCGCGGCCCGCTGCTCCTTCTTCGCCTCGTCCGGGTCGTAGACGCCTTCGATGATGTCCTTGATGCGCTTCTGCACGCCGATCGGCGTGATGCCCATCTTCTCGTTCCACGCGAGCTGCTTCGTCGCGCCGCCGGTCGGTTTCGCCGATCGCCCGCTTCATCGAATCGGTCACGACGTCGGCATAGAGGATGGCCATGCCGTTGATGTGCCGCGCCGCGCGGCCGATGGTCTGGATCAGCGAGCGCTCCGAGCGCAGGAAGCCTTCCTTGTCGGCGTCGAGGATCGCCACCAGCGACACCTCGGGAATGTCCAGGCCCTCGCGCAGCAGGTTGATGCCGACCAGCACGTCGAATTCGCCCAGCCGCAGGTCGCGGATGATCTCGACGCGCTCGACCGTCTCGATGTCCGAGTGCAGGTAGCGCACCTTGACGCCGTTCTCGGCCAGGTAGTCGGTCAGGTCCTCGGCCATGCGCTTGGTCAGCGTGGTCACCAGCACGCGCTCGTTGCGCTCGACGCGCAGGCGGATTTCCGACAGCAGGTCGTCCACCTGCGTCGCCGCGGGCCGCACCTCGAGCATCGGATCGACCAGGCCGGTCGGCCGCACCAGCTGCTCGACCACCTGCCCCGTGTGCGTGCTCTCGTAATCGGCGGGCGTGGCCGAAACGAAGATCGTCTGCGGCAGCAGGCGCTCGAATTCGTCGAAGCGCAGCGGCCGGTTGTCCAGCGCCGACGGCAGGCGGAAGCCGTAGTTGACGAGGTTCTCCTTGCGCGCGCGGTCGCCCTTGTACATGCCGCCGACCTGCGGGATGGTGACGTGGCTCTCGTCGACGAACATCAGCGCGTTCGGCGGCAGGTAGTCGATCAGCGTGGGCGGCGGCTCGCCGGCCTTGCGTCCGGACAGGTAGCGCGAATAGTTCTCGATGCCCTTGCAGTAGCCGATCTCGGTCATCATCTCGAGGTCGAAGCGCGTGCGCTGCTCGATGCGCTGCGCCTCGATCAGCTTCATCTGGCCCACGAAGAAATTCTTCTGCTCGTGCAGTTCGGCCTTGATCTGCTCGATGGCGCCCAGCACCTTGGCGCGCCCCGTGACGTAGTGCGACGACGGAAACACCGTGAAGCGCGCCAGCTTCTGCTTCAGGTGGCCGGTCAGCGGGTCGAACAGCTGCAGCGTCTCGACCTCGTCGTCGAACAGCGAGACGCGGATCGCGTTCTCCGCGTTCTCCGCCGGGAAGATGTCGAGCACGTCGCCGCGCACGCGGAACACGCCGCGCTTGAAGTCGACGTCGTTGCGCGTGTACTGCATCTCGGTCAGGCGCTTGATCGCGTCGCGCTGCGACAGCTTGTCGCCCTGCCGCAGGTGCAGGATCATGCTGTGGTACTCGGACGGGTCGCCGATGCCGTAGATCGCCGACACCGTCGCGACGATCACGCAGTCGGGCCGCTCGAGGATCGCCTTGGTCGCCGACAGCCGCATCTGCTCGATGTGCTCGTTGATCGACGAGTCCTTCTCGATGTAGAGGTCGCGCGACGGAACGTACGCTTCGGGCTGGTAGTAGTCGTAGTACGAGACGAAGTACTCGACCGCGTTGTTCGGGAAGAACTCGCGGAACTCCGAATAGAGCTGCGCCGCCAGCGTCTTGTTCGGCGCGATCACCATCGCCGGGCGGCCGGTGCGCGCGATGACGTTGGCCATCGTGAACGTCTTGCCCGAGCCGGTGACGCCGAGCAGCGTCTGGAACGACAGGCCGTCGGTGAGCCCTTCGACCAGCTTCTCGATGGCCTCCGGCTGGTCGCCGGCGGGCTCGAAGGGCTGGTGCAGTTCGTAGGGGCTGTTCGGGAAACGTGAGCAGGGGCATGGACTGGCGACGGGATCGGCGGGGAACCGATCATTGTAACGCCGCCGGCGCGGCCGGCGCGACCTCCTCCTGCGGCGACCTTGCCATGCCGGCGCCGAACTGCAGCGCCGCCAGCCGCGCATAGAGCGGATTGGACTGCGTGAGTTCGTCGTGGGTGCCGGTGGCGATGATCCGCCCGTGCTCCATGACGGCGATGCGGTCGGCGTGGCGCACCGTCGCCAGCCGGTGCGCGATGATCAGCACCGTGCGCCCGGCCATCAGCCGCTCCAGCGCCAGCTGCACCATGCGCTCGCTTTCCGCGTCGAGCGCGCTGGTGGCCTCGTCGAGCAGCAGCACCGGGCGGTCGGCCAGGATCGCGCGCGCGATCGCGATGCCGCTGCCGCTGGCCGCCGGACAGGCGCACGCCGCGCTCGCCCAGGAAGCTGGCGAAACCGTCCGGCAGGCGCTCGATGAATTCGGTGGCGTACGCCGCATCGCACGCCGCCCGCACTTCGGCGTCGCGTGGCGTCCGGGCGGCCGTAGCGGACGTTCTCGAGCACGCTGGCGGCGAAGATCACCGGATCCTGCGGCACGACCGCCAGGCGTGCCCGCACCGCGGCGGGGTCGGCGGCCTTGCAGGTCGACGCCGTCGATCGTCACCGCTCCCTGCTGCGGATCGTAGAAGCGCAGCAGCAGCTGGAACACCGTGGTCTTGCCGGCGCCGGACGGCCCGACCAGCGCCACGATTTCTCCCGGCTGCGACGTCGAGCGAGAAGTCCTCGAGCGCGGCGGCGTCCGGCCGCGACGGATAGTGGAACGTGACGTCGCGGAACGCCACGGTGCCGCGCGCCGGCACCGGCAACGGCACCGGATTGGCGGGCGCCCGGATGCCGGCGTCGATCTCGAGCAGCTCGAACAGGCGCTCGGTCGCGCCGGCGGCGCGCTGCAGGTCGCCGACGACTTCGCTGATCGTGCCGACGGCGCTGGCGACGATCACCGCGTAGAACACGAACGCCGACAGCTGCCCGGGGCTGATCCGGCCCGCGACCACGTCGTGGCCGCCGATCCACAGGATGACGCCGACCGCGCCGAACACCAGCAGGATCACCGTCGCCACCAGGAACGCGCGCTGCCGGATGCGCTGCAGCGCGGTGGCGAAGGCGCTCTTCGACGCGCGCGCCGAACTGGCGCCGGTCCTCGGCCTCGTGGCCGTAGGCCTGCACGGTGCGGATTTCGTGCAGCGCCTCGTCGACGTAGGCGCCGACGTCGCCGACGCGATCCTGGCTCGCGCGCGCGAGCTTGCGCACGCGGCGGCCGAACAGGATGATCGGCACGACGGTCAGCGGCACGCCGACCAGCACCATCAGCGGTCAGCTTGGCGCTGGTCAGCGCAAGCATCACCAGGCCGCCGATCATCAGCAGGAAGTTGCGGATGGCCATCGACGCGCTCGAACCGATCACCGTTTCCAGCATCGTCGTGTCGTTGGTGAGCCGCGAGATGACCTCGCCGGTGCGCATCACCTCGAAGTAGCCGGGCGGCAGCGCCAGCAGGTGGTCGAACACCGCGCGCCGCAGGTCCGCCGTGACCCGCTCGCCCAGCCACGACACGTAGTAGAAGCGCGTGTACGTGGCCAGCGCCAGGACCACGACGACCAGCAGCATCAGCACCAGCATGCGGTCCAGTTCGGCCGCGTTGCCGGCGGCGAAGCCGCGATCGATGACGAACTTGAGGCCCTGCCCGATCGCGAGCACGGACCGCCGCGGCGAACAGCGAGCGCGATGCCGGCAAGAATCACCTGCTTCCTGTAGGGCCGCACGAAGCGGCCGACGCGCGCGAGGACGCGCAGCGCGGTGACCGGCGGAAGCTTGGGAGCGTCGATGGGAATTGCGGCGTTGAAGCGGGCCATGGGACCTTGCTCGAGACTTTGATCGATTGCGTCAGGCGGCGGCGTCACGTTAGCCTTGCGCACGGCGAAAGTCGAGCCTGCCATAACCTGCTAAGGAACCGCCATGCCGCTAGCCCTGCCCGCCCTGATGACGCTGCTCGCCGTCCTCTGGTACTTCGTCACCTTGGCTCATGTGGCGCTCGCGCACGGCAAATACAAGGTCTACGCGCCGGCCATGACGGGCGATCCGGCGTTCGAGCGCTCGTTCCGCGTGCAGATGAACACGCTGGAGCAATTGGTCGCGTTCCTGCCCGCGATGTGGATCTACGCCTGGTACGGCAATCCGCGCTGGGCCGCGATCGCCTGCGCCGTGTGGATCGTCGGCCGGATCATCTATGCGGTCGGCTACTGGGCAGGACGCGAAGAAGCGCACGCCGGGCTTCGCCATTACGCTGCTTCGCGCTGGTCGCCGTGTGGATCGCCGCGCTCGTCAGCGTGGTGCGGGTGCTCGGATTTCGCCTAGGCGACGCGAAACCGGGCCGTCTGGGCCGGTCCGGCAGTCGGGTAAAATGCCGGTTTCGAGCACCAATCCGACCCGATGAACGCGCCCAACGCTCCCCTGCTCCTGTCCGCCGTCGAACTGGCGCCGCGCGACCCGATCCTCGGCATCACCGAGGCGTACGCCGCCGACACCAATCCGCGCAAGGTCAACCTGGGCGTCGGCATGTACTACGACGACACCGGCAAGCTGCCGCTGCTGGAGTGCGTCAAGCCGCGCCGAGCACGAGATGTCCGCCAAGGGCGCGCCGCGCGGCTACCTGCCGATCGACGGCATCGCCGCCTACGACAAGGCCGTGCAGAAGCTGCTGTTCGGCGCCGACAGCGAAATCGTGACATCCGGCCGCACGATCACGCGTGCAGGCGCTGGGCGGCACCGGCGGCCTCAAGATCGGCGCCGATTTCCTGCGCCGGTTCGCGCCCGAGCGCGCAGGTCTACATCAGCGATCCGAGCTGGGAAAACCACCGCGCGCTGTTCGAGGGCGCCGGCTTCGCCGTCAACAACTACGCGTATTTCGACGCGGCGACGCGCGGCCTCGACTTCGACGGCATGCTCGCCTCGCTGGAGCGGATTCCGCACGGCTCGATCGTCGTGCTGCATGCCTGCTGCCACAACCCGACCGGCGTCGATCCCACGCCCGAGCAATGGACGCAGATCATCGATGTCGTGCGTTCGCGCGGGCATGGTGCCGTTCCTCGACATGGCCTACCAGGGCTTCGGCGACGGCACCGAGGCCGACGGCGTCGGTCGTGCGCCGCTTCGCGGCACACGCCGGGACCGCTGTTCGTGTCCAGGTCCGTTCTCCAAGTCGTTCTCGCTCTACGGCGAGCGCGTCGGCGCGTTGAGCGTCGTCGCCGCCGACCGCGACGAGGCGCTGCGCGTCCTGTCGCAGATCAAGCGCGTGGTCCGCGCCAATTATTCGAAGCCGCCGACGCACGGCGGCCAGATCGTCGCGACGGTGCTCGGTTCACCGGAACTGCATGCGCTGTGGGAAGCCGAGCTCGCGATGATGCGCAACCGCATCAAGCTGATGCGCGCCGAACTCGTGGAGCGGCTGCACGAGCGGCTGCCCGGACGTCAACTTCCGCTTCATCCTCGCGCAGCGCGGCATGTTCTCGTATTCCGGCCTGACCAAGGCGCAGGTGCAGCGGCTGCGCAACGAATATTCGATCTATCTCATCGATACCGGCCGCATCTGCGTCGCGGCGCTCAATTCGCGCAACGTCGACGCGATCGCCCAGGCGATCGCCAGCGTATCCGCATAGCCACCCGGCATGCCCGGCCACGGATTTTGACAGGAAGGGATTTTCCGCTATAATTCAAGGCTGTCCGATGCGGGAATAGCTCAGTTGGTAGAGCGCAACCTTGCCAAGGTTGAGGTCGGGAGTTCGAGACTCCTTTCCCGCTCCAGATTTTCGAGGGAGAGCCGCTGACCTGGCTCTCCCTTTTGGTTTGAGGCGCCCGCCGCTACGGCGCGCGCCACACCTCATGGCGGGGTGGCAGAGTGGTCATGCAGCGGCCTGCAAAGCCGTCTACGCCGGTTCGATTCCGACCCCCGCCTCCATTACCCCCTGCTCGCCTGACATCGACTCGCTCTCGACCCCGCTGCTCGTCTGCCGCGCGGAGCGTCCGCGTTGAGCGACGGATTAGGTGTCTTAGTCATTGATGTTAGGAAGTAGGCATCGTGGCGACTTCGTGGCTCGAGCGTACTCATTGAAATACCTCGGTGGCGCGTAGGAGCAACGATGGAGGGATTGTGAGATCGAAGGCCTTTGCTGTCTTCAGGTTGATTGACAGCAAGAACTTCGTTGGCTGTTCGATGGGCAGCTCTCCCGGATTGGCTCCTCGAAGGATCTTGTCGATATGGTACGCGGAGCGGCGGACGAGTTGCACTTGATCAACTTCCAAGGACAGCAAGCCTGGCGGGTGCCACGTGTACCCGAGCAGCGGAATCCGGTTCGCGTTGCCGATACGGATGAATTTGTCTAGTACCTCAGAGGCCGCAACAAATCCCGTTATCGCCTGCACTCCTGCGTCGACCATGTCGTTCAAGCGCGCGTCCAGAGTATCGCCAACTCCTTGAAGGCCAGATCGGGAGCCATAACCGACAGGCCCGTCGCGTTCCCGCCCGGGCGAGCCAGACTGGTCACGATTTTTGCGCCCACCGGGTCCCATCCGTTTGGGAACACGATCGGAATGCGCCGCGTGGCTCGAACGGCGGCTAGAAGGCACGTGTCGCCCAGCGGCACTATCACGTCGACGTTGAGCGTAACGAGCTCCGTGGCCAGACCTGGCAACTGTTCAGGGCTACGTGCGTATCGCTCAACGAATTCGACGTTTCCTGCCTTCCACCCCAGGTCAGCCATCCCTGATCGGAGCGCCTCCTCGGGGATGCCCGATCCCCTTTTCCTTCCTTAAGCCAGCCAATTCGGTAGACGCGGCCGGGCTGAGGTGGCTCGTTAGCTAGGCATGCGGTGGCAAATAGAACAGCGGCCATTGCAGCGAACGCCAAACTCAACCTAACTAGCATCGCTGCCCCCTTGGACGAAGCTATGAACGAGGTTCCACACTTGCTAACCGGCGGCCTGACAGCGGCCGCAGCCCACGCATGCGGGGCGTCCACGTTGAGCGATGGGTTAGGCGTCAATGGTTGCACGAGAGTTGCTCATTTGACTGCAACGAAAACAAGCTCGCCATCCTGGTCTGTCGCTTCGTTGTCCGTGAATCCGCCAAATGTGCGCACCGTTTGAAAGCCAGCGACTTGCAGCATCAGCAGTAGTTCCTGCACAAGATACAGGCTGCCGCGAAGAAGCGAAGATTCAACTTTCAACTTGCGTCCATCTTGCCACTTCTCGATACACATCTCACGGACGTAGCTCTGGGCCATGGGGTCGAGCTCAACCGTGCGAATACGAAGGCGGAACTCGCTGCCATCCGGCAAGACACGGGTGATGGGAATATCGGGCCAGTCGGCAGGCAGTCGCTCCCTAGCCGTAATTTTCCATAGATCCCAGTCTTCGTCGGAGTACTCCATCCCCAGATTGAAGACCAACGCGCCGCCAGGCTTCAGGTGTTCGCGGCAGCCGCGAAGCATGGAAAGGTCGTTGCGCCTGCCTCCCCCCAAACCGAACGAATCGCAGATGAGGATCGTCCCGTATTGGCGCGGTAGGTTCAGTTCGTGCATTGGCTGCGCGAGAAGCGCCGGCGAGAAGCCGTGCGCCGAGGCGGCCTTTCGAGCCCCGTCGAGCATGTCGTCGGAAATATCAACGCCGTCAGCGTCAATACCAGCGATTAGGAGGTTGGTCAAAATGCGTCCGCTTCCACACGCCAGGTCGAGGACTGGCTGACCGAATCGACCGATCAGCTTAAGCAGCTGCGGCACCTCTGGCGCGTCAGTCTTGAATCCGGCCCAGTACTCGGCCATCAAGCCGTAGTGCCACACGAGGGGCAGCTCGTTCATTTCCTGTGGTCCTTGTCGGCTTGACGTTGACGCCTAACGAAACAAGCTAACCGGCGGCCCAGTGCGGGCGCGAAGCGCCGCACTCGGGACGTTTGCGTTGAGCGACAGGTTAGGCACCGCGCCTGTTGACAACATAGGTAACGTGATAGGCGAGCCTATACCAATACACAACGGCGATTGTCACCGCAACCACAAACGGAAACACGTGCCAGAGGCGGTCAACCCAATACGAAAGCGCTCGGTACGCTTCATCCGATTCTGGTACGGGAAGATTCGGTACAAGTATCGAAAATAGCCAGTAACCACCCCAAATTGCGACCCACGACGCAAGCGTAGTCTTTACCAGAAGCGGCACCGAGAGAAGATAGGCCATTTCGAAGAACTCGCCATCGATGGCGCGCCCATACGATTGAGTGACTTTTTGCGCCCCGGCCAAAGTGACAACTCCAACAACAGCCCCCTCGTAAACATAGAGCCAAGAACTGTGGAAAGAGCCGTAGGCCGCGGCGTAGCCAATCACGACGGCGAAGACCACGGCGAAAACGAAATAGACATTCTTTTCGCTCGCCGAAACAGCTCCAACGACAATTTCGTCGGCTAGCTTCCGGGTCGCCCAGAGGTGCATGTTGCTCGGTGCCTAACGAAGAAAGCTAACCGGCGGCCTCATGCTGGGGCGCAGCCCCGCATGTGGGACGCCCGCGTTGAGCGACGCGTTAGGCAGCGCGTTCATATGAAATTAGGAACGCGAATACAAGGACGAGCGCGAGACCCGGGAGCATGAGCACGGGAAGAATGGCAACGGACTCAAGGAAAGGCAACTCAGACGTTGCAAATATTTGAAGGCACGCCACGATTGCCCACAAGATCAAGCCAACTCCAATGACTCGACCGCGGGATAACTGCCCTCGCCGACCTAGCCAGTAGGACAGCGGGAGGAGCACGACGAGCTCAAACAACGCACCGGCCATGAGGCCGGGCATAAGCAATAAGGCGAAAGACGCTCGCGGAGGCTCGGGCTCGGCGACGAGCGCCATCCATACCGCGAAGGCGAACGCGCACGCCACTGGCGCAACGAGAAGTGCGGACAGCATGCGTCCGTTCACTGAGGCTGCCTAACTAGGAGCAGAGGACCCAAATGACGGTTTGCAAAGCGCCACAGGCGTAATTGCTCGCTGGGGCGGCACGGAAACCCTCTGCGGATCAACGGCGCGTCCAAGTCTAGAGGAACCTAATGGCATGGGCGCGAGCGTAGCGCTGACGCAGGCCTTCGTCTACTGGCGCGCGACGGCTAGGAACGCCACTCTAGACCTCAACTTAACGCCTGGCGACTTTGTAGGCACGATAGTCGACTATCGACGTACCGGCGCCATCCTGATATGAAAGCGGCGTAAAGACTTGAATCGCCTTGGTATCAGGAACCTGAATCACTGCTTCCAATTTGATCTTGCCCTTGCCCTTTAATACCACTTCCGTTGAACTTCCAAGCGGTCTGCCCCCCGATTCTCCCTTTTGAATCACGAGCGTGATTGTCCCGGAATCTTGAGACATTACATATTCAACCTCGACCACAATCGTCTGCTTTTCTCCAACATAGAGTGGCCCCGATATCTCGGGGACAATACCAACAATCCTTACCGAAGATCCTGACGATGTGGCGGTTTGGGCAAGAGAAATTGCCGACATTCCAAACGAGAGAGCAATGATCGCAAGCAGTCTTGCAATAAGTCGCATCACTGATCCTTTCGAGGTCTAACGAAACAAGCTAACCGGCGGACGCCGCTGGGGCGAAGTCCGTTCGACGTCCGGTTGATGGAAGGGTTAGGCGGCACTAGCCTCCCTCGTAAAGTAAAGCGGGAAGAAGGGCAGGATGGTCACCCAGACCTTGTCCCGCTCAGGGGTGATGTACAACCCAATAAAAGCTGCACGCCACGAGAACTCAATGCGTTCAAATCTCATAGCCGTTGTCCTGCAAAGAGTTGCTTGGTGTTTGACAGGCGGAAGCGCGCGCGATTGTGTGGCGATTGCCCCGGATTGTACCGCCGCCATCGCCCCGACCACTGGCGAGAAGTACGGGGTCGGTCGGTGACTGACTGCTCGCGGCCATGAGCAGGCAGCTGCGATCGCCCGCTTTGGAGCAGCCTGTTTTGGCCCTCCGAGTCAGTGGGCGAGCGACGCAGTCCCAGTCCTACTTCTTTCTCTGCGGGTAGATCGTCTCGCCGCGTTTGAGCATGTCGACCAAGGTCTCGATCTTCTTCTGGCGTCCTGCCGCTGTCTTCATGTTGTGGACGCGAAAGGCGAGCGCGAAGCGGTTCTGCTCGCTTAGGCTCGTCAGCATCTTCCTGGCCTTGGGCTCGGCGTCGATGGCCACCTGGAGGTCGTCAGGGATCTTCATCTCCTTGCCGCTGCCATAGGCGCGGTCCCAGCGACCGTCCGCCTTGGCCGCGTCCACTTCCTCGAGCCCGTGCTCAGTCATCCGGCCTTCTTGGATCAGCCGCGCCACGTTGCCGACGTTGATCTTGCTCCACACACTTTTGCTGCGCCGTCGCGTATAGCGCTGCAGATAACTCTTGTTATCCAATCCCTTTCGCAGGCCATCGATCCAGCCCCAGCAAAGCGCCACGTCGATGGCTTGTTTCGGCGTCACTGAAGCCAGTCCCGAACTCACCTTGTGGATCTTGATCCAGACCTCGTCCTCTTTGTCGTGATGCCGGGCGAGCCAGTCGTAGAAACTCTGTTCATCGGCGAACTCATGGACGTTCTTGGGGTCGACTGTTACTGATGCCATAGGATGGGCGCTCCCTCACTCTCTGACTTTCCTGATCGCTGGACCAGGCACGCGGGGTGCCTGCGGTGTCAGGGTGTCGGCGCCACCCACTGTCAATGTCAGCTTCAGTCCGCGCAATTCAAAACCATGGCCGACAGCTTTGGGTCGTTAGCGGTCGTTGGTCGACGACCGCTATCGGCCACCTACGGCCGTGGCGCATTCCGCTCGATAGCGGCCGTTGATCGGTTCTTGTCGGCCAACTGCTGATCGTCGCCGACGTGGGCGCCGCCTTCTGCAGGCGTAGTATGGCCGGACTTCCAATCGTCTCCGGGATGATTCAGGGATGGACCGGCGAACATTCATCAACACCGTCGCGTGTGGTCTCGCCTTCGCGCGGTCTGCCGCTGAGGCCCAGCAGTCGGCCAAGGTCCCTCGAATAGGCTATCTGTCGATCAACCTGGCCGGCAGTCCCCACATGACAGAGGGCTTCCGTCAAGGACTGCGTGACCTCGGTTACGTCGAGGGCCGCAATGTCTTGATTGAATTCCGCGATGCCGAGGGGAAGCTCGAGCGGCTCCCCGCCCTTGCGGCCGAACTGGTTGCGCTCAAGGTTGATGTCGTCGTCGTCGGAGGCACGGTCGCCGCCGTGGCCGCCAAGCAAGCGACCAAGACCGTCCCCATTGTGTTCGTTTCTGCTGTCGATCCGGTTACGGACGGGCTAGTCGCCAGCCTTGCGCGGCCGGAGGGCAATGTCACGGGTTTAGCCACCCTCGCGCCGGAGCTAGTCGGCAAGCGTCTGGAACAGCTCAAGCAGATCGTTCCTGGGGTCAGTCAGGTCGCCGTCCTCTGGCAACCAGGTGCCCTCGGCGAACGCACAGAAAAAGACCTGCGCAAGGAAGCAGAAGGCGCGGCACGGTTGCTGGGAATGCGGCTTCAATTCGTTGAGGTCCGAGGGCCAGGCGATTTCGACAGGGCCTTCTCGGAAATGACCAGTGCGCGCGCCGGTGCTCTTACTGTGCTGGGAAGCAGCATGCTCATCAATGAGCGAGGACATGTCGTAAGCCTGGCGGCAAAGAACCGGCTGCCGGCCGTGTACGGATTGAGGGAGTATGTCGATGCCGGAGGCCTTATGTCCTATGGACCGAACAATGTCGATTTGTTTCGGCGCGCCGCCACCTACGTGGACAAGATTCTCAAGGGCACGAAACCCGGCGACCTGTCCGTCGAGCAGCCGACGAAGTTCGAGCTGGTGATCAACCTCAAGACCGCCAAGGCGCTCGGCATCACGATTCCGCAATCGGTGCTGGAGCGCGCGGACGAGGTGATTCAGTGATTGACCGGCGAACGTTCATTGGCGCTGTCGCGGGTGGCTTCCTCGCCGCACCGATGGCCGCACGGACGCAGCCTCAGGCTAGGAAATCTTCGAATCGGCATACTCAGCAGCTCTTCGCCGGCCAACCCGGACTTCGCGCGTATCTTTGGCGCGTTCTTCCAGGGGATGCGCGAGTTCGGGTACGTCGAGGGCCAGAACATCGCCGTCGAGGGCCGATATTACGGCGACCATGTGGAACGGCTTCCCGCCCTTGCGGCCGAGCTCGTTCAGCTCCGGGTCGATGTGATCGTGGCAGGTTCCCCACCCGCACCCGAGGCGGCCAAGCACGCCACGTCAACGATTCCCATCGTCATGATTAACCATAACGACCCGGTCGGCGGTGGACTGGTGGCGAGTCTCTCGAAACCGGCGGGAAACGTTACCGGAATGTCCATGGCGACGGTGGCGCTGCGCGGCAAACAGCTGCAGCTGCTGAAGGAAGTCGTGCCCGGACTCACCAGCGTGGCCGTCATTTGGAGTCCGACCGGCCTTTCGAACGAGCTGAGAGAGTTGGAGGTCGCGGCGCGGTCTCTGAACTTGCAGCTCCAAATTGTGGAAGCGCGAATTCCCAGTGAGTTCCCTGCGGCGTTCGCTGCGGCTACCAAGCTGCGAGCCGGCGCCGTCCTCTTGTACGGTGGCGCGGTGTACTTCGCGCATCAAGCACAACTCGTGGAGCTTGCGGCCGCGAGCCGCCTGCCCGCGATCTATGGAGTAAAGGAATTTGTAGTAGCCGGTGGCCTCATGGCGTATGGCGTCGATCTAAGCGACAGTGCCCGCCGGGCGGCCGCGTATGTCGACAAGATCCTGAAAGGCGCCAAGCCCGGCGATCTTCCGATCGAGCAGCCGACCAAGTTCGAGCTGGTGATCAACCTCAAGACCGCGAAGTCGCTCGGCCTCACGATCCCGCAGTCGCTGCTGCTGCGCGCGGATGAGGTGATTCAGTGATGGATCGGCGAACATTCATCAACACCGTCGCGGTGGTCTCGCCATCGCGCGATCTGCCGCTGAGGCGCAGCAGGCAGCCAAGGTCGCTCGAATAGGCTTCCTGGGGACCAACCGGGCCGTCGCTCCTCGCCACGTCGACGCGTTCCTCCAAGGACTGCGTGACCTCGGTTACGTCGAGGGTCGCAACATCGTGATCGAATTCCGGGACGCCGAGGGGAAGCTCGAGCGTCTCCCCGCACTCGCGGTCGAATTGGTTGCGCTCAAGGTCGATGTCATCGTGGCCGCTACCACACCGGGCGCCTTGGCCGCCAAGCGAGCCACCAACAGCGTCCCCATTGTCTTCGCTGTTGCTGCCGATCCGGTTACTGACGGGCTTGTCGCCAGCCTCGCGCGGCCGGGTGGCAACGTAACGGGGTCGTCCTACCTCGGCCCGGACCTAGTCGGCAAGCTACTGCAACTGCTCAAGCAGGCCGTTCCGGGGGTCGACCGGGTCGCTGTCCTCCGGCAGCCAAGCGCCGTCCCCGAACGCACGGAAAAGGAAATCTTGCGGGAAGCACACGTCGGGGCAGGCGCGCTGGGGTTGCAGCTTCAATTCGTTGAGGCGCGAGGGCCAGACGATTTCGACAGGGCCTTCTCGGACATGACCAAGGCGCGCGCGGGCGCACTGATGGTGCTGGGAGGCAATATGTTTTTCAGCGAGCGCCGACGCCTCGTGGACTTAGCGGCAAGGAACAGGCTGCCGGGGATATATGGATTGAGGGAATATGTCGATGCCGGGGGCCTTATGTCCTATGGAGCGAACCAGGTTGATTTGTTTCGGAGCGCCGCCACCTACGTGGACAAGATACTTAAAGGTGCCAAGCCCGGCGACCTGCCCGTCGAACAGCCGTCGAAGTTCGAGCTGGTGATTAACCTCAAGACCGCTAAGGCGCTCGGCCTGAAGATTCCGCCGTTGGTGATGCAGCGCGCCGAAGTTATTCAGTGATCGCTCGCGGTCTCCATGTAACTTGATTGGTTGAACGGCCGCTTTGTTGAAGACCGACGGGGCTCAGGGTCGTTGGCGGTCGCCGCTGAAGGACTGCTTCCGGCCATGAGCGGTCTTCGCGCATGCGGGGGACGGTAAGCATCGGAGATCACGGCACGCTGCTCACCCCAATCTTCGCGAGAGTGGAAGGCCGCGCCCCGCTGATGTTCGAAAAGGCGACTGACGAGCCGACAAAACGCGTCCAGATGCAAAGTCATTCAATGATGCGATCAGCGCGCAAGAGCATTGTCTGCGGTAGCTTCACGCCGATCGCCATCGCGGTCTTTACATTGATCACGAACTCCACCGACGTTGGCAACTCCACGGGCAGATCCGCCGGTTTGGCGCCCTTCAATATCTTGTCGACGTAGGCGGCCAAGTGCGCGTAGGAGTCGCGAAGATTCGGACCATAAGTCATAAGGAAGCCACTGTCGGCGTAGGCGCTCCAGCCCGAAACGATTGGCATTCGATACTTGAGCCCAAAGGCTGCGATCTTGTCGCGGTGTTGGATCGTAAACTCATCTGGAAATACGATGACCGCATGCATCGCTTCGCTCGAAATCTTGCCAAATGCTGCGTCCAATTCCTCCGGAGTGCGCACTGGAAAATAGCTGACGCTGATTCCTACGTCTTTCGCAGCGAATTGCGAACGCCGGAACTCAGCTTGTTCCCCCGGATGTTCCGGGTTGGCAATGACCGCAACGCGCGAGCCAGCAGGCAATATTTGCGCCAGCACTTCAAGGCGTTTGCCGACCAATTCCAACGCCAGAAAGCTCATGCCCGTGATAGTCCCTCCCGGCCGGGCCAAACTATTGACGAATTTGGCTTCCACTGGATCGCCGCTATAACCGATAACGACGGGCGTCGTCCCAGCATGACGAAAGGCGCTCCACGCCGCGCCTCCCTGGGTGACGATGACATCAACCTTCGATTGAACCAGCGCCGCTACCATTTGGTCGGCACGTTCTCGTGAACCGTCGGCCAGTCGCGCCTCGACTTCTACGTTTCTCCCTTCGATGTAACCGCGCTCCTTAAGTCCTTGCCTAAAGGCATCGAAGAACGGCGATGGGACGGCGGATTTGCCCAACGAGAGCCACCCAATGCGATACACCTTCGTGCTTTGAGCAATCCCCGCGAGCGGCGCGACGAGCAACAACGTCCCAAGGGTCCCAAGAACTTGCCGACGTGAACTCATTGCGCAAGCTTACTCTCGTAGCGAAAAAGGCGGTCAATACGGATGGAGTGCGCGACTTATAAGGGCCAGTCCAGGTGCTGACCACTCGCGACGCTCCGGTTATCGTAGGCCCGGTCTACAATTCTTGTGGTGCGCATTTCAACGGCTTAACCGTCAACTTTCCCCAAGCCGCGTCGGCGAACGCGAAATACCCTTGGATGTGTGGGCTGCCGAACAGATTACTTGTCAGTTATGGACAATCCTCTCGCATACACGGGGGAAATCCAATGTCCGACGAGCCGACCATCACCGTTACCAGCCTAAGGTTTGCGACCGCCACGCTGTTGGTCTTGGGTGGGCTCACGTTAGCGGCAACATTGATTCTCACCGAAACTCCTGATGCGCTAATTACTGGAGTTTGTTGGGCGGTGTTCTGTTTCGCGCTTCCCGCAACTGGCGCCTGGGTGGCTGCGTATTGGTTGGAGATGCGAGCGGTGCACCCCAGTGCAGGCATCCTGGAAGAACGCTAGTTTCCGGCTTGCGGGAACTGCATCGCACCGCTTCGGGACCGCAGGGCGCGTCCAGAAATCGTGACCATCGAGACGGCAGGGAGTGCCGTACTCGCTATCGACGCACCGGCATCGCCGCTCTGGATTCCCCGTTACGCGCGGGACTCAGAGCCCGAAAATGATGATCGTCGCGCTGCCCGGCAGGTCCCACCCCTGCCCCGAATTTCCCGGAGTGACCGCAACGCGCTGCTTGCCCTCCTGTTGCCACGTGATTACACCGCCGGCGATGGGACCTCCGGTATTGAAGGTGAACAGCTTGCTGCCATCGCGCGCATCGAACACCAGGAAATTTCCGTTGAGATCGCCGGTGAAGACAACGTCGCCGGCCGTCGCGGTGACGCCCGCGACCAGCGGCGTGGGCGCCTTCCAGCGCCATTTCATCTTCCCGGTCTTTGCGTCGATTGCGTTGAGCCATCCCTTCCATTCGCTCTTGGGGTCGAAGGTGCCCCAGCCGTTGCTGATGCCCGTGTAGGGAACCGTCGGCTGCCAGGTCGGCTTCGGTCCCAGCTTGAAGGTCGTGCACCAATCGACTGCGGGCACGTAGAGCAAACCCGTTCTCGGGCTGTGCGCCGGCCCGTTCCATTCCACGCCGCCGTTGACGCCGGGGCAGACGCGGGTACCTTGCGGCGTGAGTGGCGTGTCCACATTGAGCATCGTGGTCACCGGGACCTGAAACAGGTGCTTGCCGGTTGCGGCTTCGAGCCCGTGCACGACGCCGTCCTTGCCGGCGGTTGCGACGAACTGCTTGCCGCCGACGTCGTAGAGCGCCACTGCCAGCGTGTCCCGGTCGTGCCAGTCGTTCTTCACGAGCTGATACCACCACTTGAGCTTGCCCGTGTTCGCGTCGAGCGCGACCAGCGACGACGTGAACAGGTTCGCGCCCGGCCGCATCTCGGGATGGAAATCCGGAGCGACATTGCCGACCGGCACGAACAGCGTCTGCGTACCGACGTCGAGCGCATAGTGGGACCAGCTCGGGCCGCCGCCGTGCAACGCGCTTTCAGGGTTCTCCCAGGTGTTTGCGCCCGTCTCATCACCGGTGGGAATCAGATCGAACGACCACGCGGGCGAACCGTCCCCGACGTGGAAGGCCATCATCTTGCCGCGTATGCCCCAGTCGCCCCCGCTCTTGCCGACAAAGACGAGATCCTTCCAGATCAGGGGCGCGGCACCGACGCCCTCGCCTACCATCGCGTTCGCGACCATTCGGTCCCACAGGACTTCGCCCGTCTTCGCGTCCAGCGCGTAAAGATGACCGTCCTGTGTACCGCGAATGACCCGCCCGCCGGCAATGGCGACGCCCTTGTTCGTGGCGTTGGTCTCGGGTCCGGTCGCCACGTGCTGGTGCGACCAGATCTTCCGGCAATTCCCGGAGTCGATCGCATAGGTGCCGAAATGCGTCGTCGCATACAGGACGCCGTCGTACACGATGGGGCCGGTGGTAAATGTCGCCACCTCGCCCAGCTGGAACAGGCACAACGGACGCAGGTTGCGAGCGGTGCTCCGATCGATCTGCCGCAACGAAGAATAGCGATGCGCCTGGTAACCTTTGTTGTAGAGCAGCCAATTGCTCGTGTCGGTATCTGCCGAGTCCAGTTCCTGCTGCGTCGGCTTTGATGTACTGGGCTGCTTGACCGGCACGAGCGGCTGGTTCAACCGTGCCGCCCGGCTGGCGACGACCGCCGCGGACACGCCCGGCGCCGGCGCGGTGCCCCCGAGCACCAGCACGCGATCCATGGGTGAGTTCGGCGTCAACTCCTCCTGTCCCGCCGGCAGGCCATTGCTCGAGAGCACGTAGGCGACCAGGTCCGCGTACTCCTGGCTCTTCAGCGAATTCGGCAAGCCGAAGGGCATCTGGCTATGCACGAAGGAGTAAAGGTCCTTCAACGTCTTGTCGTTCCATTGCGCGACGAACTCGGGACCCTTGAGCGGCGGGGCGCCGGTACCTTGCAATTTCGCGCCGTGACAGGCGGTGCATTTTGCCGCGTACTCCCAGCGCCCCCGATCCACCTGGGCCTGCGTGAACCACCCGGTGCCGTCGGCGAATGCGGGCGGCGCGATAGCCAGCAACCACGCTCCCGTGCCAACCGTGGCAAGCGCGACGCGAAGAACATTCAACTCGGGGAATTTGCGCATTCGGCACTTCTCCTGATGTAGAACCGTGTCTCGGCCATGACTACACTGCGCACAGCTTCCGCCTCCCCTGCCCTCCACGCAGCACGCCGTCAGGCGCGGGACGACTTGCGCGCGCGTTGCGGTGGCTTGCTTGACGGATGCCTTCTTGCCCGCCGCAGGCTTCTTGCTCGCCGCCGGACCTGCAAGCCTTCCGACGTAATAGTCGAGCGCCCAGCGCGTCTTGGCCTGCTGGCTCTTGTCGCGCTCGGCGCCCGCCTCCGCGAGGAACGCCATGAAGCCTCCCACGGCGACCGCGGCCAGAATGCGCCGGCGCCTTGATCGAGAGTTCCATCATTCGCTTGCGGTCCCCGCGCGTCCACAGCTCGGCGGTAATCGGCCAAGGGCAGCCCGGATCCTCGATGCGCCAGCGCTGCGCCATCAGCGGCCCGAGCACCACCAAGCGCGAAAAATCGATCTTGTGGCCACCGATCTTGGCCAGGAATTCCTCCTGCTCCGCGGAAAATATCGCCGAGATCGGCTTCTTGCCCGCGGCCACGCGCTTGATCTGGCCCTTGGCCACCGGCATGGAGAACGAGGCCGATTTGACCAGCGACGCCTCGCTCGCGTCCGCCTCGATCTTGAAGTCCCGGTACTTCCGCCACTTCGGTCCGACGTCCTTCGGATTGATTGGCCGGAATTTCACGGTGCTGTCATGGGCATCGCCAACCACACGGCGCGCACGCGTAATGATGCCGGCGCTGAGCAATTCGAGTCTGGGCGTGTCGAAGAAGTAGATGTAGCGTTCCTCGTCATTGCTCGCGGTGAGGCCGAAGCGCGCCAGCGCCTGCCTGATCTGATGGTCCGGAATCGTCGCCTTGATCTCGATGGCTTCGGCGCCCTCCATGGCTTTGGCGACCTTGCCGCGCGTTGCCGCTCCCCGCTCCATGATCTTGTCCTCCTCGATACGTTCGCGTGAGGCGCGACCACGGACACCGGAGATCGCGCTCCCGCTCCCTGGCGCATTGATTCTACATCCGTAAGAGTCGCCATTTCGACGCTTGACCCACGCACGCGACCCCACCACAATCGGACTGGCGTCATTGTGTCTCCAACTCCCCACTTCGACGACAGCGAACCCTTTGGACAAGGACAAACTGGAGGCCTTGCGCCGCAAGTATGCGGATGCGAAGGGCGGCGACATCTTCGATCCCGAGTTCGCCGCGGTCGGGAAGCAATTGTTCAGCAACTCCGAGCGGCGCAAGTGGCCGTTCGCGGACCCGGCAACGTTCCTCGGCGCGACGTTCCGCCCGGACGCAGCCGCGCTGCCGGACTTCGGCGGCCTCGACGTGGCGCTGATCGGCGTGCCGATGGACCTGGGCGTCACCAATCGCGCCGGCGCCCGATACGGTCCCCGCGCGGTGCGCGGCGTGGAGCGCATCGGCCCCTACGAGCACGCGCTGCGTATTGCGCCATCGGCGCACCTCGATTTCGCGGATATCGGCGACGTCCCGATGCAGAGCCGCTTCAGCCTCGAGCAATGCCACGCCGACATCGAAGCGTTTTTCACCAAGGTTTGCGCGGCCAACGTCATTCCGCTGGCGGTCGGCGGCGACCACTCGATCACCTGCCCGATCCTGAAGGCGGTGGGACGGGAGCGACCGGTGGGCATGGTGCACATCGACGCGCACTGCGACACGGCCGGCGAATTCGAAGGCAGCAAGTTTCATCACGGCGGCCCGTTCCGGCAGGCGGTGCTGGCCGGGGTCCTCGATCCGGAGCGCTCGATCCAGATCGGCATTCGCGGCGGCGCCGAATTCCTGTGGGAGTTCTCGTACGATAGCGGGATGACCGTGCTGCACGACGAAGACGTCACGGCAATGGGTATTCCCGCCGTGGTCGCCAAGGCACGCGAGGTGGTCGGCACGCGGCCCGATCTACGTGACCTTCGACGTCGACGGCGTGGATCCGGGCTTTGCGCCGGGCACCGGCACGCCGGAGGTTGGCGGGCTCACGCCGCGCGAGGTGCTCGGCATCCTTCGTGGGTTGTCGGGCCTCGACATTGTCGGCGGCGACGTGGTCGAAGTCGCGCCGCAGTACGACGCGACCACCAACACCGCGCAGATCGCGGCACAGGGTCTCTTCGAGCTGCTCTGCCTCGTCGCCACATCGCGTCGAGACCAGCCGAGACTAAAATGAAAATGTGCTGAGCGCATTTTCCACTTCACGGACACGGCCCGCCTCCAATGAAGATCATCGAGATCACCTACCGCTACGACGGCACAGACGCGACGGTCCGCCCGCGTCCAACCGACTCCGAGTCCGCGCGGGCGCGACTTGAGGAAGGCAGCCGGTCGATCGGCGCGCTGCTCGACAGCCTGACGGAGGGCGGCGCGGGAACGGCGCAGCGCGTCATCCCGCGTGGATCCACGCGACCTCGGCCTCGCGCCGAACGTGCCTGGCACGCCGCGTCAGCGCCCCTACGCTGCGGTACTCGGCTGTTCCGACGCGCGCGTGCCGATCGAACTGATCTTCAACGAAGGTCCGAACGATCTCTTTGTCGTGCGCGTCGCGGGGAACGGCCTCGGCAGCGAAGTGCTTGGCAGCCTCAAATACGCGGTCGACCACTTGGGCGGCAGCCTGAAGCTGATCGTGGTCCTCGGACACAGTGGCTGCGGCGCGGTATCGGCGGCCGTCGATGCCTTTCTCAACCCCAAGACCTACCTTGCTTTCGCCGCACAGCACTCGTTGCGCGGCATCCTCGACCGCCTGCTCGTCGTGGTCAACGCGGCCGCCATGCGGATGGTCGCGACCCACGGCCCGGAAGTCGTGCGGCGGCCAGGCTATCGCGCGGCGCTGATCGAAGTGGCGGTCGTTTCCAATGCGGCACTCTCCGCTTACACGCTGCAACAGCAGATCGGCGCGGCGGACAGTCACGGGATTCGCGCCGTGTATGGTGTTTACCTGCTCGAGGACCGGCAGGTCTGGGCGCCGCGCGCCGGCAGCAGCGAATGCGCGGGACTCGCCTACCCACCCGCCGACTTCGCGGCGTTCGGCGACTTCGGGGACGAGGTGCTCCGAACCGAACGGATCGCGCGCCTGCTCGACGGTGCCGTCCGTCTAGACGCTGCGCGATTCACGCACGAGGCGCCGCAACGTGTACATCCCACGACCGTCGCGCCAAATGTCGCTGGCCGTGCTGCGCCTTGCCGCTGCGGCGCTCGCCGCCGTCACAATTTCCGCATCCGCCCAGGACATCGAGCCGCGCTCCTATTCGAACGCGCCGATCGGCGTCAACTTCCTGGTGGCCGGTGGCGCGTATACGCAAGGGGGCCTCGCGTTCGATACCGCACTGCCGGTGACCGACGCGAACATCCAGACGTGGAACGCGGTCGTCGGGTACGCGCGCGTGATCGACATTGGCGGCCAGTCCGGAAGGATCGAGCTGGTCGCCCCCTACGTATGGCTCAATGGCTCGGCAAACTACAACGGCCAGCCCGTGGACCGCGTCGTGAATGGCCCCGGCGATCCCATCTTCCGCATCTCGGCGAATTTCTACGGTGCGCCGGCGATGTCGCTGAAGGAATTCGAGGGGTACGAGCAGGACCTGATCATCGGCGGCAGCCTGCGGGTAATAGCGCCGTTGGGCCAATACGACGACACGCGCGTCGTGAACATCGGCATGAACCGGTGGTCGTTCAAGCCGGAACTCGGCGTCTCGAAGGCGATCGACCAGTGGACATTCGAACTGACCGCCGCGGCGACGCTTTTTCACGCGGAACACGGACTTCTACGGCGGCGGCACCCGGGAGCAGGACCCGATCTACTCGACCCAGTGGCACATGATCTACAGCTTTCCCAACGGCGTCTGGTCGTCACTCGACGCAACGTACTTCGTGGGCGGCCGGACGACGATCAACGGCGTGCGCGGCAACGACCTGCAGCAGAACTGGCGGATCGGGGGCACGCTGGCATTCCCCGTGGACATCCACAACTCGATCAAGCTCTATGCCAGCAGCGGGGTGTCGGACCGGACCGGGAACAGCTTCGACATGATCGGACTCGCCTGGCAATACCGTTGGGGCGGCGGACTCTGATTCACGCCGAGAGACGCCCGCCCGACGATCCGCCTAATCCCTGCACATCGGGAATCCTGGCCAGCGCGAGCTCCTCGGGCCGGCTGTAGTGCGCCTGGACCGCCCAGTCCAGCAGGTCGAGTTCGGTGTCCAGCGCCGGGCGCCGGTGTTGGGGCAGCGTACTCCGCAGGTTCAGCAGCATCGCCCGCATGCGGCGAGCGACCTGCAGGTTGTCGGCGCCGCAGGCGCGAATCTCGTTGCAGGCGACCTGGACGTAATGTTCCCAGTTGGGCGTGCGGAAGATGACACGCGGCTTCCCGCCGTCATCGAGGATGAGCTCGCCCCGCAGCTTCCTCCTGCCGACCCTCCGCAACAGTCGATGCACCTGGTCGATCGCGAGCACTGCCGTCGTCGGATCGTTGATCGCCGGCGACAACGCCTTCAGCGCGATGTCGACGATGATGCGGAACGCGAACATGGGGTCCTGTTCCAGCGTTCTCTCGGGACCGAATGCAACCGTCGAGTGCACGGTGCGGTCGTCGAGCGCCACCGTGCCGCCGTGGAGCAGGATCAGAGGCTCGTCTGCGGCGACGAAATCCCCCACCTGCGGCAGTATCTCGATCACGCCGTCGTGGAGCCGCGCCAGCGCCACCAGCGTGGGGATGTCGACGGCGAGCACGATTTCCGATCTGCCGTGGTGTTCGACCACGCGGGTGGGCGTACCAGGCATCTCGTGCAGCGCGGCTTCCTCCGGCGGCAGCGCCGTCGCCGGTTCCGGATAGACGGCGTCGATCATTGTCATGCCCTCGTCCCCGACGCTGGCGACGACGGCGACCGGCCGCAGCAGCCGCGCAGCATAGTCGATCAGGAACAGGAAGTCGGCGATGCACGCGACACCGAGCACCCCGGTAACCGTCGCGACCAGCTCGTGTACGCTCCCAACCTGCCGGTTGAGCGCGCCGACCGCGAACACCAGCGTGAACACGAACAGTCCGACGCTGTAGCGGACGACGTTGTTGCGCAGCAGGATCGTGGCGATGATTCTCGGCGTCAGCTGGCCACCGGCTATCTGGATCGCCACCAGTAACTGGCCGAACGTGAACACCAGAAACGACAGCGTCAGCGTGATGACGGTCTGGTACAACGCCGTTGCGCCGGCAAGCTCGAGGTGGGTGAGATTCCAGCGCTGCCATGTATCCACCGCGTGGATCATCGGCGCCAGGATCAACTCGAGCGCGATGGCGATGAGCGGAACGGTCCACAACGCGGACTTGAGGTAGCTGGTCGCGTGGAAGATCCGGCCCCACGTCACCCGGCTCCGGAGGTAGGTACGAAGCTGGCGCCTCCGCCCTGGCACCGTTGGTGCGACACTTTCAGTGTTGTCGGGGCTCATCGTGCGGCTTTCTCGTTCGTCGGGGCTTCGTGGGACCGCTTGCAGGAATGCCGGGAGTCTACTGGTTGCCCAGCGTTATGGGTGAACGGGATACGCAGTCTTCACACGGCGCCTGGCGCCTTTTTCTCCATGGCCGCGACCAGGTCCTTCGCCCCAGATCCCCATCGGGAGACGACCTTGATCGCATCGGTAAAAGGCACGTCCAGAGGGAATACGCGCTCGCGGTCGAGAACGTACACGGCTCCCGCAAAGGGCGTGGGAATCGACGGGACGAAGACCGTGTAGCGTCCGTCGTCGAGTTCTTCGATGATGAACGCCGGGGCGAGGCCCTCGTCGCTCTGGAACAGCGCGGCTTTCCAGGTGCTTTCGCGAGCCTTTCCGGCTATCTGGTTGGTAAGGCTCTTGAAGAGCCCGTAACCCGGGATTCGTTCAAAGACGGTCCTCTCGATCCAGTCCCGGACTCCCCTTCCGATGCCTGTGCCGACGGATGCGCCGATGGCGACGCAAATCGCAAGTACAAGGAGAAGGGACAGGAAGTCCTCGGCCGGCAGCCATTCGGGGAGCATCTGGGCGAACGGGCTCACCAGCTTTGCAACCGTCTTCATTCCCTTGAGTAGCAGCAAGACGGCGAAATACACCGGAACGACGATGAGCAGACCTCGAACTAGCGCCTTAGTCAGGAACCCCATTGCCGATTTCATAGGCTGCCTTTCCTGGAATTGAAAAATGGCCGAGCGATTGGCCGGTGTGGCTTATTGCCCGCCGAGCGGCCGATGACCAGGCGGCCCGCGCCGGGCATCGGCTTCCTGCGGTAGACTAGAACCCGAGAGGGGGATGCACGTATGAACAGGTTTTTGGCTCAGGCGGCGTTGTTGCTCCTGGCAAACGCAATTGCCCTTGTGGTCGCGGCGATGCTATTGCCTGGATTCTCAATCAATGGCCTCGGGTTTGCAGTCGCGGTTTGCATCTTCACCGCATCGACCGTGATCCTGGAGCCTCTGATTTCAAAGTTTGCCCAAAAAAGCGCGCCGTACCTGATGGGTGGTATCGCCCTGGTCACGACGTTCGTCGGACTGCTTGTAACGACGCTCCTGACGCGTGGCCTGAGCATCACCAGCATTGGTACCTGGATCACCGCCACGCTCATCATCTGGATAGCCACCGTGGTCGCCAGCCTTGTCCTGCCTCGCTTCCTGTTCAAGGAAGTCTTGAGCGACAAGGGCAAGGCAAAGAAGTAACTCTCCGGCGCTTGCCCCGAGCGGGACTCATCCCGCCGCTAACGGCTATTCGCGCGCGGAAGCGGGCCGCACGCTCCGCGGCCCGGATCCTCCGACGATCAATACGGCGGGGCTACGACGACGTACTGCGACCCCTGCGGCGCGTACCAGGTGCCACCGCATTGCTGGTAGACCATGCCGCCGTAGTTCACCGGCGCGCAGCCGGCGGGCACGGTGTTCACCATCGAACCGATCACGGCGGATGTCACGGCAACCGCAGTGCCAACGGCCGCTGCCCGGGCCACCGGGTGATAGTCGTTGTCCCAGCCATTGTTGCAGCAGCCGCCGCCGTCGACATTGACGTTGACGTTGCGGTCGACGTTTACGTTGTTGACGCTGGTGTTGCGGACATCGTTGGTACGGGAATCCGCCCTGCTGTTGTTGACCTGCGCGTTCTGCCGGCCACCGCCACCACCAGCCGCGGCGCGATCGCCACCACCACCTCCGGCGCGTGCACCTCCTCCACCACCGCCACCTCCGGCCTGGGCGCCGCCGCCACCTCCTCGACCACCACCGCCCCCGCCACCCCCGCCGCCACGACCTGCGGCGTCAGCATAGGGCGCCATGGCAAAGCTGCCCAGAACCAGGACGGCCACCGCGGCACCAGCAAATCTTCGCGAATGATCTCTTCATGATGGCGCTCCTCACTTGGCTTTCCGCGGGACGATTTCGATCTTGGTCGCGCCCTTGGGCGGCGTGAACTTGAACACCGAATCCTTGAAGGTCGGCTTCAGGTTCCAATCGATCAGCGAGACCGACTGCGGCCGCGCTTCGTCGGCGCGGTTGGTGATCACGACCTTGCGCGGCAATGGCTTGCTGCCCGTGGTGATCCAGATCTGCCAGTCGATCTTGCCTTGGCGGAACGCATAGTGGTCGCACAGGTCGTCGTCGATGAAATCCTGCCCGGCATTCATCGCCGACTCGATCTTGTCGAAATCGGCGCCGCCGGCGTGCCGAAGACGAAGAGGTCGGACAACGGCATCTGGACCGCGTACCTGTCCTCCAGCTTGGCGATCAGCTCGCCGATCGTCCCGGTGAATTCCACCGTCGAGTAGTACTTCTGCGCGGGCGTGAATAGCGTGACCGTCTTGCCGTCGTAGACGATCTCGCGCTGGGAGCGAGCGCTTTGCATCCGTGCCCGTATCATGTTCGGGCGCACCACATCCATCTCGGCCGTCGCGGAATGCTGCAGCTTCTGGCCATCGGCCAGAACGTTCTCGCCGGTCACCTCGGTCGATACATGGAAGCGCTTCAGCGACTGCAGATGCGCCCCCATGTCCTTGAGGGCCTGAATCGACGCGGGGTCGATGGCGTTCGCCGCGGGAGCGGCCGCGCCGGCGGGCGCGGCCTGCGCGTACGCACTCGGCGACGCAAGCGCCATCGCCAGCAGGCCGAGTACCAGAATCCTTCGTACCATGGTTTTCTCCCTTGTTGAAGGCGAACACTCGCGCGGCATGAGCGGCGCGGCGACTTGGCCGCGACCGGTACCGAGTCTGCTCCCACCGGTCAGGCTTAGCTACGTAGTCTTGTCGTGAATTTGATCGGTGTCAATTTTTCGCCCACCCGGCCCGGCGAGCCCGGCAATTGCTAACATCGCTCACTTCGAAATCTTGCCCCGTCGCGCAGCTCCCCGTGCGTTCGAGGCGGTCACCTGGCGACCGACTGAAGCCAACCAATCGGAAAGTGACATGCGCCGCGACAAACGGCCCAAGAAGCGGCAGAAGATTCTGCATTGGGCGGCAGGCCGGATTCTCGCTTGACGCGACCTGGCGCTCCGGGCCGCGAGCGTCGGCAGCCTCCGGATAGGGCATCGGCTGCTTGCCTCTTGTCGATCTCGAGCAGCTTCGTCTCGTCGTTCACGCGCACGCGGTACCTGCCCAGGTTGTAGAGGAGGTACATCGCAAAGAGATTGTCGACGTCCTCGTAATGACCCTGCTCCTTGCGGAAGTCGCGCGACAGGACGGAAGGAAATCGGTTCGGCAGATCCTTGAACGCCACCTTCTCTTCTTCGTGCGGGTCGACGTAGGTCGAGCCCTCGTACTTCCTGTACAGCACGACGTCCATCCCGTACCCGCGCGCGTTCCACTCCTTGAGGAGCTTCATCGCCATCTCGGTGGGGATGTTGGCGTTGGCGGCCGCCACCAGCCTGCGCGCCGGCAAGAAGCTTCGCGCTCGTCGACCTCGAGGTCCTGGTACCCGGCGCCATACTTGAATCCCGCGCCGATGGTCTTGGCGCAGTTGAGGCGCAGGTAGTCGTACCGGATCTCGCCGTCGTGGTACTCGGTGTCCCTGGCCCGGTTGTGATAGTCGTCGTTGATGCGCGCGAAGAAGGCCGCGAGCGCCTCCTTCTCCGCCGGCCGGCACGCCGTAGACGCGCACGCCGATGACCGATCGCTTGTAGATCTCGCCGAAGTCGAGGCCGAACGAGGCCTTGTCGCCGAGCGACGAGCGCGTCCCGAACAGGTACTCCTTCTTCGGGATCCTGACCATGAGCTCGTCGGTGTAGAAGCCCTTCGCGTGCTCGGGCGCGCGGTCGGCGTAGAAGTTGGCCGAGTAGACCGACGTCGTCGCCGGGCGCCTGGTCGCGGATGGCCAGCGCCAGGTGGCCCGCCGAGCCGCCCTTGGAGGTGCCGAAGCTGATCAGCAGCTCCATGTCGTAGGGGTCCTGGCGCAGGACGTTCCGCGATCTCGTCGATGTTGGCAGGTTCCGGCCCGCCCTTCGTTCCGAATTCGGCGGCCGCCGACCTCGGTCGGCGAACACCAGCGCCATCACTCGCATGCCAAATCGTGACCTTCATTCCTGTTCCTGAAACCTCAGCCCCTGCGCAACCCGCCGATCCAACCCGTCGATGTCCGCGGCAACGCCAGAGACGGGTCGATGATCGTCGCAAGACGACAGGGCCTCGGTTCTCATCTATGCGTCTGGATTGGGCTCCTGCCGCGGTCCTCGGCGACATGTGCCATACAGACCGGCGCCGTCGGTCGCCGTCCATCGACGCCGGGTCAGACGACCCTTGCGCCAATCCGGTGCGGGAAGGCAAACTCGCGGGTTATGAACCTTTCCATAGCCTTGGCCCTCATTGTTGCCCTCGCCTGCGCGCTGTATGTCGTGCGCCGGATTTCGCGGCGCCGCGTGCTTCAGCGGCAGAAGAAACGCCGCGCGCAGACCGAAAAAACAGGCCCGCGCAGCTTCGCGCCGGTCAAGTCCAAACGCTCTGAGATGCGCACCGACGACGATCCGACCACGGTTATGGAACGCATCACCGAAACCAAGCCACCCGCAACGGATGCGGGCAGAAGTTCGAGATCGAAGTAATTCAGCATCTCCCGACCTTCGCAATGAGGGTCGTTCCTCCCGGCGGCCCTGTGCGATTGCGTACAATCATCGCCGTGCCCGGGTGGTGAAACTGGTAAACACAAGGGACTTAAAATCCCTCGGCCGCAAGGCCTTGCCGGTTCGAGTCCGGCCCCGGGCACCAATGATCCTGCGTCTCCTTCGCGTTTCCTACGCGACCTGGCGTGAGTGTCCGACTACGGCCCGCGACCGCGACGACTTGTGCCTGGCTCACCACGGGAATGTAATGGGGTCGTCACAACCCCGGGAGTTTTCCATGAGCATTACTGTGGATTTATCTCGCTTTTTCCCTTGGCAGGATGGTCGGTTTGGCTTGTTTGCCGCGTTGCAGATGTCGCGCGAACAGGATGAACGGCAACGGGAATTGAGCGAGGACTATCGTGTTGCCACCGGCTGCTAGCATCGATCGCGACGCTTGGCCGCCGCCATCCGTTGCCGAGCCGTCCTACATAGAGGCCAGCGCTATCCGCGCGACCATTTCTGCAGCCATACGCAGGCTACGGCCGCCAAGAGCCAGCCGATGCTGACGAGCGGCTTGTCGGATACCAATGTCCATACCACGGCATTGATGAGGCACAGGAATATTGCGAAGACGCCGACGAGAATATTAGCCATATTCCACCGGCCTACGCTGCATACGACCTGATCTCGAGCAGATGTTGGCTTGGATCATTGAAGTAAAGGGTCGGCGCGTGGCCGCTCGCCCCACACTCTTCGCCCAGGTCCCGCATTCGTCCCAACGGAATCGAACGTCGGACCATAAGCGATACGTGAAGCCTTGATTCGACGAAAGATCTGTTCGAATTCCGTCTGTGATACGGCAAAGGCATAGTGTTCAAATCCCGCCGTCCCCCACGGCGCTAATAGCAGTTGGCATCTTGGACCGACCCTGAGAAGCGTGAAAGGGCCGTCGGTCCCCTCGTTCGCGAAACCCAACACGTAGTGTAGAACGCGACGCTCGCATTCAGGTCGTCGACCTTCACAATGATGTGATCAATCGAGGTCACGCCGCTACCTCTTGTCGCCCAATCGCGACTGTCCAACGTTGAAGCGCGCTCTGAGCTTGCTTGTCTGAAAGAGAGTGCAGTTAGCGCCGTGAATAGCGTAACGCCACCCAGAATGATCGCAAGCCTGAGAATGGCTGTCCCATCTGACTTCTGGAGAGAAAGAGAATGGTCGAATGCAACCATTCAGCGGACCCAAGCAAAAGGCAAACTGAATCGTGCGCGCAGCCCATGGGCGTCGAACAAGGACAAGGGAAATTGCGAGTACGCGAACTAAACCAGGACCAGATTTTCGCTCCTGAAGAAGTGCGCCGCCAGCAGCAGGAACGCAATGATCGGCGGGATCAGGTAGAGAGTGATCCAGAACAAGCCTGCGCCGATGCGGCGGCGACAGACTGCACACGTGGTACCTTGGTGGTAAGGGGGGAGTATGGATCTGAATTTGATCATGTTGGGGCTGGTCGGATGGGCCTTGGTCCTCTTAGTCGGGCTGGCATTCATGAAAATGTCCAGCGACCAGGATCGGGCCGCGCGCCGCGCAGAGAAGCGACTCATCCCCCATTCGGACGTGACAATCACGCAATACGGCAGCGGCTAGATCGCGACCTCGCCTCAGCACGCAGACCCCACCCATGCGGTGGGGTTTTTGTTTGGCAAGAATCTCCAGCCCGGAAGACCCCACGGCAGCCTGCGCATCGTGCGCGCACGATGGGCAGGCGCAAGCTCAGGGCGCCGGCATAGCCAGGCGATCAGAATCAAGAATCAGCGCTTCTGGCCCGGCATGAACTTGGCGAAGTCGCCCATCACCTTCTGCATCGACTCGAACGCATTGCCGCCGGACGACACGACGCCCTGCAACGCATTGATCACGTTCTGCGCCTGCCGCATGTCCGGCATCATCGCCATGGCCGCCTTGGCCTCCTTGACGCCGGGGACGCCGGCCATCTGGCCTTCCATCAGCGTGAACAAGCGCTTCTGCACCTCGACGACCAGTTCGAACATCTGTCCCCAGTAGCGCATCGCGCTTTCGACGGCTTCCTGCGACACGCTCTGGCCTGCCGCCATCAGCGCGTTGGGACTGCCCGCCTCTGCGGCGTTCCTCGCGGCCCTGTGGCCCATCGCGCGCGCCTGCTCCTCGCCTTCGAACTGGAGCCTGCGCACCTTGGCCGTGCCTTCTATGGCCGCGTTGATGATGTCGAGCGCCATCTTCGTGTTCGCCTTGTACAGATCGATCGCCTGCTCGGGCGTCATCAGCTTCGCCATCTTCGCCATGTCGCCCATGCCGGGCAGCGACGCCGGCGAATAGGCGGCGAAGGACGGCGTGCGCGGAGCGGCCTTCGGAGCCGTCTTGCGTGCTGCCTTTGGCGGCCGGCTTGCGGGTGGCGCGTTTCTTGGCGGCGGACTTGGCCGCGGCGGGGGCTTTTTTGGCCATGACGATGCTCCTTGGGCGAGAAAGGACAGGTTCCGATAAGACTCCTGATACGACGGATCGTCAAGAGCGTTTGCGGCACAGTTTGCGCGGGCGCAAGCGCGAATTCGCGGCGTGCTACGCTTTCCGATTGCAACGGGACGCGTAACGCTTCCACGGGAGAGAGCACATGTCGGGACTGAAGGAACGTTTCGGGCGGCCTTTGCGGCTGGGGATCATCGGCGGCGGGCCCGACGCCTGGATCGGGCGCATGCATCGCGGCGCCGCGGAAATGGATGGCTGGTGGCGCGCGGTCGCCGGTGTATTTTCCAGCGATCCCGGCCGCTCCCGGGCAGCCGGCGCCGCGATGGGATTCGACGCAGCGCGCAGCTACGGCAACGTGGCCGACATGCTGGCGCAGGAAAAGCTTCGCGCCGACGGCATCGACGCCGTGGCGATCATGACGCCCAACGACACGCACTATCCGTTTGCGGCGGCGGCATTGGACGCGGGCCTCGACGTCGTCGGCGACAAGCCGGTGACGCACGATTTCGCGCAAGCCTGCGATCTGGTGGCGCGCGCGCGAAAGAACGGCCGCCTGTTCGCCGTCGCGCACGCCTACGCCGCTTACCCGATGACCCGCTATGCGCGCACGCTGGTTCGCAATGGCGACCTGGGCCGGATCCATCTGGTGCAGGTCGAATACATCCAAAGCGGGCTCGCGACCCGCGTCGAGGATGGCCCGCAGAACAATCGCTTCCGCTGGATACTCGATCCACAGCGCAGCGGTATGGCGCTGGTGTTGAGCGCCATCGGATGCCACGCGCAGCACCTCGCCTGCTTTGCCGCGGATCTCGAAGTCGCCCGCGTCGTCGCGGACGTGGGCGCGCTCGTTCCCGGCCGCAAGGTCGTCGACTACGTGTCGGCGCTGGTCGGTTTCCATGGCGGAGCGCGGGGAACGTTCACCGTCACGCAGGCGGCCGCCGGCGGAGAGAACGACATCCGGCTGCGGATTTACGGCGAGAAGGGAATGCTCGACTGGTCGCATCGCGAGCCGAGTTACCTGCGCGTCGCGCTGCAGGGCGAGCCGGCGAAAATCTACGGCCGCGGCGACACGTTCCTGCCTGCCGACATCATCGCGGCCGGACGTACGCCGCGCGGGCATCCGGAAGGGTTGCGCGAGGCGTTCGCCAATATCTACTCCGAGGTGGCGCAGGAGCGCATGGCGCGCGCGCTGGGAGAATCGGTGCCTGCCTTCCCCTACCCTCGCATCGAAGATGGCGCGCACACGATGGCGTTCATCGAGGCGTGCGTCGCGTCGCAGGCGAAGGGAACGTGGATCGACGTGGCGCGGCTGCCGGCCTGACAGGGTAGACGCACGTCAGGACGTCGCCAGCCTGCGCCGTGTCAGCGTAACCGCGGCCGCGATGAACACTGCCAAGCCGGCCGTCGCAAAGAACGCCTCCGCCAACAGCATCCCGCTGACGTTCCAGCGCGTCTGTGCCCATCCCTCGATGACCGTCATGTACGCGATGGGCATGTTGGACAGCGACGCGAAGACGTTGTACTTGGTGGCGGCGGCGCCGAGTCCTATGGCCTCGAGCACGACCGCGGAGAATCCGGCGTAGGTCAACCCGGTGATCAGCGCATAGGTCATTGTGAATCCGATGTACATCGTCTCCGTGCGCGGCGCCAGCGCCATGGCGACGGCGCAGGCGGCCTGCAGCGCGCCGTAGAGCACGTACGCCGATTTTCGATTCATGCGGTCGCACACGTAGCCGCCGATCAGGCAACCCGCCATCGACACGACGCCCCCGAGCACGCCGGTGACCAGCGCCACGGTGTTCGCCGATGCGTGCCAGTCGTCGGCTACCGCGGCCCACAGGTTGGACGCCGCGCCGGTGCCGATGGGAAGGAACACGATCAGCAGGGCCAGGATGCCGGCCCGCGAGCGCGCCACTTGCCACAGGTCGTTCAGCACGTTGCGCAGGTCGCGAACGTAGCTTCCGCTGCGCGCCAGGGAGGGCGGTTCGCGGAGCAGCAGCAACGCGGCGCTGCAAAGCGCACATGCCAGGGCGAGAACGGCGGCGCCCATCCACGCCTCCGGCAACGTCTGCGCCATCCATAGCCCTGCGCCTCCCCCCAATCCCTGTCCGCCGAGATTGCCCGCCTGGAACCAGCCGCTCGCCCTGCCCAGCTGGGTTGGTCGCGTGCAGTACACCATGAGGCTCTCCACGGACATGGCCAGGAACGTGACGGCGAGATTGGCCAGCAGCACGACGGCATAGAGCGCCGGCATGGACTGCGCCGACGCCGGCAACGCGCCGGTGAAGAAGATCCCGATAGCAGTGAGCACACCGCTCAACAGGTACCACGTCTTCCGCTTCAACGTTGTGTCGACCACCGGCGCCCACAGGAATTTCCAGGTCTGCGGGATGAAGGCAACGGCCACCAGTCCGGCAATCTGGTCGACGCCCAGGCCGGCCTGCGACAACCGGTACGCGACGGCAACCGTCAGGTATCCGCTCGTCGCGCCGAAAGGCAGGATGAGGAACAGGAAGGCGATGGGGTGCGCGTAGCGCGCGTCGCGAGACGGCAAGAATCAGCTGTTCATCGGTCGAGGGCCGATCTCGCCGGAGGAACAGGGCGCGGCGGCGGCATTTGTGCGGATAATAGCCGCAAGTCACCCGTCATGCCCATGGCCGCCACTTTCCGCAAGCGCGCCCGGCGCGAGGAATTGCGCCTCACGCGGCGCGAGTTCGCCGCGCTCGACCGGCTTGCCACGCCGCAGAAGATTCAGGTGTACCTCAACGCCATCCCGGCCAATCACGAGCTTGGCGGTGAAACGATTCTCTCCGTGCGCGAAGTATTGCGGCAGCGGCGCGCCCATTGCATCGAAGGCGCGTTCGTCGCGGCCTGCGCGCTGTGGCTGCACGGCGACCCACCCCTGGTGATGCACATGGACTGTTCGCCCAGCGACTTCCCGCATGTCGTCGCGCTGTTCCGCCGCGGCGGCGCGTGGGGTGCGATTTCCAAGACCAACGGCGCGGTGCTGCGCTTTCGCGATCCGGTGTACCGGACATTGCGCGAACTTGCGATGTCGTATTTCCACGAATACAGCGACCGGCACGGCCGCAAGACGCTGCGCAGTCATTCCGGCGCCTACGACCTGCGGAGGATCGATCCGGCGCTCTGGGTCACGTGCGCAGCGGCATGCGCGGAAGTCAACGATCGCCTGGCCGCGCTGCGCCACTACCCGCTCATTTCGGCGCGGCAGCAACGCACGCTTTCGCCGCGCGATGCCTTCGAGCGCGCGGTGGCGAAGGTCGTGCAATATCCGGCGAGGCGCGACTGATGCTGGAGCCGGTCAGGAAGGCCGCCCCTCCATTCGCCCGCGGGCGGACTCACGCTGGCCGGAGGCGGGAACGCCGCGGGTCGCCGCCGCCAGGCCGAACGCCGGCATGTTGTTGTAGACGCATTCGAAGTCGCCCGGACGGACGCGATAGGTCTCGTGCCAGATGCCGACGTCGCCGTTGCTCGCTACGGTGCGGTTGAACATCGCCCACGCCGGGCGGTGCGCGTGCGTCGCATCCTTGGCATAGCGCTCGAGGTGCTCGAAGGAGCGCCAGTACTGCACCATGACGTTCGGATTGCCGAACCATGACTGGAAGCCGAGCAGCCCCGAGTCGGGGTCCGCCTGCAACTCGCGCAGCATCCGTGGCATGGCCATGGCGACGGGCAGCCACTTGTGGACTTTCCATAGCCGGTTGATCCGCATGCCGATCAGGAAGACGACGAATTCGCCGTCGGCCTGGGCAGTCATGCGCTCGCGAATGATGTCGGGCATGGGTACGGCCTCCTTGCTAACCGGCGACGCGTTCCACGTGCGGATGAACTACGTCGCCACGGTCCTGCTGCAGGCCGACGAAGTAATCGAGTAGCCTTCAGCGCCGCCCGGAATTGCGCAGCGCCGGATTGACGCGGTCGATGTCCGCCTGCACGGTGGCGCGCGGACGCTCGTAGACGATCTCGCGACCCATCGCGTTGCCGACGTAGGCCTGCGCATTGCGCGTCGGCGTCAATTCACAGCGGACGCTGTGCACGCCTTCGCCGAGCACGATCTCAATGCGGTCGGCACGCTTGTTCAGGACGACGACGTCCAGGAACTGTCCGCTCTCGGTGACGCGGACTCTAATCTTCTCGTCGTTCATCGTGGCGGATCCCGTGGATTGAATTGCGCTCAGTTGCGCTCAGGCACCGGATGCATACAACCGGACCTCGTGGTCGGCTCCGGCAAGCGTAACCGTTTTCTCAAGGGTCATGCCCAGTTTCTCGAGCAGCCGTGCCGAGCCGGCATTATCCGGAGACGTGATCGCGACGATGCGCGTCAGGCCGAACCGCCGCTTGCCGTACGCCAGTACGGCCGACGCGGCTTCATGCGCGTAGCCCTGCGCGCGGAACGCGGGGAGAAAGGCGTAGCCGATGTCCACATCGTCGAGCGTGTCGCGCTTGATGAGGCCGCACATCCCGATGGGAACCTGCCCGTCCGCCAGTTCGACCAGGTACAGCCCGAAACCGTGGCGCTCGTACATGGCCAGCGGTCCCTTGGCCAGGTAGTTGCGTGCGTCCTCCCGCGTGCGCACGCCCTTGTCGCCGATGAAGCGCAGCCATCCCGGGTCGTTCAGCAACGCGACGATGAAGGCATCGTCGTCGAGCGTGAGGTGGCGCAGGACCAGGCGGTCCGTCGTGAGGACGATGGCGGGCGATGCCGGCGCGTCACGCGCCATGGTGGCGGCCGGGTTTGCGCATCTGCAGCCGCCCATAGCAGTACAGCACCGTGACCACGCCCAGGGCTATCGGCAGCGGCGACACCAGCAGCGCGGCGATCCAGTTCCAGGCTCCTGCGGGGTCGAAGACGAAGACACCCAGGAAGACCACCAGCGCGGAGCCTACAGCCGCGGCGAACGAGGCCCGCCTCGCGTCGCGAAAGACCATCTCGGAGGCAAACCCGATGAGGACGGGCAGTACCAGCAGGAACAAGAACGCCTTCACGTTGGATGAAGTCCTTGGCACCGGCCGCGGCGCGGGCCGCGGCCATCCGCACACTATAGGAGCGCGGCGGGCGCGGGTCAAAATTGACGGGCGACGCGCACCCCTTGACGGCATCATTCCACCGTCTATAATCCGTGTACCGCATATCCATACGGTACTCCATGCCTCCCCGTCAACAGTTCCGGAAGATGAACGCCCACCTGCCCGCCCCCGGTGCCGATGCGCCCGTGGCTCCGCCGCGTCTCACCGCCCGGCAACAGCAGATCCTCGACTGGATCCGCGGTCACATGGAAGCCATGGGCATGCCGCCCACGCGCGCGGAAATCGCGGCGGGCCTGGGGTTTTCCACCGCCAGTTCGGCGGAGGACCACCTGCAGGCGCTGGCCAGGAAGGGCGCGCTGGAAATCACGCCGGGCGCGGCGCGCGGCCTGCGCCTGAAGGACATCCCCGGCGTGCCGCATCCAGGGAACCTTGCCGCTGGTGGGCCGGGTGGCGGCGGGCAGTCCCATCCTGGCCGCCGAGCACATCGAGGCGCAGTACCGCATCGACGCCACGCTGTTCGAGCCGCACGCCGACTACCTGTTGCGCGTGCGCGGCACCAGCATGCAGGATATCGGCATCCTGGACGGCGACCTGCTGGTCGTGCACAAAAGCTCCGATGCGCGCAGCGGGCAGATCGTGGTCGCGCGCTTGGGTGAGGAAGTCACGGTCAAACGCCTGAAACGCCGCGGGCGCGAAATCTCGCTGGTGGCGGAAAATTCGGCGTTCCCGCCGATCGTCGTCGACCCCAAAGCCACGCCCTTCGCCATCGAGGGCATCGCGGTGGGGCTGATCCGCGCCAGCCGTTCGTTCTGAAGTGGCTCCGGAGATTTGCGCATGGCCAACATCCGCTATCTGGTCAAAGATGTCGACGCCGCGCTGGCTTTCTACGTGGGCGCGCTGGGCTTCGAGTTGGTCGAGCGCTGGGGTCCGCCGTTCGCGATGGTCCGCCGCGATGACTTGACGCTGTGGCTCTCCGGACCCGGAACCTCCGCGGCGCGGCCCATGCCCGATGGCGCGCAACCGGTGCCCGGCGGCTGGAACCGGCTGGTGCTCGCGGTGGCCGATCTCGACACGACGATCGCCGCGCTGCGCGCCGCCGGCGCGCATTTCCGCAACGATGTGGTGAGCGGTCCCGGCGGACGGCAGATCCTGGTCGAGGATCCGTCCGGCAATCCGGTCGAACTGTTCCAACCGCAGGATGAATGAGGAACGCCCATGGCCAGATCGGTTTCCACCTCGGTTTCCACCTCAGTTGGCACCTCAGTTGCCATCTCCCCTCGCAACTCCGACATGCTCGAGGACCTGCCGAACGTCGGCCGCGCCATTGCAGCGGATCTGCGCGCGATCGGCATTCGCGCGCCGCGCGAGCTCAAGGGCCGTGATCCGTACGCGCTCTACGACGCATTGAACCGCGCGACCGGCACGCGCCACGATCCGTGCGTGCTCGACACCTTCATCGCCGCGGTGCGCTACGTCGAAGGCGCGCCGGCACGCCCGTGGTGGAAATATACGGCGCAACGCAAGCGCACGCTGGCGCAACGCAAGGAGAAGGCGCATGGCTGAAATCAGAACCGCACCCGTCCACGTCGAATCGCTGCCGGCCGAGTCGGGTGGCGGCTATCCCGAGCCGTTCCAGTCCCGCATGGGCCAATGCGAATGGAAGCGCCTGGGCGACCCGTTCGGCCTGACCAACTTCGGACTCAGCCTGGAAACGCTGCAGCCCGGCGGGCAATCGGCGCTGCGGCACTGGCACACACTCGAGGACGAGTTCCTCTACCTGCTCGAAGGGGAGCTCGTGCTGTGCATGAACGCGGGCGAGACGACGATGACCGCGGGCATGTGCGTCGGCTTCAAGGCCGGCGTGCGCGATGGTCACCACTTCCTCAATCGCTCCGACCGGCCGGCGCGCTACCTGATCCTGGGCGCGCGCATTCCCGGCGACAACGGCTTTTATCCTGACGATGACCTGATGTGGGTCGACCGTGAGGATGGCTGCTTTCCTGCGCACAAGGACGGCACGCCGTACTGGCTGCCGGGGCAGAAACCCGGAAAGGAGACTCCATGATTCTGGGCTTGCGCACCGTGATCTATCCCGTCACCGACTTGGCGCACGGCAAGGCGTGGTACGCCGGCGTGCTGGGTGTGGCGCCCTACTTCGACCAGCCGTTCTACGTCGGCTTCAATGTCGGCGGTTTTGAATTGGGCTTGATCCCCGACGGCACGCCCGGTCCGGACGGGTCCGTTGCGTACTGGGGTGTCGCCGATGCGGTCGCCGCGTTCACGCAATTGCAGGCGGCGGGCGCCACCGCACGGGAAGCGCCGCACGATGTCGGCGAAGGCATCAAGGTCGCGTCCGTCAGCGACCCGTTCGGCAACACGTTCGCGATCATCGAGAATCCGCATTTCAACGCGGCCTCAGTTCGCTGACACCGTAGCTGAATCCATGAATTCCTGTCGGAGACTTCCCGGGCGCTAAACGTTTCCTGCCTGGAAACGCTTGGCGTCCGGTTTTTTTCGTACAGGTCCCACCGTATTTTTTCTTTCGGAGATTGTCATGGCCGTTGCCCCGATTCCTCCCGGTTATGCCAGCGTCACGCCCTACATCATCGTCCGCGATGCCAGGAAAGCGATCGACTTCTACCAGCGCGCGTTCGGCGCGGTCGAATTGTTCCGCCTCGAAGGTCCCGATGGCGCGATCGGCCATGCGGAAATCAAGATCGGCAATTCGCCGGTCATGCTGGCCGAGGGCATGGACGGCTATCCCGATCCGCTGAAGCTCGGCGGCTCGGCGGTGAGCTTCATGGTCTACGTGCCCGATGTCGATGCCGCGTTCGCGCGCGCCATTGCCGCCGGCGCCACGGTCAAGCGGCCGGTGGCCAACCAGTTCTATGGCGATCGCACCGGTACGCTGGCCGACCCTTTCGGCCACGTGTGGTCGATCGGCACGCATGTCGAGGATGTCGCGCGCGAGGAAATGGACCGCCGCTTCCAGGAACTGCTGAAGTCCGGGGCCACCGCCTGACCCTCCGAGGAGTCCGCCATGTACACACTGTTCGGTGCCAAGGGATCGGGGTCGGCGGCGGCGGAAGCCGCGCTCACGCTGGCCGCCATCGAGTTCAAGAGCGTGAACGCAGCGACGTGGGAGCCGGGGCCGGGGCTCGATGAACTCGTGCGCGTCAATCCGCTGGGGCAGATTCCCACGCTGGTGCTTCCGGATGGCTCGGTGCTGACTGAAAGCGCCGCGATCCTGATCCATCTCGGCCTCGCGCATCCGGCCAGTGGCCTGCTTCCCGCGGACCCGGCAGCGCGTGCGCAGACCCTGCGCGGACTCGTGTACGTCGCGGCCAATTGCTATGCCGCGATCGGCCTCATCGATTATCCGGAGCGCTGGTGCGCGGAACCCGACGAAAAGACGAACAAGCGCATCAAGACCGGGGCCACGCAGCGCCTGCATCACCTGTGGGAAGTCTTTGCCGACACATTTCCCGCACGGCCGTTCTTAAGCGGGGAACACATCGGCGCGCTCGACCTGCTGGCGGCGGTGGTGTCGAAATGGTCGGGGTCGCGCAAGCATCTCGCCACCGCGCGACCGCAATTCAGCGCGCTGCTGGCGCGCATCGAGAACGAGCCGCGCGTGGCGCCCATCTTCGCGCGGCACTGGCCGCCGGCTGCCTGACGTTTTCCTTTCCGCATTTTTTTCCGCACGAAAGGCCAAACATGCCCGTCGAGATCGGTTACTTCACGCTCTGCGTGCCGGATGTGGACAAAGGCGCCGCTTTCTATGGCGGCGTGTTCGGCTGGACGTTCGACCCGTCCCCCGCATCGCACCCCTACCGCCACATCAACAACACCGCGCTGGCAGGCGGACTCGTCAGCCACGACCAGAAGGAAGGCGTCGTGCGTCCGTACTATCGCGTCGACGACCTCCGCAGTGCGGTGGCCAAGGTGCGCGCGCTCGGGGGCAAGGCGGAGGAGATCACGACATCGGAAAGCGGATTGGGCTGCCTGTGTCACGACGACCAGGGCGTGCCCTTCCACCTCTGGCAGCCCGCGCCCGGCTTCTGATGCCCGCATTGCAATCCCGCTCGCGATGACCGCTGCCTCATCTGCCAACGTCGCCGCCCTGCTCGCGCATCCGGCGATCTGGCGTGGCGACGACTGCGCGCCGGAGCCCTCGGCGTTGCCTTCCGGCTTTGCGCTGCTGGATGCCGCGCTGCCCGGACGCGGCTGGCCGCAGGGCGCGCTGACGGAAATGCTGCTGGAACGCGAGGGCATCGGCGAGATCCGTCTCACGCTGCCCGCGCTCGCGCGCGTGCAGGCGCAGGGGCGCGACGTGGTGTGGATCGCGCCGCCGCACCGGCCCTACGCGCCCGCGCTCGCCATGGCCGGCCTCGATCTCGCGCGGCTGCATGTCGTGCACTGCCGCGACCCGAAGGATGCGCTGTGGGCCTTCGACCAGGCGCTGCGCGCGCCCGAGTGCGGCGCCGCGTTTGCGTGGCTGCCCACGCACGACGAGCGCGCATTGCGCCGGCTGCAGGTCGCGGCACGCGAAGGCCGCACGTGGGGCATGCTGTGGCGGCGGCCGGGTCAGCGCGGCAGCGCCACCGCCGCGCCGCTGCGCCTCGCGCTGTCGCCGCACGGAAGCCGCCTTGCCGTGCGCGTGTTGAAACGCCGCGGAGCGGAACTGCCGGCGCCGGTGCTGATCGACGTCGGCAGGCCCGGATGCATGCCCGCCTCCGCCATTCCGCCGCCGTCCGCGGCAAGCCCGCGCCTCAAATCCGGCACGCAATGACAGGAGGACAGACGATGACCATCGCAACGGGCGGCCTCGCCCACCATTTCACCACCATGGCGTACAACAACGCGTGGGCCAATGAGCGGCTGCTGGCCGCGTGCGACCGGCTGTCGCAGGAAGATTTCGCGGCGCCGCGCGTGAGCTTCTTTCCGTCGCTCAAGGCCACGCTCAACCACAACCTCACCGTCGACTGGTATTACGTCGACGCGTTCGAGCGCTTTATCCGCGGCCAGCCGGCCAACCTCGATGCGGGACGCTTCTACGAACCGGAGGAGCCGTTCGCCGTCTGCCGCGAACTGCACGCCGCGCAACGCGATGTCGACCGCCGGCTGGTCGACGCCTGCGCGACGCTCACCGAAGCGCAACTCGAATTGCCGGTCGCCGTCCCGCGCAGCAAAGGGATCGTGCACGAGACCGTCACGCGCTTCCTCGCGCATCTCTTCCAGCACCAGATCCACCACCGCGGGCAGGCGCACGCCATGCTGGCCGGCACGCACGTCAAGCCGCCGCAGCTGGACGAGTTCTTCTGCGCCAACGAGGCCCACCTGCGCGCGCCGGAACTCGCGGCGCTGGGTTATTCGGAGGCGGCGATCTGGGGCACTGCGCCCCGGGCCTGACGGCAACAAGACGACGTCAGGCGACTTCGAGCAACGCGCGAGGGTTCTTCGTGGCGATCAGCAGCAACGTCCGCGCCGCGCCCGAGGGTGCACGCCGTCCCTGCTCCCATTCCTGCAGTGTGCGCACCGACACGCCGAGCAACAAGGCGAACCTGGCCTGCGACAGACCGGTTGCCTCGCGAATTGCCGCCACCGAAGGCACGTTCACGACGCGCCCCACCTTGCCGCGCTTGAGTTGGCGCAGTCCTTCCAGAATCTCATGCCCGACCGAACGCGGACGGGAGGCTTTAACCGTCGATTTCGGCTTTGATCTGCTTGAGGACATGAGCGGGAATGGTGTCGGTCACGTTTTTTGCATAAAGAGTGAGGAGCCAGATCTGCCCTTGCGCGAGCCGCAGAAAATAGATGATACGAATGCCGCCCCGCTTGCCACGACCTGCGACGCGCCACCGCATCTTCCGGACGCCTCCGGACCCGGGAATGACATCGCCAATCCGCGGATCAGCCATCAACGCCTGCTGCAGCATCGCATATTCGTCGTCGGACAGATATTCCTGAACCAGCCGCGTGAACAGCGGTGTTTCGACGAAGTGAAACATTTTCGATTATACGTCTCTGCCGTACCTTGTCAACCGTGCACTGCCCGGGAAAAATCTTCGTCAAGCGTGCGGTCTTCAGTTCCAGACGTCGATCGGCCACTTGGCTGACGGTGGCCTCGCCATGCTCTGGGCCTGCCTCATCTTCCCTTCGCTGCCGCTCGACGTCTTTGCCCGCGCGCAATCGCCGGCTGACGCCGCGCACCCGTTCGTCGTCAGCAGCGGCGGGCACTATCCGCGCGTCGTCGCCGCCAACGCGGCAGCGCGCGAAACCGGCATCCGCCCCGGGCAGCTGATTTCCGCGGCGCTCGCGTTCGCGCCGGAAATGCATTCCCGCGATCGCGATGCCGACGGCGAAACGCGCGCGCTCGCGCAACTCGCGACGTGGGCGCTGACGTTCACGCCCAACGCGTGCCTGGCCCTGCCCGACGCCGTCGTCGCCGAGATCGGCGGCAGCCTGCGTCTGTTCAGTGGCCTGCCGCAGCTCGCGGCACGGCTCCAACGCGGCGCCCACGATCTGGGGTACACCGCGCGGCTCGGATTGGCGCCAACACCCGGCGCCGCGCTGCTCCTCGCCCGCGCCGGCCGCACGCAGCCCGTCACGTCCGTCGCGCAACTGCCCGGGCTGCTCGCACCGTTGCCGTTGACGCTGGTCGATCTCGACGCCGCGCTGCGCACGACGCTCGCGAATGCCGGCATCACGACGTTCGGGCAGGCCGCGGCGCTGCCGCGCGACGGGCTGGCGCGCCGCGGCGGCGACGAACTGGTGCGCATCATCGATCGCGTTCTCGGCCGCGTCGCCGATCCGCGCCCGCCATTCGTGCCGCCACCGCGATTCGAAGCCAAGCTCGACCTGCCCGCGCCCGTGCACGACACGGAAGCGCTCGGCTTCGGCGTCAACCGCCTCGTGCAGGAACTTGCGACTTGGCTCACCGCCCGGGGATTGGGCGTCACTCGCCTGCAGCTGAACCTCGCGCACGAGCGTTACCTGCGGCAGCGCGGCCTGCCGCCAACCGCGGTGTCGTTTGCGCTCGGCGCGCCGGCGCGCACGCCGGCGCATCTCACCAGCGTGCTGCGCGAACGTCTCGCCCGCGTGACGCTGCCGGCGGCGGTGGAGTCGATCGTGCTGACGAGCGAAGGGACGGTGCCGCTGGCCGGCCGCAATCTCGGGCTGCTGCCGGAGGACGCGGCCTCGGCCGTCGAGGTGCCGCTGGTCGATCGCCTGCGCGCGCGGCTGGGCGAGGATGCCGTGGTCCGCGTCGCGCCGCACGCCGAGCACCGGCCGGAGCAGGCCATGACCGATGTCGCGGTATCGGCGGTCGGCGGCGCGAGGCCCGCCGCAAACGCCAGGCGTCGGCCGGCCGCAGGATTGCCGAACGCGCTGCCGGCCCTGTTCCGGACGCGCCGCGCCCGCTATGGCTGTTGACGGAGCCGCAGCCGCTCGCGCACCTGTTCGAGACCAAGCCGTGGATCTTGCGGGATGGCCCCGAGCGCATCGAATCCGGCTGGTGGGACGGCAAGGATGTGCGCCGCGATTATTTCGTCGCCGAGAATCCGCAGGGCGAACTCATGTGGATCTACCGCGATCATCGCTACGGCATCGACGATGGCGAGTGGTTCCTGCATGGGGTATTTGCGTGAGTGGCGAAGAGGGGCCCCACGCAGTGGGGATCTGAGCAATCACGAATCGCAAAGCGAGGCCGACACGCGACCCCAAAAGAACTTCGACCGACTTACAACGAGGCCGAGGCAAAGCGAGGCCGACACTCGACTGTCACCCGCAGAGGCCCACAAGGAGGCCGAGGTTGCGTGAGTGGTGCGCCGGCTCAAATCCCCGCGTACCACTGGTAGCCGTTGTCCTCCCAATAGCCGCCCTTGCCGCCCGCCACATTGCCGAAGCTGTCGACGAGCGCAATCGCCGTCACGTACTTCGCGTGCTTGTAGCCAAGCTGTCGCTCGACACGAAGCCTGAGCGGCGCGCCGTTCGCGACCGGCAGCAACGCGTCGTTCATTTCGTACGCGAGGATCGTCTGCGCATGGTAGGCGTCGTCCATGTCGATGCTCTCGTAGTAGAAATCCGTGCCGTCCGCCTCCATCGGGTCGGCGCAGTAGAACATCACGTAGCGCGCGCCGGCCGCGGGTTGCACGGCATCGAGGATCGCCGAGAGCTTCACGCCCTTCCACTTCGCAATCGCGCTCCAGCCTTCGACGCAATCGTGCCGGGTGATCTGCGTGCGCGACGGGAGCGCCCGCAGCTCGGCGAGCGAGAAGCTCCTCGGCTGGCCGACCATGCCCGCCACCGCCAGCCGAAAATCGGCAAAGCCATTGGCTGCCATCGCGCGATACTCGTCCGTGCCCGGATTGGCCGTGCCGTTGCTGCGAAACTGCGGGGAGCGGTCCGACTCCGCGAATTCCTGCGCCATCGCCTTGCGCGGCGCGATGGCGTGTGCCGCGGCGTAGTTCAACCGCTCGGCCTGCCCGAGCACCTTGGGAAACCACTCGCTGCGCGATAGGCGCGTCGCAGCCCGCCAGAACCAATGCCGACGCGGCGGCCGCGGCGCGGCCGAAAAAACGGCGGCGAGCCCCAATGTACTCAGCCATGGCCGGTCTCCGGCGTCACGCGGTAGCGGCCGGTGATCATCGACCGCAGGTTGTTCCAGAGCCCGGTGATGATCACCTGGAACACGTGGATCACCACGAACGCGACCAGCAGCCACGCCGCGATGAAATGAATCGTCCGCGCCGCCTGCCGCCCGCCGAAAATGTCGACCCAGCCGGGGAACAGCGAATTGAGCCATGGGGACATCGCCAGTCCCATCAGGATGACCAGCGGCAGCAGGACGAAGATGACGACGAGGTAGGCCAGCTTCTGCAGCACGTTGTAACGCTTGGCCGCCTCGCCCGCCGGGTGTCGGAAGCGAATGTGGTCCCGTATCGATGCGCCGATGCCTTTCAGGTCGGATCGGGTAGGCGCCAGGTCGCGCGCGAGATGACGGCTCACGATCGCGTAGACAACAAACGCAATGCCGTTCAGGACGAATACCCACGCGAAAAAGAAGTGCCATGACCGCGCCATCGACAGCCATTTCATGCCCGGGATCGTCATCCACGACGGAAACGCGGCGCGAACCCATCGGCCATTGGCGGCCTGAACCGCCCCGAGCACGCCCGTCGTGTCGAATTCGCGACCCAGCACGCGTGTGTAACCGGTGACCGTGCCCTGCGCATCCTGGCGAGAGCTGATGGTCAGCAGCGGCGGCGTGCCGTCGTAAGACGACTTGCCCCAGTACAACTGTGCGTGCGCGTTGAAGATCTGCAGGCCGCTCATGAACATGATCGTCAGCGCGACGACGTTGATCCAGTGCATGACGCGCACGGGCAACCTGTGCCGGTAGTAGAGGTAGCTGCCTGCGGGCGCAGCGTGTGGTTCATCCTGCGGCATTGCCGGTCTCCGGTTGCTTCGTTGTGGCGCGACATTCGCCGCTGCCGGTTCTGCCAAACCTCCATGCCGCCACGGCAAGCCATTCGAGGCCGCGACCGCATCGGCACGTACAATGCGCCATGTCCGATCCCGCCGCGCCGCCGTATGCAACCCTGACGCCCGACCGGATCCTCGACGCGCTCGACAGCGTCGGCCTGCGCGGCGATGGCCGCCTGCTCGCCCTCAACAGCTACGAAAACCGCGTCTACCTCGTCAATCTCGAGGACGCTGCACCAGTAGTCGCGAAATTCTACCGCCCCTTACGCTGGACCGACGCGCAGATCATCGAGGAGCACGCCTTTGTCGCGGAACTGGCGGATCGGGAGATTCCCGCCATCGCGCCGTGGTCGAGCGACGGTAGGACACTGCATCGGTTCGAAGGTTTCCGCTTCGCCGTGTATCCCAAGTGCGGCGGCCGCACGCCGGAGCTGGACGACCCTGCCACGCTCGAATGGATGGGCCGTTTCATCGGGCGGCTGCATGCGACCGGGGCCATCGCGCCCTTCGCGACGCGTCCGACCCTCGACATCGCGACTTTTGGCGACGAACCGCGCGCGTACCTGCTTGCCCATGACTTCGTACCACCCGATCTGCTCGAGGCCTATCGGACAGTGTCGGAGATGGCGCTTGCGGGCGTTCGCCACTGCTTCGACCGCGCCGGCGCGGTCAGGTCCCTGCGCCTGCATGGCGATTGCCATGCCGGCAATGTGCTGTGGACCCCCGACGGACCCCATTTCGTCGACTTCGACGACGCGCGCATGGGTCCGGCCGTGCAGGACCTGTGGATGCTTCTTTCCGGCGACCGCGCGTCGATGACCCGGCAGTTGTCCGACGTGCTCGCCGGCTACGAGGACTTCCACGATTTCGACCCGCGCGAACTGCATCTGGTCGAAGCGCTGCGCACGCTGCGCCTCATTCACTACGCCGCCTGGATCGCGCGGCGCTGGGACGACCCGGCGTTTCCCGCGGCTTTCCCGTGGTTCAACACGCCGCGCTACTGGCAGGACCGCATCCTGGAACTGCGCGAGCAGATCGCAGCCATGGACGAAGCACCGCTCGTCACCGGTTGAAACTCGCACCGAGTACGCGGCATTCCACGCGGCGCCTGCTCACGCACGCGGCAGCGCCGCGGCGCGAAGCCCGTAGCGCAGGAAGCCGATCCAAGCGATGGCCGTGAACACCGCGCCCGCGTAGAACGTGAAGCGCGGGCCGAAGGCGTCCCACAGCCAGCCGGCGAGAGCACTGGCCACCAGCAGCGCGATGCCGCACACGAGGTTGTAGGCGCCGAATGCCGTGCCGCGCAGGTCCGCAGGCGCCGAGCCTGCGACCAGAGCCGACAGCAACCCCTGAGTCAACCCCATGTGCAACCCCCAGAGCGCCGCGCCCGCCAGAACCATCCAGCGGCCATTGGCGTGCGCAAGCACCAGGTCCGCGACGACGAGCGCCGCCAGTCCGAGCGACAGAAGGCGCGCACCATAGCCACGATCGGCCATCGCGCCCACCGGATACGAAGTCGCCGCGTAAACCACGGACATCGCAACCATCACCAGCGGCGCCGTCGCGTCGGAAAAGCCGATGTTCTGCGCGCGCAGCACCAGGAATGCTTCGGAGAAGCGAGCCAGCGTCAACACGCCGGCGATGGTGACGACGATCACGTAGCTGCGCGGAAGCCGGCGGATATCGGCGAGGCGGATACCCGGGTTATCCGCTGGCTGCGAATCCGTGCGGTCCGGTTCGTCGACGCCGACGACGATCAGCACGACGGCGAGCATCGCGGGCACCACGGCAATCCAGAACGCCGCGTGGAAATCGCCTAAGAAATACGCCATCGCGCCAAGCGCCAGCAGCGGCCCGCCGATCGCCCCGACGGTGTCCAGTGCCTGGCGCAACCCGAAGCTGCGTCCGCGCGCATTCGCGGGCGTGATGTCGGCGATCAGCGCGTCGCGCGGCGCCCCGCGAATGCCCTTGCCCAGTCGATCGGCGAAGCGCGCCCCGACGATCCAGCCGAGCGACGGTGCGAGCGGGAAGGCGAACTTCGACACGGCGGCGAGACCGTACCCGAACAACACGAGAGGCTTGCGCTTGCGAAAAGCGTCGGAGATCATGCCGGAGAACAGCTTGACGATAAGCGCCAGCGCCTCGGCGACGCCTTCGATGATGCCGATCACGAAGACACTGGCGCCCAGCACCGTCGCCATGTACAGAGGCAGACAGCGAATGGACCAGCTCCGACGAGAGGTCCATGCACATGCTGACGAGCCCGAGCACCCAGACGCCGCGAGGCACAACGGCCAGTCCGCGCTTGGCACCGCCAGGATTGGCTACGATTTTTCCGACTCCCGCGTGAACGCCCGCGGCGCCTACTGGAACGCCGCGGTGAGGTCTCCAACCCCCGGCCGCACGCCGGGCAACGGCGTAAGGCCGAAGCGCAACGTGATCAACTTGAGTATTGATGTGGTGTCGTATGGCGTGTGGTCGACCACGCCGCGCTTGGCCAGCGGAGAAATGATGATCGTCGGTATTCGCGTACCCGGACCCCAGCGGTCTCCTGCCGGCGGCGGAACGTGATCCCAGAATCCGCCGTTCTCGTCGTAGGTCACGATGATGGCCGTCGAGGCCCACAACGGACTCGCCTTGATTTTCGCGACGAGCTCGGCAATGTGCTCGTCGCCGCTAAGGACATTCGCGTAACCGGGGTGCTCGTTCAGCGTGCCCTGGGGCTTGTAGAAAACCACTTGCGGCAGCGAACCCTTGTCGAGGCCGGCCACCAGGTCGGTGTAGTCCTTCAGATAACGTTCTCGATCGACAGTTCCGGGCGCGAAGCGCGCGAAATAATTGAAGGGCTGGTGATGCGTGACGAAGTACGGCGCCCCGTTGACCGTCGTCGCGATCACTTTGCGCGGCGCGTCCGGCGGCTGCATGCCATCCTTGGTAGCGGCATCCCACGCGCCCGCATACCAGGCCCAGGTCACGCCTTTCGCGGTAAGCGTATCGCCGATCGTGGTCAAGGTCTGCGGCGGCAGCGTGTGCTGCTTGGGGTCCGCCGCCCTCGGATCGCCATCCTTGGCGGGCGGCACACGCGACGGCTGCCACGGCGGCTGCGTCGTGTTGACCGAAAATCCGTCCGGCGTCACATCGCCATCGAAGAAAATCGGCGCGCCGTTCAATACCGACAGCGGAGAATCCGGCTTGGTCTTGAGCCAGCCGCGCGCGTCGATCTGTGCCCACAATGCGGCGGGCGCACCCTTGTCCTGCGGCGTGCAGGCGCAAATCAGCCAGAAGTGATTGAGGTACGAACCGCCGAAGGCACCCATGAAGAAATTGTCGGCCAGTACATATTGCTTGGCCAGGGACCACAACGGCAGCGACGACCCATCGTAATAGCCCATCGCCAGCGCGCCGGCATCCGTCGCCGCGACGAAGCGGTCGTTGCGGCCGCCGTTGATCTGCTCCTGGTTCTGGTAGAACTTGTGGATGACGTCCCGCGTCGCCACCGACAAAGGCAGATTGATCGGCGGCGCGTCGATGCGGAAAGGTTTGTTCGGAAGGTCGCGTGGAAACGCGGGATCGGCTTCCTTGCCTTTCCATACCGGAGGCAGATGCGGCAATGGCGTGCCGTCGCGATCGACCTGCGTGTATTGCGCCGGCGTTGCGTTGGCGATGCCGTCGGCGCCGGGGTACAAGCCGTAGAGATTGTCGAAGCTGCGGTTCTCCGCGTAGATGACCACGATGTGCTCGATGCGGTCGAGACTCGAGGCGCCTTTCTTCACCTCGGGCGTCGTGCAGCCCGCAAGCATGACCGGCAGCAGCACCGCGAACGCGACGTGCCGGGCAATGGAACGAGGACTCATGGGGATCCTTTCTTGCGCTGGTCCGCGCCGCTGCTAACCGAGCCTGACTGTAGCGCGCAACGTTCCCGCGCGCTCGTGCCGCGCGACGAGGTCGACGGCGTCTCCGGCCCTGCCCTTGACGATCCATTCGATCTTCGCGCGATCGTCGGTCACGTTGGGCTCGGGCCAGAACGAGACGCCGGTGTGCTTGTACGCCCTGCCTTCCAACTGTCCTGCATCGACGCGGTGAAGACCCTGCACCAGCGACGCGCCGGACGGCAGGGCGATCTCGGCGACCAGTCCGCGCACGACCTTGCGCTCCAGCGCGCGCTTGGAAACGTACGACGGCAGCCAACCCGTGTTCTGCACGACCAGCGTGACCTTGTAGTTGCCTCCGCCGGCATCCGTCGGCGCCCGCGTGAACCAATTCCAGCTTGGGCGAAATCAGCGCGTGCCAGATCAGCCATTTCGGAAAGCGCGCGAGCTCGCGCTCGAGGCATTGCGGCGGCGGATTGGAGAATGCATTGAAGCGGTCCCAGCCGCCCAGTTCGACCTTGCCGAGTTGCGGATGGTCGAACGGCCGCCAGCCGGCGTGCGCGGCGCCGCCCAGCTTCTCGTCGCTCCAGCGAATGAGCTTCAAGTCGTCCTCGGGCGGATGGTCGCGGAACCAGTCGATGTACTTGTAGCCTTCGATGCCGGCCTCGCGCATGGGCGCCCAGATTTCCACGACCCAGGAAAGAATGCCGAGGTGCTCGAACGCCCACAGGAACGTCGCGCCGATGACCGTCTTCGGGTGGTAGCGAAAATCGTGATGGACGGAAATGGCCGGATAGCCGGTCAGCTCGGTGCCCTTCTTCCCGATGGCCTGGTAAACCCACAGGTCTTCGGCCGGCATCGCGTCGTCGGCCTGGTTGTCGAAGGGACGCAGCAGCACGCCGCTCCACGTATGGAAGGCGGTGCCGCCGGTGATGTTCGTGTGGCGCGTGATGAAGTCGACGACGGAACGGACTTCCGGCTCCGACGTGGGATACGGGCCGGCGCCCATCTGCTCGAATTCCTGGCGCCAGGACCCGGGAAAATTACGATTCAGATCAAGCCCCTGAGGGCGTTTCTTGACGCGCAGCGTGAAGCCGTCGTAACCGTCGATGCGGCCCTCGGGCAGCAGCCGGTAGTAGGTCCCGCCGGACTCCACGGGATCGCGGCGGATCAGCAGCCGGGGCTCCTCCGGGTGCGCTTTCCACAATCCGTTGGGATCGGGGATGCGCATTTGCAGGATGCGGCCGTCGCCGTCCATGTCCTCGACGGTCAGCCCTTCGATGTCTTCTTCGTCGTAGGGGTACGGCCGCGTGCTGGACCGGATCCATTTCGGCTTGTCGGCCAGCGCCCACTCGGCGCCGTCCGGATTGATGCGCGGGCATACGTAGAACGCGCGCGTGTCGAGCACGCGCGTCACGTCGGCGTCCTTGCCGTATTGCGTGACCAGCGTGTGCAGGAAGTAGAGATTGGCTGCCGAGGCGGCCACCTCGGTCGCGTGGATGTTGCCGTCCACCCAGAATGCCGGCTTCTCGGCGGCCGGTCCCGTCTTGCCGTTGGTGACCGTCACCACCCAGATGTCGCGGCCCTCGTGGCTTTTCCCGATCGCCTCGAGCGACACGAGGTGCGGATATTCGCGGACGAACGCGTGCAGCAATTCGGTGAGTTCGGCGTAGCGGTAGAAGCGGTCGAATTCATAGCGGAACTGGCCAACTTGAGGCATTTGGGGAAACCAATTGGGAGTAGTGGCGAGCAAGTTTACCGTGCGGCGGTTGCGAAAGGAGGTATGTCATGGGCGGACAACGGTGACGGCGCGCACTGCGGCGAAGGCAACAGGGAACGCGGGGCGCCGAAACGAATGGCGCAGCGACGACTGACTGCGGTTGCGTCCCGGCCCGAGGCTCCGCGCGGGCAGGTAGGTCAGTGCGCCTGCGGGATTTTCTTCCCGTCGCCGGACCCCGGTTCGCCCCACGCGCGAATTCGCCGCGAGAAGTCGGCCGCCCCATCAGCCGCCTGGGCGCGCGCGTTGACGTGGGACCGTTCTTGCAATTCCGGGAACGACAGGCCCATCGTCTCCAACCGTCCCTGTTCATACAGATACTCCGGCACATAGCCGCTCGCCAGGATCTTCCAGCTAAGCGGCACGCGCCCCGCATTGACGTGGTTGTTCGTCCAGATGTTGGTCGTGCAGTTGGTCGTCAGCGTGTTGTAGAACTCGGGGTGCGCCCGCAGCTCGTTCATCTTGTGCATGTACTCCAGGAACAGTCGCTGCCCGACTTCGACCGGACCCTTCACGCGGTAGATGTACACATCCTCGGGCGGATCATGGCGATAGTTGGTGCGCAGCCGGATGAGGTCCCGCTCGTCCGCCACGATGTAGACGAGCTCGTACTGCCGGAAGAAGCCCTTGAGCGTCGAGTAGCCCTCTCCTTTCGGCTTGCGCACCTCGATGGAAATGGCGAGATAGTCGTCTCCCGTGAAACCGAAGCTCACGAAGACGTGGGCAATCGCCGGACCCGTCCAGTAGGAGGTCACGACGTCCAGCGACCGCAGTTCCCGCACGTCGAAGGACTTGTCGTAATACGCGGGGGTGAAGTCGGTCTCGCTGCGATAGCCGAAATTGCGGATGTTGTGGACGGTGACGCGATCGCCTTCGATCGTGGCGTACGGCAGCACGGCCACCTCCGGCTGCCAGTCGCGTTCGTTGGTCGGCTCGATGCTCGACCACAGGATCGCCAGGCCTGCGCACAGAACCCCATACATGCCGATCGCGCGCCAGCGCCAGCGGCGCACGAAGAGCGCGATCAGCGTTCCCGCAGCGGCCAGTGAGAAGCCGACCACCAGCACGCGACGGACCAGCAAGTTGCCCGGCCCCGCATACTCGAGCAGCAGCGCGCCCCAGACTCCGATCCCCGCGATCAGCAGAGCCAGGGCGGCGAGGCCCGCACCCCGGGCAATTCGCACAGGCAATCGTCGCATGGGCATCCGGTCGCTCGCTCGAGCGGGCGCAACGCGCGGCTCAGTCAGCCCCTCCAGCACCACCCTTCGCCTCGGCTTCCGATCAGGATTCGCCAGAACGGTCGCTTGACTTCCACCAGCGGCCGCCCCGGTTCGTTGGGCTTGAGCCCGTATCTCAACATGGCGATGAGATCGGCACTTGCCCTCGGGTTCGAGACGAAGTAGCCGTGTCCGAACAGGTCGGTCGTCCCGCGAACCTGAATCACGTCGAGGAAGCCAAGCCGGCTGGCCAACTCGACCTGCTCCGGCGTCAGCAACGAGGTGTCGACGCGGCCGAGCCGGGCAAGGCTGCCGAACAGCCAGCTCGACGTGGCGAGGGCCTTGTCGTCGGGCGAAACATAAATGGTGAGATGGAACGGGCGCAAGGCCCGGAATACCGCATGCGGGTCCGGCGTCGCGCCGTACGGCACGTCGGGATCGGAAATTATCGCCAGGATCTTTTCCGGAGCCACCTCGATGTCCAGATCCGGCGCCATCAGCACGACGTTGCCGAGCTTGACACGCCGAGGCAGCGTGGTCTGCTGCATGTACGACTCGAAGGAAAGCTCGGACAGCGCGGTCGCGAGCACGTCGGTCCCGCGGCTGTGGGCCAGGATGTGAATTCTCTCGAGCCCCGGCGTGTCCGCGATGGTGCGGATCGCCTTGCGCAAATGCTCGACCGCGAATGTGCTCGACTCGTAGTCTTCTTCGTAGCCGAACAGGATGCCGTGCTTTCCGCCCGCGGGCCAGGTGAAGATCGCGCAAACGAACTCTCGGCCCAGGAAGTGGCACATCTCGCCCATGGTCAAGGCCGCGTCGCTGAATGAATTGCTGACGCCGTGGACGTAAAGCACGATCTCCTTGCGCGGGCTCAAGGCGAGTCGACGCGCGATCTCGGCCTGCAGCGCCCGGTTGGCCGCTTCGTGCGCATCGACGACCGCGGGGGCGCGCGTCAGTCCCTCGGGCGTCCCCGCAACGTCGTAAGGAATGCGCGGGTAGCGCCCGAGTTCCTTCGTCGGACCGAGCTTGAGGTCCGTCGGCGTCGAGCGCGCGGCCAAGAGGCTCTGTTTGACCAGCGCGTCCCACGTCATGTCCTGGCCGAACAGGATCGTCGTCGACCCAAAGGCCATCGAGCGCGACCTGTCCGCCGTGTACGGTTCAGGCTCATCGGGTTTCGTCGCGGGCGCGCGGTCGGTAATGAACAGCAGGTCCAGCGGCGGTGTCTGCACCTCGGCTGGCGCCTTGGCGAAGAGCGGCTTCGCCTGCGCCCCGATGTACAACACCGGCGTCGGCATCAGCGGATGCGTGCTCGCGCATCCGGCCAAGCCGAGCAGCACGGCCATCGCAATCGCCACCAGCCTGCGGACTTCACGCATGTACGTCTCCCTGACTGCCATTCCGGCTATTCGGGTCCATCCCCAAGCGAAGCCGAATCCGCGCTCATTTGACAGTGTACCCGCGGCTCTCAAGGCATGCGGCGCGCGCCTTCGCCAAAGCGGCGGCAATCGAGCGACGGGAAATTATCACCGCAC
>CAWIAK010000004.1:0-364297 GCA_963834045.1 uncultured beta proteobacterium | reverse complement strand
CATGCCGCAAGCGCCTTGTCTCGCGCTGTCAGCTCTGCAGCCTCATTGCATTGCAAGACTGTGGCGGCCGTCGTGGGGCTGCATTCTGAAAGCTAATGTCGTACCCCACGCCAAAGCGCAGTAGGAATCGCCAAGGTTGGCGGCCGTGGCGAGACAGAAAATAGAGCGCTTGCGAAGCGTAAGGGTGGCTTGGTCGGTTAGAAGTTTACGCAAACTAAAGAACGCATCAAATACGTCCGGTCGCCAAGCCCATAATCGCGTGAAATTCGATACATACCCGTCGTCGGCGATATCGCGCGAGTAAAGACCCGAGTTTGCATCGTTAGGATGTGGTTCGCCTAAGAACATTTTGTCTCCTCAGCATTTGCGTTCGGTGCGCATAGATGATGCCCGACGAAAACTAGCTAACAGGCGGCCCGCTGCGCGGGCACAGCCCCAGCATGTGGGACGTACGCGTTGAGCGACGTGTTAGGCCGCATTATGTTCCCTGCCCCGCGCGGAGGCGAAAGCTAAAACATGACCGTCGGTATCGAGCGAATAGGCGACGGAATGCCCCCAATCACGGTACAAGAAGGGACTTAATTCCGTGGCTCCGCTGGCAAGCGCTCGCTGATGGAAGGGACGTCGGTGTTGAGCGACGGGTTAGGCCTTTCGTGGTCCATGCTCTCGACTGATGATGTCGTCGCTTGGACCGCAGCCGGCTCAAGCGTCAGCGAGATGTGGTTGATCCCCGGGAGCAGCGTGACGGGAACGTCCTTGCCCGCGGCCTTGAAGACGCTCACAAACTTATCGGCGTAAAACGCTTCATCATTCTCACCGACCAATATCCGCAGCGGCTGATTGACCGCACGAATGTTCGCCTGGTAGTCGCGCTCGGGCCTGAAGTTCTGCGCGAGAGCGAAGGAATATTGCGGTGTGAGGAAGCCCTTGGTTTCTTCGGTGAGCGCGAATTTGATCACCGTGAGATGGTTGAACGCGTGCACTCCGAACCCATCGAGAACAGAGATCGCCACAATGCGCGGAATCCCTACGGTGACCCACCCGCCGCTGCTCGGACGCGACGTCGCCGCGTCCTGGCTGATGAAAGGCGAAAGCAGGAGATAGTTCGAGAATAACTTCTGCCGTGCGGTACCCGCAAGACGAAGAACGAAACCTCCGCCGGAAGAAAACCCTACCAAGGTGGACGGTCGAGCTAGTTTGATCGCATGGACAAAATCCTCCATGTCGTCCTCCAACTGCCCGATGTAGGCGATATCGCCTTTCGCTCCGGATCGGCCGTGTCCTCGCATATCCAGCGCATAGACTGCATATCCAGCAGCGGCGAAGCCCTTGGCGATCACATGCATGCTGCTGCTACTGGCGGAGGAGCCATGTACCAGCACGACAGCGCCTTTGGTAGTGTCCCCGAGTGCTGGGTATGCGCGAAAAGAAACGTTTCCTCCATCGCGAGCCATAAACTGACTGAGTTCCGGTAGATCGGAGAAATTCACGCTCTTGAATGGGTCATTGATACTCGACATCGGCGACGGCTCGCCAGGTCCGCCGAGTGAGATCGCGAGTCCAAAGCCCACCACGAGAACCGCAACAAAAACAAGAGTCGTGATGAGCACACGCTTCATGCGATGGGCCTAATGAAACACGCTAACAGGCGGGCCGCTGCGTCGGGCGTCAGCCCACACATGCGGGACATCCGCGTTGAGCGAGGGGTTAGGCGTAGGCATAGCTACGGGAATACGACGCGACAATTTGGCTACGCGATGGCTTCCAAAGTGGGCGACCAGGAAGTGAATGGCGGCCGGGCCGACAAGGAGCAGGCATAGCCATGGGGATGCAGAGAATTCGGTAAGACTCAGTACGATACCGAGAGTCAACCACGCCACGCCTAATACCAGCAACCACCGCCGTGCCATCGCGACAGCGTGTGGAAAGACTTCGGAATCGAGCTCGTGTGGAACTTCACGCATGCTAGGTACCTACGCCTAGCGAACCAAGCTAACCGGCGGCCCGCTGCCTGGGCGCAGCCCCGCATGCGGGACGTCCGCGTTGAGCGACGGGTTAGGCATACAAAATCATGGTTATCACCGCGAGCGGGAAGAGAGCCAGTAACAACATTACGCCTAAGCAGCCGCGGTTTGAACTGGCCGGTGCGCGTCCGGGACGGGAACCTTGCAACTGTTGGTGTTGCGATGCGAGCCGTTTGCGATGACACGCATCGCAGAACAGTTGCTTGGCATCGCGGCGCCATGCGTCGGAAGTACGCTTGTTGTGCTGCGAAATGGAGCTGCAACCGTCGCATTTGAATGTGGCGGATGGCGGTTGCTTGGGACGCAACACGAGGCGAACCAAGAACGCCACAACGGCCGCGATAACCATTGCGACCAATGCGGCATTCGTCGACACCTAGGCGTCTTTGCGGGGCATGGCTTAACGAAGGCTAATGAGATCCGCTTCAAGCAGCGCTTTATCCTCCTTACCAGATACCGTGGCAGCCTGTGCCGCTGCCGCGGCAAGAAACTGCTTGCATTCGGCGGAATTACCGGCAAGTGTTGCTGCTCGCGCTAGAGCTTCAAAGGCATAGCCGAGATAGAAAGGCTCAAGTTTGTGGCTGTAGGATAGACATACGTCTGCATATCGGCGTGCTTCGGCCGCGTTGCCAAGAAGGGCCTGTATTCGGGACGCTTGCCAGTACCCCACGGAGCGGCGTTTGTCATCATTATCCGGCCGCTGTGACCAGTGAAATAGTGACGCTTGGTTCAATGAGACCATGGCTCGATCGTCTTCGGGAGTGCGATCTGTTTTCTCGATCAGATCCCAAGCGCGGTTGAAGCAATGAGCAGCGAAGTACTTGTGTGCGGCTTCTAGATCGAAGTCGGGGGCTTTGACCATCAGTGCACCTCGTGCGATATGGTGGTTTGTAGACGCCTAACGAAATTAGCTAACCGGCGGCCTGCTGCGCGGACGAAGCCCCGCATCCGGGACGTCCGCATTGAGCGGCAGGTTAGGCGTCATTCGCGTTCAGTCCAAGAACTTCCAAGTGTCCGCGCCATCGAAGCGCCGGACTTGAACCGACTCAAGAACCTTCGGGTCGAAGTTCCGCAGGTTCACGCCGTGACGAGAACCCGGCTCCGGTGCGCAGAGGTTCCCAGTGCGTAACGCATCCGCATGTCGCACAACGCACCGTCCTGAGCGTTCCGTCGCCTTGGATATATTCCTGCGTGTTCTCGGGATGACCGGCGATGCGAACTGTGCCGAACTCGTAATAAGCCCAGATGGCACCGGTGCGCCTGCAAATGGAGCAGTTGCAGCTCGTGGCCTTCTCCGGAGCGGACGGCAACTCGATCGTGACAGCGCCACAGTGACAGGTTCCTACAAGCATGAAGTGCTCTCCGGGGATTGATGTCGCGGACTGTGCGACCGACTCCGTTCATGACGCCTAACGAAACAAGCTAACCGGCGGCCCGCCCGTGGGCGCAGCCCACGCATGCGGGACGTCCGCGTTGAGCGACGGGTTGGTGCCGCTACTGCTGCTTTGACGACGCTGCGGCATGTGGATTACGGTTGGGGCGACGGAAAAGCAGCAACAATCCCAGTCCTATCAACGCCAACGGATAGATCAACAGTAGGAGCAGACTCAATGGAAGGGTCGCCAGAACAAGCAATTCGACGGCTGCACCTAAGAGGGGGACGTCTGGAAGGCTCGAGGCGGGTACAAAGGCGAGAGCCGCAAACCCGACACCGGCCGCGATGGCAATGAGCGCTGACGCGGTGCGAAGGGTGCCCCCATGACGCGCGAGGATGAATAGCGCCACCGGTAAACCAACGAGAAACACCACGACCAACATAGCAACGAGTAGCACCTAATCTCCCCACCTTGAGTTTGCCGTGGCGACTGAACTCATCGTCTAGCCGCCTAACGAAACAAGCTAACCGGCGGCCCGCCCGTGGGCGCAGCCCACGCATGCGGGACGTCCGCGTTGAGCGACGGGTTAGGCCGCACGCTTATGCACCCTCGATAGTGAACAACATGTCGAACTCGCTGGTGCAGGCTTTGCGGAGAGCAATAAGCGGCTGGTATTCAGGCGAGTTGTACCAGTTGTTCAGGGCCGCCATGCTCGGAAACTCTATGATCACGACCCGCTCCGGATTCCAATGGCCGCCCTCGGGTAGCTTGTGGGTTCCACCTTTTGTGATGTAACGCCCGCCGTGTTTCGCGATCATGGGGCCAACCTTGGTTCGATATTCCTCGAACTTGGCCGAGTCCGTGATGATGTGCTCTGCGATTAGATAGGCCGCCATGAGTCTCGTCCCGTGAGCGTTCGCGTGCAGCCTAACGTTCGACATGAGCGGCGGCAGTAGGCAGGCGCAGCCTGCCGGAGGACGTCCGCTCGATGGAGGGGTTAGGCGTCATGGTGGGATCGGTGGGACAGGAACATGCACCATAGGGTTGCACTGCCGAGGCTGCCCTGGCCCGTTACGGTAAAGCCGGCGCGCTCGTAGAACCGGACATTCGATGGGTTGGCCGTTTCCAGGTGAACCCCTTCCGAAAGCGGGTCGGATACCGACAGATCGCAAAAGGACTTGAGCAGCCGCGCCCCCATGCCGAGCCCATGCATGGCCGGATCCATGCCGATTACTCCAAGATAGTAGTGCGGCACCGGCGGCTTGCTCCGCTTGGCAATCTCGTCGTAGAGCGCTGCGCGGTCGTTGAAGCCGGGAGTCGCAAGCTCGAGGCGGCTCCACTCGTTCCTCGAACTCACTCGGCCAAGGTGGCGGTGCGGTGGTGTTGCCCATGGCCGCCCCGTGAAGTCTGGAGGTGGCTCGAGCCACAAGCACCGGCATGCCAAGCGCGATTCGCGCCCTCGCCAGCAGGGAGAAGAAGTGCGTCAGATGCTCTCGGTAGTTCGAGCCGGCGTGAAGCAGGAAGCTGGTAATCGGATCCTCCGCGAACGCTGCTGCCAAGCAGTCCACAGCTTGGGCAACATCAGAAGGGGCGGCAGCGTCGATTTGCATGGCGCCTAACGACTAAGCTAACCGGCGCGCCGCCACCGACGTGGCCGAGCAAGGAGCCACCTACCGGCGCGTCCGGTTGAGCGCGTGGTTAAGCGTGCAGCGCAATATGGATTTTGGGGCCAACCGCATCGTCGACAGCAGCCAAAGGAGCGATTGCGCAAGATCAGCTCGGCTCATCTGCTGACAGATAGGGTCGCAGTAGCCAAAGCCGTCGACATGCGAATTCCGCCCCGTTGTTTATGTTTCGCAAGTTTCTAGTGACCTTTACTACTCGATGAGGTTTTGCTTCGGCGAAGTATTCGCCGTACACCCGATTGGACACCAATGCGGTGTACGCCGGGGAGCGCCCCTTATCTACAACTGCGCCTTGCAGGCGGCACGCTATGTTGATGGCTCGGCCAACGTATTCTTGCCGTCCATCCATGGTCACCGGAATCAGTTCACCTTTGTCAATCCCAAAGGTAATGCCTACTACCGCGGGATTGTGACTTAGATGTGGCAAGAGCGATCGTCGAAACTCGACCACGAAGTACAAGCACAGGTTCTCCAAGAAACGAAGGAGGCGTACGCCGTCAGTATTTTCCGGAAACAACAGCAACCATCCATCGCCGGTAAACTTGTATGGGTCGAATGGCAGGGTTCCTTTTTGTTCCTTGGCCAAGTATCGCTTCAGTCCGCTGAAGAACGTTGTAAGAGGCTCAACATTGTCGTGACTCGTCAAATCCTCAATGATGTTAGATGACGAGCACATGTCGAATGCCACGACAATTGCTTGCCCGCTAATCGCCAGGCGTTGATAATCTTTCGCTTGTCGAGAGTAAGAGAGCATGCGCGTCATGTCGACCTGAAACGTCCGTTGCTCAGCCTGATACTTTGCGCTTGAATGCTAGTCGCAATCAACGGATTGGCGGACCAAGTTGGCTGACGCCTAACGAAACAAGCTAACCGGCGGCCCGCTGCGCGGGCGAAGCCCCGCATGCGGGACGTCCGCGTTGAGCGACGGGTTAGGCGTCTTCATGGCAGGGCGATGCGATACCGCAAGCCCGGCTTGCTGCCGAATTGAGGCGGCGTGGTGAAATGTTCAACAAGAATACCTCCATTGGCCAAGATCACGCGCTGCGACGCAATATTTTCGGGGTCCGTCGTGATCTCGACAAATGGAAGTCCTTCAGCAACAGCCTCGGGAAGCAAGAGCTTCAGGGCCCGTTTGGCGTAGCCGTTGCCTTGCTTCCACGGCACCACGGCGTAACCGATGTGCCCAGGCAGTGGGGCGGAAGTGCCGTAGTTCCAGGCTGCCAACGGAAACCGATACTTCCGGCGAACTCGCCGTCCCACAGCCAACGTCGAATGCCCGGAATCCGCGCAACGATTGAACCGTCTGGAAGTCTTCACCGGTGCGCCCTTCGCCTCGCGGTCCTCCAGGCTCGCGATGAATGCTGTCTGCATCAGTTTCGATCTTCGCCAGTTCTTCCTGTGCGGCGACTATTCCGCGGACGTTATCGGCGGACCATCCTCGCTCAAGAGCTGCAGACGTAGCTTGCGAGATGTATCTTTCGTTGGACGGACGAGCTGCATCGGGGCGAAGATTCAGACGCCTAACGAAACAAGCTAACCGGCGGCCCGCTGCGTCGGGCGCAGCCCACGCATGCGGGACGTCCGCGTTGAGCGACGGGTTAGGCGTCAGTTGTTTTCTCACGTGGCCGCTCCATTGCAACCTGAGACTGAACAAAACCAAGTTTTTCGTAGAATTTTGCGACGCCATCGCGACCTGCGCGTAACACCCAGGTCATTTGTTTGCTTTCACCCATTGCAGCTTTCACAAGCGCACGCCCGATACCCTTGCGGCGATGCGCCTCGGACACAACAAGCATGGAAATGTAGCCATTGGTTACACCGTCGCTCAGCGCGCGCAAGAAGCCGATAACCTCGCCATTCTCAACCGCGACCAAAGTCACTTGCGATCGCGACAACAACTCTCGAAATTGTTCAGGATCAGAAACGCGATGCGCCCAACCGCTCGCGGCCAGCAATTGGCGTGCAGCTTCGATTTCCGATGGCAGAACATTGCGGATATGCACCTGACGCCTAACGAAACAAGCTAACCGGCGGCCCGCCCGTGGGCGCAGCCCACGCATGCGGGACGTCCGCGTTGAGCGACGGGTTAGGCCTCATGTCGGTAGGTGTTGCCTGATGAAAGACCATTCGCCACCGGCACCGCCGCTCAGTTGCCACAGAGAACTGCGCAGCGTGTAGACAGGCGGCTCACGATGAACGTGGATTCGATAGGTCAGAAGTGCCACTTCCGAGCGACAATTCGAGTCACCTCGAAGTCAGCTTGCCGTTTGCGTCGACGATGATTCGGCTTGCAAAGTGCAGAAACCAAATCGGCCTCGTTGTAACACGCGAGCCGGAGCTGCCGAATTCGACGAAGCTCGTCCGGCCAAGAGGTCGACGAGTGTCTGGGATTCTCGGACGTCGGGCAGAAGGAGGCACTCGCTCAAGCTCACGAAGCGTGCTGCGGCGAGTCCAAGAGCCATGACTCGGAGTCGACATGTCGCGCATGTCGGGTAGGTTGCATGAGGCCTAACGAAACAAGCTAACCGGCGGCCCGCTGCGCGGGCGCAGCCCCGCATGCGGGACGTCCGCGTTGAGCGACGGGTTAGGCATTGGACGGCCTAGGACGATTCTTGGCAAATTTTGGAACGTCTGGATTCATGTGGTCCCACGGTTGCGCGCTTTCGACCCACACATCGGCCTCCGGCGCGAACCAGCTTGAGTCATCGAGACTTGCCGCCTTTACGCCCAAAAAATCGGATCGCGCCAAACTCCCCGCAAACAACGGGGTACCGCAGGCGCCACAAAATTCGCGCTTCGCGACATTTCCGCTCTCGGCCACAATTCGGTGCTCCTTGCACTCGCCGCGCAGCAAGCGTACTGAACTCGCCGACATGATCAGTGTTGCGGAATAGCCGCTGCCGCTTGCACGTTGGCAATCGCGACAGTGACAGTTGACCATTCGAAGTGGCGGTGCGGTGCATTCGTAGCGAATTGCGCCGCAAGCACACCCACCAAAGAACGGTACCGCGATGTTGGTCGCCATGGGCCAATGCCTAACGAAACAAGCTAACCGGCGGCCCGCCGCGTGGGCGCAGCCCACGCATGCGGGACGTCCGCGTTGAGCGACGGGTTAGGCAGCATTCAACGCCTTCCGGAGGAAATACCGAGAATGCTCGGCGGGATAATGATCAAGCGAGCCGAATATTTCGTAGCCCGCACGTGTGTAGAGGCCGACGCTTTGAAATGAAAACGTGTCGAGATAGGCGCCTCGACAACCTTTGACGAAGGCTTCGCCTTCTGCGCGAGAAAGTAGTTGGGTACCCAGGCGTTGACGCCGCGATGGCGGAGCAACCCAAAGTGCCAGGACGTGAAGCCAGTCCCAATAAATGTCGCCATAGATTCCGCCAACAAGTGAACTGGTGGCATCTCGCGCAACAACGCACAGGCGTTCAATTTTTCCATCGCCGGTCCGCTCAACATTTGAATGAAACAGCCCATCGAAAATTGTCCGCGTAACCTCAGCCGTGGGTTCAGCTTCCACCGTGATACTTAGTACATTCGACATTGGCTCCGTGGTCGGCATGCTGCCTAACGAAACAAGCTAACCGGCGGCCCGCTGCGTCGGGCGTCAGCCCACGCATGCGGGACGTCCGCGTTGAGCGACGGGTTAGGCCTGCCGCGCATATAGATAGGCGCCAATGGCGGCGGCCGGAATTGGAATTGCAAACCACAGAGCGATTGACCAGAAGGGCAGCGGGTTGCCCATTGGACCTGCGAACGCTACGACCGAAAAGAGAAGGCTTGCGATGCCAGCAACCACACCGTGAGTAATGGGTCGAGAAGCCGCCAGAGAGGACGCGACGTAACCGCCGACCGCATAGTAGAAGAAGCTGAGGAAATGCTCGAAGGCGGTGAAGCCGGAGGAGTGGAACAAGCTTGCGTAGGCCGCCTGCGGGGCAAGACCGCGCCAAACGAGCGCCCACTGGGCAATTAGCGCGACCGCCGTGCCGAGGGTAGCGGTGAGTGCGATGGCCGAAGCCGCGCCCAAACTGACTGCACGCCAGGACATTCGCGGCCCCGCCGAAGCGTCAAGATTGGAATTTGGAGGCACTGGATGGACGTTAGATGGCGGTGATTTGTGGCAGGCGCTAACGAATACAAGCTAAGGGGCTACCCGGTGCGGTGGCGAAGCCACGCACACGGGGAGTCCCCTTGAGCGCCGGGTTAGGCCGCAATAGCGCCGCACTCAGAATCTGATCCTTTGCGCTGCGGCGGTACCTTCGCCCCCGCCGGCCGTAGGCTTTCCATCCTTGTCGAAAAGCTCAAGGGTGATTCGCGATTCGAATGAGTTGCTGTCTGCGGACAACGTCATTTTCTGCACCAGAACTCCGTAACCGTCCGGACCCCAGCCTCCTCCTTTGACAAGTTCGTCAGCGCTTGTCACGGCCTTAGATAGAAAAAATTGATATTTGGCCTCAAATTTCCTGAGACCGACCTTTCTCCATGCTCCGTATGCGGGCGGCACGGGGGGCACGGCGTCGTAATTCGAGGACTCCGTCATCGTTCCGCCGACGTTGAAGGCGTACATGAACTCAAGGTCCTTAGTTTCGGCAAGTGCGCCCGACGTGAACTGCACTCTTCCCCGCCATGCTCCAACCAAGTTGTCGCCGACTATGCCGGTATCTGCCGCAAACGAGCTGGGAACTGCACCCGAAAAGGAGGCCATGAGAAAGATTGCGAGGACTATACGGATATTAACATGCGCCTCCAAATCCCACGTGAGTTAGTGCGCCAATGCGCTGAGAGTAAGCGAAAGCGGAAGCCCGCGTTTGTGCGGCCTAACGGAACCAAGTTAACCGGCCGTTCGGCGGGCGCGCAGCGCCGCGATAGCGGTCCGGTTGAACGCGCGGTTAGGCCTCAGTGCGGCCACAGCGACTGCCTCAAACCTTCGATGTCCTTGACCAGAAGGTCGCGATCTTCCTTACGACCTATGAGTGCGGCTTGCTGTGCGGCAAGTTTGAGATGTTCCTCAGCTACGCTGGTCTCGGCGGCCACCAATGCTGCGCGCGCCAGCGCCTCATGCGCGTAGCCCAGAAAGAATGGCTCGAGGTCCGCGCTGTAGGAAAGACAGACTTCGGCGTAGCGGCGAGCCTCGACGGAATTTCCAAGAACTGCCTGAATACGAGATGCCTGCCAGTAGCCAATGGAAAGGCGCTTGGGCTCGCAGTCCGGCCGGTTCAGCCAATGGTAGATGGAAGCTTGGTTCAGAGCCACCATGAGCCGCTCATCCTCCGCCGTCCGGGTTGGCTTCTCGAGAAGATCCCAAGCCGAGTTGAAGCAATGAGCCGCGAAGTACTTGTGTGCTGCTGCCACATCAAAATCATGACTCTTGGCCATGCTGGTCTCCGTGCGCAAGAGGTTACGTCGACGTTGGCTCTGAGGCCTAACGAAACAAGCTAACCGGCGGCCCGCCCGTGGGCGCAGCCCACGCATGCGGGACGTCCGCGTTGAGCGACAGGTTAGGCTTCGACATCCTTGGCTCAAAAGCGATACTTGTCATTCAAACCGAACAGTTTCAATTTTTCCCGGATTTCGGGCAGCATTTCTTGAGAAGCTAACCGTTCCGATTCCGAGGCAGACAACTTGTGGGCGAACTGATCAAAATCTGCGCGGGCATTTTCGGATTGGTGAAGTGCTTCATATGCGAGTCCGCGGCGCCAATAGACAAAGGGATAGTCGGGCTGATCGGAGATCCCCCTTGTGAACGCCTGAACAGCTTCATCGTAACGACCAAGTGCCGATAGACTCCACCCGAGGTGATACTGGGTCATCATAGCTGGATGTCCTTTGGTTTCCTCCACCCTCTCTGCGGAATGTACTGCTCGGAGGCTGTCTTTAAAGCGCCCGACGCGACGCAGGTACATCGCGAAATTGATGTAATCGCCATACTCAAAATTGGGGTTCAGGTGAAAGGCAGCCTCCTGATCCGCAACCGCCAGCGAGTCCTGCCCCAGGCTGTAGTGAGCCCATGCTCGCAACTTCAAGGTCCGGTCGCGTTCGTTAGCCTCCAGACCGTCTTTCGCTAGGCACCTGCTGAGGAGGTCGATGGCTTCCGCGTGTTGCGACGCGCGAACGGCTTGTTCGCCCGCAGCACAACCAGAACCGAAGTCTATTGCATCGCAGGAACACACTAGCGCGAGGAATGCTAGGACGAGTAGTCGGAGTTCCACGAGCCGAGGTCGAAGCCTAACGAAACAAGCTAACCGGCGGCCCGCTGCGCGGGCGAAGCCCCGCACGCGGGACGTCCGCGTTGAGCGACGGGTTAGGCCTCGGTCTCATGGCAGACCGCTTCGATGTTGTGTCCGTCTGGGCCAATGACGAATGCCGCATAGTAGTTGCCGCTGTACTGTGGACGCAGACCAGGCGGACCATTGTCTTTACCACCAGCCCGTAGGGCTGCGCGGTAGAAGGCCTGCACCTGCTCGTGGCTCTCCGCCACGAACGCGAGATGAAGATGCGCCGGCTTCTCCTTGGTTTGATAGAAGCACAACGAAACTGCACCGTTTGGGTGGCTAAGCTCTGCGCCGTCTGGCGGCCACTCGGTGACAGCGGTTACGCCGAGCGGTTCGAGTGCCTGGAGGAAGAACGACTTACTCGCAGCGTAGTCGCTGACGCCGAACTTGACGTGGTCGAACATGAGTTGTCCTGACGATGCTGAGTCTGCAATGGGCCAGTCATTCAGGCGATGCGATAAAGGCAGCGATTGCCGAATGCGAGGCCTAACGAATACTAGCTAACCGGCGGCCCGCTGCGGGGGCGAAGCCCCGCACGCGGGACGTCCGTGTTGAGCGACGGGTTAGGCCTCCACCAATGGCCAAAGGCGAGTGCCGCAATTGCGCCGCCGGCGACGATGAATGCGAGGAGCGCAATGCCCACACCATGGGGTGAAACGAATATTGCGGCGACTACCGCAACGAAGAATGTGATCAACGCCACTCGCCGCCTGTTGGTTGGGGCGACTACCGTGGGCAAGGCCACAAATAGAAAGGCGGCGACGAAGGATGCGGCGGGGACAAGAGCGGACTCGAAGTCCGCAAACGCACGAGGCGATACAGGCGCCCGAGATCGAATTCTTGTCCAGACAAAGTAACACGGCGATGCGACGCGCACCGTTCAGAAAGAGACCGCCGCAAGACCAGCCGATCAGCGCTGCAGGAATTACGGCGGCCCATCGAAGTAGCGCGACCATAGAGGCCTAACGAAACAAGCTAACCGGCGGCCCGCCCGTGGGCGCAGCCCACGCATGCGGGACGTCCGCGTTGAGCGACGGGTTAGGCAGCGAGGGAGGCAATGACGGAATGCAAGCGCGATCGATGCGTCGAAGGAACTGCACGTGTGACGTCTAGCTTCGGCCAGAAACTGCGAACTGGCGACAGATGCGCGACGAAGGGAATTGCGCAGATAGATTCGCCGTACACGCTGCGCCGTACGACAAAAATGCCGACGTCAGGGCTGGCGACGTCCGCGGCAAGGAGCTGGCAGCACGCAACGAGCTCAGGCGTGTGTCCCGCCGGATGCGATCGACGCGACTAGACACCCGCGAGAATTGCGCAACAGCAGCGCCTGCAGGCGACGCGCGAATCGCATTCGCATCGCGCACGCGTTGGCATGCGGCCTAACTAGAACTGGGGAACCTAAACGACGCAACGCAAACCGTCATTAGGCCGTGTGGTCGATTGTGGGGAGGGGGAAAGGCGCCAAGAATCAACGGGACACTCCTCAAATAGGGGACCTAATCGGGTATGGACGAACCCCAGGAACCTCGACTCCTCGACCGCGTTCACGACACCATCCGTCGCAAGCACTACAGCATTCGCACGGAACAGGCCTACGTCGACTGGATTAAACGCTTCATTCTTTTCCACGACAAGAGGCATCCGGCGAAACTTGGCGCCACGGAGGTCGAGGCATTTCTCACGCACCTGGCGGTCGACCGCGAGGTCGCCGCCGCGACACAGAATCAGGCGCAGTCCGCGCTGCTGTTCCTGTATCGGGAGATCCTGGGCATCGAATTGCCCTGGCTCGACGACGTCGAGCGCGCCAAGCGGCCAATCAAGCTTCCCGTGGTCCTCACGGTCGACGAGGTGGTGCGCGTACTCGACCATCTGAAGGGAACGCATCGCTTGATCGGGCGGCTCATGTACGGCTCGGGGTTGCGCATCCTCGAGGCGCTGCGGCTGCGCGTCAAGGACGTCGACTTCGCGCGCCGCGAAATCCTGGTGCGCGACGGCAAGGGCGCCAAGGATCGGGTGACGCTGCTGCCGCGCGGAACGGCGCAGCCGCTATGCGCGCATTTGCAGGAAGTGCGCGTGCACTGCACCTGCAGGATCTCGACGAAGGCTTCGGCGCGGTGTGGATGCCGTTCGCGCTGGCGCGCAAGTATCCGGCGGCGGCGCGGGAGTGGGCGTGGCAGTACGTGTTCCCGGCCGATCGGCGGTCGAAGGATCCGCGCGGCGGGGCGGTGCGACGCCACCATCTCGGCGATCAGTCGTTTCAACGCGCGATGCGCCAGGCGGTGCGGGACGCGGGCATCCACAAGCTCGCCACGCCGCACACGCTGCGCCACTCGTTCGCGACGCACTTGCTTGAATCGGGCTACGACATTCGCACCGTGCAGGAACTGCTCGGTCACTCCAACGTCAGCACGACGATGATCTACACGCACGTGCTCAATCGCGGCGGGCGCGGCGTGGTGAGTCCTTTGGATCGGCTGCAGCCGATAACGGCGCGGCGCGACCCCGGCCCCAGTGAAGTGCAAAACGCCAAGGAGTTGTCCTACAGGCAAATCCGAAATACTCCCGCTTCGATGGGGCGGGCCGTCCCGACCACAATGATGTCGCAGGTGCACATTGCCCTGGCTATTGACGAAAGGAATGCAAATGAACGCGAAAATTCTGTTGGCGCTTTTCTCCATCGCGCTTGGCGCGTCCACGTTGACCGGCTGCAATACGGTGCAAGGCGCGGGCAAGGACGTCGAAAAAGCGGGCAACAAGATCCAGTCCGAGGCGCAGGAGCACAAGACCTATTGAGGGTTGCTGCGCGCGGCGTCTGCCTGTGACAGGCTGCGCGACGCGTTGCGGTGAAGCAGTCGATGCGGACGGCGCAGGCTCGAACGGGATTCGCCGAGCGACGCAGAATTTCTGCGCGGAACTCCTGCCATTGAACGCGCGTCCGCTCCGCGATGATCGCGGGACCGATTCCGGGCGGAATCCATATGTCCGGCACCACGGTCCCGTGTTGAACGATCCGCGTTTCGCCGGGCGTCGCAATGATCGTCGTGACGAATTGCGAGGATTTCATGCTGCCGTCGATCACCGTACGTGCGAATTTCGGTGTAGGGAACCAGGTCGATCTGCCGTACCGTCGTGAACGGAAAGCCGAGGAGGCCAAATTGCACCGTGCCGCGCTGCGTGACCTGCAACCGGTTTCCGGATCGCTTCTCGATCGTGCTGGCCTTGAGGGTCGATACGAATCGCGGCATGTTGTCGTAGTCGGTGAGCACGTCCCATACGTCGCGCGGCGTTCGCGCGCACGCGCAGTTCGGAATCGACTTGCATCGTCGATCCATCGCGCACGACTTTCACGATGATGTCCTGGTCTTCGCCAGCCGAATGGGCGACCGCGGCGTACGCCGCGAGCAATGTCGCTACCAGCCAATGTCGCATGCCCATCTCCCTTTCACTATCGATGCCGCCACTTAGGATTGGTCCGTCCGGTTCGCGCAAGGTTCCCGCCGGGCAATTCGTTCGCGGACTGGCGACGCTCGTCGTGGCGGCCGCTATGCTGGTTGCGGGCTGCGCGACACTGCCGCCCGGCAGTGAATATCCAAAGGCGGCCAGTACCGCATTCGCGCAGTCCAACGACACGACGCTCGGGCGCAAGTTGGCATCGCAAGCGGCGCAACGTCCGGGCCTGTCGGGATTCCACTTGTTTCCGCGCGGACTCGATGGCCTGCTGTTGCGCACGCAACTGGTCCGTTCCGCGCAAGCGTCGCTGGACATCCAGTACTTCCTGTTCGTCGAAGACTACACCGGAAAGCTGCTGCTGGACGGCGTGCTGCACGCCGCGGATCGCGGTGTCCGCGTACGCATACTCATCGACGACCTGAATGCATTTGCGTTGCCGGACGCGCGCAAGACGCTCACCGCGCTCGACGGGCATCGCAACATCGAGGTCCGTTTGTTCAATCCCTTTGCCTATCGCGGTTCCGGTTCCCCTTCTGCAGCGCGTCGAATTCGTGATGAACGCGCGCAGGCTCAACCACCGCATGCACAACAAGCTGCTCGCGGCGGACGGGGCGATCGCCATCGTCGGCGGCAGGAACGTCGCCGGACGAGTATTTCAATACCGGCGCGGTCTCGGTCCGCTTTGGCGATTTCGACGTAGCGGTGTGGGCGCGGTCTTGCCGGAACTGGAATCGAGCTTCGACGCCTACTGGAATTGCGCATTGGCCATTCCGCAGGAAGCGCTGTACCACCCGCAACCTGTTCCCAGCGTGCACGAGGCAAGGACGGACCTCGCGGAGAATCGCGAGGAAGTTCCCGAGGTCATGCGCCGCGTCGATGCAGGCGATCCGCTGGCCGGATTGCTCGACGGACGCTTGCCGCTGACGTGGGCGAAGGCGAGCGTGATCGCCGATCCTCCCGAGAAGGCGGAACCGCATGTGTCCGCCGGCGATCAGTCGCCCACCGCCACGACGATCGATTCGCTGGTCGATGGCGTGTCCCACGACCTTGTCCTCATTTCCCCCTATTTCATTCCCGGGCCGGATCGGCGGTCGTCGCTCGAGCGGCTGCTGCAGCGCGGCGTGCGCGTGCGGATCCTGACCAATTCGCTTGCATCGACCGATGTGCCCGCGGTGCACGGAGCCTATCGGCGCTATCGAAGCGGGTTGATCGATGCAGGCGCCGAAATCTTCGAAGTGCGGCCCGTGCCCGGCACCACGCAGGACAGGGAAGCGCGCGGCGTCGGCAGCGGAAGCAGCGGCGGCAGCAGTGGCGGCAGCGGGGCCAGCGGCGCGCCCTTTGCACTGCACGCCAAGGCCTACGTGTTCGACGAGCGAATGGTTCTGCTGGGATCCGCCAACCTCGACCCGCGATCGCTCGAACTCAATACGGAAATCGGCCTGCTGATCGACAGCCCCGAGATTGCGCGTGAAGTCATCCGGCGCTTCGACGGATTCGCCTCGTCCGCGCGCAGTTACCGCGTGGTCGTCGCGCCCGAGTCCAATTCGCGGGCGATGGAGTGGCACACCGAAGTCGACGGCCAGCGCGTGTACTGGAGCCATGAGCCGGATACGACGTTGTGGCAGCGGATCAAGTCGGACCTCTACACGCTGCTCGTCCCGCTCGAAAAGCAGTTCTGACAGTCTGCCGCGCGCGTTCAGCCGCGGCGAGCCCGGCGCGGCAAGTCCTTCGTACCGGCGGCGAGGCGGGACTCCCACAATTCCTCGATCGCCTCGGCCAGCGTCGACGGAATGCGCACGCCGGACGAGCGCACGCCCCAGCGGAAGCGCGCGAACGGCGGGACGGCCAGGTCGTCGTAGGTGATGAGCGGCAGCAGGTGCAGCGACTCGAGGCGCAGCGTGAGGCGTTGCTGGGTTGCGCCTTTGGCCGCCTTTTCCGGGCGCCAATGAAGGGTGGGCACCGGCGCGGTCAGCGTGTAGCCGGCGCCGAAGAGGCCCTTCGGCGGCACGCCGACGCGAATGAGAAAGGCGCGGCTGCCGACCTCGATGTTGCGCACGCGGCCGGAATTCCACTCGGTATCGTAGTGGCCGCGCCGCTTGAGCTGCCCGATGTCCTTGGCCAGTTCGGGCCAATTCCAAAGCGAGGGGTTCCAGGCGAAAAGATAGGTGGCCATGTCGTGCTGGGTGCGCGGCGATGGTAGACGAATGGTAGACGAATGGTAGATTCTGGCTCCAGGATGCGAGCTTTTCCCAACCTCCCGCGCATTTTGGCGCTGTGCGCGATCGCCGCGCTGCTGGCCGCATGCAGCAGCGCGGCCGAAGAAGGAGCCTCATCCGCCGCATCTACGTCCATCCGCGTCCCTCCGCGCCGGCGCCGCCGTCGTCCACCAAGTACTACAAGGACGACGGTCCGGGCGACAGCCCGCCGCCCAACCTCGACGCCATTCCCGACGCTACGCCCCGGCTGGAGCCGCTCAACCGCTTCGCCAACCGTCCCTACACGGTGCTGGGCAAGGACTATGTCCCGGCGACGGCGCTGCGTCCGTACAAGGAGCGGGGCATCGCGTCCTGGTACGGCAAGAAATTCCACGGGCAGAAGACGTCCAACGGCGAGACGTATGACATGTACGCGATGACCGCGGCGCACCCCACGCTGCCGCTGCCGTCCTATGCGCGGGTCACCAACGTCGCGACGGGCAGGAGCGTGGTGGTGCGGGTCAACGATCGCGGCCCCTTCCTGCACGACCGGATCATCGACCTGTCGTATGCCGCCGCGAACCGCATCGGCATGGCCGCCAAGGGCAGCGGCGAAGTCATCGTGGAAGCCATCATTCCGGGCGCCGAAACGGTGGTGGCGGCGGCGCCCTTGCCGCCGGTCGCCGCCGCTGCGCCGGCGCAGCCGGCCGAGGCGCCGCAGATCGCGCCGATCAGCAGGGAATCCGCGGGCGGATTCGCCGTGCAGCTGGGCGCGTTCCAGAACTTCAACAACGCGCAGGCCTTTCTCGCCCACGTGCAGGGGCAGCTTGCCACGGCGCAGGTCGAACCCCGGGTGCGCGAGGTCAACGGCCTGTATCGCGTCTATGTCGGGCCCTACCCGGAGCGCGACGAAGCCAGAAGGGTCGCCGACAGGCTGACCAGCGCCTTCGGCTTTGCCACGGCCATCGCGCCGCACTGAAGAATTTGCCGGTTGCGGAACTCGCGCGCCCTGCAAGCGGTCAACCCGTTCGCGCAGCCCCCTTCGTTATAATCGGCCACCTGCCAAATGCGCGCCGGCCGCAATGCCGCGAACGGATCCAACAAAAAAGTGTTCATGTACCGCTCGTTTCGCCATACCGTCGCACTGGCCGCGCTGTTCCTTCTGACGCTGCCCTTGGCGCAAGCCCAACTCACCATCGAGATCGTCGGCGGCGCCGGAACGGCGGTCCCCATCGCCATCGTGCCGTTCGACGGCGAGCCCGCGGGCCCGACCAGCATTTCCTATATCGTCGGCCAGGACCTGACGCGCTCGGGCCTGTTCAAGCTGGTCGACCCGTCGGGCGTCGCGCCGCGTCCCGCGCGCATCGAGGACGTGCAGGCGGCCGCCTGGCGCGCGCAAGGGCGCGGACGCGGTCGTGGTCGGTTCGGCGCGCCCGCAGGCCGATGGCCGTGTCGAAGTCCGTTTCGCGCTGGTCGACGTCGTGAAGCAGGCGCCGCTGGTGGCCATGGTCTACAACGTCACGCCGGCGCAGTTCCGCGCCACGGCGCACAAGATCGCCGACGTCATCTACGAAAAGATGACCGGCGACCCGGGCGTGTTCTCGACGCGCATCGCCTACATCACCAAATCGGGCACGCGGTTCCAGCTGCTGGTGGCCGACGCCGACGGCTTCGAGCCGCAGACCATCGTCACGTCCAACGAGCCGATGCTGTCGCCGCGCTGGTCGCCCGACGGCACGCGCATCGCCTACGTGTCGTTCGAAAGCAAGAAGCCGGTGGTGTACGTGCAGAACCTGGCCACGGGTTCGCGCGCGGCGGTGGCCAATTTCCGCGGCAGCAACAGCTCGCCGGCGTGGTCGCCGGACGGCCGCACGCTCGCGGTCACGCTCACCAAGGACGGCGGCTCGCAGCTCTACCTGATGAACGCCGACGGCAGCAATCCGCAGCGCGTGATGAGTTCCCCGGGCATCGATACCGAGGCGATGTTCATGCCCGACGGCAAGTCGCTGCTGTTCACGTCCGATCGCGGCGGCAGTCCGCAGATCTACCGCCTGACGCTGGGCAGCAACGCCGTCGAGCGGCTCACCTTCGACGGCAGCTACAACGTCTCGCCGCGGCCGTTTCCCGACGGCAAGGGCTTTGCGTTCGTGCGCCGCGACGGCGGCCGCTTCCAGATCGCGACGCAGGATTTCGCGTCGCGGCAAGTGCAGGTATTGACGTCCGGACCGCGCGACGAATCGCCGAGCATTGCCCCCAACGGCAGGCTGATCCTCTACGCAAATGACGTCGGGGGGCGTGGTACATTGGCCGCAGTTTCGAGCGACGGACGCGTGAAGCAGCGGCTCAGCGCCCCGGCGACCGACGTGCGCGAACCTGCCTGGGGGCCGTTCCCGCGGCCCTGATTCCGATGCCGTCTTTCATTCCCGCGCCGCGACATTCCTCGCGCACCCGCAAACTTTCGCAGGAGGCTCCATGAAAAAATTCCTCGTTGCCGCTGTCATGGCGGCACTGCTCGCCGGCTGTTCCACGCAACCTTCCGCCCCCGTCGACGACCAGTCGACTGCAGCAGCGGCCGCCGCCGCGGCCAAGGACGGGACCACGACCAGCGGCACCACCACCGTCCGGCATCTCGGGCACGGCGACGGGCACCGGCGCGAATCCGCTCAAGGATCCCAACAACATCCTGTCCAAGCGCAGCATCTACTTCGAATTCGACAGCTTCGTCGTCGAGGACAAGTACAAGGCGCATGATCGACGCGCATGCGAAGTACCTGTCCGCCAACCGGAGCGCCAAGGTCACGCTGCAGGGACACACCGACGAGCGCGGCTCGCGGGAATACAACATCGCGCTCGGCCAGAAGCGCGCTGACGCCGTGAAGCGCGCGATGACGCTGATGGGCGTGCAGGACGTGGTGATCGAGACGGTCAGCTACGGCAAGGAAAAGCCCAAGCGCGAAGGCCATGACGAAGCCGCGTGGGCCGAAAACCGCCGCGTCGACATCGTCTACTTCGGCGAGTGATGGGCCGCGCCACCCCGGTGCGTCGCGCCGCGGCGCTGGGCGCGTTCGTCGCATTCGCGCTCCTCTACGTCGCGCCGCAGTTCGCGCACGCCGCGCTGTTCGACGACGAGGAGGCGCGCAAGCGCATCGCGGCCACCAACGTGCGCATCGACCAGCTGCAAAAGGACCTGGACGACCGCGTCTCGCAGCTCGAGCGGCAATTGAAGAGCGGCGCGCTGGTGGACCTTGCCAACAACGTCGAGGCGCTGAAGAGCGACGTCGCCAAGATCCGCGGACAGATCGAGGTGCTGACGTACGAACTCGAGCAGTCGCAAAAGCGCCAGCGCGACCTGTATGTCGACCTGGACGCGCGCATGCGCAAGCTGGAAGGTGGGCCGGGCCCGGCGACCGACGCCGCGCCGGCGGACGCGCCCGCGGGCGGTGCAACGGCGGCGGCGATCGACCGCGGCGCCCGTGGCCGTCGACCGCCGCGGAACAGCGCGCTTACGATGCCGCGCTGGACCAGTTCAAGCGCGGCGACTTCCAGGGCGCCATCACCGGCTTCACCGCCTTCGTCAAGACGTCGCCGAAGAGCGCGCTGGCGCCGTCGGCGCAGTACTGGATCGGCAACGCGCATTTCGCGCGCAAGGACTACAAGGCGGCCATCGCGTCGCAGCGGCAGCTGCTGCTGGCCTGGCCGGACAGCCCGAAGGTTCCGGACGCGCTGCTCAACGTCGCGTCGGCGCAGTCGGAACTGGGTGACAACGCGGCGGCGCGGCGCACGCTCGAAGAGCTGATCGGCAAGTTCCCGCAATCCGACGCCGCCGCCAAGGCGAAACAGCGCCTCGGCCAGCGCTGATCCGCTCGAACGGCATGGCCGCCACGTCGCCTGCGGTCGCGGCGGCACCCTTCCTCAGCGCTGCGGCGACGCCCAGTTCCTCAGCGGTGCGGCGACACCCATCCACAGCGGTGCGGCGACACCCTTCCACATTCGCGACGCGCCTCGTCAAGTGGCAGCGCGCGCACGGCCGCCACGGCCTCCCGTGGCAGGACACGCGCGACGCCTATCGCATCTGGCTGTCCGAAGTCATGCTGCAGCAGACGCAGGTGGCCACGGTCATTCCGTACTACGAGCGCTTCGTCTCCGAGTTTCCCGACGTTCGCGCGCTCGCCGCGCGCGCCCGTGCAGCGCGTGCTCGAGCATTGGAGCGGCCTCGGCTATTACCGGCGCGCGCATCACCTGCACGCGGCGGCGCAGGAGGTGATGTCGCGGCATGCGGGCGTGTTTCCGCGTGGATGCGGACACGCTGGCGACACTGCCGGGCATCGGACGCTCGACCGCGGCGGCCATCGCCGTGTTCGCCTCGGGCGCGCGCAGCGCCATCCTCGACGGCAACGTCAAGCGCGTGCTGGCGCGGCATCGCGGCATCGCCGGTTTCCCCGGCGCAGCCAGTGTCGAAGCGCAGATGTGGGACGTCGCCGAATCGCTGCTTCCCGCGCGCGACATCGAGACCTACACGCAGGCGTTGATGGACCTCGGCGCGACGCTGTGCACGCGCACGCGCCCGCAATGCGCCAGGTGCCCGGTCGCGGGCGATTGCGTCGCGTTCAAGACCGATCGTGTCGACGCGTTGCCGTCGCCGCGTCCGCGGAAGGCGCTGCCGCAACGCGCGCTGCGCGTGCTGCTGATCGAGCATGGCGGCGAGATCCTCTTCGAGCGGCGTCCGCCGGTCGGCATCTGGGGCGGGCTGTGGAGCCTGCCCGAATTGCCGCTCGACGCCGACGTGCGCGCGACGGTGAAATCGCGCTTCGCGGCCGACGTGACGCTGCGCGAGGAGCTTCCGCCCATCGCGCACGCGTTCACGCACTTCGCGCTGACGCTGCATCCGCAGCGCGTGAGCGCGCGCCGCTGGCCGGCGCGCGCCGAAACGCCCGGGACGATCTGGCTCGCGCCTGCCGATGCGCGGGGCGCGGCGTTGCCCGCGCCGATCAAGAAGTTGCTGCGCTCGCTGGAGCGCTAGGTCCCGGTCCTGGCGCTGCGCCAGGATGCGCTCGACCTCGCGCTCCCATTCGGTGAGCGCGATGTCGTAGATCACGTAGATGCAATGCACGCAGCCGGTCCCGCAGCAATCCTCGGGCCGCGGCGGAGTCGGCCGCGGCGGCAGGACCGGGCCCGTGTCCTTGTCGACGGTTGCGTTCACGGCTTGACCGTAGCCGCCCACGCGCGAAGTTCCGGCGGCAGGCGGCCATCGGCATCCGGAATGGCCTGGCGCAACGCCAGCAGCTCCTTGGCGGCATCGGCGAGCCTGCCTTCGTCGTGCAATTTTCGAATGCGAACGATCGACGCATCGATGTCGATCGCCCTGGCGCGGAACCGCTGAGTTGGCCGCGGTCTTTCCCAGCGCCATCGACCCGGCCGCGGCCGGCGGCGATGGCAACGGCTCGCTGCGCGGGCGGTCGTCCTTGCGGGCAAGTCGGCATGCGACGGCGGTGCGGCAGCGGTTGCGTGCCGGCGCCGCGCGGCGCGATTTTTCAGATCGACGGATTCCGCGCGATTGTCCCGATTCGGCTTTCTTCTCCGCGGGAAACGGCTGGGGCGCTGCGGCGACCGAAGCGGAGGACGGCGGGGGCGCCGTGGTGTTCGAAGCGGACGATGGCTGGGGTGCCTCGGCGACCGATGCGGGGGAAGGCGCGATGCGGTCCGTCGCCTGCGGCGCGGCCGGCTTGGCGGACTGTTTGCGCGCTCCGGCCAAGGCTGGCGCGGAAGGCGCGGCCGCGGCGGGTGTCCGGGCAGCGTCCACCTCGGCCACCGCGCCCGCTGCGTCTCGCTTTTCCTTGGGCGGCAATGTGTCGCGTGACGCATCCGGCACTGCAACCGCTGGCGTTCGACCGCGCGCGCAGGCATGTCGCTCACCGACGGCGCGATGGCCGATTCATGCTGCGGCATCGTCTGCAGGATCCCCAGCGCGACGGCGCCGATCGTTGCGGCGGCGGCCAGCGGCATCCACCAGCGCTGCGGGCCAGTCGCTGCGCGCGTTCTCACGCCGGCGTCGTCGGGCCGCGTGCCGGTGTCCTGCGCAACGACGGGTTGCGGAGCGCTGCCGACCGCGCGATGCGCGGCGGCGAGGATCGCGGCATCCAGCCGCGACGGCGGCATCTCCGTCGAATGCTCGCGCCACGCGGCGTCCAGCGCCGGGTCGCGTTCGGGATGGTCGGGATCGTGCGTCATCGGGATTCCTCGCGCAGCGACGGACCCAGTGAACTTCTCAGTGGACTTAATTCGCCGCGCAGTTTGGCGACCGCATAGCGCAGCCGGCTCTTGACCGTTTCCACGCCCACGCCCGTCAGGTTCCCTATTTCCGCCAGCGACAGGCCGCCCTCCTGCTGCAACAGGAACGCGTCGCGCTGCACGGCGGGGAGCGTGGCGAGCGCCGCGTGCAATTGTTCGCGCAGCTGCCGCGCGTCGATGCGCGCTTCGGGCTCGTCGCGGCGCGACGCCGGCAGCGCCTCCACGGTCGCGCGCGTGCCTTCGTCGCCGTCGTCGTCGATCGACGCGAACTTCGCCTGGCCGCTCGCGCGCCAGTGATCGACGAGCCGGTGATGGGCGAGCGTGTAGAGCCATGTCGTGAATTTCGCCGTCGGCACGTAGCGATCGCGCGCGCGGATCGCGTTCATCCAGACGTCCTGGAACATCTCTTCGGCGATGCCGGCGTTGCCGCAGTGGCGCAGCAGGTAGCGGTATACGCCGCCCTTGTGCCGCGCGTACAGCGTGTCGAATGCCGCGGCGCGGCCCGCGGCGTACGCCTGCATCAGCGCTTCGTCGGAATCCTCGGCAATGGAAGCGGCAGTGTCATCGCGTGGCGCGAGCATCGTGCGCCAAGTATGCAACAACTGCGCCCGACGGTTGCCAGCGCCGGGCGCGACTGCAGTTTCACGCGACGGGGTCAACGCCCCGGGCGGCAGCGCTTCACCGCGGATCGGGCGCGAAGCGCAGGCCGGCCGGGAACGGATCGGGCTGGCTGCGCCGCGCATAGTACGGCGGCGGGAGCACGCCCATCGCGACCAGGTTCTCGCGGCGGTCGTACTGGATGGCGAGCGTTTCCGCGGGAGATTCGGTGGCGCGCTCGAACGCGACCGTGGTCACCCGCGAATCCTCGCTGCGGCCGTGGCCGGTGCCGAGCTTGCCCAGCGACCTGCGCATGCCTTCCGGCGAATCCTTGCTGCGCGGAGTCGCCGGCGCCGAGATCGTCGCGCTCGCGCGTTTCCGCGGGCAGGCGATTGCGCGGCGCCGTCGGCGGCGGCTTCCTTGCGCGCGGCCAGCGGCGAAGGAACGGGCCTCGATTCCGGATAGGCCGGCGCTTCGGCGGCGGCGTTGGCGCTCTTCCGCTGCTTGTAGTCGTACATGGCGATGGGTTGCGTCTTCTCCTGGAACACCGCCACGCCGACCACGCCGACGTTCTGCGGCCGGCCGGTGCGCGCGGCGTACGAGTCGCCCAGGTCGGTGAAATAGAACGCCGCCGTGCGGTCCATGCTCTTGCGCCAGCCGGTGATCACGACGTAGCCCCACGGCTCCAGCACGTAGCCGGATTGCGATGGCGCCGCGGTGTCGCCCGAGATCACGTTCACGCCGTCCACGCTGGTCACCACCAGCACGCGGGCGCCGGTGCAGTTGCGGATGCGCACGCGTATTCGTGCCCGGGCGTGCCGACGATGTAGTTGCGCCCGTTGTTCGCATACACCGGCAGCGCCGTGCCGTTGGCGCGATCGTAGACGTCGACCTGCACCATGCGGCCCTTCACGAACGACGATTCGTACCAGTTGGCCTGCGCGTTGCCGGCCGCCAGCCCCAGCGCGACCACCGCTGCCGCGGCTGCGCGCCGCCACGTTGCCCGAGTCCCGTTCATCGCATGTGTCCTCCGTCGTCGCCGGTCCCGATGACCGGTCTGCTGGACGTTGAAACGGGCGGGCCGGGGCAACGGGGTTGAACGGCGGGCGCGGCCCGGGGCACTTCGGCGTGCATGAGATACTTTCCGGCCATGGATGTCCACCCAATTGCCGGTGCTGGTCGCGAGTCTGGCCTTCGCGCTGGCCTTCGTCTTCGGCGCCGTCGCCAACCGCACCAACTTCTGCACGATGGGCGCCGTCGTCGACATCGTGACCTTCGGCGACTGGCGGCGCATGCGTATGTGGGTGCTTGCTATCGCCGTAGCCATTGCTGGCACTGGAGCCTTGGTGGCCGCCGGCCTGATCGATACCGGCAAGACCATCTACACGGTGCCGCAGGTGCGGTGGCTGTCGTGCATCGTCGGGGGCCTCCTGTTCGGCTTCGGGATGACGCTTGCGTCGGGTTGCGGCAGCAAGACGCTGATCCGGGCCGGCGCCGGCAACCTGAAGTCGGTGGTCGTGATGCTGGTGCTGGGCATCTCGGCGTACATGACGCTGAAGGGGCTGTTCGCCGTGTGGCGCGTCAACGCGCTCGACCCGTGGCGCTTCGACGTCGCCGGCTGGGGCGCGGCGACGTCCGACCTGCCGGCGCTGGCGGCGGCGCTCGGCGTGCCGGTGGCGGCGAAGCTCGCGCTGCCGTTCGTGCTGGCGGCGCGCGCTGGCGGTGTTCGTGCTCAAGGACCGGGATTTCCGCGCGTCGCCCGAGCTGGTCGTCGGCGGCATCGTGATCGGCCTGGTGATCGTCGGCGGCTGGTACGTCTCGGGGCACGTCGGCTATCGTCGCCGAGGATCCCGGCGACGCTGGAGGAAAAGTTCTTCGCGACCAATTCCGGCCGCATGGAATCGTTCAGCTTCGTGGCGCCGTACGCCTACACGCTCGAACTGCTGATGCTCTGGAGCGACGCGTCGCGGATCGTGACGTTCGGCGTCGCCGGCGTGCTCGGGATGCTGGCCGGTTCGGCGGCCTACGCGCTGGCCTCCCGGACCTTCCGCTGGGAAGGCTTCGGCTCGGTGGAGGACGTCGCCAACCACTTGGTCGGCGCGGTCCTGATGGGCTTCGGCGGCGTGACCGCGCTGGGCTGCACGATCGGGCAGGGCATTTCCGGGGTGTCCACGCTTGCCGTCGGCTCGTTCCTGGCGCTTGGCGGCGATCATCGCCGGCTGCGTGCTGGCGGTACGCTACCAGGTCTGGCGCCTGGAGCGCATGGCGTAAGCCGTCCCGGCCCCTCGAACGTTAATAGCCGATGATCATCTTCGACCTTCTCTGCGGCAACGGACACGCGTTCGAGGGCTGGTTCGCCTCCGGGCGCGGAATTCGACCGCCAGAAGGAAGCGCGGCTGGTGTCCTGCCCGGTCTGCGACGGCAGCGACATCGAGCGCCGTCCGTCGGCCAAGGTGCGCGTCGCCAAGGCGCCGGCGGCGAAGCCCGCGCCGGCGCCGGTGACCGCCGCCCGCGGCGAGGCGATCGCCGGACTGCCGCCGGAACTGCTCGCCAAGTTGCGCGAGGTCGTGCGCAACACCGAGGACGTCGGCGAGCGCTTCCCCGAAGAGGCGCGCAAGATCCACTACGACGAAGCGCCGCCGCGCTCCATTCGCGGCCAGGCGTCGCGCGAGGAAGCCGAAGCGCTTGCCGAGGAAGGCATCGATTTCTCGCAGCTGCCGCCGATTCTCACCCGCAATTCGCACTGAACGTCGGCGCTGCCCGCCAGCGCGCGGGCGCGGCCTCGGCGCACCCGAAGCTTTTCCCGAACCGACGACATCGGCTATAATCCGCGCCTCTTTTGTTGCGGGCCGTTAGCTCAGTTGGTAGAGCAGCGGACTTTTAATCCGTTGGTCGCCGGTTCAAATCCGGCACGGCCTACCAATCTCCAAAGGCCGTCCGGCGGAGCGCGCAACAGAAGCCAGTCATGCAGGAATGGGTCGTTAGCTCAGTTGGTAGAGCAGCGGACTCTTAATCCGTTGGTCGAAGGTTCAAGTCCTTCACGGCCCACCATTCCAAGCAAAGGCCTCCCAGGACGCCGGGTTTGGCTGCCGGGTCGCGATTGGGTTAGGGCCAGTGGTGGACCCGCGCGACCCGCCACGGGCAATCCTTTTTCCCCTCTCTTCGCCTTCGGTGCTGATCGACCTATGAGTGGCGGCGAACAGCAAAGGGAAATGCGGGTTGCAAGAGTTCGACGCAGCTTTTTCGAGCAAGAACCGCTTGAGGTTGGTCGATCGCTCATCGGCATGGAGTTGGGGTCGGAATTGTCCCAAGGCCGATGCGGCGGATTGATCGTTGAAGCAGAAGTGTATGTTGGTCCGGAGGATCGCGCTTCCCATGCCTGGAACGCACGGAGAACAGCGCGTACCGAGGTTCTGTTTGGTCCTCGCGGCTACTCATACGTCTTCCAGATCTACGGCGCGCACTACTGCTTCAACATAGTCGTTGGTGCAGGGCGGGTCCCCGCGGCGGTGTTGATTCGAGCGCTGCGGCCAACCTTCGGGCTGGAAATCATGGCGAGCAATCGCGGTCTTTCGAGCGTGCCGGCCAATCTGCGGCAACTTGCATCGGGCCCCGGACGATTGGCGCAGGCGCTTGGAATCGATCGCCGGGCAAACGGGTTGGATCTAGGGCAGGCGCCGCTGTGGATTCGACGGTCTCCGATTGGACGCCGTCTGGTCGCTGTCCATGGAATCCGAGCCGGGGTTCGAATCAACGTGGATTATGCCGGGGACTGGGCAAGGCGAAACTGGCGATTCACGCTCTCGGACGATCCATTTGTCAGCGTTTGACGGCTAACGGATCCAGACTCCTAGACTATTGCCCTTCCAGATTCTCTGGGAGAGCTTTGGCCGAGCAATTGCACTCCCTCGGCGCAGTAGAACCCACCGGGGTTCCAATCCGCTCTACGGCATTGGAAAGGATCAGCCATGAAGCGCAAACACAAGCTCACGATTGTGCTAGCCGCGGCAGTGGTCTCCGTCTGGGCGGCACGGCCGCTTACGCGCAGGACAAGTACGCTCTGCAAACGCCGAGCGGCATCGCGTTCTCCGACTTCAGGGGATACGAGGACTGGGCGGTGGTCTCTTCCGCCCGGACCGATGAAGTGCTCAAGGTGATCGTCGCCAATCCGACCATGATCCAGGCGTACAAGTCTGGCATTCCGGGCAACGGCCAGCCGTTTCCGGAAGGCTCCAAGATCGCCAAGCTTCAGTGGAGCTTCAAGAAGAGCACGGAGGCTCCCTTCGCGGTGGATGTGCCAAACGTCTTCACGCAAGCTTTCGTCATGGAAAAGGACAGCAAGCGATTTCCCAAGAGCGGCGGGTGGGGATACGCGCTGTTCAACTACGAAGCCGCGACGGACAAGTTCACGGCCGATCCCAGCCCCTCGGATTGCGGACACGCATGCCATGTGGCCGTGAAGGCGAAGGATCACATCTTCCACCCGTACCAGAAGCGCTGAACGTCGGTACTCGGCCCTGACCTATCCTGTATTGGATCGCGATCCGGATGAACTGAGAGCGCGCGACGCCATGGATGCATCCCTCCTCACGCTGGGCGCCAACGCGCCCGAAGTCGCGCTCACGCTCAATCGCGTGGCGCTGGGCGTGTTCTTCGCGATCAGTGGCTACCTCAAGCTGTTCAACGCCTCCCGGCACGCGACGCTGGCACGCACGCTGCAGGAAGCCGGCGTGCCCGCGGTGCCGATCATGCAATGGCTAGTGCCCAGCGTCGAGTTCAGCGCCGGATGCGCGCTCATCCTAGGCCTGCTGTCTGTGCTCGCGGCGTTCGGCCTCTTCATCATCTGCCTCTTCGCCTTCAAGCTCGATGCCATCAAACGCATAGACGGATGGCAGCCGATCAATCGCGCCGATTGGATCGGCGACGTGCTCTACCTGCCTGAAGCGCTGTACTGCATCGGATTGTCTGCCGTGATGCTGGCAGGGCCTGGACCCTGGAGCCTCGACGCCATCATCGTCACGCGTCTCGCAACCTAAGCCATCCACCTACGGAGGTCACCATGAGCACAATGCATGAGCAATGAACGCGCAACCCAAATCCCGAGCGCCGCGAAGGTCGACATGAAGCTCGAGGTCGTCGTCATTCCGGTGTCCGACGTCGATCGCGCCAAGCGCTTCTACGGGAGCCTGGGGTGGCGGCTAGACGCCGATTTCGCCGTCGGCAATGAGTTGCGGGTCGTTCAGTTCACGCCGCCCGGCTCGCCATGCTCGATTCACTTCGGCAACGGGACTCACGCCGGCCGTGCCGGGCTCGGCACGCAATCTGTATCTCATCGTGTCCGACATCGAGGCAGCGCGCGCCGAGCTCGTCGGTCGCGGCGTCGACGTGAGCGAAGTGTTCCACCGTGCCGCGTCCGGGACATAGCCGCCGCACAGCGGCCCGGATCCGCAGCGGCGCAGCTATAACTCGTTCGCCACGTTCAGCGATCCGGACGGCAACAGCTGGCTGCTCCAGGAGATCAAGACGCGGCTTCCCGGACGAGGACTCAGCAACAGCGACGTCGCGACGCTGACCGAGCTTCTGCGAGAGGCAGAGGAGCACCACGGCAAGTACGAACCGACCGCTCCGAAGCACCACTGGTCGGACGTGGTACGCCGCCTACATCGTCGCGCGCGAGCGCGGCAAGGCTCCCGAGGAGGCCGCCAAGGATGCTGCGCTCCACATGGAAGGTGCGCGCAGATGAGGGCCGACATCGTCCCCGGCGCAGTCTTTCCCGACTACGAGCTTCCGGACCACCGCGGCAAGCACCGCACGCTCTCGGAGTTGCAGCAAGGCGATCCGCTCGTGCTGGTGCTCTCCCGCGGAGGTTTCTGTCCAAAGGAAAGGAGGCAACACGAAGGGCTGCTGCAGCTCCATCGCGAGATGCAGGTCGGCTACTGCCGTCTCGTGACGATATCGACCGATAACCTGCTCGAGACGAATGAATTCCGCTCCGGCGTCGGTGCGCACTGGACGTTTCTCTCCGACCCCGGGCGCAAGGTGCAGAAGGATCTCGACATCGCGGAATACACCGACCCGCACCACAATCCGATGATCCCGCACACGCTGGTGCTCGAGCCCGGCCTGCGTGTCTACAAGATCTACAACGGCTACTGGTTCTTCGGCCGGCCGACGGTGGAGGAGTTTCGCCTCGACCTGCGCGCCGTGCTGCAGCGTTGCCGTCCCGATTGGGACATCAGCAGCGCGGAGCAGCGAACGGCCTGGGCGAACGGCGAGAAGGCGAGTTTCTATCCGTACGGAAAAACGCAGGCACAGGTGTTGGCCGAACAGGACTGATGCGGGGGCAGACGTCAATCGAATCGCTGCGCTATTGGAGGAAGAACAAATGCCCGACCAATTCAACCATGATCGCCGCCGCCTTCTGGCCGCCGCAGCCGCGGGAATCGCGGCCGCCGAGCTCGGCATGGCGAACTCCGTGGCCGCCCAACCGACGACGATAAATCCGATCAAGCCGGGGGCCAACACCTCGTTCGCCGCGCTGAAGCAGATCGATGCCGGCGTCCTGAACGTCGGCTATGCCGAAGCGGGTCCGGCACTGGTCCTCCCGTCATCCTTCTGCACGGCTGGCCCTACGACATCTACAGCTTCGTCGATGTGGCGCCCTTGTTGGCGTCGGCGGGTTACCGGGTGATCGTCCCGTACGTGCGCGGTTATGGCTCGACCCGTTTTCTTTCGAGCGATACGTTTCGCAATGGCCAGCCGTCGGCGGTCGCCGTCGATCTCATCGCGCTGATGGATGCGCTCAAGATCCAGAAGGCGATCCTGGCCGGATTCGACTGGGGGGCGCGAACCGCCAACATCGTTGCGGCGCTTTGGCCCGAGCGTTGCAAGGCCATGGTGTCCGTGAGCGGCTATCTGATCGGCAGCCAGGAAGCCGGCAAGATGCCGTTGCCGCCGCAGGCCGAGCTCGAATGGTGGTACCAGTTCTACTTTGCTACCGAGCGGGGCAGGTTGGGCTACGACAAGAATCGGCGCGACTTCGCAAGGCTCATTTGGCGGCTCGCCTCGCCCAGGTGGAATTTCGACGACGCGACGTTCGACCGCAGCGCGGCGTCCTTCGAGAATCCCGATCATGTCGCCATCGTGATCCACAATTATCGCTGGCGGCTCGCGCTGGCGGAAGGCGAGCCGAAATATGCCGACCTGGACAAGCGGCTCGCGACGGGCCCGGTCATCACCGTACCCACCATTACTCTCGAGGGCGATGCCAATGGCGCGCCGCATCTGGACCCCAGCGCGTATGCCAGCAAATTCTCGGGCAAATATTCGCACCGGACCATCACCGGCGGCATCGGTCACGATCTGCCCCAGGAAGCTCCGCAGGCCTTCGCACAAGCGGTGGTCGACGTCGACCGTTACTGATCAACGCCTGATCGAGAATGGGTGCATTGGAAATGAACGGGATCCGGCTACTGGTTGCGACGGTGCTCGCCGTCGCAACCGGGGCGCCGTTCGATTCCCTGGCTCAGGACAAGGCCCCGGAGCAGCCGACGACTCGCGCTGCGGCCAAATTGCCGATCGAAGGTGAGTTTCCCTCCATGGCCGGCGCGACCGGGTGGCTCAATTCGCCACCGCTGTCCGCAAGTGGCCTGCGCGGAAAGGTTGTCCTGATCGACGTCTGGACCTATACCTGCATCAATTGGCTGCGCACGCTCCCCTATGTCCGTGCATGGGCCGAGAAATACAAGAACCAGGGTCTAGTGGTGATCGGCGTGCACTCACCCGAATTCGGTTTCGAACACAATGTCGACAATGTTCGCCAGCAAGCGAAGGCCATGCGAGTCGACTATCCGATCGCGATCGACAACGACTTTGCGATATGGCGAGCGCTGAGCAACAACTATTGGCCGGCGCTCTATCTCGTCGATGCGCAGGGACGCATTCGGTATCACCAATTCGGCGAGGGTGAATACGACAAGTCCGAGAGAGTGATACAACAACTGTTGTCCGAATCGGGGGCAAGCGGCATTGGCCAGGAGTTGTCGTCCGTCGATGCCCGCGGCGCGGAAGTCCCGGCCGATTGGAACAGCCTCAAGTCGCCGGAGAACTACGTCGGCTATGAGCGCACTGAGAACTTTTCATCCCGTGGCGGCGCCGTACGGGACAGCCCTCACGAATATACCGTTCCAGCGCGACTCAAGCTGAACGATTGGGCGCTGCTCGGCGACTGGACGATGCAGAAAGGACTCGCGGTACTGAACAAGCCCAACGGGCGCATCGTCTACCGCTTTCACGCCCGCGACCTGCACCTGGTCATGGGACCTCCGTCGCGCGGAACTTCCGTGCGATTTCGCGTGCTCATCGACGGCCAACCACCGGGCGCCGCCCATGGCACCGACGTCGACGAACAAGGCAACGGAACGGCGAGCGAACAGCGGCTGTATCAGCTCATCCGACAGCCGATGCCCATCGCCGATCGCCGCTTCGAGATCGAGTTCCTCGAGCCCGGCGTGGAAGCGTTTGCGTTCACATTCGGCTGATGCGGAAGGCGTCCTGGCGAACGCTTGGGGGACTGGTCTTCAGCCACGAAGGCTTCCTACAGCAGTTGCTCGGGCACGAACGGCGCGAGCAAGATGTTCTGCAGGCGCATGAACGGCGAGACCTCCGGCTCTTGCGAGAACACGACCTCGCCTTGATCGTCGGTCGCCAGCCATTCCAGGTTTTGGCCATCGGCGGCGAAGCGCAGCCGATACGAGCTCTGCAGCTTGCTGATGTTGATGACGCGGATGACTTCCCTGGCAAGCTCCGGGCACTCGGCGAGAAGTCCGAGCTCGGTGTTCGTGCTCTCGGACCGCGGATCGAGATTCATCGATCCGATATAGACAGTCGATTGGTCGATCACCGCGGTCTTGGCGTGCAGGCGCCCCAGCGACTGTCCCGGGAGCTGGAGCCGCTCGTTATGTCGAATGCGCGTGGGACTGAGTTCGTAGAGGTCGACGCCGGTCCGCAGCAACTCGACGCGGTATCGCGCGTATCCGTGATGCACGAGCGGTTCGTCGTTCGATGCCAGCGAATTGGTGAGGATGGCGACCTTGACGTTGCGTTTTCTCAAGTCGCTGAATTCCTGCACCCCCATGCGCCCGGGTATGAAATACGGGGATGAAATGACGACATCGCTCTTGGATAGCATGACCCGATCCATGATGTTCATCTGCACGCTCATCGAGCGTGCCATCTCGTCGGACGTGGCCATGACCTTTGCGGGCTGGTCGGCAAACGCGACGGCCGTGCCCCAGACGAGCCCGAGACGTCCTGAATCGAGGTCGTCGCTTATCGGGCCATAGCCGAGGATATCGAATGGAGGCACGGCGACGGACATCATTTGCTCCCCGTCGTCGACCAAATGGTCAAAGGCACGCCGAGCTTCTTCACCGTTGGCCGGATCGCGGAGGATGGCCTCCACCGGATAGGCCTGTGGGCTGTTCCAATAGACGTCGAAGATGCTGGCGAGCCGGCGAACGACGGGACCCACCAGGAAGACGTCCATGTCCACGAAGTTGGCCGTTGCGCTGCGCGTAAAGTATTCATCCGCGATGTTGCGCCCTCCCATGACGGCGACCGCGCCGTCGGCGATGAAGAGCTTGTTATGCATGCGGTGATTGAGCCGGGTGAAATCGGCGATCGACGCCATGTACTTGTTGGCGATGCCCTGGCGTCCGCAGCAGAACGGGTTGAACAGTCGGATTTCGACGTTGGGGAACGCGGCCAGGCCGGCAAACATGGGGTCGCCGCCGACCGTGTAAAGATCGTCCACCAACAATCGCACCCGCACGCCACGCAATGCGGCGTCACGCAGGGTGCGCATGAACAGGCGGCCCGTGCGGTCAGCGGCGATCTGATAGTACTGGACGTCGAGAGAGTAGCTGGCCCTGCGGGCGAGCTGGATGCGCGCGTCGAGCGAATAGAAGCCAAGGGGCATGAGCCTGAATCCCGTCAACGCAGGCGCTGGGCTCGAGTCCTGGGCAATCCGGACCAGCGGACTGTCCGCGGCGGGTTGCAGCGCCGGTGAAAACGGCCGATCGGCGTGCGGCGGAAGCGTCCCGCACGCCGACAGCACGAACACCAGCAGCAATGCTGCGGAGCTGCGAAACGGCGATAATATTGACGTCGGCGTTCCCTTGGAGATGACCATGGCCCGTTTTGTCGCGTGCGCAATAGCCTTGCTGACAGCGGCGCTCCCCGCAATCGCCGCGCTGGATATCGGCGAGAAAGCGCCCGCGTTCACCACGCAGGCCGCGCTGGGGGGAACAGTCTACAACTTCTCCCTTGTCGAATCGCTGAAGAAGGGCCCGGTCGTTCTTTACTTCTTTCCTGCGGCGTTCACCGAAGGATGCTCCATCGAAGCGCATTATTTCGCGGATGCGACAGAAGAGTTCAAGGCGCTCGGTGCATCGGTTATCGGCGTCTCCGGAGACGACATCGAGACTCTCACCAAATTCTCCGTCCAGGTCTGCCAGAGCAAGTTTCCCGGTGGCCTCCGACAAGTCGCAGGCGATCATGAAGTCCTTCGACGCCGTGATGCAGACCCGACCCGAATACGCCAACCGCATTTCCTATGTGATTGCCCCCGACGACACGGTCATTTTCCAGTACATGAGCCTGGATCCCACCAAACACGTGGAGAAGACACTGGGGGCTCTACGAGGCTGGTTGGAGCGCAAGGGCAAGAAGTGACGCGTTCGCGCGGAGAAAGTCCTGTGTGGATTCGCCCGCTGCACATGGTTCGTGGGCATTTGCTTGCCTCACCCTGACACGTAGCCTCGCACGTGGCCAAGGTAGTGGCCCCCTGCTGGAACCAGGTTAGCTTTTCGTTTCGAAGTTGATACCCCTCGGTTTGCCTTTCGATTGGAGCGAACCTTATGCCGAATCCGCCCTCGCTGCTCGACGAATTGCGTGCCCAATACGAGGCGAAGCGCCAATCGACACAAGTGCGCAATGATGTCGAGGACTTCCAGCAGATCGATGCGCATCTGCGCAAGGCCTTTCGCTGGCTCGAAAAGGCCGTTACCTATCTCGATGGACTCAAGCCGGCGATCGACCACCGGTACGACCTCGGCCACGGCTTGGTGTTCGACTCGCCGAGGTTCGGGCATGGCTCCGTGGGTCAGCACGAGCGCCGCGTCGTTGGCTACCCGGTGCTGGATGTAATCAACATCTATTACGAAATCACGGCATCCGGACCACTTGCCCTGGAGGTTGCGCCGGGCAACGTCGCGATGGCCGAAAAGGCGCTTGACGATGCCGGATTGCAATACACGAGCCGCCGCGTAGAGGATTCCGGTGGCGCCGTGCGCAAGTGCGCGATTTCGGTGCCGCCTGCGATACCCGCGGCTGTCTCGTTTCATGCCGACTATCAAACTGGACTTGTGACTGTGACTCTAGTCAATGTGGATCGACTTGACCGCGTCACTCTGGAGTTCAGCAGCAGGGCAATCGACGAGCCGGTCCTCGACGATCTCGTCCGTCTGATTTTGGGCAGAGATTCGGCATTTCTGCGCCGCGCTCCGCTTGCGGGCTTTCATCCGCGGTCGTAAGTGTCGAGGCACGCAGAATCTGCCGGGTATCAACCGGCGCGTTTGCAACCAGCATTTGGCCGGCCTTCGGGGAGTTCAAGATGAGCAAGCACTGCACGCACGTCGCTGGCATTGCCCGCGTGGTACCGAGCGCGCTTGGTTGCGAGGAATGCCTGAAGATGGGAAGCAAGTGGGTGCACCTGCGCCTGTGTCGGACGTGTGGCCACGTCGGGTGCTGCGACGACTCGCCGCATCGTCACGCCACAGCCCACTTCCACGCGACGCAACACCCGATCATCGAAGGCTACGACCCGCCGGAAGGTTGGGGCTGGTGTTACGTCGATCGCTTGATGCTGGATCTCGGTGATGACACTACGCCTCACAACGGACCGATTCCGAGTTATCTTTGACGCGGAACAAGCCAGTTCCGGGAAAGGCTGCGCAATCAGGTCTTGGCGACCGGGTGAGGCTATCGCCAGCGCGGTCAGAGGTATTGCCAAAAGGCCATGACGTGGCCCGATAATCGCCGCTCAGGAGGGCTGGCAGTGCGGACGCATGGGGCATTGGCGACACATTCGCCACTGCCGAGAATGCCCGAACGCAATATCCGGAATCGACCTACGCGAATGTACGGGTTTGTCCTAGATATCTCATTCGAAGGCCGGCGGATGATCTAGGCGTCATGGATGCATTCCAGACCCGAAAGATCCCCAAACGCGCGGATGAGTAAGGACTGATGCAATGTATCGATGATCAGCGGCCGCCCTCGGGTGGCCGCTTCTTTTTCCGCGGTCAGATCAATCGCTATTTCGTCGGTGGCGCAAGTTTGCCGCCGAGCTTGACGCAGGTGCCCACGGGCACGCCCTTCCAGTCCTCGGGATCGCGGTCGGTTTTGCTGAGCGTTGCGCAACCATGCTTGCTTGTGCCGCAATCGTTTTGCCCGGCCTTCGCAATGCCATAGCACTTCTCCATCCCGGCAGGAGCCGGCACATCGTGCGCAGACAGTGTGGCGGCGCCCATCGCCAGGAGGCTCGCGATGGCGGCCTGAATCGCGGTCGTTCGGGTGTTCATCAGGTTTTCCTGTGACGAAATGGGAAAGGCCGAATCATCCTACAATTGCCGCTGCAGGATTGGCAGCGGATTCATTCTGTTCCAGCGCGGCGCGTTGCTCTTCCGCGGATATCATCTGCCGGTCCATTCACGCCAATTGGAGAACTCCTTTGAGATTCGGCCCGATTGCATTGCTTCTCCTTTCCCTGGTGGCGACGCTGGCCAATGCCCAGTCCGGTCCGAGCAGTGTCTGGGACGGATTTCACGCGGCCATCGTCAAGGCGGATCGCGCTGCCGCGGCGTCGGCTCTCGCCAACGACGTCCAGATTTTCGAGTCCGGCTTTGTCGAGCGCTCCCGCGATGAGTATCTGTCACACCATTTCGACGAGGACGCCAAATTCGCCAAGACGGTAACGCGCAAGGTGCTCAAGCACGAGGAAAAAATCGCGGAATCCATGGCCCTGATCATGGAGGAAACCGAAACCAGCGGCAGTTATGAAGGCAAGCCGGTCAAGCTGATCGGTACCGAGACCGCCGTCTTGCGGCTGAATGCCGGCAACTGGCAGATCGTGCACATTCACTGGTCTTCGCGCAAACCGAAGCCGTGAATCCGCGGCTATCGATTGGCGTCGTAGTCGTTCCACATCCAGATGGCGTAGGCCTTGGGCATGTGATCGAGCAAGAACGCTGGCGCCAGCTTCAGCGTGCCATCGGCCAGTCCCTCAAGCGTTTCGAGCAACGTTGCCGGTTTGCCAATCAGGTCGGCGAAGAAATGAGGGATCGCCGGCTCGCCGCTCGACACGGATCCGTCGGGCGCGATAAAGCGCCTCTGATCGACATGCCGGTAGCCGATCGGTGGCGGAACGTGGGTCACGACATCATGGTCGTTGACGTACCGGAAGCTCCTGCCCGACAGCTTCGAATCGAACGCGTGCGCAAATGCGGGATTGCCGATCCTGGGTGACCCCAATGTGCAGACGCCACGCGTCGCGGCGTAGTGGTCTGCCGCCAGCGTGGCGAGCGCTGCCCCGAGGCTGTGCCCGCAGAACCACAACGTTCGACCGGGGGCCAAGCGCGCAAGGATCGTATCGAGCTGTGGACGGATGGCGTCGAATGCCCTCTTGAAGCCAAGGTGGACCATGCCGGTCTGCCACGGCGCCAACAAGATGTTTGCGTCGGCGATGATGTCCTTCCACTTGTCAGGCTGCGTGCCGCGGAACGCAACGACGACAAAATCGGCCTGTGCCGCCACGTAACAATCGGTGCCGCTCGCGGAGATGAATTGGCATTCGAACCCGGCCCCTGCGAAGATCGGGATGGCGTCGGCCGGGTTCCAGTACGTCAGCAGCGCCGCCTCCCCCAACCACCAGATGTTCACACGCGGAAAATCCGTTGGGTTCGGCTGGAACGGATTGGCGGACGCATTCTCGAAGTGCTGGTATGCGGCATCGCGCTCCGGATGGAGCACGAAGTCCAGCGTATAGACCGGTGCCGGCTTCTGCATGTCAAACCTCCTTCTCGGTCAACGGAAGAAGTAACGACGCATCATGGGGCAATCCCGGCCGCAATCTGCCCAAGTGCGGCCGGGCGCGGAATGGCCCGGCATCGGCAGATCCCGGCATGGACGGTACCGGGATTAATATAGAGGCCATTTCCGAAAAATGCCACTCGAAGGAATCCAGGCCGCGGCATAATTTCACCGATCGCGTAGCTACATTTCAACGACCCACACTGCATCCACAGGCGGTGAATCGATGGAGTGTCTGAACTGCCACGCCACCCTTGCCGAGGGGGCCAAGTTTTGCAGCGAATGCGGCACGCCGCTGTCGCTCGCCTGCCCGGCTTGCGGGCATGTTTGTGGCGCTGCGGCGAAGTTCTGTCCGGAGTGCGGGACGCCGGCTGGCTCCCCGCGACGCCAGCCAGCAGTGCCGACGCAATCGCCGCCTGCAGCTCCATCACCGCGTGATAGCGCCGGCGAACATGCGGAGCGCCGTCAGCTCACCGTCCTGTTCTGCGATTTGATCGGTTCGACGGAAATGTCCGCGCACCTGGATCCGGAAGACCTGCGCGTGGTGATCGGCGCGTACCATCAATGCGTCGCCGATACGGTAGGGCAGTTCGATGGATTCGTCGCTCGGTTCATGGGCGATGGTGCCCTGGTCTATTTCGGCTTTCCCCAGAGCCACGAAGACAATGCCGAGCGCGCCGTTCGCGCCGCCCTTGCGCTCGTCTCGGCTGTTGGGACGCTGACCGCGCTGGACAAGCCCTTGAGCGTGCGTATCGGTATCGCGACCGGGCTGGTTGTGGTCGGCGAACTGGTCAGCGCCGGTGCGGCCCGCGAGCAGACGGCCATGGGAGAGACCCCGAATCTGGCCGCGCGCCTCCAGGCGTTGGCCGAGCCCAATGCGATCGTCATCACCGACAACACGCGGCGATTGGCCGGCGATCGATTTACCTACCGCGATCTTGGCAACGTTGCAATCAAGGGTTATGACGCCCCTGCGCACATTTGGCAGGTCACGGGCAGCGTGCATGCGGTCGACAGTTTCGCGTTGCTTCGCCCCGACATGCCGCCGCGCAAGGAAACGGCCCACGGCGTCGATTCCACGTCACTCGTCGGGCGCGCGCAGGAACTGGGCCTGCTTCAGGACTGCTGGGCGCAGGTCACCGAAGGAGAGGGTCGCGTGGTGCTGCTGATGGGCGACCCTGGCATCGGCAAGTCACGCCTGGTCCAGACGCTGATTGCCGAGCATCGAGTCCGAGTCTCACGTGCTGCTCGAGTTGCGCTGTTCGGAATATCACGCCAACAGCCCGCTGCATCCGATCATCTCGCTGCTTTGGAACGTGCTGAGCTGGAGCCGTCAGGATTCCGACGAGACCAGGCTCGAGAAGCTCGCCGCCTTCTGCGCGCGTTACCGGGTTTCGTCGACGGAGGGCCTTCCGCTGCTGATCTCGCTGCTCTCGTTGCCGCCATCGAAGCGCTTTCCCGCTTCCGCCGATGAGCCCGGAGCGGCAGAAGCAACGAACGCTGCAGACGCTGCTCGGAGCGGTCATCGCCCTTGGCGCGGAGCGGCCCGTATTTGCCGTCGTGGAGGATGTCCATTGGATCGATCCCACGACCATGGAGTTCCTCACGCTGCTGGTCGACCAGGTGCCCACCGTGCGCCTGTTCGTTCTGCTCACGGCGCGATTTCCGTTTCGGCCGCCATGGCCGCCTCACTCGCACGTCATGCCCATCGTCCTGAGCCGACTGACGCGACGCCAGTCCGGGGAAATGGTGGCGCGCGTTGCGGGAAGCAAGACGCTTCCGCCGGATGTCGTTGCCCAGATCGTCGCCAAGACGGACGGCGTTCCACTGTACGTCGAGGAATTGACCAAGATGGTGCTCGAGTCCGGTTGCGTTCGAGCGCTCGAAGAACGGCCTGCGCTCGCTGGTCCGCTCCCAAAAGCTTGCCATTCCGACCACGCTGCAGGACTCGCTCACGGCACGCCTGGATCGGCTTGCCAGCGCAAAGGATCATTGCCCAGCTGTGCGCGACACTGGGTCGCGAGTTCTCCTATGCGCTGCTGAAGTCCGTGTCGAGCATGGACGAGCCGCTGCTGCAACGCGAGCTTTCCCGATTGACCGAGGCCGAGTTCCTGTACCAGCGCGGCACGCCGCCGGATTCCAAATACGTCTTCAAGCATGCTTTGATACGGGAGGCGGCCTACGACAGTTTGCTGAAGAGCACACGACACCAGTATCACCAGCGCATCGCACGCGGTCATGGTCAGTGAGTTTTCCGCTGAGGCGGAGGCACAGCCGGAGTTTGTCGCCATGCACTTCACTGAAGGAGGCGAGGCGGCGGCCGCGGTTCAATGGTGGCAGCGCGCCGGCCGGCGCGCCTTCAGCCATGCCACCTACATGGAGGCCGCAACCCATTTCACGAGGGGACTGGACCTGCTGACGTCCATGCCGGCATCTGCCGAGCGCGATCAGCAGGAGCTCGCGTTGGAAGTGGAGCTGGGCTACGCGCTCATACCGGTTCGAGGCTGGTCTGCCGCCGAAACCGCGCGAGCGTTCACTCGCGCCGGCGAATTGTGTCGACAGAGCGATGAAACGCCGGTGCATTTTCGAGCGCTGTGGGGTCTCGGAGCGTTCCATTTCGTGCGTGGCGACCAGCGCCAGGCGCGGCAGGTGGCAGAGCACTGCCTGTTGGTCGCCGGACAGGGGAGCGACGTCGACGCGATCATGGAGGCGCACTACCTGAGTGGCATCACGGCGTGCGTGATGGGCGATTTTGCTGCCGGGCAGAGCGAACTGGAGGAGTGCGTTCGGATCTACGGGACGGGGAAGCGTGAAGCGCACAGGGTTCTCTACGGCCAGGACGTCAAGGCATCCGCGCTTGGGATGGCTCGCCATGGCACGCTGGACTTGCGGGCGTCCCGACGCGGCTCTTGAGTGCGCGAATGAAGGTCTGGAACTCGTTCGGGATGCGCCCAAGTCATTCCTGTTCGCGCGAGGCCTGGCCGCCGTGGGATTCGTGCATATCTTTCGCGGGGACCCGCAGGGGCCGGACTCTCCCTTGCAGGCGGCCATAGCGCTTTGCGCCGAGCAGGGCTTTACCTACTTCCAGGCGGTTGTTTCGGCATTTCACGGCGCCAATCTCGTGCATCAGGGACGGACGCAGGAAGGCATTTCCTTGATGCAGGAGAATCTGCGCGCCCTGCGAACGGTCGGCTCCGAACTCCTCTTTACGCTGATATATGCCAACCTCGCATCGGCACATTTGGCCTTGCAGCAAATCGACGAGGGGCTCGCGGCGGTGGATGAGGGTCTGGATTGCGCCGCGCGAAACGGAGAACGATGGGCCGAGGCCGAACTGTTCCGGATTCGTGGGCACCTTCTGCTGGAAAGAGGATTGGAGGAAGCCGCCGCACGCGGAAAAGTGCTTCACGCCAGGCGTTGGAAATCGCGCGTCGGCAACAAGCCAAGTCGTACGAGTTGCGTGCCGCGACGGGTCTTGCGCAGCTTTGGCGTCGACAGGGCAGGGACGGCGGAATCCCAGGCGCTGCTGGTGGAGGCCACGGGTGCATGGCCCGAGGCGCTGCAAACGCCTGACTTGCTTGCTGCGAGGCAATTGCGCGACCTGATATAGAGGGCGTACGCGCCGGACCGTGCCGAGCCGGCATCGTGGCGCACATGGCGTAGAACAATTTGCTGGTGCTCCGCTTGGAGGCGAGATGGCGAAAACCATCATCCTGTTGTCGGACGGCACGGGGAACAGTGCGGCCAAGCTGGCGAAGACGAACGTTTGGCGGACCTACCAGGCGATCGACCTCTCGAAACCGGACCAGATCGCCCTGTACGACGATGGCGTCGGCACTTCGTCATTCAAGTTGTTCGCGTTGCTCGGTGGCGCATTCGGCTGGGGGCTGAAGCGCAACGTCTTGCATCTCTACCGGTTCCTGTGTCGCAATTACGGAGAACACGACCGGATTTTCGCGTTCGGCTTCAGCCGCGGCGCATTCACGATCCGCATGCTGACGGGCCTCGTCCTGAGCCAGGGACTCGTACGCTGGCATTCGGAAGAAGAACTCCAGCTGCTCGCCAATGCAGCCTACCGCGAGTACCGCGTGAAACAGTTCCAGCGGACGTTTTCCCTGGCAGTGGTCGGCCGTTTCATCGCCAGTACCTTTGTCGCCCTCCGCAACAGTGTTGCCGGCCGCACACCCTACGATTCCACGATGAATCGTCAGGTGCCTTCGGTCGCGTTCCTCGGACTGTGGGACACGGTGGATGCCTATGGCGTGCCGATCAAGGAACTCAAGATCGGCATCGACAGGTTCATCTGGCCGCTCAGTTTCGACAATATGCAACTGGACCCGCGCGTCGAGCGCGCATTCCACGCGCTTGCGCTCGACGATGAGCGCGAGACCTTTCACCCGCTGGTCTGGGACGAATCGGCAGAGCCTTCGGATGCCGAGCCGAAGCGGGTGAATCAGACCTGGTTCGCGGGCATGCATTCGAATGTCGGCGGCGGCTATCCCGACGATGCCATGTCGCATGTCCCGCTGCTTTGGATTGTCGACAACGCGCAACGCGCCGGGCTGAGGTTGATTCAGGCGGTGGTGGACGAATATCGCCAGACGGCCTCGGCCTACGGTCGCATGTACGACTCGCGGGCCTGGTTGAGTTCTTATTATCGGTATGCGCCCAGAAAGGTCGAGAGTTATCGAAACTCGGTAGTCATCGACGAGAGCGTTTACCTGCGCATGGCCAACAGCGGCGACCAGTACGCCCCGATCTCGCTTCCCGCGCCGGAAAAATGCGAAGACCAATATCAAATCGCGTGGGACACGGTGTGGTGGCGAGCCATCGCCTACTGGCTGATGGTGGGTCTGACCGTGGCGCTGCTTGTCCTGATCTGGAAACCGGTGCCATGGGAAGCCGTCGATGATTTCGCCTACTTCATCGTGAAGCCGCTGGTCGATGCCGCGAAGTTCCTGCTTCCTGCCATGGTCGGCGGATGGCTGGACCAACTCACGGCCAGTCCCACGGCTGTCCTCGCGCTCCTCGTGGCAATCGTGACGACCTTCAAATGGAGCGATTTCCTGGAAGGCCGCATCGCGGATCGCGCGGCGCAGATCTGGAGGCTGCGCCCAGTGGAGAATCGGCAGGAATGGCTGAGGCAGAGCCGCGCGCGCTGGAGTGCTGGCACCCGGCTGCTGGTCCTGGCAACGCTCCTGAGCTTTAGCTGGGCGATGTGGAAGGGCGACACGTCTTGGCGTATCTGGACGTTCATCGGTGCGCTTGTCGCGATCGCCCTCTATCTCGTCCGGCGCCGGTACGACGCGCGGCGGGAAGAGCGCCTGAGGGCGCCTGCAGCGGGCGAAACGCCGGCATGGGGACTTCGCTTCGCCCGGACGCTCCGAACCTCGCCCCTGTTCGTAGCCCTGGGGCGATTCGTTGCCTTAAGGTTCATTCCCTTCTTCTTCGCGATCGCCGTTCTTCTGGCAGGCGTGTTTGTCCTCAACCGATTGGCTTTCGAGATTCTCAACGTCGGCGGATTCGCCTGCCAGGCGAGCGTCGATGCGACGAAGCTGGCGAGGGATGAGAAGCGAATGGTGTCCTTCCGTACTTCCGATTCATGCCTCCCCACCAAGGTGATGCTGGAGCAAGGTGCTACGTACGAGATCGAGATTGGACGTCCGGACGGGTGGATGGACGGGGGCATTCCCGTCCCGACGACAGACGGCTTCGCGTCGAACGCAGAGTCGGCACCCTGGTACCTGGCGCTGGCAGTGCCGATGCGGCGGGAAATCGGGCAGAACTGGTTCAAGCCGATCGCACATGTCGGCGAGCATGCCCGGTCGGAACATGTTCTCGGACAGAAGACGCAGTTTGTCGTAAAGAACCGCCCTGGCGAATTGTTCCTCTTCGTCAACGACGCGATCATTGGCGTGCCGGGACTCTGGGACTATTTCTACGGCAACAATCGAGGCGACGCTTCCGTGATGATCAGGAAGATCGGTGAGGCGCCGTAGATGGCCGCCCCGCCCAGTTGCTGTTCATGACCGCTCCTATGCCTTGCAATCGAAGTCTTCCGGACCGAACATCTGGCGAACCTCGGTCTCGCCCTCCCAGCCCGGCCAGTGTTGCTTGTGAAGTTCCATGAAGCGGACCGCCGATTTGATCGCCTCCTCCTTCGATTTCAACTCGAACTGCGCGTAGCCGCCGACGACCTCCTTGGTCTCGGTGAAAGGCCCGTCGGTCACGGTCACCTTCCCTCCGGAAAGCCGGACGCGGGCGCCCTGAGCGTTGGTCCAAGGCCACCGCTACCGATCATCGTGCCGGCCTTGGTTTCCTCTTCGGCGAGCTTCGTGATGGCATCCATCAGCTGTTGGGGAGGTGGGCCCTGCTTCTCGGCGTGCTTGACTATCATCATGAATCGCATCGTGATATCTCCGTTGGGTTTCGGGTTTGGGGCGGGGCTCCCGGATGGTTTCGACCAGTGGAATCCGGGCTCTACACACTAGTCGAACGAGGGAGGGCAGGCTCGACAAGTTGCACTCCCTTTTTGTGAAGATTTTGGCTCATTGCCGGCAACGCGTTGGTCTCCCTTGTCAGACGGACAGTTCCCTGACCGGTCGCACCTCGACGCTGCCCACGCGCGCCGGGGGAATCTTGGCGGCCAACTGGATGGCCTCATTCAAGTCCCTGGCGTCAATCAGGTAAAACCCGGCGAGTTGCTCCTTCGTCTCGGCGAAGGGTCCATCGGTCACGGACATTTTTCCGTTGCGGACACGCACAGTCGTTGCCGTATGCACCGATTGGAGTGCTTCCGCGGCGATGTGGTGGCCACTCTGCCGGAGCGCGTCGCCGCAGGCCTTGCACTCGCTGTCGGGAACGGTGTCCAGTTTTTTTTCCTCGAGATATACGAGGCATAGGTACTTCATGGTTCACTCCTCATCGTGGTGGATTGTTGCGGATAGCGAATCGAGCGTCACGCCGAGCCCGTAGAGGATGCCGGTCCAGCGGCCCTCGACGTAATTGGCGTGATCCTGCGGCACGTTTTCGTGGACCAGGCTGAGCACACACCCCTTCGCACGCGGAGCAATCGCTACCGTTACGCGGGTGATGACATTCGAATGGGGCGCCATGGAAAGGGTGAATACCAGGTCCCGGTCCGGGACTATCTCGACGTATCGGCCGGTATATGCAATGTCCTTGCCCGCTTGCCGATCGACCAAGCAGAACGAGCCTCCGGCCCGCCCATCGATTTCGACGTGCGCCATCGGCTGCGACGCCGTCGCGAACAACCATCTGCCCGCGAACTCGGCGTCAAGCCAGGCGTTGAACACGCGCGACGACGAGAGGTCATAGCGACGGGTGACGCGTATCGCAACGCGCGGTTGAGTCTCCGATCGTTTTCTCTTGGTCCGGAGCGGCAAGGCCGCGGGTTCTACCCTGTTCGCGTAAGCGCGCGCTCCAGGCACGCAAATCCAGAGGTCTGTCGGCGGCATATGGTTACCCTCGCCCCAGGGTCACTTGGGGGTATGCGATTTCGTCATCCAGCAGGTCTCTCGTATCGGCGCGCGTACCAAAATGCGTTGCGCCAGCACCGGCCAAGGCACGCGTCACGACGAGGACCGCTCGCTGCGCGCCACTGCCGATATCGGGCCTCCTGCGCTGCCACAGGAAAAGCAGCAGCGCAAACAGCGTACCGCCCGGCAACAGCATCTCCAGCACGAGATATGGCCCCGCTTTCTGTCCGACTCTCCGCAATATACCCAACCAGCGCATGACGATTTGCATGGGTCGCTCCCGCTTGCCTTTGAGTGGCCCCCAAATTCACTGGGCCTTCCTCAACTAGTCGAACGGACAAGCTGGAAATCGACACTCGATCTGGTTGAAGACGCAAAAGGGTCCCTCACGCCACGTGCGGTTCGTCGTGCCTTTAGGTAGATCAGTCGGACAGCTCAGCCAGCCGTCGCTCGAGAAACCGGCGCTCAGGCTCCTGCCGGGCGAGCGCGAGTGCTCGCTTGTACGAAGCTCGTGCCTGCGCGGTATTGCCCGACCGCCGGCACAGGTCCGCGTGCGCGGCATGGGCCAGGTGGTAATCCTTCAAATTGCCGCGGGCAAGGATGGCGTCGATGAGCGCGAGGCCCGCGGCGGGCCCATCGCGCATCGCGATCGCCACCGCGCGGTTCAGTTCGACCACCGGCGTAGGCTCGACACGGAGCAGAACGTCGTAGAGCCCTGCGATCTCATCCCAGTCCGTGGCGTCGGCGCTGACAGCATCGGCGTGTACCGCCGCAATTGCCGCCTGGAGCGTGTAGGGGCCGACGCGCTGCGACGCGAGCGACCTTGTGACCAGTGCCGATCCCTCCGCAATTTGATCCCGGTTCCAGGTTGAGCGATCCTGGTCACTGAGCAGGACCAACTCGCCCGCCGGCGAGGTGCGCGCGGCGCGGCGCGATTCTTGCAGAAGCATCAGTGCCAGCAGTCCGATCGCCTCGGGCTCCGGCAGCAATTCGACCAGCAGCCGTCCGAGACGTATCGCCTCGCCGGACAGATCGACCCGCGTCAGCGACTGACCCGACGACGCGGAGTAACCCTCGTTGAATACCAGGTAGACCACGCGCAGCACGCTGTCCAGCCGCGCCGCGAGTTCGTCAGGCTCCGGAACCTGGTAAGGGATGCGTGCCTCGCGGATCTTCGCCTTGGCGCGCACGATGCGCTGCGCCAACGTCGGCGCGGCGCTGAGAAAGGCCTGTGCGATTTCTTCTGTCGTGAGGCCGCACACTTCGCGCAAGGTGAGCGCCACCTGCGCGTCAGGTGCGAGGGACGGATGGCAGCAGGTGAAGATGAGCCGAAGGCGATCGTCCTCGATGGCTTCGCTGTCCCATGGAGCGGTCTCATCGATGACCGCATCCACTTGCTCGGCGACATCCTCCATCGAGTCGAACCGCGAGCGTCGACGTATGCCGTCGATGGCCTTGAAGCGACCAGCCGATACGAGCCACGCGCGCGGATTCGCAGGGACGCCGTCGCGAGGCCACTGCTCGAGCGCCGCGCGGAACGCGTCATGCAGCGCCTCTTCGGCGAGGTTGAAGTCGCCGAGCAGCCGCACCAGCGTGGCAAATACGCGGCGCGATTCGGCACGATATATCGCGTCGGCTTCCGCGCGTACCCGATCGGCAGCGTCCTCGCTCATCGGCAATTTCTCGCCTTGACGTTCCACTTCTATGAACAGGTCTGACCTGCCATCTTCGCATGCACCCGATGTCCCGAAATGCACGGGATGTGGCGAATCACTTCAGTTGCACCTGTACGCCTTCACCTTGGCAATGCCGGGCGTGGACATGCTTCCTTCGTCCACGCTCTGCACGACGATGTGAGTGGCACCGAGGCCGGCTGCCTGTTCTCTGGCGTCGACGAGGGCATTGGTTGCGCCCGTCGCGCCCATGCCGCCGACCAGGCTCTTGCCGGTGATGGTGCTGATCAACGTGCAATTCGTCACTTGCCTGGCGGCCACTTCCTTGATCGCGGCGGCTTGCGTTGACTGATTGGTGGCGCAGCCCTGGCACAGGAGCAACCCAGCAATTGCCAACAGTAGTCTGTTCAAGGCCGTCCTCCGGAATATCGTTTCAAATTTGCTCCGCATGGCTACGTTAGCCGGGCCCTGATCCTTGCGCCATAGACGTTCACGGCCAGCCCCGCGAAGACGAGCAGCACGCCGACGATCTGCATGGCCGCCAGCGATTCGCCGAGAAACAGCGCGCCGCTGGCGAGTCCCGACACGGGAATCAGCAGCGCGAACGGCGAGATCAACCCGGTCGGGTAGCGGTGCATGAGTCCCGCCCACGACGCAAAGCCGAACAGCGTCGCGCCCCACGCCAGGAACACCACGCAGCCCCACGCGAGCGCACTCGCGTGCACGACGGCATCCCACGCCGCGGGTCCGCCTTCGAACAGATACGACAGCAGCGCCAGCGGCACGGGCGGCACGAGGCTCGACCATACTACCAGCGCAAACATGTCGGGCTCGTGGTCGCCGGCCGCGCGCTTGGCGACGACGTTGCCGATTCCCCACGACAACGCGGCGACCAGGACCAGCACGAAGCCGACCAGCGTCGCCGTCGCACCGCCCAGCAGCTTGTACGCCGCGAGCAGCACGATGCCTGCGGTCGCGATCAGCGCCCCCGCGACGTTCTGCGCGGAAACCCGGTCGCCCAGGTACGCGATGCCGAGGCCGATGGTGAAGAACACCTGCACCTGGATGACCAGCGAGGACAGTCCCGCGGGCATGCCGAGCTTCATGCCCAGGAACAGCAGGCCGAACTGGCACACGCCGATGGCGACGCCATAGCCGACGACGTATCGCCACGGCATCTGCGGGCGCCGGATGAAGAACACCAGCGGCACGGCGGCGAACAGGAAACGCAGCGCCGCCAGCGCGAACGGAGGAATCTCGCGCAGGCCGATCTTGATGGGGACGAACGAAAAGCCCCACAGCGCGACGATGGCGATCGTCAGCGCGAAATCGCGCGGAGAGAGATGGGCCTTCAGCGAGCAGGCACCTGGAGGCTCAGAACCTGACCGTTGCCGGCAGGTACTTCGCCATCAGGTCTTCATAGAACGGCTTCAGGTCGGCGAGCCTGGGCCGGTCGGGATTCTTGGAATAGAGGTCGTACGGGTTGAACTTCTGCACCCACGGCAGCATGGCGCGATCGGTATCATCCAGCAGGTAGTCGTAAGCGCCTTCGCGGTGCCAGGCGTAGAAGGAATGGAAGCGGATCATGTACTGCGCGGGCTGCGGCAGGTAGTCGCGCGTCAGGTGGTACAGGTATTCGTCGTGGCCCCATGACATTTGCACGTTCGACAGGCCGCAACCCTCCGCATAGATGCCGGTGCCGGTCTGAAACTCGGGCCGCTGCGCATCGGGATTGGCCGCGAAGAATTCGCTGTAGACGACCTTTCCCGAATAGGGACAGCCGGTGGGAAACGTGTCGCCGACCACGGCCCACTGCGGCTCGCCGAAGAGGCACAGCACCTTGCCCAGGTCGTGGATGAAGCCGGTCAGCACCATCCAGTCCGGCTGCCCGTCCGCGCGCATCGCCTCCGCCGTCTGCAACAGATGGTCGACCTGTGGCAGCGCGATGTCCGGATCGGAATCGTCGACCAGCGTATTGAGATAGTCGAGCCCCTCCCACCACGTCATTTCGCGGCGGTTGAAGCGCAGGTAGTCGGCCTTTTTGGCGACGACGAAATCGTAGGTCTGCTGCGCGTGGTTCAGCCGGTAGAACTCGCGCACGGTGTCGCGCGCCGGCGCGTCGTAATTGCGATAGGCGTCCTTCGACTTGGGATGCGCGGCTGTTTCCATGGCCTACGGCAGAGAGGTGAACCGATAGGCACAATGATACAACGCAGCGCGGCACTCCCGGGCGACCGATGCGCCCGGGGGGTTCAGTGCGGCGTGTCCTTACTTCTTCTTCGCGAACTCGCCGGCGAACGCGTAGCCGAGGTCGTCCGGCTTCAGGTACTTGCGCAGCACCGCATTGACGTCGGCGGCCGTCAGCTTCTCGATCGCCGCGTCGACCTGCGCGGAGAGTGCCCAGGTGCGGCCGAGGTACGACTGGTTCGCGAGCGATCCCGCCACCGAGCCATCCTCGTTGCGGCCAAGGCGGCGTTCCTGCATCAGCGCGTCCTTGGCGTTGGCGACTTCGCTGTCCGTGAAGCCGTCCTTCAGCGCGAGCGCCATTTCCTCGGTCATGGCGCGGCGGACGCGGTCGAGATTTTCCGGCGCAAAGATCGCGTAGACGACGAACCGGCTATTGGGCTCGAACGAGTTCGGCGCGAATTGGCTTCCCACGCCATAGGACAGGCCATCCTTCTGCCGCACTCGTTCCCACAGGCGCGACGTCGGCGAATCGCCCAGGACGAAGTTGGCGACCAGCATCGCCGGATAGTCGGGGCTCAAGTCGTTGAGCGGCAACGGCTCGCGGCCGATCAGGAACGCGTTGGCCTTGTCGGCGATGTCGAACTTGAGCGCGTAGGGCTTCTTGGCCACGAACGGATCCGGCACGCGCGCGTACGCGCCGGGGCTCTTCCAGCTGCCGAAGAGTTCGGTGACCAATGCGCGCATCTCGGCGGGATCGAAGTCGCCGACGATTGCCAGCTCCGCATTGCTGGCGCCGTAGAACTGGCTGTGGAACGCGCGCATCGATTCCGGCGTCACGGTCTTGGCCCAGGCAAGCTCCTCGTCCAGCGTGGGCGAATAGCGCGGATCGCCGGCCGGGTAGGGGTTGCCTTCGCGGCGGGATGCGCGGACGGCGACCTGCTGCGGGTTCATGCGGCCATCCTCGAGCTCGGTCGCGCGCTCGCGCTTGAACGTCTCCAGTTCCGGCGCGGGGAACGAGGGCTCGCGCAGCACCTGGGACACCAGCCGCAGCGTGTCCGGCAACTCCTTGCGGAACGTCTTGCCGGATGCCGACGCGCCGGTTTCGTTGCCGCCGATGCTGACGTGCGCGCGCAGCTTGTCGAACGCATCCTCCAGCTCCTGCCGGTTCTTCGACTTCGTTCCACGCATCAGCATGGCGCCGGTGAATTGACCGTCGGCCTGTTTGCCGAACGCGGATTTCTCGTCCGCGAAATGCAGCGACAGTGTGAAATTGACGCCTTCGCCGCGCGTCTTCTTCGGCAGCAGCGCGACCTTCATGCCGTTGGGCAATGCGAAGCGCTGTGTGCGCGCCTCGAGGTTGGCAATGTTGGTGTCGAAGGTCTCGCCCAGCGTGGCGGTGGCGTCGCCCTTGTAATCCTTGACCATTGCGGCGATGTCGACCGCCGGCGGTACGGGCGCCCGGTCGGGCGCCGCGTCCGGGATGAACTCGCCGACAGTCACGTTGGAACGCTTGAAGTACTGCAGCGCGACGCGCTGCGCGTCCGCGGCGGTGACGGTGCGGTAGCGATCCCGCTGCAGGAAGAAGAGACGCCAGTCGCCGAGGGCAATCGAGCTGGAGATGGCCACGGCAAAGCGCTGCGGATTGGACATCACCTCGTCGAAGTACTTGGCTGCGCGCACCTTGATCCGCTCGACTTCGGCGTCCGTGACCGGATTCTTCTTCAGGTCCTCGATCGTCGCGAACATCGCGTCGCGGGCCGGGGCGATGTCGTCGCCGTCCGGGATCTGCGCGAACAGTGTCAGGGAACCGGGGTCGTGCTGCGCTTCTCCCCAGCTTTCCACGGACGACGCCTTCTTGGTCTCCACCAGCGATTTGTACAGCCTTCCCGCCGGCTCGACCGTGAGAACGTCGCCCAGCACGTCGGTGGCCACGTAGTCCGGATGCGCGCCGCGCACCGTGTGGAACATCATCCCCAGGTATTTGGAGTTGCCGGCACGGCGCAGCGTCACCGTGCGCTCGCCGTCCTGCACCGGATCCACCGTGTAGATCGTGGGCAGCTTGCGCGTCGGCTTCGGGATCGGGCCGAAGTACTTGGCGATCGCCGACAGCGTGGTATCGACGTCGAACTTGCCGGCGACGATCAGCACGGCGTTGTCCGGCTGGTAGTACGTCCTGTAGAACGCCTGCAGGCGCTCGATGTTGACGTTCTCGATGTCCGAGCGCGCGCCGATCGGCAGGTGCGCGTAGTTGTGCCATTGATAGGAACTCGCCAGCATCTTGCCCAGCAGCACCAGCTGCGGATTGTTCTCGCCGCTTTCGAATTCGTTGCGCACGACGGTCATTTCCGTGTCGAGATCGCTCCGGCGGACGTACGAATTGACCATCCGGTCCGCTTCCATCGACAGCGCCCAATCGAGGCCCTGCGGGTTGGCCGTGAACGACTCGAAGTAATTCGTGCGGTCGGTATTGGTCGAGCCGTTGAACTGCATGCCGCGCTTGCCGAGTTCGGTCATCAGGTTGCCGCTGCTCGGCGTTCCCTTGAACAGCAGGTGCTCGAGCAGGTGCGCCATGCCGGTCTCGCCGTAGTTCTCGTGCATCGACCCGACCTGGTAGGTGACGTTGACCGTGGTCGTCGGCTTCGACGCGTCGGGGAACAGCAGGACTGTCAGCCCATTGGTCAGGCGGTATTCGGTGACGCCCTCGATCGACGGTCCCTGGGTGATGCCCGCAGGCAGCGCGGCATGCACGCCGGCCGCCACGAACAGCGGGACGAGGAACGCCGCGAGCCGGCGCAGGAAGGATGCGGGGAACGCCATGTTTTGGACCTGTGTCGTGATTGAGGGGCGGGCGCGTATGTGCCAAGGCTCCGCGCATATTGGCTGCGGCCAGATTAAGCGGACCTGAAAACGACAGTATGCCGCTTGCCCTACACACCCGCGCATTGACGTTTACGTAAACGTCATATATGGTCGTCGGGCGACAAAGGGCTGCCCGGCTGCCCGGGAGGACGCCTTGATGGCGGCCGGTTCCGGTAAGCTTGCTCTCCGCCCGACGGCCAATGGCCCGCGGGAGCGGAGCCACTACGCGAGGTTCGCGATGAACGATCAAAGCATGCGCCAGCCGCTGGTCTTCCGGCCGGTCAACAAGGTCCGCTTCGTGACCGCGGCTAGCCTGTTCGACGGCCACGACGCGTCGATCAACATCATGCGCCGCATCCTGCAGGCGTCCGGATGCGAAGTGATCCACCTGGGCCACAACCGGTCGGTCGAGGAGATCGTCAACTGCGCCATCCAGGAGGACGCGCACGGCATCGCCATCTCGTCCTACCAGGGCGGCCACGTCGAGTTCTTCAAGTACATGCTGGACTTGCTGCGCGAGCGCGGCGCCGGGCACATCAAGGTGTTCGGCGGCGGCGGCGGCGTGATCGTGGCCGCCGAGATCAAGGAACTGCACGACTACGGCGTCGCCCGCATCTTCTCGCCCGAGGATGGCCAGAAGCTGGGCCTGCAGGGCATGATCAACGAGATCGTCGCCGCGGCCGACGCCGACCTCGCGCACGAGGCCCCCTTGGCGCTCGCTGCATTGACCAGCGGTGACCGGTTCGCGCGTACGCGCGCGCTGGCCCGGCTCATCACGGCGCTCGAGGCCGACGCGGCACCGCAGGCGCTGCGCGCCGAACTGCTGGCCGCGGCCGCCAAGTCCAAGGTCCCGACGCTGGGCATCACCGGCACCGGCGGCGCGGGCAAGAGCTCGCTCACCGACGAACTGGTGCGGCGCTTTCGCATCGACCAGCGCGACGCGCTGAAGATCGCGATCATTTCCATCGACCCGTCGCGGCGCAAGTCCGGCGGCGCGCTGCTGGGCGATCGCATCCGGATGAATGCGATCGAGCATCCGAACATCTACATGCGCTCGCTGGCCACGCGCGACGCCGGAAGTGAAGTATCGAAAGCGCTCCCGGACGTCATCGCGGCGTGCAAGGTCGCGGGCTTCGATCTGGTCATCGTCGAGACGTCCGGCATCGGCCAGGGCGACGCCGCGATCGTGCCGCTGGTCGACGCGTCGCTGTACGTGATGACGCCGGAATTCGGCGCGCGCCGCCAGCTCGAGAAGATCGACATGCTGGACTTCGCCGATTTCGTCGCCATCAACAAGTTCGACCGCAAGGGCGCGCAGGATGCGCTGCGCGACGTGCGCAAGCAATACCAGCGCAACCGCGAGCTGTTCAAGCAGGCGCCGGACACGATGCCGGTGTACGGCACGATGGCGTCGCGCTTCAACGACGATGGCGTCACCGCGCTGTACCAGGCGCTGATCGCGAAGCTGACCGAAAAGGGGCTGAAGCTGCATAAAGGTACGCTCGCGCCCGTTACCACCCGGCAGTCGACGGCGCAGCACGCGATCATGCCCGCGGCGCGCGTGCGCTACCTGGCGGAAATCGCCGAGACGGTGCGCAAGTACCACAAGTGGACGGAAGGCGAGACGCGCATTGCCCGCGAACGGCAGCAGCTCCGCGGCGCCAAGGCAATGCTCGCCGCGGAATGCAAGCTCGATGTGGAGGAACTCGACAACGCTCGCGGCCGACCGCGACGCGGCGCAAGACCCGCGCGCGAAGAAACTGCTCGACATGTGGCCGAAGACGAAGGAGGCCTACTCGGGCGACGAATACGTTGTGAAAATACGCGGCAAGGAGATCCGCAGCGCGCTGACGACTACGTCGCTGTCCGGCACGCACGTGCCGAAGGTCGCGCTGCCGCAATTCGAGGACGCGTCGGAAATCCTGCGCTGGCAGTTGAAGGAGAACGTGCCCGGCAGCTTCCCGTTCACGGCCGGCGTGTTCGCGTTCAAGCGCGAGAACGAGGACCCGACGCGGATGTTCGCCGGCGAAGGCGACGCGTTCCGCACCAACCGGCGCTTCCACCTGCTGGCCGACGGCATGCCGGCCAAGCGACTGTCCACGGCGTTCGACTCCGTCACGCTGTACGGCAACGATCCGGCGATCCGTCCGGACATCTATGGCAAGGTCGGCAATTCCGGCGTGTCGATCGCGACACTCGACGACCTGAAGGTGCTCTACGGTGGCTTCGACCTGACCGATCCGGCCACGTCGATCTCGATGACGATCAACGGTCCGGCGCCGACGATCCTCGCCATGTACATGAACGCGGCGATCGACCAGCAGCTCGACAAGTTCCGAGTCGACAACTCGCGTGAGGCTACGGATGACGAAGCCGCGAAGATCAAGTCGTGGACGCTGTCGACGGTGCGCGGCACCGTGCAGGCCGACATCCTGAAGGAGGACCAAGGTCAGAACACCTGCATCTTCTCCACCGAGTTCAGCCTGAAGGTGATGGGCGACATCCAGGAATACTTCGTCCAGCACGACATCAAGAATTTCTACTCGGTGTCGATTTCCGGGTACCACATCGCCGAGGCCGGGGCCAACCCGATCAGCCAGCTCGCGTTCACGCTGTCGAACGGCTTCACGTTCGTCGAAGCGTATCTGGCGCGCGGCATGCACATCGACGACTTCGCGCCCAACCTGTCGTTCTTCTTCAGCTACGGCATGGACCCCGAGTACGCGGTGATCGGCCGCGTCGCGCGGCGGATCTGGGCGGTGGCGATGCGCGAGCGCTACGGCGCCAACGAGCGCGCGCAGAAGCTGAAGTTCCACTCGCAGACCTCCGGCCGCAGCCTGCACGCGCAGGAGATCGCGTTCAACGACATCCGCACGACGCTGCAGGCGCTGATCTCGACCTACGACAACACGAATTCATTGCACACCAACGCGTACGACGAGGCGATCACCACGCCGACCGAGGAGAGCGTGCGCCGCGCGATGGCGATCCAGCTCATCATCAACCGCGAGTGGGGCATCGGCAAGAACGAGAATCCGAACCAGGGCAGTTTCATCATCGAGGAGATGACGGACCTGGTCGAGGAGGCGGTGCTGAAGGAGTTCGAGGCAATCTCCGAGCGCGGCGGCGTGCTGGGCGCCATGGAGACCGGCTACCAGCGCGGCAAGATCCAGGAAGAGTCGATGTACTACGAGCACATGAAGCACGACGGCAGCTATCCGATCGTCGGCGTCAACACGTTCCGCAGCAAGCAAGGCGATGCCGCGCCGCAGAAGGTCGAACTGGCGCGGTCGACCGACGACGAAAAGAAGTCGCAGTTGCAGCGGCTTGCCGACTTCCACCAGCGGCACGCCGCGCGAGGCTCCCGCCGCGCTGGCGAAACTGCAGCAGGTCGTGATCGAGGACGGCAACGTGTTCGCAGAATTGATGCGGACCGTGCGCGTGTGCTCGCTGGGGCAGATCACCAACGCGTTGTTCGAAGTCGGGGGGCAGTACCGCCGCAGCATGTGAGGCGCATCCGGGGCCAGATGGGTCGCGGCGTGTAGGACAACGCCGGATGGACGGCCCGGAGCCGGTTATGCTAATGTCATTTTTCGTCGGGGCCAACCCGGGGGAAACATGGCCATGTTCCAGTTGGTGACCAGGCATCTCTATTTCGGCGTCGACGCGATGCAGTTGCAGGTCGCCGCCGGCCGCGTGCTGATGCGCGTCGTCGGACAGCCGCCCGAACGCGCCACGGTTGGGCTGGAGACGCTGGCGCAGGATTTCCGGATGAGCACGCGCGAGAGCCTGACATTGGTCGACCAGATGGTGCTGGCCGGACTGCTGCAGAAGCCGCATCCGAGTGTCGCGGAATACGTGATCACCGACAAGTTCCGCCAATACGCGCAGGCGCGCATCGTCGACCCGCTGCCGCGCGCCCGCGCCCAGCTCCTGCTGACGCACATGGCCGAACGGGCGCAGTACTTCAACCGCACCGCCTCCCGCAACAAGTACGAGATCGAGGCGCTCGCCGTCTACGGCAGCTACATGAGTCGCGAGCCCGAGATACCGGACCTCATGATCGGCGTCACGGGCCGCCGCCGCGGAAGCGTCGAGCGCCAGGCCGCCGGGCGAGCCACGACGCCGACTGCCGGGCGGCAGCAGATCCGCGAGCTGTTCGAGGAATTGAGCAGCTTCGTGTGGGTCACGTTCTTCCACCGCCTGCAGGACGTGCCGCGCCCCTTCACGGTGATCTTCAAGGACGACGCCTAAAGCATTTCCGGAATGCCGGTGATAGCATTGCCGGGTCGTCACTTGAGTTCATTCCGCGCATGCGCACGACGTTGATCATCGCCATCGGCGTGGCTCTCGCGGCCGCGTTCGATTTCTTCGCTGCGGCCCTGAGCGGCCGGCGTGTCGGCCCGCGCAGCATTGACGGCGGCAGGATCTTCATGTGGGTCTGGCTTGCGTTCACGCTGGTCGATTTCGTCGTTGGCGTGATGGCGGGCCACGGCGCGTTGCTCGAATTGGCGATCCACGCGCTCATTTTTGCGGTGCCTGCCGCCGCGGCGTGGTACCTCTCCCGCCGGCGTCGCCTGTCGCACACGCCGCCCGCGTGACACGGCACGGATTGCTGCGCCGGGAGGCGTTGGCAATGGGCATTCACCGCGCGCCGGCATTCTCCAGGATGATCACCATCGCGGTGTAGCCGCGGCCCTTCGCCAGCGCGAGCGGAGTGGTGCCGCTGCGATCCGGCAGGTTGACGTTGGCGCCGGCCCCGACCAGCGCCTTCAGCGTCGCGACATGGCGTGGCCCGCCGTCGCCCAGGATGATCGACTCGATCAGCGCGGTCCAGCCGAGATTGTTGACGTGGTCGAGCGGCGCGCCGGCGCGGATCAGTTCGCGCACGATTTCCGCGTGGCCCAGATGCGCGGCCGCGATCAGCGCCGTGCCGTCGTAGCGGCTGGTGATGTTGCCGGGCCGGTCGCCCAGCGCGAGCGCAACTTTGAGCGTGGGGAGGTCGTTGGCGACCGCGGCGATCGTGACGATGTCGTAGCGATCGTTCTCGAGCGCGTTCGCATCGGCGCCTCCACTTGCAAGCGCGCGCATCGCGTCATGGCGACCCGCATAGGCCGCCGCGTGCAACGGCGTGCGGCCATAGCCGTCGCGCGCGCGCACGTCTGCGCCACCGGCAATCAGCCGCGCGATTGCGGCAGCGTCGCCGCTGTGGGCGGCCGCGAACAGGCCTTCGTAGCGAACGATTTCAGCAGGCGACGGCGGCACCTGCGCCGACGCGCCGATGCACGCCGCGAGCGTCGTTGCGATGGCGGCGAGGCAGCAGCCGATGTTTGCAGCGATGCGCAGGGGGCGATCCCGCCGGCTCATGGACTCGGACGCGCGTCGCCAGTCGACCGGATCGGAAACCACAGCTACCAACGGCATCCGCCGTTGCCGACCGTGCTCGCCACCAGCGGGACCACGGCGAGCAGGCCCATTCCGCTGTACGCGGTGCGGCAATCCGGCTTGGCTGCCTTGGCGATGCCTTCGGCGAGCGTGTCCTTGCGTTCGAGCGGCGGCGGAGGCGGCACGAGATTCAGCACGCCACTGGACCCCGAGCCTTCGCGTGCGATCTCGGCCGCGCGCCTGCGCAACGATTCGGCAGTGATGGCCGGCGGTGCGCCGGATTCGGCGGCCGGCGCGGGACTGTCGCGCCGCGAGCGGAAGACTTCGTCGTCGACGTCGGGCGCGCCGTAACGAAGCCGCGGCAGCTCGCCGCCCGCGGGCGACTCGCTGCGCGCCGGTGACGGCGCCTTGCCCGGCGCGGCGGCTGGCGCCGCACGCTCGCGCGCCGGTGCCACTTCGACGGTATCGCTGCGCGGGGCCACCGGAGTCGCGCGGGCCGCTTCGCGCTCCGTCGCGGGTGCTGCGCGCGCCGGCGGCGCCGGCGTTTCCACAGGCGCCTTCTGTGGCGTGACCAGGTCCACGGGAGGTGCGATATTGCGCTCGAACTTAGGTGGCGCGATCGGCTCGATCGGTGCAATCGGCGGCATCGGCATGTCGCGAGGCTTTACTTCCACGGCCGGTTGCTGCGCGCGCTCGATTTTTGGGGGCGCGACCGGCGCGAACGGTGCCGGCGTGGGCAGCGGTTCCTCGCGCGGCGGCGTCTCGACTGGCGATGCGCGTGGCGCGACGGGAACTTCGCGGGGACGCACTTCGACCGGCTGGGCGAGCTCTTCGAGCTTGGGCGGCGCAATTTTTTCCAGCGGCGCCGCTGCGGGAACCGGGAACTCGCGTGGCGCGACGACTGCCTCGGGTACCGGTGGTGACAGCTTGGGAGGGACAATTGCGCGGGGTGAGACCGGCTTGTCGACTTCCTCCGGTGCGGTGCGATTGAGGCTTGGCAGGGTTTCGACCGGTGGCGGCGCCGGCGGAATCGTGACGTCGGGAACTGCGGCGCTCACCTCGCTTGGCGAAGGCGCGGACGGGCTTGGAGCAATCCCCGCAGGTTCCGGCGGCGACGCCGGCGGAACCGGCTTGACCTCTCGCACAGCGGCCGGAGCCGAAGCGGAACCGGCAAGGCGTCGGAGCAGAGCTTCGCCGGGCAACTTCGTGTCCGCGCCCGGCGCCAGCGTGAAACCTGCGCCCCGCTCCGGCGACATCTGCCGCAGCGTCACGTCCAGCGGGCCGAGCCAGCCATCACCGCGTCGCGCGCCGCTCATGGTCGCGCTGCCGAAGATGACCACGACCAGCACATGCAGCAGCATCGACAGCAGCACGAACTGCAACAGCATCGGCGACTCTGCCGCGTCGGACGGGAAGGGACGGCGAGCGAAGTTGCGCTGCATGGTCACAAGTCGACGGGTTCCGGCGCATGTTGCAGGGGGATCGAATTGCAAGAATACCGCGATAGCGGCGCGGACCGAATGCACGATCTGCACGACTCGCGGCGGGCCGCGCTCGACGCGGGGAAGCCATGCCGGCCGCGCGCGGCAATACACGTGGCGTAATATTGAAGCGCGCGACGGATCGATCCGTCGCGCTGTCCACGCTCAACATGGCCGAATCCACGCACTGGTCATTTCCCGCAAGCCTGCAGCCGAAGGCGGAAGGCCTTCGTTTCGACCTGGGCGAGGCGATGCGCTCGGTCGTCATGCTGCGCGCGGAAATTCCGGAGGACGCGTTCACCGCGCCGATCCTCGGCACTGAACGTTTCGGCAACGCCGTCGTCATTCGCGATGACGGCCTCATGCTCACGATTGGGTATCTCATCACCGAAGCGGAATCGATCTGGCTCACGTCCAACGACGGCAAAGTGATCCCGGGACACCCACTCGCCTACGACTTCGCTTCGGGCCTGGGGCTGGTCATGCCGCTTGGCCGGCTTGGCGTACCGCCACTGACGCGTGGCTCCGCCGCATCGATTGCCGCGGGCGACGAGGCTTTGGTCATCGGTCATGGCGGACGAGCGCACGCGCTCAAGGCACAGGTGGTCGCGAAGCGCGAGTTCGCCGGGTTCTGGGAGTACGTGCTCGACGAGGCGATCTACACGACGCCGTCGCATCCGGAGTGGAGCGGCGCGGCGCTGGTCGGCATGGACGGCCGGCTGCTCGGCATCGGCTCGCTGTTCGTGCAGGAAGCCGTCGATGACAAGGTGGTGAAGGGCAACCTGTTCGTTCCGGTCGACCTGCTCGAACCGATCCTCGACGATCTGCTGGCGCGCGGCCGACCGGCGACGCTGCCGCGACCGTGGCTGGGGATGTACACCGGCGACGACAACGGCCGCCTCGTGGTCGGCGGCATTGCGACCGACGGGCCCGCCGACTTGGCCGGCGTGGAACCCGGCGACGTGGTCGTCGAGGTTGCCGGCAAGCGCGTCGGCGGTCTCGCCGAACTGTTTCGCAGCATCTGGCGGCAGGGTCCCGCGGGGACGGTCATTACGCTGGGACTGTTGCGCGACGGCGCGTCCGCGCGCGTGGAGGTGCGCTCGCGCGACCGCGACGACTTCCTGCGCAAGCCTCGCCTTCAGTGAATCTGCGTGCGCCGTCGCATCAGCACGGATCGTAGTGCAGGTAGCCGGTGGTCGCGCCGTTGCGCGCCGGTGACGCGCTCAAGCTTGCCGCACCTCACCATCGGCGCGGTGTCGCGTGCCGGGTAGTAGAGCGGATTGCCCGAGCCCAGCAGCGGCGGGTCGGCTGCGCTTACGGCGGCGATCTTCGGCGTGCCCTTTCCGGACAGGTCGGCTTCGCAGTCGACGGCCTTGCCCGAGGCCTGGATCATGCGCACGGTGGCCATCCCGTTGCCCGCCGGCCCGGCCTTGGCAACCCATTTCGCGGGCGCGTCGCCGACGGACAGGCAAAGATTGATGGCCGGGGTCAGCTCGGGCAGTGATCGCGCCCAGTCTTCCGGAGGCTTCTTCGCGAATTCGGCAACCGGCGCGACCTTCGAGTCGTAACCGGCGAGCACCGTGCAGCAGCCCGTCATCGCCTCGCCGGTCTTGAGCGACAGCAGCGCGCGCCATGGCAGCGGAGGCGCATCGGCCATCGTGGAACGGCAGGCCTCTTCGCGCAGCGTGATGACGAGCGTTTCCTTGGGCAGATGGGTCGAGTCGCCTCGCCACACGACCGCGGCCGGCGCGAGGTACATGAACGCCTGCGGCGCGCCGCGAAACATGACCTCGCGATTGGGCTTGGTGGCGAGGCGGTTCAGCACGGCCGTCGTGCGGCTGGCCTCCAGTTGCCAGAACGGCTCCTCGCCACGGCACAGCGCGCCCTGCACGACCACGGCCTGCTGCGCGGGCACGGCCGCCGCGAACATTGCCAGCGAGGCCATCGCGATGCAGGAACCGATGCGTGCCATGCGGTACTCCCGGGAGTGGTTGCGGGTGCTTCGTGGACGCGGTATCCCGCGCACTTCCGCGGGCTTGAGAGAAGATGATAACGCGGCTATCGTTCGGACAGCGTTGGCGCGGCCGGTCGGCAGGAAGCAAACTTGGGATGAGCCATGCAATGACGAAGAATGACGTGGAACCGTGAGGGGCCGGGGCCACGACGGCGACACGGATTGCCGCGGGAATCGCAAACGCGGCTGCGCCGAAGCTTGAAAGTACGCGTGCGCGTTCGCCACACCCACGCTGCGACGTCCGCGGGGCGCCGCCGCGCGCTCAAGCTCGCCGCCGCGATCGCGCTGGGTGCCGCCTTTCCCGCGCGCGCGGCCGCGGATTGGCCGAACCATGCAGTAAAGCTGATCGTGCCCTTTCCTCCCGGCGGTTCGACCGACATTCTCGGCCGCGCCATCGCGCAGAAGCTGCAGGAGGCGCTCGGCCAGCCCGTTGTCGTCGAGAACAAGCCGGGCGCGGGCGGATCGATCGGGGCGACCGAAGTCGCGCGCGCGGCGCCGGATGGCTATACGTTGCTGATGGGACACATCGGGACGCTGGCGATCAATCCGTCGCTCTACAAGCAACTGCCCTACGATCCGCTGACCAGTTTCGCGCCGGTCGCGCTGGTCGCGCGCGTGCCGAACGTGCTCGTCGTCAATCCCGCAGTGCCCGCTCGCAACGTGCAGGAGCTCGATCGCGCTGGCGAAGGCGAAGCCCGGGTCGCTGCGCTACGCGTCAGGCGGCAACGGCAGCGCCGCGCACATCGCAATGGAGTACTTCAAGCTCCGCACGAACACGAACATCGAGCACATCCCTTATCGCGGCACGTCGCCGGCCGTGACGGACGTGATCGGCGGGCAGGTCGAGATGATCATGACCGGCGTGCCCGCGGTCATGCAGCAGGTGAAGGCGGGCAGGTTGCGCGCGCTCGGCGTGTCGAGCCGAAATGCGGTCGCGAGCATGCCCGACGTGCCGACGATCGCCGCCGTGGCTGCCGGATTTCGAGGCGATCCAGTGGTACGGCATCGTGGCGCCGGCGCGCACGCCGGCAACCATTGTCGGAATCCTGAACGCCGAGATCAATCGCGCGCTGTCCTCGCCTGAGTTGAAGACTCGCCTCGATGCCGAGGGCGCCGACGCCGCACCCGGTCCCCCGGCGGCATTCGGCGCGCTGATCGCCAGTGAAATCGCGCGCTGGAAGCCGGTGGTGGAACAGTCCAACATGAAGCCCGAGTAGGATTGCCCGTCCCTTTGAACCAGAGCGAGTACGTCCATGAGTGAAAGTCCGCGTCCGATCGATGCCGCCGCGCAGCGTGTCGCCCTGATCGGCTTCGGCGAGGTCGGCGGCATTTTCGCGGCCGCGCTCGCGCAGCGCGGTGTCGCCGCGCTGACCGGCTACGACATCCTGCTCGGCGATCCGGCGCGCAGTGAAGCGATGCGCGCGAAAGCCGGACGCGCGCACGTGACGCTCGCTGCCTCGGCGCAGCAGGCGGTCGCCGAGGCCGACGTCGTCATTTCCGCGGTCACGGCCAGCGCGACGCGCGCGGCAGCGGAAAGCGTTGCTCCGGCATTGAAGCCTGACGCCATCGTGCTCGACATCAACTCGGCGTCGCCCGGCACCAAGACCGGATGCGCGGCAGTGATCGCGGAACGGCGGCGGCCGCTATGTCGAGGCCGCCGTCATGACGTCGGTGCCGCCGCACGGCATCCGCACGCCGATGCTGCTGGGTGGACCGCATGCGCGCGCGGCCGCGCCGGTGCTCGCGGCGCTCGGCTTTGCCGTGACGCCGGTTTCCGACGAGTACGGCGTGGCGTCGGCGATCAAGATGTGCCGCAGCGTGATCGTGAAGGGCATGGAGGCGATCGTGATCGAAAGCTTCCTGACGGCCCGGCGCTACGGTGTCGAGCGCGAAGTGCTTGCCTCCCTCGCCGAGACGTTTCCGGGCATCGACTGGGAGGAGCAGGGCTCCTGGTTCTGGAAACGCGTGGTCCAGCACGGCCGCCGCCGCGCCGAGGAGATGCGCGAGGCAGCCGTGACGGTGCGCGAAGCCGGCATCGATCCGATGATGGCCTCGGCGATCGCCGACACCCAGGCGGCGATGGCGGCGCTTGCCGCGGGCGGCGCATTCGACGCGGCGGCTTCCGATGCGCGTTGGCGCGACCTCGCCGATTGCATCCCGCGCGGCGACGCGCCGGCCGGACCGGAGTTGACGCGGCGCCGCGCTGAAGCGCTCGCAGGAAGGGCCGCTTAGTAGTCCGGGCCGAACGATTCCACGGTCCAGCCGCCGCCAATGGACTTGGCGAAGTCGACGATCGACAGCCGCGCGTCGCGCGCCGCGCCGAGTGCGCAATGTCTCCGCGGCAAGCAGCGTCCGCTGCGCGTCCAGCACTTCGAGATACGACGTGCGCCCCGCGTTGTAGCGCAGGTTCGCCATCTCGAGCGCGACGGCCAGGTCGTTGCGCCGGTCGGTTTCGGCGGCGAGCACGTCGCGCGCGGAACGATTCGCCGCAATGGCGTCGTGCACTTCCCGGAACGCGTTCTGCACGGTCTGCAGATATTCGACGGCGGCGCGGTCGTTGTTCGCCTGCGCGAGCGTCACCTGCGCCTCGATCGACTTCAGCGCGAGCAGCGGCTGCACCAGTCCGAACCCGATGCCCCATATTCCGGCCGGGGACGTGAACAGATCGGCGACCTTGGCCGCATTGCTGCCGAAATTGCCGGACAGCCCCAGGCTCGGGAAATAGTTGGCCCGCGCCTCCTGGATGCGCAGGTCCGACGCCGCGAGCAGCGCTTCGGAGCGCTGGATGTCCGGCCGGCGCTCGAGCAGGCCCGACGGCAGGCCCGAAGGCAACGCGGGCACTTCGGTCGCAGCCTCGATGGACTGGCCGCGCGCGACGACGGGTTCGAATACCGCGCGCGGCGAACGGCCCGTCAACGTGGCGATCGCCGACTCCAGCTGCGCAATGGCCAGTTCGGCGCGGGCGATGTCGGCGACAACCGCGGACCGCTCGGCCTGCGCCTGCTTGAAATCGTAGTCGCCGATGAGCCCCGCGTCGTAACGGTCGCGCTGCAGCTGCACCGCCTCCGTGCGCGACTTCAGCGTGTCGTTCAGCACCACCAGTTCCGCGTCCGCGGCGCGCAGGCGGAAATAGGCATTGGCGGTATCGGCGGCGACGGTGATGCGCACGGTCTCCCGATAGTATTTCGACGCCGCGAGCTCGTTGGAGGCGGCCAGCGCGCCGCTGCGATACTTGCCCCACACGTCGAGCTCGTAGGAAACGCCGAGGCCGACGGCGAAGTTGTTGCTGAGGACCTGCGTCCCGGGCGGCAGCGGCGGCGACGTCACCGCCGAAATGCGGCTGCGTCCGGCGTTGACGTTGAGGTTGATGTCGGGCGCCAGGTACGACTGCGCGAGCAGCACGCTGGCGCGCGCCGCCTCGATCCGGGCCAGCGATGCCTTGAGGTCGAGGTTGTTCGCCAGCGCTTCCGCGACCAATTGATCCAGCACCGGATCGTTGAAGAGCGTCCAGTACTGCCGCAGCGCCTCGTTTTGCGCCGCGGTCGCGGAGCCGGGAGGCAGGTCGTACTTCGGCGGAATCGGCTGCGTGACGGCGCAGCCGGCCAGTGCCAGCGCGACGATCACCGCCGCACTTCGATGCGGGTTAAATTTCATGGCCGACTCCTGCCACGCCGCGCGGCGGATGTCCGGGAGTGTCCGGCACCTTCCGGTGCGCAAGCGCGCGCGCATGCTCGATCTCGTCGAAGATCTGCTGCGTCGAACGCTTCTCGGTGACATGGCGGTCGAAGATCACCTTGAAGAACAGCGGCACGAAGAAGATGGCCAGGAACGTCGCCGCCAGCATGCCGCCGGTGACGCCGGTCCCCACCGAATGCCGCGCGCCTGCGCCGGCGCCGGTGGACAGCGCGAGCGGCAGCACGCCGAAGATGAATGCCAGCGACGTCATCAGGATGGGCCGGAAGCGCAACCGCGCGCCCTCGACGGCGGACGCCGACGGAGACATGCCTTCTTCGTGCTTGTTGAGCGCGAATTCGACGATAAGAATGGCGTTCTTGGCCGCGAGGCCCAGCAGCGTGACGAGGCCGATCTGGAAGTACACGTCGCTGGTCAGATGCCGCGCCCACACCGCCACCAGGGCGCCGAACGTGCCGAAGGGCAGCGCCATCAGCACGGCGAGCGGCAGCGACCAACGCTCGTACTGGGCCGACAGGATCAGGAACACCATGATCACGGCCAGGCTCAGTGCGAACGTCGACGCGCCGCCGGACTTCTTTTCCTGGAACGACGAGCCGCCCCAGTCGTAGCTGAAGTCGGCGGGCAGGACTTCCTTGGCGATTTGTTCGACCCGCGCGATGGCCTGCCCGGACGAATAGCCGGGCGCTGCCTGGCCGATGATCTTCACGGCCGGCAGGTTGTTGAAGCGGTCGAGCGAGTCCGGACCCGGACGTGTATTTGACGGTGACCAGCGACGACAGCGGAATCATGTCGCCGGCCTTGGACTTCACGTAGACGCCGGAAATGTCGTCGGGCTTCTTGCGGAATTGCTGCTCGGCCGACATCAGCACCTGCCACGTGCGGCCGTACTTGTTGAAGTCGTTGACGTAGTAGGTGCCCATCGTCGCGGACAGCGCGGCGAAGATGTCGGTGATGGGCACGCCGACCTTCTTCGCCTTGTCGCGGTCGACGTCGACGTAGAGCTGCGGCACGGCCGCATGCCACAGCGTCTGCGCGCCGCCCAGTTCCTTGTCCGTATTGACGCGCGCCAGGAAGGCGTCCTTCACTTCGTTCAGTCGCTTGGACCCGCCATCGCCGCGGTTCTGGATGTAGAACTCGTAGCCGCCGGTGGTGCCCAGGCCGAAGATCGGCGGCGGATTGAACGCCAGCACCAGCGCCTCCTTGATATGGCCGGTCTTGGCATACAGCTCGCCGACCAGCTGCTGCGCCGTGACCTCGCGGTCGTCCCACGGCTTCTGCGTGACGAACAACGTGGCGGCGTTGTTGCGGAAACCGCCGCCGATGAAGTCGAAGCCGGTGAACGCGATGGTGTCCTGGTTGTTGGGGTTGCTGCGAATCGCGGCCTCGACCTCGTCGACGACCTTTTGCGTGCGCTCGAGCGACGCGCCGTCGGGAAGGATCACCGCGGAAATGTAAAACCCCTGGTCTTCGTCGGGCACGAGGCTGCCGGGCGTGATGCGCCACATCAGCACGGCGCCCGCCACCATCAGCGCGAATACCGTCAGGCCGATGACGGCGCGGCGGATCAGCCAGGCCACGCCGTGCGTGTAGCGGTCGACGATCTTGTCGAACGTGCGGTTGAACCAGGCGAAGAAGCCGCGTCGCCGCGACATGCGGCTTCAGGATCAGCGCGCACAGCGCCGGCGACAGCGTCAGCGCGACGATGCCCGAGATCACGACCGAGATCGATATGGTCACGGCGAACTGGCGATACAGCTCGCCGGTCAGGCCGCCCAGGAACGCGATCGGCACGAACACGGCACCAGCGTCAGCACGATCGCGATGATCGGGCCGGTGACCTCGCTCCATCGCCTTGACCGCGGCATCGCGCGGCGCGCAGCCTTCCTCGCGCATGATCCGCTCGACGTTTTCCAGCACGACGATCGCGTCGTCGACGACGATGCCGATCGACAGCACCATCGCGAACAGCGTCAGCGTGTTGATCGAATAGCCGAGCATCGAGATGCCGGCGAACGTTCCGATCAGCGCCACCGGCACGGCGGCGAACGGGATGATCGCGGCGCGCCAGCTCTGCAGGAACAGGTAGACGACCAGGAACACGAGGATCATCGCCTCGCCCAGCGTCTTCAGCACTTCGCGGATCGACACCTCGACGAAGCGCGTCGTGTCGAAGGCGACCTTGTAGCTCAAGCCTTCCGGAAAGCGTTCGCTCAGCGTCGCGAGCAGCTTGTTCGACGCCTTGGCCACCTCGAGCGCGTTGGCGCCGGGCGACAGGAAGATGCCGACCAGCGTCGCCGGGTGACCGTTGTAGCGCCCGTTGAATTCGTAGTCCTTGGAACCCAGCTCGACGCGCGCCACGTCGACCAGGCGAACCGTCGACCCGTCGGGATTGGCGCGGACGATGATCTGCTCGAACTCCTTGGGTTCGGCCAGCCGGCCCTTGGTCGTGACCGTGTAGACGAGGTCCTGGCCCTTGCCGATCGGCGCCTGGCCGATCTTGCCGGCCGCGAACTGCGCATTCTGGTCGTTGACCGCGGTGATGACGTCGCCGGGCGTGAGCTTCAGCTGCGCGAGGCGGTCCGGCTTGAGCCAGATGCGCATCGCGTAATCCTTGGCGCCGAAGATCTGCACGTTGGTCGTGCCGGGCAGCCGCTTGATGTCGTCCAGCACGTTCAGCGTCACGTAGTTCGACGTGAACAGGTCGTCGTAGCGGCCGTCCGGCGAATAGAACGCGACCACCTGCAGGAACGACGAGCTGCCGCGCTCGACGGTGACGCCCTGCCGCCGCACTTCCTCGGGCAGCCGGGGCTCGACCTGCTTCACGCGGTTGTTGACGTTGACCGCGGCGATGTCGATGTCGGTGCCGATCTCGAACGTCACCTGGATCTGCACGACCCCGTTCGACGCCGAGTTCGAGCTCATGTACATCATGCCGGGAATGCCGTTGATGGCATTCTCGAGCGGCGCCGCGACGGTGCGCTCGACCACTTCGGCCGACGCGCCCGGGTAGATCGCCTGCACGGTGACCACCGGCGGCGCGATTTCCGGATACTGCGCGACAGGCAGCGTGCGGATCGCGGCCAGGCCGGCGATGATCAGGAATATGGAGATGACGGCCGCGAAGATCGGCCGGTCGATGAAGAAGCGCGAGAGCATGGTGATCGGGCCTTCGCGAGGGTCAGGACTTCGGCGCGGCAGGCGCTGCCGGAGCGTTCGTCGCAGGCGCCGCCGCGGCGGTGCGCCGCCCAGCTTGATCGGCGCGCCGGGACGCAGCTTCGACACGCCGTCGACGATCACCTTGTCGCCGGCCTTGAGGCCGCCGTCGATGATCCACAGGTTGACGCCGTCCTGCGCGACCCACGGGCCGACCGTGACCGGCCGCGCGGCGGCGATGTCCTTGCCGTCCTTGTCCTTGTCCGCGACGTAGACGAACTTGCCCTGCGGCCCGTCGAGCACGGCCACTTGCGGCACGGCCAGCGCGTTGTTGCGCACTGCGCCGTCCAGGCTCACCCGCACGAACTGGCCGGGCTTGAGCACGCCATCCGCGTTCGGCAATTCGGCGCGCATCTCGAACGTGCCGGTCGCCGGATTGATTCGCGTATCGGCGAAGTTGATGCGGCCGCGGCGCGGGACGACGGAGCCGTCCGCCAGCTTGACGGTCACGTTGAACGCGTTGTCCTTCGGCAGCGTGAGCCGGCCCTCGCTGACGGCCTTGTTCAGCGCCAGCTGCTCGTTCTCGGAAATCGAGAACGGCACCCAGATCGGATTGGCCTGCGATATCGTGGTGAGCAGCGTGTCGTTGGCGGTGACCAGGCTGCCCTTCGGATTTCGGCGCGCGGCTGGAAAGGCCGGCGATCGGCGCGACCACGCGCGTGTAGCCCAGGCTCAGCTTCACTTCATCGAGCTTGGCCTGCGCGGCCTTCACCGATGCTGCCGCGAGTTCGGCGTTGGACATGGCGTCGTCCGCTTCCTTCTGTCCCACGGCGCGCTTCTCGGCCAGCGGCTTAAGCCGCGCGACTTCGCGGTCCGACTGCGCCTTCTGCGCCTGCGCGCGGACGAGGTCGGCCTCGAGCGCGGCGGCCTGGGCTGCGAGCGGCTTGGGATCGATCACGAACAGGACCTGGCCGGCCTTGACGGCCGCGCCTTCCTGGTAAAGCTTCTGTTCGAGAATGCCCGTGACGCGCGCGCGGACCTCGACCTCCTTCGAGCCCGCCGTCTGGCCCACATATTCATAGGACACCGGCAGGTTGCGCGGGGCTACGGTGACCGTGGTCACTTCGCCGGGCGGAAAGCCGGGGAAGCCGCCCGGTTGCTGGGACGGGCCGCAGGCCGCGACGAGAAGGGCGGCGGCGATGGGCAGGATGCGAACGGGCAGGCGGCGTGCGGGGGTAGGCATGGGGTACTCCGGGCTTGATCCAAGACAAAGCCTTGGGTCACAAAAGGCTTGCCAACAAGCCATAGATTACATACATTCACGAATGTTTGTAAAGTATGAACCGGCTGAAAAGCAAAAAATAGATGGCACGCAAGACGAAACTGGAGGCTTTGGAAACGCGCGAGCGGCTGCTGGATGCCGGCGAGGTCGTTTTCCGGCAACGGGGAGTGACGCGCACGTCCCTTGCCGAAATTGCCGCCGCCGCGGGCGTGACTCGCGGCGCGGTCTATTGGCATTTCAAGGACAAGGCCGCGCTGTTCCACGCCATGTGCGACCGCGCGACGCTGCCGCTGGACGCGCTGTTCGCGCGCGCCGGCGAAACCGCCTCGACCGAGCCGCTCGAGACGCTGCGCGCGCTTTGCGTGGGCGCGCTGCAACGCCTCGCCGTGGACGCGCGCACGCAGGTCGTCTTCGAGGTGATCTTCCACAAGACCGAGATGGTGGACGAACTGGCCGACATGGCGGCGTCGCACGAGTCCGGGCGGTGCCAATGCCTGGACCAGATCGAGGCCATCATCAGCGCGGTGCGCCGAGAAAGGCGAACTGGCGCACGACATCGATCCCGCGCTCGCGGCGCAAGGGCTCAACGCCTTGATGATCGGCATCATGCACCAGTGGGTGCTGGACCCTTCGGCCTACGACCTCGCCGCCGCGGCGCCGGCGCTGATCGACACGTATCTGGCCGGACTGTTGGCCCGTCCGCCGCGCCGCGCTGGCACGCGCGATGCCGCGCGTACGGGCGAAGACGACGTGCGCCTGACCCGCCGGGCAGGCACGGAATATTCTGCCGCAGAGGCCTCGTGAACCTCACTTCCACAACTTATCGGATCCTCCCGCCATGACCACCATTCAGCGCGTCGGCATCGTCGGCGCCGGCACCATGGGCAACGGCATCGCGCAGGCCTGCGCCGCTTCCGGTCTCGACGCCGTCATGATCGACGTGGCGGAAACCGCCGTCATGCGCGGCCTCGCGACCATCTCGGCGAGCCTCGACCGCCTGGTGAAGAAGGAAAAAATGTCGGCGGCCGACAAGGACGCCGCGCTGCTGCGCGTCAAGGGCTCCACCGTCTACGACGATCTCAAGTCCTGCGATCTCGTCATCGAGGCGGCGACGGAAAACCTGGACCTGAAGCTCAAGATCATCCGCCAGATCGACGGCCTCGCGAAACCGTCGGCGCTGGTCGCCTCGAACACGTCGTCGATCTCGATCACGGCGCTCGCCGCGGTCACGTCGCGGCCCGCGCAATTCCTCGGCATGCACTTCTTCAACCCGGTGCCGATGATGACGCTGGTCGAGTTGATCCGCGGTCTGCAGACCTCCGACGCCACCATCGCCGCCGGCGTCGACTTCGCGAAGCGCCTGGGCAAGGAGCCCATCGTCGTGAAGAACAGCCCGGGCTTCGTCGTCAATCGCCTGCTGTGCCCGATGCTGAACGAGGCGATCTTCGCGCTGCAGGAGGGACTGGCGAGCGCCGAGGACATCGACAACGGCATGAAGCAGGGCTGCAACCATCCGATCGGACCGCTCGCGCTCACCGACATGGTCGGCCTCGATGTGCTGCTGGCGGTGATGAACGTCTTCTATGCGGACTTCAACGACCCGAAATACCGGCCGGCGCCTCTGCTGAAGGAAATGGTCGCGGCCGGTCGTCTCGGCCGCAAGTCCGGCCGCGGGTTCTACGATTACACCGCTCACAGCCCGGTGAGGTCCCGGCCGGAGATTCGCCGCGCGCATGTTGTTCGACGCGCGCGTCCGTGGGACACTCCGCAGCGGGCTTACACGACACCTTTTTGACGGGGACACGATGACACGCGTTTCATTCATTGCTCGGGCGGCGGCCGTAGCTTTCGCGGCCGCGCTCACAGCCGGCGCGGCAGTCGCGCAGGACATCAAGTTTTTCCGGATCGGCACCGGCGGCACCGCCGGCACCTACTATCCGATCGGCGGGCTCATCGCCAACGCGATTTCCAATCCGCCCGGCTCGCGCGCCTGCGCGGACGGCGGCAGCTGCGGCGTGCCCGGCCTGGTCGCGACGGCGGTCGCCTCAAACGGCTCCGTGGCCAATATCAACGGCATCCAGTCCGGCCAGCTCGAATCGGGATTCACGCAATCGGACGTGGCGTACTGGGGGTTCACCGGCACGGGCGTTTATGACGGCAAGCCGAAGGTCGGCGACTTGCGCCTCATCGCCAACCTTTATCCGGAGACAATCCACGTCGTCGCGCGCAAGGGTGCCAACATCAAGAGCGTCGCGGACCTGAAGGGCAAGCGCGTGTCGCTCGACGAGCCGGGTTCGGGCACGCTGGTCGACGCGCGGATCATCCTGGCCGCGTTCGGCCTGACCGAAAAGGACATCACGCCGGAATACCTGAAGCCCAACCAGGCCGGCGACAAGATGCGCGACGGCGGCCTCGATGCGTTCTTCTTCGTCGGCGGCTATCCGACCAGCGCGATTTCCGAGCTCTCCTCATCGGGCGCAGGCATCGAACTCGTTCCGGTCACCGGTCCGCAAGTGGACAAGATGCTCAAGGAGTACGGCTTCTTTGCCGTCGACACCATTCCCGCCAATACGTACAAGGGCGTGGGCGAAACCAAGACGATCGCCGTCGGCGCCCAGTGGGTCACCTCCACCAAGCAGTCCGACGCGCTTATCTACGAAATCACCAAGGCCATCTGGAACGACAACTCGCGCAAGCTGCTCGATGCAGGGCATGCGAAGGGCAAGGTCATCACCAAGGCCAACGCGACCGCCGGCGCGGGCATCCCGTTCCATCCGGGCGCGGAAAAGTATTACAAGGAAGCCGGCCTGCTCAAGTAGGCGGCGCGTCTCACAGCTCGCGGGGCCGGCTCGAAGCAACACCGGCCCCGTTTTCATTGGCCGCCGCCCACCAAGGCTGTTGATGCCCATCACCGATCTCGACCGTGCGCGCGTTCTGGAGGAGAAGTTCGATCCGGAAATGCGCTTCCGGCCGATTCGCAACTCGGCAGCGCTGATCGTCACCTCGCTGCTGATCGTCCTTTCCTGCTTCCACTATTACACGGCGGGCTTCGGCCTGTTGCGCGAGACGACCCATCGCGGCGTGCACCTCTCGTTCGTGCTGGGTCTCGTGTTCCTGGTGTTTCCGCTGCGCAAGAGGATGCTCGAGCATCCGCCGGCGGGGGCTGCCGCGCCCGGCGGCGTGCCGTGGTACGACTGGATCTTCGCCGTTGCGGTTGCGATATCGGTTCTCTACATTCCGTACGTGTTCGACGGTCTCGCGTTCCGCGTCGGCAATCCGAACACGCTCGATGTCGCGCTGGGCTCGGTGCTGGTGGTGTTGCTGCTGGAAGCCACGCGCCGCGCGATGGGATGGCCGCTGCCGATCATTGCGCTGATGTTCATGACCTACGCGTTGGCGGGCCCGGTCTTTCCCGGCTTGTTCAAGCACTCGGGCGCATCGTGGCCGAGCCTCATCAACCACCTGTACCTGACGAGCCAGGGGATCTACGGCATCGCGGTCGGCGTGGTGGCGACCTACGTTTTCCACTTCGTCCTGTTCGGCGTGCTGGCGACCGCCATTGGCCTCGGCCAGCTGTTCATCGACATCGCGTCGTCGATTGCCGGCCGCTACGCGGGAGGACCGGCCAAGGTGTCGGTATTCGCGTCGGCGATGTTCGGCATGCTGTCGGGTTCGTCGGTGGCCAATGCGGTGACCGTCGGCTCGCTGACGATTCCCGCGATGATCCGCCTGGGGTACCCGCGCCACTTCGCCGGCGGCGTGGAAGCGGCATCGTCGACCGGCGGGCAGATCACGCCGCCGATCATGGGCGCCGCGGCGTTCCTGATGATCGAGTTCCTGAACCTGCCGTACTCGACGATCATCATCGCGGCGATCGTGCCGGCGTTCATGCACTTCTTCGGCGTGTTCATGCAGGTGCATTTCGAGGCGAAGAACAAGGGGCTGCGCGGCCTCACGAAGGAGGAACTGCCGAACCTTCCGATGGTGCTGAAGGCCAACTGGCCGACGCTCATTCCGCTGGTCCTGCTCATTACGATCATCGTGCAGGGCAACACGCCGTACCTCGCCGCATTCACCGGCATCTCGTCGTGCATCCTGGTCGGCTTCTTTTCGTCGCGGCAGCACACGACGGCGATGCAGTACGTCGCGCTGCTGGTATCGCACGGATTGCTGCTCGCGCTCATCACCCGCCAGTTCGGCGATTTCGGCCCGTGGGTGTTCGTGTTGCTGGTCGTCGCCATTCCGCTCGTTCATCGCGCGCTCGGACGCGAGTCGCGCATCGGCCGCGCGGCGATTCTTGCGGCGTTCGAGCTGGGCGCGAAATACGCGCTGGCCGTCGGCGCGGCGGCGGCCACTGTCGGCATCGTCATCGGTGTCGTCACGTTGACCGGCGTGGGCTTCAAGCTGTCGTACATCGTGACCGGCGCCGCGCTGACGCTCGCCGAGGGCGTCGTCGCTTTCCTGCCGACCGGCTGGGGCGACCTGCACGCGTTGACGCTGCTCGCCGCGCTCGTCATGACCGGCCTCGTGTGCATCCTGATGGGCTGCGGCATCCCGACGACCGCCAACTACATCATCATGGTAACGGTCGCAGCACCCACGCTCGTGCTTCTGGGCGTGCAGCCGATCGTCGCGCATTTCTTCGTGTTCTATTACGGCGTGCTGGCGGACATCACGCCACCGGTGGCGCTGGCCGCCTATGCCGCGGCGGGCATGGCGGGTTCCGATCCGTTCAAGACCGGCAACACGGCGTTCCGGCTCGGGCTGGGCAAGGTGCTCGTGCCATTCGTGTTCGTGTTCGCGCCGTCCATGCTGATCGTCGTCAACGGCTTCACGTGGTCGGAATTCTTCGTCGCGACCGATCGGCTGCCTGCTCGGCATCACGTTCCTGGCGTCGGCGCTGTCGAATTATTTCCTGCGGCCGATGCGCATCTGGGAGCGTTTGCTGTTCGCCTTTTCCGCGCTCCTGATGATCGTGCCGGGCATCGTCAGCACCGTGACGGGCCTGGTGCTGGTGTTACCCGTCCTGTTACGGCAGGTCGCGGCGATGCGCCGGGCCGCTACCGCCGCGTGACCCCGTTTCACCCGCCGAGTATCCCGACGGGGTGTCCGCTGTGGACCAAATGCCGGTACGATGTTGAAAACGGCATCCCGGGCAGCCAATGCCGGGCCGGTAGGAGGAGAGGATGGACGGCGCGTCCGACACGTTTCCGCGTTTCCTGCTGCACCACGCCAAGGTGCGGCCGCTGCATCCCGCGGCGCGCGAAAAGGACCTCGGAATCTGGCAGACTTGGACCTGGCGGCAGGTCGCGGCGGAAGTCAGGGCGCTGGCCTGCGGCCTCGCGGCCTCCGGATTCAAGCGCGGCATGCACCTGGCGATCATCGGCGACAATCGTCCGCGGCTGTACTGGTCGATGGCGGCGACGCAGGCATTGGGCGGTATTCCCGTGCCTATGTACCAGGACGCACCGGCCGCCGACATCGTTTACGTCCTGAACGACGCGGAAATCGCCTACACGGTGGTCGAGGACCAGGAGCAGGTCGACAAGATGCTCGAGGCGCAGCCGCAGGTGGCTTCGCTGGCGCACATCTACTATGACGATCCGCGCGGCCTGCGCAATTACCAGCACGTGACGAGTTTCGAGCGGTTGCAGGAAATCGGCCGCGAATACGACCGCGCCAACCCGGGATTCTACGAAGCCGAAGTCGCGAAAGGACGGCCCGACGACGTCGCGATCATGCTGTACACGTCGGGCACGACGGGCCGGCCCAAGGGTGTATGCCAGGCCCACTCCGCGCTGATCGCCGCGGCGCAGGGCGGCATCGAGTTCGACCGCCTCTCGGCGGACGAGAGCATCCTTTCCTACCTGCCGATGGCGTGGGTCGGCGACAACCTGTTCTCCTATGCGCAGGCGATGGTCGCGGGATTCACGATCAACTGCCCGGAATCCGGCGATACCGTGATGACGGACATGCGCGAGATCGGGCCGACGTACTATTTCGCGCCGCCAAGGGTATTCGAGAACTTGCTGACGCAGGTCATGATCCGCATGGAAGACGCCAGCGCCGCCAAGCGCGGGGTCTTCCACCACTTCATGGCGCTGGCGAAGTCGTGCGGCGCCGAAATCCTCGACGGGCGGCCCGTCCCGCTCTCCGATCGGCTGGCGTACTGGCTCGGCAACCTTCTCGTCTTTGCGCCGCTGCGCAACGTGCTAGGCATGAGCCGCATCCGGGTCGCCTACACCGCCGGAGCGGCCATCGGGCCGGACCTGTTCCGTTTCTACCGGTCGATCGGCGTCAATCTCAAGCAGCTGTACGGATCGACGGAGACCTGCGCGTACGTATGCCTGCAGCCCGATGGCGGCGTGAAACTCGACACCGTGGGCATCCCGGCACCCGGCGTCGAAGTAAAGATCGCCGAGTCGGGCGAGGTGCTGGTGCGGGGGCCGATGCTGCTCAAGGAATACTACAAGCGGCCCGATGCGACGGCGGAATCGATCGACGCCGAAGGCTACTTCCATACCGGCGACGCGGGACTGTTCGATGCCGGCGGCCAGCTCAAGATCATCGACCGCGCCAAGGATGTCGGCAAGCTCGCCGACGGCGCGATGTTCGCGCCGAACTACATCGAGAACAAGCTCAAGTTCTTTCCGCACATCAAGGAAGCCGTGGTGTTCGGCCACGGCCGCGACATGGTATGCGCGTTCGTCAACATCGACGTCGGATCGGTGGGCAACTGGGCCGAGCGCCGTGGCCTGGCCTACTCCGGCTACACCGATTTGGCGCAGAAGCCGGAAGTCTACGGGCTCATCCGCGAATGCGTGGAAAAGGTCAACGCGGAGCTCGCCTCGGAAAGCGGGCTCGCGGAGTCGCAGATCCACCGCTTCCTGATCCTGCACAAGGAGCTCGACCCCGACGACGACGAGCTGACGCGCACGCGCAAGGTGCGGCGGGGCTTTGTCGCCGAAAAGTACGCGCGTACTCGTCGATGCCCTCTATGGCGGCCTCCAGTCGCAGCACATCGAGACGCTGGTGCGCTTCGAGGACGGCCGGACCAACATGGTGGCGGCCGACCTGCGCATCGAGGAAGCGCGGACGCTGGCGGCGCAACCGCTCAAGGCGGCATGAGCAGCCCATCCGCCGCGAGGGGCAGCGCAGCGGCCGCATCAGCCAATGCGGCGGCAAGCGTGGCGGCCCGCATCGGCAACGTGATCCTGTCGCTGGACAACATCTCGCTGTCGTTTGGCGGCGTGAAGGCGCTGTCGGACATCAGCTTCGACGTGCGCGAACACGAGATCCGCGCGATCATCGGGCCGAACGGCGCGGGCAAGAGCTCGATGCTCAACGTGATCAACGGCGTCTACCGGCCGCAGAAGGGCACGATAACGTTTCGCGGCGCCGTTCGCCGCGACATGGACCCGCACGATGCGGCGGCGCACGGCATCGCCCGCACGTTCCAGAACATCGCGCTGTTCCGCGGCATGTCCGTGCTCGACAACATCATGACCGGCCGCAACCTGAAGATGAAGGCGAGCTTCGTCGAGCAGGCGATCTGGGTGGGACGCGCGCGGCGCGAGGAACTCGAGAACCGGGCAAAGGTCGAGGAGGTGATCGACTTCCTCGAGATCCAGCACATCCGCAAGACGCCGGTCGGACGCCTTCCCTACGGCCTGCAGAAGCGCGTCGAACTCGCCCGCGCGCTGGCGGCGGAGCCGACGATGCTGCTGCTCGACGAGCCGATGGCCGGCATGAACGTGGAGGAGAAGCAGGACATGTGCCGCTTCGTGCTCGACGTCAACGAGCAATACGGCACGACGATCGTGCTGATCGAGCACGACATGGGCGTGGTGATGGACATCTCCGACCGCGTGGTCGTGCTCGACTACGGCAAGAAGATCGGCGACGGGTCCCCCGACGAGATTCGCGGCAACCAGTCGGTTATCGACGCCTACCTCGGCGTCGCGCACTGAACGACGGAACGGGGAACGAGCTCCGACATGTCATTCTTCTTCGAGGTATTGATCGGCGGCCTGCTCTCGGGCGTCATGTATTCGCTGGTGGCGCTGGGCTTCGTGCTGATCTACAAGGCGTCGGGCGTGTTCAATTTCGCGCAGGGGGCGATGGTGTTCTTCGCCGCGCTCACCTACGTCGGATTGCTGGAGCACGGCTTTTCGCCCTGGCTGGCAATACCGGCGACGCTCGCGGTGATGATCGTGCTGGGACTGGTGACCGAGCGCGTCGTGCTGCGTCCGCTGGTCAACCAGCCGCAAATCACGCTGTTCATGGCGACGATAGGCCTCACGTTCTTCATCGAAGGCCTGGCGCAGTTGACCTGGGGCGCGAATGTCCGCGGCCTCGAGCTTGGCCTGCAGGACGAGCCGCTGCAATGGATCACGGACACGACCGGGATGAACGTATCGAAGTTCGACCTCGTGGCCGCGGCCGTGGCCGCGATCCTGGTGACGATGCTCGCGCTCTTCTTCAGCCGCACGCGCATCGGACGCGCGTTGCGGGCCGTGGCCGACGATCACCAGGCAGCACTTGCCGTCGGCATTCCGCTGCAGCAGATCTGGGCGATCGTGTGGGGCGTGGCCGGCGCGGTCGCGCTGGTCGCCGGCTTGCTGTGGGGCGCGCGCAACGGCGTCCAATACGCGCTGACCTACGTGGCATTGAAGGCGCTGCCCGTGTTGATCCTCGGCGGCTTCGATTCGATCCCCGGCGCGATCGTCGGCGGGCTCATCATCGGCGCCACCGAGAAGCTGGCCGAAGTCTACCTCGGCCCGTTCGTCGGCGGCGGCATCGAAGGCTGGTTCAGCTATGTGTTCGCGCTGGTCTTCCTGCTGTTCCGGCCGGAAGGCCTGTTCGGCGAAAAACACATCGACCGGGTCTGACCGATGCTCTACCGCGAAGCCGGCCAATACAAGGTCTCGTACGCGCAGGACCAGCAGATCTTTCCGATCCGCCAGGACCGCATCGCCGTGCTGGCCATACTTGCGGTCGCGTTCTTCATCGTTCCGGTCGTCGGCAGCCAGTACATGCTCACGGCGATCTTCATCCCGTTCCTGATCTTTTCGCTGGCGGCGCTCGGGCTCAACATCCTCACCGGATACGCGGGGCAGTTGTCGCTGGGCACGGCGGCGTTCATGGCGGTGGGCGCGTTCGCGTCGTACAACTTCGTGCTGCGCATTCCCGGCATACCGATCCTGCTGGCGTTCGCTGGCGGCGGCACCGTCGCCGCGCTCGTGGGCATCCTGTTCGGCCTTCCCTCGTTGCGCATCCGCGGGTTCTACCTGGTGGTGGCCACACTCGCCGCGCAGTTCTTCATCATCTGGTTCCTGTACAAGGTCGGCTGGGTCACCAACTACAGCTCGTCGGGTGTAATCACCGCGCAGCAGGTCGTGATCCTGGGCTACGCGTTCACCACGCCGGTGTCCAAGTATCTGCTGGTGCTGTCAATCGTCACGGTGATGGCGCTGGCGGCGAAGAACATGGCGCGCGGCAACGTGGGCCGCTCGTGGATGGCGGTGCGCGACATGGACGTCGCGGCGGAAGTGATCGGCATCCGGCTGATGCGCGCGAAGCTGCTGGCGTTCGCGGTGAGTTCGTTCTACTGCGGCGTGGCCGGCGCGCTGTTCGCGTACGCTTACCTGGGAACGGTCGAGCCGGAAGCCTTCAACCTGGACCTGTCGTTCCGCGTCCTGTTCATGGTGATCATCGGCGGCGTCGGCACCATCCTGGGATCGTTCCTGGGCAGCGCGTTCGTGATCCTGGTGCCGGTGCTGCTCAGCGTGACGGTGCGCTTCCTGGACAGCGGCCTGGGACTGCACATCGCCGAGAGCACGATCTCGAACCTCGAGTTCATGGTGTTCGGCGGACTGATCATCTTCTTCCTGATCGTGGAGCCGCACGGACTCGCGCGGCTATGGCAGATCGGGAAGGAAAAGCTGAGATTGTGGCCGTTCCCGCACTGACCGGCGTTGCCGCAGGGCGCGGGTTCGAGGTGACAGGACGATTTTGCAGGTTGGACGGACGTGGTGGCAAGATGACGGGCAGTTCAAAAATCGCTTCACTTTGGAGGAGCAACATGAAGGCAATCAAGACGGTGCTGCTGGGCGTCGCGCTGCTTGCGGCGACCGCGGCGAGCGCGCAGAGCGAGCAATACATTCCGGTCCTGTCGTATCGCGTGGGACCGTACGCCGCCGGCGGGTCCGGCTACTACGGTGGCGCGATCGACTACTGGACGCTCATCAACATGACCGGTGGAATCAATGGCGTGCAATTGAAATGGGAGGAATGCGAGACGGAATACAACGCGTCGAAAGGCGTGGAATGCTACGAGCGCCTGAAGAAGAAATTCGGCGGCGCGTCGACCGTCGAGCCGCTGGCCACCGGCATCGCCTACGGGCTGTTCGAGCGCGTCGCGCAGGACAAGATTCCGCTGACGACGTTCGGCTACGGCCTCGGCAGCGCCGCCGACGGCCGCGTCTACGACTGGGTCTTTCCGCTCGGCACGACGTACTGGGACCAGATGGCGGCGATGATCGAGTACTTCGGCCAGAAGTCGGGCGGCCTCGACAAGCTGAAGGGCAAGAAAATCGCGTTCCTGTACCACGAGTCGGCGTACGGCAAGGAACCGATCCCGGTGCTCGATGCGCTGGCGGCCAAGTGGGGCTTCGAGACGCTGAAGATTCCCGTGTCGCCGCCCGGGCAGACGCAGGAATCGCAGTGGCTGCAGATCCGCCAGGCCAAGCCCGACTTCACGATCATGTGGACGTATGGCGTGATGAGCACCGTCGCGCTCAAGACGGCGGCCAAGACTGGCTATCCACGCGACAAGCTGCTGGGCGTCTGGTGGGCAGGCTCGGAGGAAGACGTCATTCCGGCGGGCGACGCATCCAAAGGCTACGTCAGCGCGTCGTTCACGGCCTCCGGCTTGGGCTTTCCGGTCATGCAGGACATCAAGACCAAGGTCTATGGCGCGAAGAAAGGGCAACCTCGAGGATCCGTCGCGGCTCGGCAACGTCATGTACACGCGTGGCGTCGTCTACGGCATGATCGTCGTCGAAGCGCTGCGCGTCGCGCAGGCCAAGTACGGCAAGGGCAAGGTGATGACGCCCGAGCAATTGCGCTGGGGTTTCGAGCACCTGAACCTCACCGAGGCGCGGATCAAGGAACTTGGCGCCGCGGGCCTCTTCCCGCCGATCAAGACGAGTTGCGCCGACCATGAAGGCTCGGGCATGGTCAAGTTCCAGGAATGGACCGGCAGCGGATTCAAGCAGGTCACGCCGTTCATGGCGGGCGACCGCGCGATGGTGCGCAAGATGGTCGAGGAAACCGCGGGCAAGTACGCCGCGGAAAAGAAGATCACGCCGCGCGACTGCAGCAAGGAAGGCTGAAACGGCCAACCGCTAGTCACATCCCCGCTCGCTCCGCCCGGAGCGGGCTGGGGCGAGGGGATGGATCGCCGTCCGTTCGCCCCAGCCGTCTATCGCCTGCCGCTTGCGGCGCAACGCCCATGTCCGCCACCGCCACCTCTCTCCGCCACGCTGCCCGACGCCGCTGCGCCGTACCTTTCGGTGAACAACATCGAGGTGATCTACGACCACGTGATCCTGGTGTTGAAGGGCGTGTCGCTGGAAGTGCCCGAAGGCCGGATCGTGGCGCTGCTCGGCGCGAACGGCGCGGGCAAGAGCACCACGCTGAAGGCGATCTCCAACCTGCTCGCCGCCGAGCGCGGCGACGTGACCAAGGGCACGATCGAATTCAGGGGCAAGCGCGTCGACAAGCTCACCACCAACGAGCTCGTGCGCATGGGCGTGTGCCAGGTCATGGAAGGGCGGCACTGCTTCCAGCACCTCACCGTGGAGGAAAATCTGCTGACCGGCGCGTTCACCCGCAACGTGAGCCGCGCGCAGATCGCCACCGCGCTGGAAAAGGTCTACCACTACTTCCCCCGGCTGAAGACGCGGCGGACCAGCCAGGCCGGCTATACGTCCGGCGGCGAGCAGCAAATGACCGCGGTCGGCCGCGCATTGATGGCGCAGCCGTCGATGATCCTGCTGGACGAGCCGTCGATGGGCCTGGCGCCGCAGATCGTCGAGGAAATCTTCGAGATCGTGCAGGACCTGAACAACAAGGAAGGCGTTTCGTTCCTGCTCGCGGAGCAGAACACGACGGTGGCGCTGCGCTACGCCAACTACGGCTACATCCTCGAGAACGGCCGCGTCGTGATGGATGGCGAGGCCAAGGACCTGGCGACGAACGAGGACGTGAAGGAGTTCTATCTCGGTTTGTCGTCGAGCGGCCGCAAGTCGTTCCGCGACGTGAAGCACTACCGCCGCCGCAAGCGCTGGCTGGCCTGAACTTGGCCACGGAACATTTCGACGCTCTCGAAACGCGCGATCCCGAACTGCGGGAGCACGAGCAGTTCGCCGCGTTGCCGCGGCAGGTCGCCTACGCGCAGGCCGCAACGCCCGCGTTCGCCAGGATTCTTGCCGGCATCGACGCGTCGGCCGTGACGTCGCGCGCGGCGCTGGCAAGGCTGCCGGTGACGCGGAAATCCGAACTGCTCGACCTGCAAAAGGAGGCGCGACCCTTTGGCGGCTTTGCCGCGACCGGATCCGACAAGGGGCGTGAAGGCGGCGGCTGGTTCGATCGCCGACGCGTGTTCGCGTCGCCCGGACCGATCTACGAGCCCGAGGGCGCGCGTCCTGATTACTGGCGCCTCGCCCGGGCATTGTTCGCCGCGGGATTCCGCCCGGGCGATCTCATCCACAATTGCTTCTCCTATCATTTCACGCCGGCGGGTTCGATGCTCGAAACCGGCGCGCATGCGCTGGGCTGCGCGGTATTTCCCGGCGGCACGGGCCAGACGGAGCAGCAGGTGCAGGCGATGGCCGAGCTGCGCCCGGATGGGTACGTGGGCACGCCGTCGTTTCTGCGGATCATCCTGGAGAAGGCGGACGAGCAGGGTGTCGCGTTGCCGTCGCTTGCGCCGCGCGCTCGTCTCCGGCGAAGCGTTCCTGCCGCCGTTTCGCGACGCGCTGGCTGCGCGCGGCATCGACGGCTATCAAGTCTATGCGACCGCCGATGTCGGAACGATCGCGTACGAAACGTCCGCGCGCGCCGGGCTGGTCGTCGACGAGGGCGTCATCGTCGAGATCGTGCGGCCGGGCACGGGCGACCCCGTCTCTGCCGGCGAAGTCGGCGAAGTCGTGGTCACCGCGCTGTCCAACACCGACTATCCGCTGATCCGGTTCGGCACCGGCGACCTGTCGATGCTGCTCCCCGGCCTCTCGGCGTGCGGCCGGACCAACTTGCGACTCAAGGGCTGGATGGGCCGCGCGGACCAGACGGCCAAGGTGAAGGGCATGTTCGTGCATCCGTCGCAGGTGGCCGACATCGTCAGGCGCCATCCGGCAATCACCCGGGCGCGGCTGGTCGTCGCCAATCCGGATGGCAACGACAGCATGGTCCTGCACGCCGAGGTCGCCGGCGACGGGCGGCCCGACATCGAGGCGATCGTCGCGACGATCCGCGACGTCACCAAGCTGCGCGGGGAAGTCGCGATCCGGAAATCCGGCGAATTGCCCAACGACGGCAAGATCATCGACGACACGCGCAAGTTCACCTAGCGACTCGGGTCGTCCGCCGGGCGAATATTCCGCAGGCGCCGCGCTGATCCCTCCCGCGCGTTGGCCGCTGCTAAGCCGCAACATCCCTTCATGCGGGAACCGATCCCGCGCGAGGGGGCCCAAATGAACAACACACAATGCGGCTTCTCCGGCCAGTGGGCCGGTCCCGGAATCACCCTGCCGATCGACTTCGCGCCCGCGCGCGGAAGAAACGGAGCGGAAGTCACGGTGACTTCGTGCGACGGGCACGCTTCGTCGTGCGCAGATCGGGCCACGGCACGCCCGTCTTCCTGCTGCACGACATGGCCGAGACGCAGGGCGCGTGGGATGCGGTGCGCGGCACGCTATCGTGGTCCAACACCGTCTGCACGTGGGACGCCCGCGGCCACGGCGCTTCGCGCGGAACGCCGGAAAGCGCCGTGCCGACGCTGGACTTGCTTGCCGCCGACCTCGATGCGGCGGTCACCGCATGCGCGCCGGAAGGCGCGGTGCTCGTAGGCCATGGGCTGGGCGCGCTCACGGTGCTCGAATACCTGCGCAACTATGGCGACGAACGGGTATCGGGGGCGGTGCTGGTCGACCAGTCGCCGCGGATGCTCACGATGCCGGATTGGTCGCTCGGGCTGTTCGGCGGATTCCCGGCCGGCGATGAAATGGGATTCGAATCGAGAATCCGGGCCGATTTCGCGGGCGCGTGGTCGGCGCTCCAGGCCCGAGCGGCGGCCGCGGCGGTCCATGCCGACGCCGGCGCACATTCACGGCACGGCGAATCGCACCCGGACCTGGGCGGACTTGCCGCCGGCTCGATGCTGGCGCTCTGGCGCAGCATGACCGGTCGCGACTATCGCGCCGACCTCGCTGCATTGAGGCTGCCGCTGCTGGTCGTCCTAGGCGGCGGCAGTCTCTACGATACCGAGCAGTTGGGACGCTGGTTCCACGCGGCCGTGCCATTCGCGAAGGTCGTTCGCTACCTGAAAGCCGACCATGCGCCGCACGTCGCCGCGCCGGCGCGCTTCGCCCGCGATGTGGCGGCGTTCGCCGCGCCCCGGGAGGCGGCGATGCCGGCTCCGGCGGCGCCATGACCAGCGCGGTCGGCAATGCGTACGTGGCCGCTGTCCATGCAGCCGCATAATGCAACGCTGACATGGCGCGCGTCGCGCGTGCTAGGATTCCCGCGTTGTCCGCAGCGTGGGAACGACGTGCCCCCCCGAACACCGCTCCGACCGCCGATCCCTTCGCGCCCATTCGCCAGGACACGCTCCGCGAAATCGCCGCTACCGGCGTCGTCCGCCAGTATCCGAAGCAGACGGTGCTGATCCACGACGGGGATACCGGCGACTCGCTCTACATCATCCTGTCCGGCCGGGTGAAGGTGTATGCAAGCAACGCGGCGGGCCGCGAGGTCGTCATCGACTTCCACGGGCCAGGCGAGTGCCTGGGCGAAATGTCGCTCGACGGCTCGCCGCGGTCCGCTTCGGTGATGACGATCGAGCCCACGACCTGCGCGATCGTCAATCGCGCGCATTTCCGCGACTTCATCCTGGCCCATCCCGACTTCGCGATGTACCTGATCGAGAAGCTGATCCATCGCGTGCGCGTGACCACGGAAAGCGTCAAGAGCCTCGCGCTTTCCGATGTCTACGGCCGGTTGGCGCGCCTGCTCAACGCGCTGGCGACCGAGACCGACGGCAAACTCGTCGTGCACGAGAAGCTCACGCAGCAGGACATCGCCGACCGCGTCGGCGCGTCGCGCGACATGATCGGCAAGCTGATGAAAGACCTTGTCGGGGGCGGGTATCTCGCCGTCGAGGACCGCACGATCTCGATCCTGCGCAAGCTTCCCACCGGCTGGTGATCGCAGGCGTCGTCGACGTCAGGATGCGGCCGCGGCCCTTGACGGTGACCAGCATGACGCCGCCCAGCACCAGCGCGGCGCCGGCCAGCTGGATCGCGTGGACGGGTTCGCCCAGGATCATCGCGCCCAAGCCGATGGTGAAGACAGGCCCGAGCGAGCCGACCAGCGACGCGGCATTGGCGCCCATGCGGCGGATGGATTCGGCGATCAACCAGGTGGGCAGCACCGTTGAAAAGATCGCCATCGCCAGCGAGATGGCGTGGATCGACCGGGGCACGGCGAGCGCCGCCAGCGGCCGCGTCAGCAGGAATTGCGCGAAGACGAACACCGTCGATGCGAGCATCGCCCAGGAGATGAACCGGGTCGGGCCCAGGCGCGCGATCACGCCGCCGGCCTGCACGAGATAGAGCGCGTACAGAAGCGCGGCGGCGAAGACCAGGCCGCCTCCGGTCAGCGTCGCGGGCGCGTTGCCGCTGAATCTGAGATCGTGCCAGAACACCAGCGCGATGCCGGCATAGGACAGCACCAGCGCCGCGACCGCCCGCCGCGTGACCGGCCGGCCCAGCAGCAGCGCGGAGAGCAGCACGACGATGGTCGGATAGAGGAACAGCACGAGCCGCTCGAGCGACGCCGTGATGTAGCGCAGCCCCATGAAATCGAGGAGGCTCGACAGGTAATAGCCGATGAATCCGAGCCAGACCAGTCGCAGCCAGTCCGCGCCGGACGTCGGCGTCGCGCGCGCCGCCCGCTGCGCCCACGCGGCCATGGCGAGGAACATCGGCGCGGAATAGAGCATGCGCAACGTCAGCAGCGTGATCGCATCGACGGAATCGTCGCGATACGCAAGCTTGATCAGGATTGCCTTGAACGAAAAACCGAGCACGCCGAAGACCGCGCACAGCGGCCCGATCCAGCGGCGCGGCGCCGGCTTCGATTCGGGCGCGTTCAGAGCCTCAGCTCCACCTCAGGTCCAGCTCGGCTCCCACCCGGTGCCAACTCAGTTCCAATTCACGATGCCGGTCCAGGCCGTGGCGAGAATCACCGCGCCGAACGCGATGCGGTACCACGCGAACGGAGTGAAGTCGTGATGGCTGACATATCGCAGCAGCCAGCGCACGCACAGGAACGCCGACACGAAGGCGGCGGCGAATCCGACGCCGAACGCAGGCAGGTCCGCTGCCGCGAGCAGATGCCGGCTCTTCACCGCCTCGTAGATGCATGCCGCGAACAGCGTGGGAATCGCCAGGAAGAACGAGAACTCGGTGGCCGCCTTGCGCGACAGTCCGAACAGCATGCCGCCGATGATCGTGGCGCCCGAGCGCGACGTTCCGGGTACGAGAGCGAGCGCCTGCGCGCAGCCGATTTTCAGCGCGTCGGTCCAGCGCATGGCGTCGACGTCGTCGATGCGCACGGTCTCCGGCCGCAGCCGCTGCCGGCGCTCGGCCCACAGGATCACGAACGCGCCGGCGACGAAGGCGCAGGCGACCGGAACCGGCGCGAACAGCACCGACTTGATCAGCCTGCTGAACGCAAGTCCCAACACCGCTGCGGGGAGGAACGCGATGAACAGGTTGGCGACGAAGCGGTTGGCCCGCGCGTCGCGTCCCAGTCCGCGCGCGACCGCCAGCAGTCTTGCGCGGAACTCCCAGCAGACGGCCAGGATCGCGCCCGCCTGGATGACAACCTCGAAGACTTTCGCCTGCTCGCCGGTATAGCCCAGCAGCGAGCCCGCGACGATCAGGTGCCCGGTCGACGAGATCGGGAGGAATTCGGTGAAGCCTTCGACGATTCCCAGCAGCAGCGCGACGATCAGGGTAGGGTGTTCCAAGGCGGAGGTCCGGGAAAGTCGCGTGCCCGCCGTGCCGACGCGGCGACGGGCAGATGCCGGGAATTGTCGCATACCGGGCGTTCGCGCCGGCGTTGCTCGGCTGGATGCGCGACCGCGAAGTTGGGTAATATGCCGGCGTGGACCACGACCTCATCCAGCTCTTCGACGTCGAGTCGTCGACATTCACCTATTTCCTCGTCGATCGCGCGACGCGCGAGGCGATGGCCATCGATTCGGTGGACCGGCAGGTCGAACGTGACCTCGCGCTGATCAAGCGCCTCGGACTCGTCCTTCGCTACGCGCTGGAAACGCACGCGCATGCCGATCACGTCACTGGGGCGGCGCGCCTCATCGCCGCAACCGGGGCGCTCGCGGCGGCGCCTTCGGGGTGCGGCATCGCGCCCGCGAACGTGCAGCTGCAGGATGGCGACGTGCTGCTCTTCGGCGTCGCGGAACAGTTGCGCGCGCTGCATACGCCGGGACACACGGCGGGCAGCATGAGCTACGAGTGGCGCGGCAACGTATTCACCGGCGACGCGCTGCTGATCGACGGCTGCGGGCGTACCGATTTCCAGGGCGGCGACGCGGGCGCGCTGTACGACAGCATCCACGCCAGGCTGTTCACGCTTCCCGACATCACCCGCGTCTACCCGGGCCACGATTACCGCGGCAATGCGGTGTCCACGATCGGTTGGGAGAAGCGGCACAACGCGCGGCTCACCGGCCGCAGCCGCGCCGAGTTCATCGAGCTCATGGGCAATCTCAAGCTGCCGAGGCCCAAGATGATGGATATCTTCGTTCCGGCCAACAGGCGACTCGGCATCCCGCATGCCGCCTGACGACACCGCCGACCGCGCCGCGATCCTCGCGCGCGCGCAGGCGAGGGCGAAGGACGAGAGCTCCTCCTTTCGGGGGCTCCTGACTCCTGTGGAAACCTGGTCGCTGTTCAAGCAGGGCGAGATTGCGCTTGTCGACACGCGCACGCTGGCCGAGCGCGATCTCGTGGGTTATGTGCCGGGAAGCATCGTCATCGAGTGGTACGACTATCCCGCCAAGCGGCGCAACGAGCGTTTCCTGGAACAGTTGCGCGAAAAGGTCGAGCCGGACCGGCCGGTGGCTTTTCTTTGCCGAAGCGGCGTGCGCTCGAAGGATGCGGCAATACTCGCGGCGGCCAACGGCTACGCGTCGGCCTTCAACGTGCTGCATGGCTTCGAGGGCGACAAGAACGCGCAGGGGCAGCGCGTCGTCAATGGCTGGCGCGTCGACGGGCTGCCCTGGCGGCAGGACTGATCGCGCGAAAAATGAAAGGGCCGGCCGCGCGACCGGCCATGCAACCTGAACCCGCGGGCCGTTAAGCCTGGCGTCCCTTCTGCAGGATCGCCAGCGCCTGGGCGACGAGGTCGTTCTGTTCCTCCGGAATTTCACCGCCCGGCGTCATGTGATCGACCACGCCGGGCAGCGCCTGCGCGAGTCCGCCGGCGGCCTGCTCGTGCGACATCCCCATCTGCTGCGCGATCTGTCCCAGCTGGCCCTGCCCGAGGATCTGCGACAGCACATCGGGAGAAATGGGCATGTTCTGGCCGGTGCCGACCCACGATTGCGCCTGCTGTCCCATGCCGGCCTGCTGGAACTTTGCGAGCAGGCCCTCGATGCCGCCGTTCTGCTGCAGCACCTGCAATGCCATCTGGATCATCTGGCTGCCGCCTTGCGCGCCCTGCGTGCCCGGTGCGGCCTGGCCGCCGCCCATCATTCCGCCCATCACGCTGCCGAGCAATCCGTCGAGCAATCCCATGGTGCACCTCGATTCAGGAATGTGAATGCTGCAATCGCGCGCCGCGTTCGCGGCGGCGCGCGGCGTTCAGGCCGCCTTCTGGCGCACGAACACGTGCGCTTCGGGCGCCGGGTAGCCGGCGGCGCCGAAGGTCTCGCGAATCGTCTTGTTGGTATCGAAATACACCTGCCAGTAATGGTCCGTATGGACATAGGGCCGCACGGCGAGCACCGGACCGCGTTCGTTGAACGTCAGGATTTCCACGTCGGGCGCAGGGTCAGCGACGACATTGGCGATCTTCGGCAGCGCCTCCTTCAGCCTGCGCACGGCATCCTGCGGATCGACGGTGTGGTCGAGCTGCGCGGTGAGGTCGACGCGGCGGTGCGGATTGTGCGAAAAATTCTTCATGGTCCCGGCCATCACTTTGCCGTTGCCGACGATGGTCAGCACGTTGTCGGGCGTGTCGATGGCCGTCGTGAACATGCCGATGGCGCGCACCGTGCCCTCGACGTCTCCGGCCAGCACGTAGTCGCCCACCTTGAACGGCCGCAGCACCAGGATGAACGCGCCCGCGGCGAAATTGGCCAGCAGTCCGGACCATGCGGCGCCGATCGCGATGCCCAGCGCCGCCAGCAGCGCGGCGAACGACGTGGTCTCGACGCCGAAGTAACCGAGGATGCCGACGACCAGCAGGACGTTGAGCGCGACATTGACCGTATTGGCGATGTAGCGGACGACCGTCGGCTCGATCTTCTGCCGCTCGAGCGACTTGGTGATGATCGTGCCGACGATGCCGATCAGCCAGCGCCCGATGATGTAGAGCGCCAGCGCGCCCAGGACCTTGAGGCCGAAAGCCACGACGACGGGCTTGGCGCTGTCAACGAAGTTGCTGAGATCCATGGAAGGGTTCCGTAGTGGGGTCGACTGGAAGTGCCCGCGCTGCGCTGCGGGATGGTCATTCTACTCACCGGAGCGCGATGCGCAATATCGCGAAAGGCACGTCGACGTGGCCTAGGGCGGCGGAATGCCCGAGTTCGTTGCACAGTTTCGACACCGTGGCGCGAATGGACTCGAGCTCGCCTTGCAGTTCGCGCGACATTTGCGCGCAGCGCCGCCAATTCCGACACCGTGACGACATCGCCTTCGCCGGCGGCCATGAGCACGACCGTGTCGGCGGCGGGCGCGCCGGACAAGCAGATGCGCCCAGCGCGTCTCGCGCGCGCCGGGCTGGCGCGGCAGTTCGACGACAAGCGCTCCCGCTTCGCGCGCCGCGAGTTCGTGCAGGAAGCCCTCGACGGCGGAGATGTCGGAAAAATGGTGGAGGCGCTCGCAGTTGATGCGCAATTCACCCACTGTCTGCGGCCCGCGCAGCATCAGCGCGGCCAGCAGCGCCACCGACTGCGACGGTATTCGCCAGCACCCTTCCGACGTTGTGCGCATAGCGCATCACTCGCCCACCGCTCGACTCGACGGCGAGCGACAGCGCCTTGAGGTGATCGATCACCGCCTGCACTTCGGCCTCGGTCGCGTTGAGGATCGGGTCGCGGCTGGTCTTCTGGTTGCAGCCGGCGACGAGCGCGTTCAGCGTCAGCGGATAGGTGTCGGGCACCGTGTGCTGCTTCTCGACGAGCACGCCGAGGACGCGGGTCTCGAGCAGCGAAAGCGTGGGCAGGGTCATGGGACTCTTGAGTCGAGGCGAAGCCTCTTTCGTTTCCGGACGGCGAGTTTAGCGCGGAAGGCGCCGCGCGGCGCCGATATCCCGGCACGTCCCCCCGGGACGCTGGTATCGTGGCAGGTTCCGTCATCCGCGCGAAACGACCCCATGGCCCACGCCCCCGACGTCACCAACATGGCGCTGTTCTGCGATTTCGAGAACATCGCGCTCGGCGTCCGCGACGCCAATTACGAGAAGTTCGACATCGGCAAGGTGCTCGAGCGCCTGTTGCTCAAGGGCAGCATCGTCGTCAAGAAGGCGTATTGCGACTGGGACCGCTACAAGGCGTTCAAGGCGCCGATGCACGAGGCGTCGTTCGAGCTGATCGAGATCCCGCACGTCCGGCAGTCGGGCAAGAACTCCGCCGACATCCGCATGGTCGTCGACGCGCTCGACCTCTGCTACACCAAGGCGCACGTGCAGACGTTCGTCATCATCAGCGGCGACTCCGATTTCTCTCCGCTCGTGTCCAAGCTGCGCGAGAACGACAAGGTCGTCATCGGCGTCGGCGTCAAGAACTCCACGTCCGACCTGCTGATCGCCAACTGCGACGAGTTCATCTTCTACGACGACCTGGTGCGCGAGAAGAAGCGGCCGGCGGCGCGCCGCGCCGCGCCAAAGGCGGCCGGCGGCGAAACGAAGGCGGCTGCGAGCGGCGAAGCGAAGGCGGCGGCGAAGCCTGCGGCGGGCGAGGCGAAGGCGCCCGCGAAGAAGGGCGATGAAGAACGGCGCGCCGAAGCGGTCGAGCTGATCGCGGAGACGCTCGAAGCGCTCGCCACCGAGCGCGGCGGCGAGGAAAAGATCTGGGGCTCGATGGTCAAGCAGGCGCTGAAGCGCCGCAAGCCCGGGTTCAACGAGTCCTATTACGGCTTTCGTTCGTTCAACGCGCTGCTGGAAGCGGCGGAGAAGGGCGGCACCATCTCGCTCGAGCGCGACGAGAAGTCGGGCGGCTACATCGTCCGGCTGTTGGCAACGACGATTGAGTTCGCGCCGAGGCATCACGCGGTGGCCGCATCCCGAGCGGGCGCGACTTCACGCCTTCGAGTAGATCTCCGCGCCCTTCTGCACGAACTCGATCGCCTTGACCTCCATCCCCTTCTTCAGCGCATCCTCGTCCGACACCCCGAGTTTGGCCGCGTAATCGCGCACGTCCTGCGTGATCTTCATCGAGCAGAAGTGCGGCCCGCACATCGAGCAGAAGTGCGCGAGCTTGGCGCCGTGCTGCGGCAGCGTCTCGTCGTGGAATTCGCGCGCCTTGTCCGGGTCGAGCCCCAGGTTGAACTGGTCCTCCCAGCGGAATTCGAAGCGCGCCTTCGACAGCGCGTTGTCGCGGATCTGCGCGCCCGGATGTCCCTTGGCCAGGTCGGCGGCATGCGCGGCCAGCTTGTACGCCATGATGCCGTCCTTCACGTCGGCCTTGTTCGGCAGCCCCAGATGCTCCTTCGGCGTGACGTAGCAGAGCATCGCGGTGCCGTACCAGCCGATCATCGCCGCGCCGATGGCGCTGGTGATGTGGTCGTAGCCCGGCGCGATGTCGGTGGTCAGCGGCCCCAGCGTGTAGAACGGCGCCTCGCCGCACAGCCGCAGCTGCTCGTCCATGTTGTGCTTGATCATGTGCATCGGCACGTGGCCCGGCCCTTCGATCATCACCTGCACGTCGTGCTTCCACGCCACCTGCGTCAGTTCGCCCAGGGTCGCGAGCTCGCCCATCTGCGCCTCGTCGTTGGCGTCGTAGATCGAGCCGGGACGCAGGCCGTCGCCGAGCGAGAACGCGACGTCGTACGCCTTCATGATTTCGCAGATCTCCTCGAAGCGCGTGTAGAGGAAGACTTCCTTGTGATGCGCCAGGCACCACTTGGCCATGATCGAGCCGCCGCGCGACACGATGCCGGTCATCCGCTTGGCGGTGAGCGGGATGTAGCGCAGCAGCACGCCGGCGTGGATCGTGAAATAGTCGACGCCCTGCTCGGCCTGCTCGATCAGCGTGTCGCGGTACATCTCCCACGTCAGTTCCTCGGCCTTGCCGTCGACCTTTTCCAGCGCCTGGTAGATGGGCACCGTGCCGATCGGCACCGGCGAGTTGCGGATGATCCACTCGCGCGTCTCGTGGATGTTCTTGCCGGTGGACAGGTCCATGACGGTGTCGGCGCCCCAGCGGGTCGCCCACGTCATCTTCTCGACTTCCTCGCCGATCGACGACGACACGGCCGAATTGCCGATGTTGGCGTTGATCTTCACCAGGAAATTGCGGCCGATGATCATCGGCTCGCTTTCCGGATGGTTGATGTTGTTGGGGATGATCGCGCGGCCGCGCGCGACTTCGTCGCGGACGAACTCGGGCGTGATCGCCGGCGGCATCGCGGCGCCGAAATTCTGCCCGGCGTGCTGGCGCATCACGATGGCCGGCATCGTCGCCAGCATCTCGTCGCGCTTGGCGTTCTCGCGGATCGCGATGAACTCCATCTCCGGCGTGACGATGCCGCGCCGGGCGTAGTGCATCTGCGAGACATTGCTTGCCGGACGCAGCGCGCCGCGGCGTGCGCAGCAGGTCGAAGCGGAAGCCGGCCAGTTCCGGGTCGGCCAGGCGCGCGCGGCCGTAGCCGGATGTCGGGCCGTCGAGTTCGATCGTGTCGCCGCGCTCGGCGATCCACGCCGCGCGCAACGCCGGCAGCCCGCGGCGGATGTCGATCTTCGCCGCCGGGTCGGTGTACGGCCCCGACGTGTCGTAGACGGCGAGCGGCGGATTCTTCTCGGCGCCGTCGGCGGAAAACGACGAGGGCGTTTCCGACTGCGTGATCTCGCGCATCGGCACGCGGATGTCGGCGCGCGAGCCCTGCACGTAGATCTTGTGCGATGCGGGCAGCGGCGCGACCGCGGCGGCGTCGACCTGCGCGTCGCGGGCGAAGAATTGGTCGTTGGCGTTCATGGTGCTCCTCGTCGCCGGCCGCGACGGGAAGTCCATGAGGAGCGAAGGTGCTGCTCACGCTTCCCTGCGCCGGCATTATCCGAACAGGTTCCAAGGGTGTTCTCTCACCCGGCCGCCAATGTGCAGGCTGCGGCGGCCAGGACCCCTAGCGTTGGCTGCCAAGTTACGCCGAAACGCCCGTTCGGGCAATCGCCGCGTGGCACAATGTGCCGGCGGTTGCGCGCATGGAGAGCGGTCGCGATGCCCGTCGATACCCCGTTTTGCTCGAGTTGCCGCGCCGCGGTTCCCGCGGATGCGCGCTTCTGTCCGCAATGCGGGACGCGGCTGGGCGCCGTGACGCCGACGTACCCAACTGCGGAAGCCGCGCCCGTCGCCGCCGGCCGAGCGGCGGCAAGTGGCGATCCTGTTCGCCGATCTCTCCGGCTACACGCACCTGTCCAGCACGCTCGACGCGGAGGAAGTGCATCGCCTGCTGGGCCGCTTCTTCGAGCTGGTCGACGGCGTCATCTCGCAGCTGGGCGGCACGATCGACAAGCACATCGGCGACGCGGTGATGGCGGTGTTCGGCGCGCCGGTCGCCCACGGCAACGATACCGAGCGCGCGTTGCGCGCCGCGGGCCGCATCCACGCGAGCATGGCCACGCTCACCCGCGAATTCGCGCGGCCGCTTGCCGCGCACGTCGGCGTCGCCAGCGGCGAGGTCGTGGCGGCGGACACCGGCAGCGCCGCCCACCGCAACTACACGATGACCGGCGACGCCGTGAACCTTGCCGCGCGGCTCGTCGAGTTGGCGCGCGCCGGCGAAACGTTCATCGCCGACGACGTCCATCGCGCGCTGGCGCACGTGCTCGACGCCGAACCGCAAGGCTCCGTCCCCATCCGCGGGCTGGGACGCGAATTGCCGGTGTGGAAACTGCGCGCGCTGCGGGCGCCGGATGCCGCGCAAGGCATGCTGATCGGCCGCGCCGACGAACTGCGGCAATTTCGCGGCGATCCTCGCGCGTGCCGCCGCGGAGAATTCCGGCGCCACGGTGCTCGCATGCGCGGACCCGGGCATGGGGAAGACGCGACTGGCGGAGGAGTTCCTCGCGCTGGCGGCGAGCAGCGGATTCGGGCGCCATGCGGCGGCGGTCCTCGATTTCGGCGCGGCGCAGGGCCGCGACGCGATTCATCAAGTCTATTGCGGCGTGCTCGGCGTCGGCCGCGGATGCGTCGGCGGCGGAACGGCGCGACGCGCTGGACCGGGCGATCGCCGACGGCATCGTCGACGCCGCGGACGAACCGTTTGCCGCGGACCTGCTCGCGATTCCGCAGACGCACAGGGCCGCTACGAAGCGATGGACAACGAGGCGCGCACGGAGGCAAGCTGCACGCGCTGGCGGCGGCGGTCGAAGCGGCATGCGCGCGAAAGGCCCCTGGTGCTGCTGGTCGAGGACGTGCATTGGGCGTCGCCGTGGGTGCTGGCGTGCCTGCGCGTGCTGGCGTCGTGCGCGCAGCGCGCGGCCCTGCATCCTGCTGCTGACGTCGCGGCGCGAAGGCGACGCGATCGCGCCGGGTGGCCCGACGCGGCGACGATCCGCTTCGATCTGACGCCGCTGGCCGGCGCCGACGCGCTGGCGCTGGCGCGCACGTTTCCTCACCGCCAATCCCGACGTCGCGCTGCGCTGCGTCGAACGCGCGCAGGGCAATCCGCTGTTCCTGACGCAGCTGCTGCGCAGTGGCGCCGACGGCGCGACGATTCCCGGAACGATCCAGAGCGTCGTGCTGGCCCGGCTCGACCGGCTCCCGCCGCCGGACAAGGCGGCGCTGCAGGCCGCGTCGGTGCTGGGCCAGCGCTTCGAACTCGCCGCGCTGCGGCACCTGCTGCAGGACGCCGACTACGACTGCGCGACGCTGCTGGCGCGCGACCTCGTAAGCGCGAAGCGGCGACGCCGGGCCACTGGATGTTCGGCCATGCATTGATCCGCGACGGCGCGTACGCGTCGGTGCTGCACAGCGGTCGGCGCGCACTGCACCTGCGCGCCGCGGACTGGTATGCCGGCGCGGACGCGGCGCTGCATGCGCGAGCACCTCGACCGCGCCGACGATCCGCGCGCGGCGGCGGCGTACCTGGCGGCGGCGCGCGCCGAAGCGGCCGCGCTGCGCGTCGACTCCGCGCTGCGCCTGTTGCAGCGCGGCGGCGAACTCGATGCGCCCGGCCGGTTCGCCATGCGCTCGCGCACCTCGAAGGCGAGCTCTGCCGCGACATCGGCGACGCGCCGAACGCCGATCGCCGCGTTCGAGCGCGCGCTGGCCGCTGGCCGCGCGACGACGCGCAGCGCTGCGCCGCGTATATCGGCATTGCCGCCGCGCATCGCGTGACGAGCACCGTGGAGCCCGCGTTCGCGGCGCTGGATCGCGCGCAGGAAGTGGCCGCGCGCAGCGGCCTCGACCGCGAGCGCTCGCGCATCCATTCCCAGCGCGGCAACCTGTATTTCGCGCAGGGCAACGGGCTTGCCTGTCGCACGGAACACGAACGGGCGCTCGAATTCGCGCGACGCGCGGGCGATGCCGAATGCGAGGCGCAGGCGTGGAGCGGCTTGGGCGACGCGCAACTACGCCAGCGGGACGATGCGCTCCGCCCATGCCGCGTTCTCCCGCTGCGTCGCGATCTGCGAGCAGCAGGGACTGGCGCGCTTTGCGATCATGAACGACGCCATGCTCGCCATCATCGACACGTGGCTGGGCAACGGCGATGCCGCGCTGCAACGTCTGGCGCGATCGCGCGCGACGGCGCGCGAGCTGCGGCATCGGCTGGCAGAGGCCATGAACGAGGAGGTCACCGGTTTGATGCTCGTGACGCACGGCAGGTTCGACGAGGCGCACGGCCACCTGACGCATGGACTTGCACTTGCCCGCGAAATCGGTGCGCGGCGCTACGAGTTGATGTGCCTGATGTTGCTCGCCCGCGTCGACTGGCAGCGCGGCGATCATGAGGAAGCGCGCGCCAAGCTGGACAGCGCCTGGGCGATCTCGGAGCAGACGTCGCACGGTTTCATCGGCGCGGCGGTGCAGGGCGCCAAGGCGCTGGCGGCGGCGAACGACGACGAGCGGCGGCGCGCGCTGGCGAAAGGCGAAGCGCTGCTGCGCGAGTACAGCATCGCGCATTGCCACATCTGGTTCAACCGCGACGCGATCCAGGCGTCGCTCGAGTCCGGCGCATGGTCCGAGGCCGAGCGCTACGCGAGTGCGCTCGAGGACTACATACGCCGGGAACCTCTTCCGTGGACCGACTTTCTGGTCGCCGCGGCCCGCGCGCTGGCGGCGGCCGGACGTGGCCGGCCGGATCGGGCCGCGCTGCAAGCCTGCCGCGATCAGGCAATCGCACTGAAGGACGCGGTATTTCTGCCGGCGCTGGAGGCCGCCCTCGCGCGCCCGGCCTGCAGCTGCCTCGTCCCCGGCGCGACGTGGTTCCCGCAACGCGCTGACGACGGCGGCCCAGGCGCGTAAAATGCGCCGGTACGCGGGTGTAGCTCAATGGCAGAGCAGAAGCTTCCCAAGCTTACGACGAGGGTTCGATTCCCTTCACCCGCTCCATCGCATCGCTTTTCTGCCCAGGATCGATCATGAATCTTGCATACAGCGGACTGAAATCTCTCGCGGCGGCGGTGCTTGTCGTTGCTGCTGGCCGTCGGCATCGCGCCGGCGCAGGCGCAACAGCCCGCGGCGCGAAGTCGAGGGTCGTGATTCAGGTCAGCGACGGCGACGCCGCCAAGTGGAATCTCGCGCTCAACAACGCCAGGAACCTGCAGGCCGACTTGGGCGCCGCCAACGTCGACATCGAGATCGTCGCCTATGGTCCCGGCATCGGCATGCTGAAGGCGGATTCGGCGGTCGGCGCCCGCGTGGACGAGGCGCTGGCGTCCGGCGTGAAGGTCGTCGCGTGCGACAACACGATGCGCGGGCAGAAGCTGACCAAGCCGGACATGCTGCCGGACGTGGGCTACGTTTCCGCCGGCGTCGTGGAGATCATGCAGAAGCAGCAGCAAGGATGGGCCTACATCCGGCCGTGATCCGATGGCGGCGGTGGCCGTGAACTGGTAAACTGGTCTGACCAGTTGCCGGGCGCCGGATTGGTTGAATCCGCGCCCGGCGTTTTGTTTCAACGGCCCCCGCTCGATGCCCCGCGCGCACGTCCACATCCCGCCCTCCGCCGTATTCATGATCGTCGGCGCGGTGGCCTGTTTTTCGGTGCTCGACGGCATCATCAAGTCGCTCGCGGTGCGGCATCCGGTGCCGCTGCTGGTCTGGGCGCGCTGGGGCTTCCAGGTGCTGGCGATGCTGATCTGGCTGGCGCCGAGCATGGGCCTGCGCATGCTGCATACGCGGCAACTGCGCATGCAGCTGCTGCGCGGCTGCCTGCTGGTGGGGTCGTCGCTGTTCTTCATGACGGCGCTTGCGCACATGCCGCTGGCCGACGCCACGGCGCTCAACTACACGACGCCGACCATCGTGATCATCCTGGCGATCGTGTTCCTCAACGAGCGGCTCACGGTGTCACGGATGGCGTTCGTGGTCGCGGGACTGGCGGGCATGGTGATGATCGTGCAGCCGGGGGCGGAGATCTTCCGCGGCACGTCGCTGTTCGCGCTGGGTTCCGCGCTGTGCTACGCCATCTACCAGATCACGACGCGCATGCTGGCGGGCGAGGATCCGCGCGTGTCGCTGTTCTATCCGGCGCTGGTCGGCACGCTGCTGATGACCTTCGTGTGGCCGTGGTTCGGATCGCGCATCGACCTGACATGGATGGACGTCGTGCTGCTTGCCGGCATCGGCGTGATCGGCACGATCGGCCACTTCCTGCTGATCCTGGCGTTCCAGCGCGCGCCGGCTTCCGCGCTGACGCCTTTCACCTATATCCAGGTCGTGTTCGCGACGCTGATCGGCTGGCTCGCGTACAACGACTTCCCCGATGCACTTACGCTGGCCGGCATGGCGCTCATTGCCGGCAGCGGATTGCTGCTCACCTGGCACGAACGCCGTCGCGCGCTGATTGCCGCGCCCGAGCCGACGGCCGTCGACTGAAGTTCCATAGACAAGGAGGCAACGCATGGACAAGCCGCGCATCGGTTTCATCGGCATCGGGCTCATGGGCCACGGCATCGCGAAGAATCTCGTCACCAAGGGGTTCCCGCTGACGGTGCGGGTCAACCGCAACCGCGCGCCGCTCGAGGACCTGCTCGCGGCCGGCGCCAAGGAGGTGAAGACCAACGCCGATGTCGCGCGGAATTCCGACATCGTCTTCCTGTGCGTGACCGGGGCGCCGCAGGTCGAGGAGATCGTCAACGGCAGCGACGGCATTGCCGGCGCTGCGCGCAAGGGCCTGGTCGTCATCGATACGTCGACGAGCGAGCCCGCGACCACGGCGAAAATGCGCGAAGCGCTGGCCGAGAAGGGCGTGCGCTTCGTCGACGCGCCGCTCGCGCGGACGCCGGTCGAGGCGGAGCTGGGCAAGCTCAACATCATGGTCGGCGCCGACGACGCGACGTTCGCGGAACTGAAGCCGGTCCTGGCCGCGTTTTGCGAGAACATCATCCACGCCGGTCCGGCGGGCCACGGCATCGTCCTGAAGCTCATCAACAACTTCCTCGCCATGTCGATCGCCAACGCCAGCGCCGAAGCCTGCGCCGCCGCAGCCAAGTCGGGCCTGTCGATCCGCAAGCTGCACGAGGTGGTTTCCGCGGGCGCCGTGAATTCCGGCATCTTCCAGATGCTGGTCGGCAAGATGCTCGACGGCGGGACTTGGGCGGCCTCAAGTTCACGCTCGTGAACGCGATGAAGGACCTGCGCTATTACACGCACATGGCGGAGTCGCTGCCGGTGTCGGCGATCATGGGGGAGGCCGTGCACCAGAGCCTCGTCAACGCCAACCTGCTGGGCTTCGGCGACAAGTACATCGCGTCGCTGCTGGAGGCGCAGGAGAAGCTGAACGGCGTCAAGATCGTCCCGCGCGGCTAGCGCCGGCGCTTAACGGGAGCGACCATGCACATCCTGTTCCTTGGAGGCACGCGGTTCCTCGGGCGCCACGCGGTGGACACGGCGCTGGCGCGGGGCCATGCGGTGACGGTGTTCACGCGCGGCACGACGCCCAATCACTGGGGCGATGCCGTGACGATGCTCACCGGCGATCGCGACCCGAAGCGTGGCGCCGGGACTCGACGCGCTGCGCGAAGGAACCTGGGACGCCGTCATCGACACCAGCGGGTACGTGCCTCGCGTCGTGCGGGCGTCCGCCGAGCTCCTGCGCGGCCGCGCTGCGCAATATCTGTTCGTGTCGTCGATTTCCGTCTATGCGGACGGCGGCGGCGCGGGGCGCGACGAGTCGGCGCCGGTGGGCAAGCTCGACGATCCCGCGACCGAAGAAATCGCCAAGTACTACGGCCCGCTCAAGGCCGCGTGCGAGGACGAGGTTCGCGCGGCATTCGGCGCGTCGGCGATCATCGTGCGCCCGGGGCTCATCGTCGGTCCGCACGACTCGACCGATCGCTTCGGCTACTGGGTCGCGCGCTTCCGCCACCCTTCGTTGCTGGGAGACCGCGCGGCGCAGGCCGTCGTTCCCGCGCCGCAGGACGCGCCGGTGCAGTTCATCGATGCGCGCGATCTCGCGGACTGGATGATCGATCTGGTGGAAGCGAAGCAAAGCGGCACGTTCAACGCCACCAGTCCTGCCGGGCATTGGACCTGGGCGCTCGATGGTGGACGCGCTGGGCGGCGGCGCCGGCGCCCCGCAGCCGGCATGGGTCGACGAGGCGCTGCTGCTCGAACACAAGGTCGAGCCGTGGACGGGCCTGCCGCTGTGGATCCCATCGACGTTCGTCGACGAGGCCGGCTTCATGGAATTCGATTGCCGCCGCGCGCTGGCCGCGGGACTGCGTATCCGCCCGCTCGCGGAGACGATCGATGCCACCGCGGCATGGCTTGCCGCGCGCGACAACAGCGGCGCATGGAAAGCCGTGCTGACCGCGGACGCCGAGCGGGAAATCCTCGCCTTCGCGGCCCCGGGCGTAACATCGGCGCGATGAACGCGCAGCCCGTCTCGCAGCCGGCATCGCGCGATGAATCCGCGCGACGCTGAAGGCTACCTCGAGTTCGCCTACCGGATGGCGCTCGCCGCCGGCGAAGCCATCCTGCCGCACTTTCGCGAGATCATCGACGTCGAGGACAAGCGCAATGTCATGGGCTACGACCCGGTGACCATTGCCGACCGCGCCGCCGAGGAAGTGATCCGCGCGGAGATCATGCGCGCGCATCCCGACCACGGCATCCACGGCGAGGAACAGGGCAAGCACAGCGGCACGTCGCCTCTCACCTGGGTGATCGACCCGATCGACGGCACCCGCAGCTTCATCCTCGGCCAGCTGCACTGGGCGACGCTGATCGCGTTGCACGACGGCGAGCATCCGGTGGTCGGCGTCGTGCACCAGCCCTACGTGGGCGAGACCTTCCTCGGCACGCAGGGCGGCCTGGCGCAATGGCGGCGCGGCGACCAGAGGCGAACGCTGCGCACCCGCCGCTGCGCGCGGATCGAGGACGCCGTCGTCGCGACCACCGACCCTCGCCATTTCCAGTCGCCGCGCCAGCTCGCCGTCTACGACGCCATCAGCGGTCCGGCGCGGCTGACGCGATTCGGCGGCGATTGTTACTGCTACACGCAGCTCGCGATGGGTTTCGTCGACATGGTCGTCGAGACCGGCCTGCAGCCGTACGACGTGCAGGCGCTGATTCCGCTGGTCGAGGCCGCCGGCGGCGCCATCACCGACTGGTCCGGCGGGCCGTGCGACCAGGGCGGCGACGTGTTTGCATGCGGCGACCGCACGCTACACGCGCAGATCCTGAAACGCTTGACCTGATCGGAAGGCTCGCGCCCGGCGCACCGCCGCCGCCGCTCCCCTTTCGGTCGCGTCAACGACTGGCTCCCATCATCTTGTCCGGCAACCAGGTGGCGATCCCGGGGAAGGCGCAAAGTAGCACCATGAACGCAAGCATGATGAAGACGTAGGGCATCGAGCCGCGCAGGATCGTGGAGAGCGGCACGCTCGGCGCGACTCCGCGCAACACGTAGAGATTGAGTCCAACGGGCGGAGTGATGAGGCCCACCTCGAGGTTGATGGTGAGCATGACCGCGAACCAGATCAGGTCGAACTTATTTGCCTCCAGCACCGGCGTGAGAATGGGCATCACCATCAGGATGATTGCCACCGGCGGCAGGAAGCATCCGAGCACCAGCAGGAACAGGTTGATCGCGAACATCAATGCCCATCTGCCGAGCCCTAAGCTGACCAGCCATTCCGCCGAGGTCTGGGTGACGTACAGAAGCGACATCATGTACGAGAAGATCGCCGCGGCAGCAATGATCATCAGGATCATGCTCGACTCGCGCACCGTGTCGCGGAAAATCAGCCAGAGGTCGGCGAGCCTGTAGTTCTTGTAGATCACCATGACCAGCAGCAGCGCCAGGAAGCGCCGAGATGCCGGCGATTTCGGATGGCGTGGCGAGCCCGCCGTACATGGCGTAACCGATCGCGACGATGATCGCGAGGAAGGGGCCGACGCGATACATCCCCTCCATCTTTTCCTTCAGCGTGAAAGTCTCAGGGATGACCACCCGAGCCCTCGCGCGTGATCAGTGTTGCGAACCACGCGTAGGCGGCAAACAGCAGCGTCAGAAGGATGCCGGGAACGACGCCGGACAGGAACAGGCGCCCGATCGAGGTTTCGGTGGCGATGCCGTAGAGGATCATCGTGATCGACGGCGGGATCAGGATGCCGAGCGTGCCGCCCGCGCAAATGGCGCCGGTGGCCATGGCGGGTGGAACGCCGCGCCGGATCATCTCCGGCACGCCGGCCTTGCCGATAGCCGCCGCCGTGGCGGGCGAGGAACCGCAGACCGCCGAGAACATGCCGCAGGCGAAGATGTTGGCGATGATCAGCCCGCCCGGCACGTGCGCGAGCCAGCGGTAGAGCGACTTATAGATGTCGCGGCCCGCCGCGGAAACTCCAATCGCCGCGCCGAGCAGGACGAACAGGGGAATGGTCAGCAGCGCAAACGAATTAACTCATCCATGAACTGCTTGGCGATGACCGCGAGGCTGGTCGGCCCCTTGAATATGGCGAGAAACGCCACGGCCACCAGCGACAGGCCCCACGCGATGGGCAGGCCCGAGAACAACACGATCATCGTGACGCCGAACAGCAGCAGCCCGATCTGGAGTTCCGACACGTCAGGCGCCTTGTCCGGAAATCGTGGTTGGCTTGTTGTGCCCGGCTGGTCGGGACGGAACCACTCGGCGACATACTGCAGCGCGGTGAGGCCGAGCCCGATCGGCATGGTCAGGTACAGTGGCCATCTCGGTGGGTTCCACATCGAACCGCTATGCTCGTTCTTCGCGTAGGAATCGAAGGCGAGCTCGAGTCCTTTCCAGGCCAGATAGAGGCAGACGGCAAAGCCGGTCAACGCGATGCCCTTGGCGAGCACCTTCCGCCACTCGTCGAAAGCAGTTCCGAAATGAGGTCGACGCCGATATGCCCGTGCGTCTTGAGGCAGTACGGGGACCCGATCATCACCGCTGAAATGATCAGGTAAATGGCCAGTTCGGTTTCCCAGTAGGTTGAATTGCCCATCGCGCGATACAGCACCATCCAGGTGATGATCAGCACGGCCAGCGCGAGCATCAACGCGGCGACCACCGCGCAGGCATTGGAAATCCGGTCGGTTGCCCGTACAAACGCGTTCATGGCTTCAAGGCGCCGGCGATGCGCCGGCGCCGGCGCTTGCGGGAAAGCGTCACTTGGCGGTCGTGATCAGGTCGAGCAGCACCTTGGCGTCCGCGGACTTGGCGGAGAACTCCGGCCACGCGGTCTTCTTGGCGAGATCGATCCAGGCCGCGAACTGCTCCTTGGTGAGCGGGGCGACCTTTGCGCCGGCCTTGGTGTAGGCGTCGATCATCTGCGTGACGGCCTCGCGCTGGGTGCCGGCAAAGAACGTGTCGCTCTTGTCGGCCGCGTCCTCGAAGATCTTCTTCTGCGCCGGCGTCAGCTTGTCCCACGCCGCCTTCGACATCACCAGCGGCTGCAGCAGCCACCACAAGGTGTAGTCGCCGCCGATGGTGGCGAACTTCGTCTGCTCGTAGATGCGCATGCTGACGAACGTTTCAGCCGAGGTCAGGGTGGAAGTAAGCACGCCGGACTGCAGCGCCGAGTAGATCTCGGTGGAGGGAATGTTCACCACCGAGGCGCCCGCCGCCTTCAGCATGCTTTCGAATGTCGGGTCGGCGGCCCGCATTCTTCTCTCCCTTGACCGTGTCCGGCCCGCCGATCATTCGATCCTTGGCGCCGAAGCCTCCCGGTGTCCACCACCACGTGACGATGCGAATGCCGTTCCGCTCCGCGACCTCCTGCAGCTTCTTGTGGAAGGCGGAGCCCTTGAGGCTCAACGCCTGGTCGAGGCTGGTGATGGTGCCGGGCATGATCGTGATCGACATCTCGGGAATCTTGCCGACGGCATAGGACATCGGGAACACCGACATTTCCAGCGACCCGGCCTGCAGCGCGTCGAGTTGCGCCAGCGGCTTGATGTTGAGCGAGCTGCCCGGAAAGATGCGGAACTTGAGGCTCGGATCCATCTTGTTCACTTCCTCCACGAACACCCGCGTTGCCCGGTCGCGCGCGTCGGTGTTGGCCTTGAATTGGTGGGAGATCTTGATTTCCTGCGCCGATGCGTACGATACGAAGGCGCATGCAGCGACGAGTGCCGCAATGATTCTCCATTTGCGCAATTCCATGGATTTCCTCCTGTTATATTTAAAACTGCGTGCCACATCGAGGCGGCCGCCGTGCGGCGAAGTGTAGGGGGCGGAACGGCGCGTGTAAACCTTTGTCGCTTCCCCGCGTTGCACCATGACACAAACGTGCCGTTGCGACGGAATCGACGCCAGGGCCGAGTTCGATGCCGTGCGTTGCGAGCGCGTGTTCCAGCAACTTGATGACTCCGAAGCGGCACTGCGCGAGGTCATTCGTGTGACGCGTTCGGGTGGCCGGGTAATGCGCTCGACCCCGGACCACGGCCAGGCGGGACTCGGGCTCGACGACCCGCCGCATCGCCTATCAGGCCAATCAAAAGCAGATGGAGCGCATGATCATCAATCCGCACAGCGGCACGCGGCTGCGGCGCGTCGGCCCGCGACGACAGCCGCGGGTTGCTAAACTCCCATTCCTTTCACGCTTTCGGGAGCCGACCATGGCCGCGCCGGTCCTTCGCTCTGGGAAAACCCCCTCGGTACCGACGGCTTCGAATTCATCGAATACGCGGCGCCCGATCCCGCTGCGCTCGGCCATCTGTTCGAGCAGATGGGCTTCACCGCGATCGCGCGCCATCGCTCGAAGAATGTCCTGCTGTACCGGCAGGGCGAGATCAATTTCATCGTCAACGCCGAGCCGGATTCGTTCGCGCAATCGTTTGCGCGCGTGCACGGCCCGTCCATCTGCGCCATCGCTTTCCGCGTCGGGGACGCGGCCGCGGCGTACAACCAGGCGGTCGCCCAGGGCGCGTGGGGCGTGCCCAACCGGCCCGGGCCGATGGAACTCAACATTCCGGCGATCAAGGGCATCGGGGATTCGCTCATCTACCTGGTCGACCGCTATCGCGGGCTCGCCCGCGAGCGGCGGCAGCAGCGTGTCGATCTACGACATCGACTTCGTCCCGTTGCCGGGCGTCGATCAGCATCCGGCGGGCGCGGGCTTGACGTACATCGACCACCTGACGCACAACGTGCACCGCGGCCGCATGGGCGAGTGGGCGGATTTCTACGCGCGCATCTTCAATTTCCGCGAAATCCGCTATTTCGACATCGAAGGCAAGCTCACGGGCCTGAAATCGAAGGCGATGACCAGTCCCTGCGGCAAGATCAGGATCCCGATCAACGAAAGCGCCGACGACAAGAGCCAGATCCAGGAATATCTCGTCGCGTATCACGGCGAGGGCATCCAGCACGTGGCCCTCGGCACGCAGGACATCTTCGCGTCGGTGGAAAAGCTGCGCGCGCTTTCGGTCGCGTTCCAGGACACGCCGGACACGTACTACGACATGCTCGCCGGGCGCCTTCCGGGCCATCGCGAGGACACCGAGCGGCTGCGCAAGAACCGCATCCTGCTGGACGGCGCGCCGGTCAAGGACGAGATGCTGCTGCAGATCTTCACGGCGACGGTCATCGGCCCGATCTTCTTCGAAATCATCCAGCGCAAGGGCAACGAAGGCTTCGGCGAAGGCAACTTCCAGGCGCTGTTCGAGTCCATTGAACAGGACCAGATCAGGCGGGGTGTCTCGTAGGCCCGGCCAGCCGCGGCCGCCCTTGCAATTGGCCGGCGGCGGCCGCACATGCTTGATTCGCATCCCGAAAATGGTGCATCGGGGCGCTGCCCGTGGTACATTGGGCGGTGCAACATGAACGGCCTATGTAAGTGCTTACCTCTCTCGGATTCACGCTCCTGCGCCAGCTTGGTGATGGCGCCTTCCATTCCGGTGAAGACCTCGCCGCGAACGTGGGGCTGACGCGCGCGCGCGTTTCGCAACTGCTGAAGGAAGCCGAGACCGCCGGACTCGCGCTGGAACGAATCCGCGGCCGCGGCTACCGCCTGCTGGCCACCCCGGATTTCCTTGCCGCCGATCAGGTCCGGTCCGCGCTGAGCGAGATCGTCCGCAAGAATCCGCAAATCCCGCTGGTCGCCATCGAGGTCGTCGACGAGATCGCCTCGACGTCCACCGAACTGCTGCGCCGCGCACAGCGCAAGGACATCCACGCCACCGTGCTCGCGGCGGAGTGGCAAACCGCCGGCAGGGGGCGCCGCGGCCGGAAATGGACGGCGGTCGCGGGCGGCAGCCTCACCTTTTCGCTGGGCTGGCGATTCGACCAGGGCGCGGGTTACCTCGCCGGATTGTCGCTCGCGGTCGGCGTGGCCGTGATCCGCGCGCTCGAGGCCGAGGGCCTGCCGGGCGTCGAACTCAAGTGGCCGAACGACCTCATCCATCGCCACCTCAAGGTCGGCGGCATCCTGGTCGAGTTGAATGGCGACGCGCTGGGACCTTCCACCGTCGTCGTCGGCGTGGGCCTCAACGTACGGATGCCGGCCACCGCCAAGCGTGACATCGATCAGCCGGTCAGCGACCTCACGGCCGTGGCCGGTCGCGGCGCTGCGCCTATCGACCGCAATCGCCTGCTCGCCCGCGTCGTGGCGGAACTGGCTTCGGCGCTCTCGGCCTACGCGGAGACGGGCTTTCCTCCCTTCGCCGTGGAATGGCAACGACGCCACGCCTATCAGGGCAAGCCGGTCAGACTGCTGCTGCCCGACGGCGAGTACGTCGATGGCACGGTCGCAGGCGTAGACAGCATGGGCGCGCTGGTGCTGGCCGACGGCCCGCGCCGAGCGCGTTTCCTGTCCGGCGAAATTTCGCTGCGCCGCGCCTGACACCCCGCATTTACCGGGGCGTGGCGGGTCGTGGATAATCGCGGGACCATGCGCATCATCGTCGCCCTGCTTCTGCTGGCCAATATCACGCTGTTCATCCTGACGTTGCTTCCGGGCGACAGCGGCGAAGGCATCCGCATGCAGCAGCAGGTGCAGCCGGAAAAGATCAAGCTGCTGACGCCGCAGGAGGTTGCCGCGCTAGGCCCCGCCAAGGTCGCGTCGCTGGCCGATGTCTGTGTCGAGTTCGGCCCGTTTACCGATGTCGAGCGGGCGAAGGTCCTGGGCGAGCTCGAGCCGCTGGCCCTGGGCCGCCTGCTGACGCAGCGGCGCGTCGAAATCGACAACGGCTATTCGGTAAGCATTGCGCCATTCCCCAATCGCAACTGCCGCCGAGACTCGCGCCGCCGAATTGCGCAAACAGGGCGTGAAGGAAATGATCGTGGCCGACGCGGGCCGCGGCCAGTTCGCGGTCGTGTTCGGGGCTTTTCGCACCGAACCCCCTGCGCAGGCGCTGGCGGACGAGCTCGCGAAACAGGGCGTCAAGCTGGTTCGCGTGCAGTCGCGCCAGCAGCCGTTGACGCAGACGCTGCTGGTCGTTCGCGATCCGCAGCAGCCGGTGGTCACCCGCCTGAAGGAACTGCAGACGCAATACGTGGGCACCGAAATCAAGGTCGGCAACTGCGTCGCGGCGAGCTGACGCCACGAATGACTCCGCCGATCCGCGCGGCGACGACGCCGAACGACATCGCGCAGGCGCGCGCGCTGTTCGAGGAATACGCGGCGTGGCTCAACATCGATCTCTGCTTCCAGGGATTCCCGCAGGAGCTGGCGTCGCTGCCCGGCGCCTACGCGCCTCCACGCGGGATGTTGCTGCTGGCGGGCCCCCCGGGCGCGGCGGTCGGATGCATCGCGTTGCGGCCGCTCGTCGCGACGGGAGCGGACGCGGGCGCCACCGCCGAGGTCAAGCGGCTCTATGTCCGTCCGGAGGCGCGTGGCACTGGACTGGGAATGCGCCTGGTGCAGGCGGTGATCGGCGGCGCGCGCGAAATCGGCTACCGCGAACTCAAGCTCGATACGCTGGAGCACATGGCCGAGGCGCGGGCGCTGTACGCGAAACTGGGATTCAGCGAATGCGCGCCGTATTACCACAACCCGATCGAGGGAGCGGTATACATGGCGCGCCCGCTAGATGCGCGCTGACACCGAGTAGGTCGTCGCGCCGGCGTCGTTCCGCTCGAGGTCATCTACAGTCACGTCGCGGAAGCCGGCATCGGCAAGCAACGTGGCGACGTCGTCCGGCGGGTACCACGTCAGCGTCAGCGTCTCGTGTTCCTCCGCGAGCCGGGCGGCGCCGCGCCGATGCGCATAGCGATATTCGGTGCGCGACATCCGCGTCTCGGCCCAGACCGTCGTTTCCGAACGCAGCGCAATCTGCGAGCCGTCGCCCAACTGCACCGTGCGCACCTCGACCAGCGGCGCCCCCAGGCGCTGTTCGGAATCCGAGGGAATGAACATGTTCAGCAACAGGAGCCCGGGCTCGACCAAGTGCGCGCGAATGCGCTGCAGCGCCATCAATGCCGCGCCGGGTTCGGCGAGCAACTGGAACGATCCCGCGGCGATGAATGCCGCCGCCGTAGCGAAACGGCAGGTTGAGGTGCGCCAGGTCCTGGCGAAAGAGCGGCGACGAGAGGCCGCGCGCGGCAAGTCGCGCCTCGCAACTGCCAAGCATGGCCGCGGACGAATCGACGCCGTGGAGCTTGAGGCCGGCTGCGACAAGAGGGACCAGCAGACGACCGGAGCCGCACATCAATTCCAGCAGCGGACCGGCCTCCTGCGGCAGGCGTTGCGCGTACCAGGCCACTTCGGCGTCCGGCGCGACGGGCTTGTCCGCGTCGTAGAACAGCGTGCAGAGTTGACCGTAGCTGGTCAAAGGCGGCGCCTCGATGTCGAAAGCGCACAGCATACGCCGGCGCAGCTCCGCGACTAGCGCGCTACAACTGCTCCCACGGCAGTCCTTCGTGACGCCAGCCCGCGAGATTCCCGCGATGTTTTTTTTCATCCAGCGGACCCTCGAAGCCATCGGCGACGTTGGCGACGTCGGCGAACCCTGCTTTTTCCAGCGCGAGGCCCGCGTCGAGCGAGCGATGTCCGCTCCGGCAGATGAGGACGACGGGACGGTGCATGCTGGCGACCTTCTTCACCTGCCCGACGAAATGCGGATTGATGTCCCAGTCGGGTCCGTCGTTCCAGGCCACGTGCTGCGCGCCGACCGGATGGCCGACGAAGAAGAACTCCATCTCGCTGCGGCAGTCGACGAAGACGGCCTGCGGATTGGCGTTGAGGAAGTCGAATGCTTCCTTGGGCTTGAAGTGCTTCATGCGAAAAAGAGTATCACGGGCCGCGGCCCGCGTTATTCCGTGGCGTTCGCAGGATATAGCGCCGACGCCCGACACGCCGCTGTGCAAAATGTTAAAATTCAACGCTTTGGCAGCGCCGTACCGGCAACCTCGAAGCCTCTGATGCAACCTGACCGCACCGCCGAACTCACCCGCCTCATGCGCACGCGCATCCTCGTCATGGATGGCGCGATGGGCACGATGATCCAGCAGCACCGCCTGACGGAGGCGGATTTTCGCGGCGCCGGATCCTGCGGGCTGCACGGCCACGCGCACGACGTTCGCGGCGACAACGACCTGCTGGTGCTGACGCAACCGGAGGTGATTCGCGCGATCCACGACGAATACCTCGAGGCCGGCGCCGACATCATCGAGACCAACACGTTCAGCGCGACGTCGATCGCGCAGGCCGACTACGGGCTGGAGTCGCGCGCGAAGGAAATCAACTTCGCCGCGGCGCGCATCGCGCGCGAGTGCTGCGATGCGTGGACCGCGCGAACGCCGGACAAGCCCCGCTTCGTCGCCGGCGCGCTCGGCCCGACCAACCGCACCGCGTCGATCTCACCCGACGTGAACGACCCGGGCGCGCGCAACGTGACCTTCGACGCGCTGGCGGCGGCCTATGGGGACGCGGTGGAAGGCCTCGCGGAGGGCGGCGCGGACCTGATTCTGGTCGAGACCGTATTCGACACGCTCAACGCCAAGGCCGCGCTGTTCGCCGTCGAAGCCTATTTCGACCGCGTCGGCCGCCGCTTGCCGGTCATCGTCTCGGGCACCATCACCGATGCGTCGGGGCGCACGCTTTCCGGGCAGACGCCGGAAGCGTTCTGGAACGCCGTGCGCCACGTGCAGCCGCTGGCCGTGGGGCTCAACTGCGCGCTCGGCGCGGCGCTGATGCGGCCGTACATCGAGGAAATATCGCGCGTCGCGGACACGTTCGTCTCGTGCTATCCGAATGCCGGCCTGCCCAATCCGATGTCCGACACCGGCTACGACGAAACGCCGGCGCAGACCTCGCGCATGCTGCAGGATTTCGCGCAGAGCGGATTCGTGAACATCGTCGGCGGCTGCTGCGGCACCACGCCCGCGCACATCCGCGCCATCGCGGAGGCCGTGCAGTCGCTGCCGCCGCGGCAGGTGCCGGTGGAAGACGCGGCCGAGGCGGTCGCCTGATCCCGTTCGCGCGCAACAGTCCGGGTCGCACCGACATGCCATTGACCGCCGCGACATCCGTCGCCGCCGACCGCTGACCATGTCCCGCGTCATGCGCCTGTCCGGCCTGGAGCCGCTGCTCATCGGCGACGATTCGCTGTTCGTCAACGTCGGCGAACGCGCCAACGTCACCGGTTCGCGGGCGTTCGCCAAGCTGATCCTCGCGGGCGATTTCGCCGGCGCCGTGGAAGTGGCGCGCGCGCAGGTCGCCAGCGGCGCGCAGATCATCGACGTCAACATGGACGAGGCGATGCTCGATTCCAAGGCGGCGATGGTGAAATACCTGAACCTCATCGCCACCGAGCCCGACATCGCGCGCGTGCCGGTGATGATCGACTCGTCGAAATGGGACGTGATCGAGGCGGGCCTCAAGTGCGTCCAGGGCAAGGGCATCGTCAATTCGATTTCGCTCAAGGAAGGCGAGGCCGAGTTCCTGCGCCAGGCGCGGCTGGTGCGCCGCTACGGCGCGGCCGTCGTCGTCATGGCCTTCGACGAGAAGGGGCAGGCGGACACGTTCGAGCGCAAGACGCAGATCTCGCGCCGCTGCTACGACCTGCTGCTGGACCGCGTCGGCTTTCCGCCGGAAGACCTGATCTTCGACCCGAACGTGTTCGCGATCGCCACCGGCATCGACGAGCACAACAACTACGCGGTCGACTTCATCAACGCGACGCGCTGGATCAAGGAACACCTGCCGCACGCCAAGGTGTCGGGCGGGATCTCCAACGTGAGCTTCAGTTTCCGCGGCAACGACGCCGTGCGCGAGGCCATCCACACGGTGTTCCTGTACCACGCCATCCGCGCCGGCCTGTCGATGGGCATCGTCAACGCGGGCCAGCTCGGCGTATACGACCAGATCGATCCGCACTTGCGCGAACTGGTGGAGGACGTGGTGCTCAACCGTCGCCCCGCGTCCGGCGAGAATCCGACCGAGCGCCTGGTGACCTTTGCCGAGACGGTCAAGGCGAAAGGCAAGGTGAACGTCGAGGACCTCGCGTGGCGCGACGCCAGCGTCGAGGATCGTCTTTCGCACGCGCTGGTGAAGGGCATCACGTCGCACATCATCGAGGACACGGAAGAGGCGCGCCGGAAATACGCCCGGCCGATCCAGGTCATCGAGGGGCCGCTGATGGCGGGGATGAACGTCGTCGGCGACCTGTTCGGCGCCGGCAAGATGTTCCTGCCGCAGGTCGTCAAGTCGGCGCGCGTGATGAAGCAGGCGGTCGGCCATCTGGTGCCGTTCATCGAGGAAGAAAAGTTGCGGTCGGGCGACGTGGGCAAGCCCAAGGGCACGATCGTGATGGCGACGGTGAAGGGCGACGTCCACGACATCGGCAAGAACATCGTCGGCGTCGTCCTCCAGTGCAACAACTTCGACGTCATCGACCTCGGCGTGATGGTGCCGGCGCAGAAGATCCTGGCCACGGCGCAGGAACGCAACGCCGACATCATCGGCCTGTCGGGACTGATCACGCCATCGCTCGAGGAAATGGCGCACGTCGCGCACGAGATGCAGCGCCTTGGGCATGCGCCAGCCGCTGCTCATCGGCGGCGCGACCACGTCGCGCGTGCATACGGCGGTGAAGATCGCGCCCAACTACGCGGGCGTCACCGTCTATGTCCCCGACGCATCCCGCGCCGTCGGCGTGGCGAGCAACCTGTTGTCCGACGACCTGCGTGCCGCCTACGTCGCGGACGTCGCCGCCGATTACGAGAAGGTGCGCGTCCTGCACGCCGGCAAGAAGGGACCGAAGCTGGTGACGCTCGCGGCGGCGCGCGCCAACGCCTTCGCGGCCGATTGGGACAACTACGTGCCGCCCGTGCCCACGTTCGTCGGCCGCCGCGAGTTCCGCAACGTCGACCTGGCGGAGATCGCGAAGCACATCGACTGGGGCCCGTTCTTCCAGGCGTGGGAACTGTCGGGGCCGTTCCCCGCGATCCTCGACGACGCGGTCGTCGGCGAAGCCGCGCGCAACGTGTACGCCGAAGGGCAGGCGATGCTGCGGCAGATCATCGCGGGCCGGTGGCTGGGCGCGAACGGCGTGGTCGCCCTGCTGCCCGCGAACGCCGTCGGCGACGACATCGTCTGCTACACGGACGAGTCGCGCGCGCAGGCGGCGCTGACGTGGCGCAACCTGCGCCAGCAGAACGAACGGCCGCCCGGCAAGGCCAACTTCTGCTTGTCCGATTTCGTCGCGCCGAGGCAGTCGCAGGTGCAGGATTACCTCGGGATGTTCGCCGTCACGGCCGGACTGAACATCGAAAGGAAGCTCGCGGAGTTCGAGGCGGCAAAGGACGACTACAGCGCGATCATGCTGAAAGCCCTGGCCGACCGGCTCGCCGAAGCGTTTGCCGAATGGCTGCACGCGAAGGTTCGCCGCGAACTGTGGGGCTATTCCCCCGACGAGTCCCTCGACAACACCGCGCTGATCCGCGAGGAATACCGTGGCATCCGGCCCGCTCCCGGGTATCCGGCGTGCCCGGACCACGCGGTGAAGGCGCCGCTGTTCGACGTCCTGCGTGCGCCGGAAGTCGGAATCACGCTGACCGAGAATTTCGCGATGCTGCCGACGGCGGCGGTGTCCGGATTCTACTTTTCGCTTCCGGATTCCCGTTACTTCGCCGTCGGCAGGATCGGCGAGGACCAGCTCGAGGACTTCGCGCGGCGCGAGAATATCGGCATCGACGCCGCGCGGCGCAGGCTGGCGCCCAGCCTCGGTTGACCGCGCGCGGTCGGGATCGGCCATTTTTGCGCCGCTCGTGCACAATGGCGGCGGGCCGGTCCGGAAGCGTCGTGTCGTGGCAGTGACGCCAGATCGGGCGAAGCCCGCCCAAGTCAGTTCATCGGAGGAGCAGTCCATGCGCATATCGTGCTTCGCTCGCGCGGCCGCCGGCCTTGCGATTCTGGCCTTCGCCGCTGCGGCCAGCGCGGCGTATCCCGACAAGCCGATCCAGTACATCATTCCGTTCGCGCCCGGCGGCGAATCGGACGTCGCGGCGCGGCTGCAGCAACAGACGTTCAAGGTCAAGTTCAACCAGGACCTGATCGTGGTCAACAAGGCGGGCGCCGGTGGAGCGCTTGCCTGGTCGCAGCTGAACTCCATGCCGGGCGACGGCTACACGATCATGGGAGTCAACCTGCCGCACATCGTGCTGCAGCCGCTCGAGGCCGGAACGCAGTTCAAGACCGAGGACATCACGCCGGTCTATTTCTTCCACTACACGCCCGACGCGATCATCGTTCCGCAGGACAGCCCCTTCAAGACCTTCGCGGATCTGGTGAAGGCCGCGCGCGAGAAACCCGATTCGGTCAGCCTGGCCGGTTCCGGCACCAATTCCGCCAACCACATTGCCAGCGAGCGGCTGAACCGCGAACTCGGGATCAAGACGCTCTATGTTCCGTTCAAGGGCACCGGCGACCTGGTGTCTTCCGTGCTGGGGAATCACGTTTCCGGCGCGATGTCGTATTCGACGCTGGCGATCCAGCAGAAGGGCAAGATGCGCATGCTCGCGGTCGCCACTGAAAAGCGGCTGCCGCAGTTTCCCGACGTGCCGACGTTCAAGGAGCTGGGACTGAACTGGGTCGACGGCGCCTATCGCGGCATCGGCGTGCCGAAGTCCACGCCGCCGGAGGTGCGCAAGCAGGTGTCGGACATGATGGATGCGATCAACAAGGACCCGGACCTGCGCAAGCGGATGGTCGAAGGCGGCTTCGAAGTGACGGACATCTCGCTGGAGCAGATTCCGGCGTTCGTCAAGGAACGCTCCGTGGAGTACCTGAACGCCGCCAAGGGACTGGGCATGGTGAAATGACCGGCTGCGGGTCGACGGAGGCACGCCCATGAATTCGATCCTGATAGCGGTGATCGTCTTCACCTGCGTGTTCGGTGGCGCGCTTGCCGGCACGTTCCTCCACGCCCGGCTGCCCGAGAGTCACCTGGACGGCAGCTCGAAGGACGTCATCAAGCTGGTATTGGGCCTGATCGCAACCATCGCCGCGCTGGTCCTGAGCCTGCTGATCGCGTCGGCGCACAGCGCGTACGACACGCAGGAATCCGAGGTGCGGCAGCTTGCCGTCCACCTGGCGCTGCTCGACCGCATCCTCGCCCACTACGGTCCGGAGGCCGCGGCAGCACGTGCTGGCTTGCGCGAGGTCGTGACGGCCGATGTCGAGCGAATCTGGCCCGACCGGGGCGCCGGGACGGCCACAATGCATGGACCGGCCATGCAGGCGCGTGGCGAGGACGTGTTCGGCATGATCGCCTCGTTCAAGCCCGCCTCGGATGAACAGCGGTTCGCCCAGGGGCGCGCGCTGCAGCTTCTGACCGACATGGCGAACACGCGCCGGCTGATGTCCGAGCAGGCCGGCGGCTCGCTGTCGTGGCCGTTCTTCGTCGTGCTTGTATTCTGGCTGGTCGTGCTGTTCCTGGGATTCGGCCTGTTCGCGCGATTCAACGCGACCGTCCTCGTCGCGTATTTGATCGGCGCGGTTTCCGTCGCCGGCGCGATCTTCCTCATCCTGGAGATGAACCGGCCCTACAGCGGGCTGATGCAGATCTCCAGCGCGCCGATGCGCAACGCGCTGGAGCAGGTCGGCAAATAGCAGCGATTGCTAGGCGAGCTTGCCCAGGAAATCCAGCTTGCCGACCGCGACGCCGCCGTGACGCAGCAGGCCGTAGGCCGTCGCCGAGTGGAAATAGAAGTTGGGGATCGAAAACTGCTGCAGGTAATCGAGGCCGGTGAATGTCATCGGGTTGCCGCGGATCGTGCGCGTGATCGCCTTGCCTTCGGTGCCGTCGATCTGCGCGGCGGTAAACGACTTGAGGTAGTCGATCGTCTTGTCGATGCGCGCGATCAATTCCGCCATCGTCTTTTCGTTGTCTTCCCATTTGGGCGGCTCGCTGCCGGACAGCCGCGCCATCGTGCCGCGCGCCATGTCCGTGGCGATCTGGATCTGGCCCGACAGCGGCAGCATGTCCGGATACAGGCGCGCGTTCACGAACACCGTGTCGTCGATCTTCTTCTCCTGCGCGTGTGCCAGCGCTTTCTCGAGGATGGCCTTCAGATTGGTCAATCCCTTGACGAATACGGGCACCGACGCCTGATACATGGAAATGGTCATTCCGTCTTCCTTTGAGTGGGGCGCGCATTGTAGCGCGCCCCTTGTTGCGTCAAACGCGTTCGATGATCGCGGCGATTCCCTGTCCGCCGCCGATGCACATCGTGATGAGGCCGTAGCGGCCGCCGGTGCGGTGCAGTTCGTACATCGCCTTGACCGTCAGGATCGAGCCGGTTGCGCCGATCGGGTGGCCCAGCGCGACCGCGCCGCCGTTCGGGTTGACCTTCTTCGCGTCCATGCCGGTTTCCTTGGCCACGCCCAGCGCCTGCGCGGCGAACGCTTCGTTCGACTCGATGACGTCCATGTCGCCGATCTTGAGGCCCGCCTTTGCCAGCGCGCGCTTCACGGCGCATCACCGGGCCCAGCCCCATGATCTTCGGATCGATGCCGGCATGGCCGTAGGCGACGAGCCGGGCCATCGGCTTCAAGCCCTTCGCGGCCGCGGCGGATTTCTCCATCAGCACGACGGCGGAGGCGGCATCGTTGATCCCCGACGCGTTGCCGGCGGTCACGGTGCCGTTTTCCTTGATGAACACGGCCTTCAGCTTGGCCATCCCTTCCATCGACGAATCGGCGCGGACATGCTCGTCGGTGTCGAACACGACCGGACCCTTCTTGCTCTTCAGTTCGATGGGCAGGATCTGGCTCTTGAAGTGGCCGGCGGCGATGGCCGCGGCGGCGCGCTTGTGGCTCTCGACGGCGAAGGCATCCTGGTCCGCCCGGGTCAGCCCGCACTTGGCCGCGACGTTCTCCGCGGTGACGCCCATGTGCACGGTGTCGAACGGGTCGGTCAGCGCGCCGACCATCATGTCCATCATCTTCGAGTCGCCCATCCGCGCGCCCCAGCGCTGCGTCAGCGACGCGTAGATCGCGCGGCTCATGCTCTCGGCGCCGCCGGCCACCGCGACGTCGGTCTCGCCCAGCAGGATGTACTGCGATGCCGAGACGATGGCCTGCATGCCGCTGCCGCACAGGCGGTTGACGGTGAACGCGCCGGTGTCGTGCGGCAGGCCGCCGTTCACGCACGCGAGGCGCGAGATGTACATGTCCTTGGGTTCGGTGTGGATGACGTTGCCGATGACGCACTGGCCGACGTCCTTCGGGTCCACTTTGGCGCGGGCAACCGCTTCCTTCACGACCCGCGCGGCCAGATCGCTGGGCGCGATGTCCTTCAGGCTGCCGCCGTAATCGCCGATGGCCGTACGCACGCCGCTCAATATGACGACTTCTCTTTCGCTCATGGTTGTTCTCCTCGACGGGGATTGCAATGATACTGCTTCGGCGCCGTCCGGCCTTTGTTCGCCGATCAACCCGGAGGTCCGCGGCCGGACGTGCCTGTGACGATCGTTGCGGTTGCCGGCGACCCGGCGCAAGATTCGTGGCCATGCAACCCGACATCGCATTGAACAGCCGGATGACCGGCGAATGCCGCAAGGCCGTCGCCTGATCCGGACCGTGCTGGCGCTGGTGGCCGCAGGCTCGATCGGCATGCCGCTCTTCGCGGCCGCGGCCGGCGACGAGGTGCTGCAGAAGATCGTGATCGTCGCGCCGGCACGGCGTCCGCACGCCGCTGACGTCTCCGGCGGAACTGGACGGCTGGTCGTCGCGTCCGTGGCCCGCGTGGAACGAGCCGGCAGGCAACCTGACGGCCCGCGGCGCGCAGCTCGCCAAGATTCTCGGCCAGTATTACCGCGCCTATGCGGTGTCCGAGCAGCTGTTGCCCGAGCAGGGATGCCCGCAGCGCGGCAGCCTCTATGTGTACGCGGACCTCGAAGAGCGCACCAAGACCACGGCGCAGGCGCTGCTCGACGGCATCGCGCCCGGCTGCGGCTTCGCGTACCGCAGCAAGCCGGATGCGACCGTCGACGGCCTCTTCCATCCGATCGCGGCCGGCACGTGCCGGCTGGATGCGCTGACCGCGCAGACCGCGATCCTTTCGCGCGTGGCCGGCGACCACAACAGCGTGACGCTGGATTTCAAGGCGCCTGTCGATGCGCTGCAGGCCGGCATGGACTGCTGCAAGCCGGCATTGTGCGCGGCGTTTGGCAGGCCGGAAGGATGCAAGCTCGCCAACCTGCCCACGGCACTGTCGCCGATACCGAATGGCAAGGGCATCGAGATGCTCGGCGCGCTCGCCATCGCGTCGACCGCGGCGGAGACTTTCCTGCTCCAGTACGCCGAGGGAATGGACGCGAACCAGGTCGCGTGGGGACGCCTGAACGGCGGCGCAGATGCTGCAGACGTTTCGCTTGCATACCGAGGCGCTCGACCTGATGGAACGCACGCCCTACCTCGCGCGGCGCGAGGGTTCGGCGCTGCTGATGCGCGCGGCAGCCGCGGTCACCGGCGGGCACTCGTCCGGCCTGGGGTCTGCCGACACCGCCGTGCGCGACGCAAAATTCATCGCCTACGTCGGCCACGACACCAACATCGCGAACGTCGCGGGCATTCTGGACCTGACGTGGACGCAGGCGGGCTACCAGCGCAACCAGACGCCGCCTGCCGGGGCGCTGGTGTTCGAAGTGCGGCTGGGGCCGGACAAGAAGCAGCGCGTGTATTCGTCCTACGTGGCGCAATCGCTCGAGCAGATGCGCAAGGTGTCGCCATTGACGCTCGAGGCGCCGCCGCTCAAGACGCCGTTGCGGCTGCGCGGCTGCAGCGCCAACACGCCCGGCTTTCCCTGCCTGCTGGACGAGTTCGCGGTGGTCGTCCGCAACGCGCTGGACCGCGACTGCGTGGAATGACGGCAATGACCTCAAGGGAGCGACCTGAATGACCACTGATTCCGCATGGCGCCATCACGGCGTGCGCGTCGTCCGCGCCGGCGAACTCGACACCAACACTGCGCAAACGCCGGGGATGAATCGCGCCGCCGCGATCACGCATGCCCGCGCCGGCGCGGAGAAGCTCTGGGCGGGCACCGTCGTCATCCACCCCAAGGCGAAGACCGGCGCGCATCATCACGGCGCCGTCGAGAGCGTGATCTACGTCGTTTCCGGCCGCGCGCGAATGAAGTGGGGCGATCGCCTCGAGTTCACGGCGGAAGCCGGCCCCGGCGATTTCATTTACGTCCCGCCTTTCGTGCCGCACCAGGAGATCAACGCGAGCGACGTCGAACCGCTGTCGTGCGTGCTGTGCCGAAGCGGGCAGGAGCCCGTCGTCGTCAACCTCGACCTGCCCAATGTCGAGGCAAATCCCGAGGAAGTGCATTGGGTGGACAACATCCATCCGCGATCCGTCCGGCAAGACCTGATCCGCCGCGCGTAGCCTGCGAGCGGCGTACGCTCGGATCGAGATTAGGCAGCGCGTCGTCGCCCGCGATGCAGCCCCACACATAGCAGGCAACGCCCGGGTCGCCGGTCCACAGCGAATGCCGGCGCTGGCCATATTCCGCGGCCATGCGGTCGCACTGCGCCATCGCATGCATCGCGAACGCGCGCGCGCGTTCCAGCCAGCGCGGGTCGCCGCTGCGCTTGAACAGCTTCAACAACGCGTAACCATTGCCGGCAGTCCCGTGGCACAACCCCGCGCCTTTCGCCAGCGGGCCCGCGACCCACGTCAATTCGGCCGCCGCGGCCAGCAGTTCGTCGAGGCGCGGATCGGGAAGGCCGGCCAGGCTGGTCACCATCCCCGGCGCGCCGTGACACCACTGCACGAGCATCTTGGGCGGCGTGTGGTCCGGCGGAACTTCCGGTACCCAATTGGCGAGCGGGCCGTCGCGAAGCGCTGTGGCGTGAGCGGTCTCGACGATGGCGTCCGCCCACTGCGCCCACGTGGCGGCCGGCAACAGCGCGCGGCCGCGGATCACCGCGCTCGCATTGCCGGCGAAGCCGTGTCCCGCGCCGGTCATCTTTAGCGTTAGTCCCCACAGGGGTTGCGTCCATAGGCGGCAAGGCGCCTCGTCCGCCGGAAGGAACGCGCGCCACAGCGCGTCCGCATCGGCGCGGAACAGGTCGGCCCAGCGCGCTTCGCCGGTCCATTCGTGCATCGTGAGCGCGGCGTGCATCGTTCCGGGCGAGCCCCACAGCAATTCGAGCGATGGATGGCCGGTGTTGGCGGCGATACCGGCGGCCAGCGCGTCGGCCACTGCGGCGGCGGTGTCCGTCGCGCCACGATCCCTCGACTGGCGATAGTGGAGCAGCCGTATGCCCGAGTTGCCCATCAGCAGGCCATCGGTGCCGTGCCCCCCTGGCGCAATCAACGCGGTATTGCGCGCTTCCAGTTCTGCGACGACCGGCGAAAAATCGGCGGGTGGCGCGATCACGCCGGCGCGCGCGAGATGGTCCAGCGCCCAGATCACGCCGGCGGCGCCTAAATCGAGCCTCGGGGAGGGGTTGGCGCCGAAATCGCTATCGGCGTCGCGCGGATGTGTCGGCCACAGGTGTTCGCGCGAGAACGTGGCCTGCGCGTCGTCGGCATAGCGCGCGATCCACGCGCGCGCGGCGCTCTCGTCCCAGCGAGCATCGCCGAGCGGCTCGTGGCGTTCGGGCAGGAAGAGGTTGCGCGACATCGGGTGGCAGCTTTTCGCCTAGCCCGGTACCTGTAACACCGGTTTCACGCCGACATTGCCTGCGCCATATAGCGATGCGTTGACATCGGCGAAACCAAGCATCGCGCCGATGCGCCCGTCCTGCGGCGTCTCGAAGCCGCATTCGCCGCGGAATTCCTTCGGATTGCGAAACGTGCCGAACAGGATGTCCCACACCGGCAGGTCGGCAAAGTTGTAATAGTGGACAGCCGCAGCCGGTGATGGACGCAGTGCGATTCCGGCCGCTGGATGAGATACCCCAGCCATTGCGGCGTGGCACGTTCCATGTTGAAAAAATCCGTAGAACGCGGCCACGTACCCGACGAGCGCCGCGGCGAGCGGATCAACCCCAGCACGATGACGGTCACGAACAGTGCACCGCAGGAACGCGATGCCGATGAACTGCCAGCCGTTGCGCGGCGGAAACGTCCGCGCGGGCCAGATCTTTTCGGTAGCGAGCAAGACGAAATAGGTGACCGGGACCAGCAATCCGACGATGTCGACGGTGTCCATGGCGCCTCCAGCGCGGCGTGCCCGGCAATTCTAGGTCAAGTCGTGGCTGACGCGGTAGAGGCCCTCGAGCACGAGGTTCTCGTGCAGCTGGAACGGAATGGACAGGCGCGGCGCGACCGCGCCCGCCGCGCCGCCGGAGAGCAGGCACACGACGTCCGGCGTGTTGCGCGACTCCATCGCGTAAAGGCGCTCGATCGTCCCGGCCTGCGCGTGCTGGCAGCCGCTCGCGATGGCGTCGACGGTCTGCGTCGGATACGGGGAGAAATCGCCGTCCTGGTCCGGCAGCGCGGCGGTGCCCTCGTGCAGCGAGCGCAGCATGAGCCCCAGGCCGGGCATGATCATTCCGCCCTTGAACACGCCGTCCGCGGTCAGGAAGTCGATGGTCGTCGCGGTGCCGCACACGACGACCATGGCAGCCTGCGCGCCCAGCATGTACCGGGCGCCGATCAGCGCGGCCCAGCGGTCGCTGCCCAGCTGCGCGGGATTGCGGTAGCTGTTGGTGACGCCGCACTGGATCGCCTGCGGCACCAGCCAGAACGGCGTCGGCGCATCCGGCCAGACTTCGAGGATGCGTATCGTCGACGACCGAATGCGCGTCCCTGCCACGTTGGAAATGACGATCTTCGCCGGCGTGGGAAGCTTGGCGAACTGCGCCGGCAGCGCCATGATCTCGTCGTGCAGCGCGTGACCCGATTCAATGCGGTTGGCGCGCGCGCCGCCGTCCGGTTCGGCGCGGAACAGTCCCCACTTGAGGAACGTGTTGCCGACGTCGATCAGCAGGCTGAATTCACGTTTCGCGGTCGGGGACATGTCGGTTCCGGATGGCGGTTGCACGGAAGACGCGTCGGATCTCCACGACGTCCGGCCGCCATCCTACATGGAATCGAGCGGGAAAATGGGCCGGGTCAGCTTGCGGTACGGATAGACGGACAGGTCGGCATTGGTCACCCCTGCGCCGGCGCACTCGACGATGTGCGAGGCGATTTCCTTGAATCCCGCCCGGTAATGGATGCGGGACTTGAGCATCACGTAGCGCTTCCTGCGCGGGTCGATGCCCGCATGCGTGAACACGCCGATGTCGAATGGCTCGTGCGGGCGCTCGGTGACGACGATCTGCGCATGCCCGCGACCCTGCCGCACCTCGAGCACCGCCGTGCGCCCCATGTGCATGCGCACGCCGGTGTACATGGGCCCGGTGACGATGAATTCGCCGTCCGTGATCGCCAGCACGCGCCCTTCGACATCCAGCGATTTGCCCTGCAGGCCGATCGACGGCATGTCGGTCCGGCCGCCCAGTTTCAGGCGCACCTTCTGCCCCGCGCCCGCATCGATCATCGTCGCCACGGCGTCGGGATCGCGGATCGGCGCGATCGCCACATCGTCGAGTTCCTGTTCCAGGATCTCGGCCACGACGGCCATCACGTCCTGCGCGCCGCCCGAGCCGCAGTTGTCGCAATGGTCGATCAGCAGCACAGGCGCGCCGGGATTGGCGAGGCCGAACGCCTTCGCCGCGGCGACCGACTCGCGCAGCGGCGGGGCGTGAAACACGTATTCGGCGCGGCGTTCCCAGGCCATGGCCAGCATGTGGTCGCACACCATGCGCGCGTGCTCGCGGCCGCCGTGGCGCGCGTCGCCCACGACGATTGCGGACAGCCCCGTGTAAGGCGTGTCCGCGTGCGGGAACGACGGCAGCAGCGTGGCGGCGAGCACGTTGCCGTCGGCCTCCATGCGGCGCGCGAACGCGATGATGTCGCCGGACGGCCCGTCTTCCGGCGCGTGGCGCATGATCGACGCGAGCAGCGGCTTCCAGCCCCATGCCATCACGGGCTCGATGACGCCGTCGAGCGCGCCGACCAGGATGCCGGCCGCCTGCATGCCCGCCTCGTACATGTCGACGTGCGGGTAGGTCTTGTAGCCGGTGATCACCGTCGCGTTGTCGACCAGGTCGCCGGACAGGTTGGTGTGGTAGTCGAGCGTGACGGCGATGGGCATGTGCGGCGCGATGCGGCGCAGGCGCTTGACGATCTCTCCTTCGGCGTCGTCGCAGTCCTCGATGACCATCGCGCCGTGCAGGTCGAGCATCACCGCGTCGCAGCCTGCGCGCACCGCCGCCTCGAGAGGCTGCACCAGCGCTTCGAATGTCGCGCGCGAGGCCTTGCCCGACGGCCACGACTCGGCGGCGACCGGGATCACGACATCGGCGCCCTCGCGCCGCGCGATGTCGAGATAGGCGGCGAGCGGCGTGTTCGTGTTCTCGAAACGCGCGCGCGCCGCGGCGCCGGACGCGGGCCCGTTGCCGTGGCCGAAGGACGACAGCGTGGTGGGCAGCGGCGAGAACGTGTTGGTCTCGTGCTTGATCAGCGCAATGACGTAGCGGCGCGGCATGGATGAGCGCGCCGGCAATCAGGCCTGGAACGCCGGTCCGCCCGGCTTGAGGCGCAATCCCGGGCGAAGGCGCGTCCAGTGGAACATCGTCGGATCGGCCTTCGCCGGTCCCGGTGCCGCGACGACGATGACTTCCCTGGCAATGGGCTGGAAATCGGCGCGGAAATGCACCGAGCTCTTCAGCGCCAGCATGTGCTGTTGCTTGGGTTCGATGCGCAGATGACGGAACATTTCCTGGTCGGCCGCCTGGCACTTCTTCGACGCCAGCACGACGCGAACGTTGCCGCGGCGCAGGACCGCCATGTGGCGCAGGTCCATCCGGAATCCCTTGAACATGGGACCCGTGCACGTGAACTTGCCGTCGCTCAGCGCTTCGACGGTGAATTCGCCGGAGAGCGGCACGTGGCCCGGCACGCCGGATATCTCGCCCAAGTGGAATTCCGCCGCGTGCCCGATGCCGACGGCGTGCGCCTGCCGCGCGGAAGCGGGGTCGATCAGCAGTCCCAGCACGGCGCCGCGCGGATCGCGCTTCAATAGCGCCGCGAGCAGTCCCGTCGTGTCGCCGTTGCCGCCGGCGCCCGGGTTGTCCTGCGTGTCCGCCATCACCACCGGCGAGCCGGGCTCGCCGCGCTGTATCGCGCGCGCGACGGCGGCGTCCGGCTCGAACAGCTCCATCGCGAAGTCGGGCTCGGCATCGTGCACGGCGCGCGCGAGCGCGTCGACGGCCGCTTGCACGCGCCGCGCGTCGGGGCCGTAGCCGAACACCGCCATCCCGCATTCGGGAAAATCCGCCATCGGAAAGCCGGGCGTGAACGACAGGCTCGCGTCGTGCTCGCGCTCGAGGCGCGCCAGCAGTTCGTACAGGCTCTTCGCGGGTTCGATGAACGTGCACTGCGACGGCAGCCCCGTCAGGAAGTCGAGCGGCCGCATCGCCTTGGCCATCGGGGCGCCGGCGTTGATCGTGCGCTGGAGCAGGCTCGCCGCGCGCGCGCCGGTGGCCGCCATGTCGATGTGCGGGATACGTGCAGTAGGCGTTGAGCCCGTCGGAATGCTCGAGCATCGCGCGGGTCATGTTGGCGTGCAGGTCGAGGCTGGCGACGACCGGCACGCCGGGACCGACAACCTTGCGCACGCGCGCCAGCAATTCGCCCTCGCCGTCGTCGAAGTGCTCGCTGACCATCGCGCCATGCAGGTCGAGATAGACGCCATCGACCGGTCCGGCCCGGTGCAGCCGGTCGACCAGGTCGCCGACGATGCGCTCGTACGCGTCGCGCGTGACCTGCGCGGACGGCGATGCCGCGCCCCAGACGAGGCCGATGGTGCGGTGGCCGGCGGCATGCAACGCGTCCAGCGCGCCGGTAGCGGGAATGTTGGCGCCCGCGAGGCGAGGCGCGATGGCGTCGCCGTACGTGATCTCGGGCCAGCCCCCGCCATCCTCGAACGCGGCATAATCCGCCTTCGACGGCGCAAACGTATTGGTCTCGTGCTGGAATCCGCCGACGGCAATGACAGCCATGGATGCTCCGTGTGCGTTGAAGCGGTCGAGGTTAGCGGTTATCGCGCGGCGTGACAAATGAACGGCAAATCGGAGTGCGTGCAAGTGTCGGCGCGCGCATCCGGGACGAGGATTGCGACGTGACCGACGAATTGTGGAAGTGGGATGCCGTTGCGCTCGCCGAAGGCATCCGCACGCGTGCGATTTCGTCGCGCGAAGCCGTGGACGCCTGCGTCGGGCGGATGCGGGCGGTCAACCCGCAGTTGAATGCCGTGACCTGCGATCTTTCCGGCCAGGCGCTGGCCGCGGCGGATCGCGCCGACGCCGCGGTTGCGCAATGGCGCGGCGTTGGGGCCGCTGCACGGCGTCCCGGTGACGATCAAGGAAAACGTCGACCAGGAAGGCTGCGCGACGGTCAACGGCGTCGCGGCGTTCAAGGACGTCATCGCCACCGCGGACAGCCCGGTGGTCGCCAACTGGAAAAAAGCCGGCGCGATCATCATCGGCCGCACCAATACGCCGGCATTCAGCTTCCGGCTCGACACGGTGAACGATTATCGCGGGCGCACGTACAGCCCGTGGTCGCGCACCGTGACGCCGGGCGGCTCGAGCGGCGGCGCGTCGTCGTCGGTGGCCGCCGGCATCACGCCGCTCGCGCATGGCAACGACATCGCCGGTTCGGTGCGCTATCCCGCGTATTGCACCGGACTCGCGGGACTCCGGCCGTCGTTCGGGCGCGTCCCCGCGTACAACCCCAGCGGCAAGACCGGAGCGCGTCATCTCGGCGCAGCTGATGTCGGTGCAGGGTCCGCTGGCGCGATCGGTCCGCGACGTGCGCGCTGGGTTTCATGCGATGGCCGCGGCGGACGCGCGCGATCCGTGGTGGGTGCCCGTGCCGCTGGAAGGCGCGCCGTGGCAGGCGCCGATCCGGGTGGCGATCGTCACCGACGCAGCGGACTTGGGCGGCGCCGCGCCGTCGGCGCCCGTTGCCGTCGGCGCTGGCGCTGGCCGCGAAAGCGCTGGCCGACGCCGGTTACGAGGTCGTTGCCGACAGGACGCCCGGCTTCACGCGGCGCATTCGAGCTGTGGTTCGAGATGTTCATTCCGGAATTCCGCCGCTTCATGCAGGCCGACTTCGATCGCGACGGCGACGACGGCGTGCGCATCGCGATGCGGCTCATGTCCGACAACGTTCCGGATCGTGGCGTCGATGCCCACTTGAAGGCGCTCGCCGAGCGCACGCGGCTGATCCGCGACTGGTACGCGTTTCTCGCGCGCACGCCGCTGGTGCTGGCGCCGGTTTGCACCGAGTTGCCGTACGCGCAGGGCTTCGACATCGAAAGCGCGGAGCGGACGATGGAGGTCTGGCGCCAGTCGGCGACGATGATGGCGATACCGGTGCTGGGCCTGCCGGCGATGGCGGTGCCCACCGGCATCGCGAACGGATTGCCGGTCGGCGTGCAGATCATCGGGCCGCGCTTTCGCGAGGACCTGTGCCTCGCCGCCGCCGAAGCCATCGAGGCGCGGGTGCCGCGCATCACGCCCATCGACCCGCGGCACTGAATGCACGGCCGCAACGCGCCTATTGCCGTCGCAGGGCGGTGCGACTATCGTGCGGGTTCGCAACGGCAGCTGCCGCGTGCCCCGTTTCCGCTTTCCCTCAGGAGAAGTTCATGTCCGTTCCGCTTCCGCAACCTGGCCCTCGCACTGTGCGCGGCCGCCGCGCTCGCCGTCATGGCGCCGGCTGTCCTCGCCCAGACCACGCTGCGCGTCGTCAAGCATTCCGACCTGAAGATCGTCGACCCGATCTGGACCACGGCGTACATCACGCGCGACCACGGCTACATGATCTACGACACGCTGTTCGCGACCGACGCCAACGGCCAGATCAAGCCGCAGATGATCGACAAGTACGAGCTGTCGGCCGACAAGCTGACCTGGACGATGACGCTGCGCGACGGACTTGCTGTGGCACGACGGCACGCCGGTCACGGCCGAGGACTGCGTCGCGTCGATCAAGCGCTGGGGCGCCAAGGACGCGATGGGCCAGAAGATGATGACGTTCGTCAAGGACATGCCGGTCGTCGACGCGAAGACGTTCAGGATCGTGCTGAACGCGCCGACGGGCCTGGTGCTGACGGCGCTGGGCAAGCCGTCGTCGAACGTGCCGTTCATGATGCCCAAGCGCGTCGCCGCGACCAGCCCCAACGACCAGATCTCCGACTACACGGGCTCCGGCCCGTTCGTGTTCAAGAAGGACGAGTGGAAGCCCGGCGACAAGTCGGTCTACGTCAAGTTCGACAAGTACAAGCCGCGCGCGGAGCCGGTGTCGGGCCTGGCCGGCGGCAAGGTCGCGAAAGTCGACCGCGTCGAGTGGAAGCAGATGGCCGACCAGCAGACCGCCGTGAACGCGCTGATCGCCGGCGAGATCGACTTCATCGAGCAGCCGTCGCACGACCTGCTGCCGATCCTGCGCAAGGATCCGCAACATCAAGCTGGTCGACTGGAATCCGCTCGGCAACCAGTATGCGTTCCGCTTCAACACGACGGCCAAGCCCTTCGACAACGTCAAGGTGCGGCAGGCGGTCGTGCTGGCGCTGAACCAGGAGGACTTCCTGCAGGCGGTCATCGGCGACAAGCAGTACTACAAGACTGTGCAAGGCGCTGTTCGTCTGCGGCACGCCGCTCGCTTCCGACAAGGGCATGGACGGGCTCATCGAATCCAACTTCGCCAAGTCGCAGGCGCTGCTGAAGGAAGCCGGCTACGACGGCACGCCGATCGTGCTGCTGCATTCGACCGACCTGCAGGTGCTGACCAATCTCGCGCCGGTGGCGAAGCAGCTGCTGGAGAAGGGCGGCTTCAAGGTCGACATGCAGGACATGGACTGGCAGAGCGTCGTCGCGCGGCGCGCGAAGAAGGACCCGCCGGCGCAGGGCGGCTGGCACGCGATGCTGACGTCGTGGGTGTCGGCGGACATCCTGAATCCCGTGTCCACGGCGTTCCTCAACGCGAGCTGCGACAAGGCGCCGTTCGGCTGGCCGTGCGACGCGGAGATGGAAAAGCTGCGCGACGATTTCGCGCGCGAGACCGATCCCGCGAAGCAGAAGGCGATCGCCGAGGCGGTGCAGGTGCGCTGGACGCAATATCCGACGCACGTCCACCTGGGGCAGTGGTACCAGCCGGGCGCGGCGCGCAAGAACATCGACGGCGTCGTCGTGGCGCCGGCGTCGGTGTTCTGGAACATCAGCAAGACCGGCAAGTAACCGCCGGCTGCAAGGAGGGCCGCCGCTGATGCTCGCGTACATCGGCAAGCGGCTGCTCGCGACGATCCCCGTGATGGCGGTCGTCGCCGTGTTCGTGTTCGCCATGCTGCGGCTCACGCCCGGCGATCCGGCGGCGATCATCGCGGGCGCGTCGGCGACGTCGCAGGACGTCGTCGACATCCGCGCGAAGCTGGGCCTCGACCAGCCGATTCGTCACGCAGTTCTTCGTGTGGATCGGCCGCATGGCCACCGGCGACTTCGGCGAATCGTTCTTCTTCAAGAAGCAGGTCGCCGAACTCATCGCCGACCGCATCGAGCCCACGCTGATGCTCGCGCTGACGACGATGGTGCTCTCGATCCTCGTCGCCGTGCCGCTGGGCGTGCTCGCCGCGTACAAGCAGGGCACCTGGATCGACCGCGTCGTGATGGGATTCGCGGTGCTCGGCTTTTCGGTGCCGGTGTTCGTGATCGGCTACGTGCTGATCTTCGTTTTCGCGATCGAGCTGGCGTGGCTTCCGGTGCAGGGCTACCAGCCGCTGGCCGAGGGGCTGTGGGGCTGCCTCGTGCGCCTGGTGCTGCCGAGCCTCACGCTGTCGGTGATCTACATCGCGCTGATCGCCCGCATCACGCGCACCAGCGTGCTCGAGGTGCTGGGCGAGGACTACATCCGCACGGCGCGGGCCAAGGGCCTCACCAATGTCGTGGTGCTGATGCGCCACGCGCTGCGCAACGCGGCGGTGCCGATCGTGACGGTGATCGGCATCGGCATCGCGCTGCTGATCGGCGGCGTGGTCGTCACCGAAAGCGTGTTCAGCATTCCGGGCTTGGGCCGCCTCACGGTCGACGCGGTGCTGGCGCGCGACTATCCGACGATCCAGGCGGTGATCCTGCTGTTCTCGTTCGTGTACGTGCTGGTCAACCTGGTCGTGGACCTGCTGTACACGGTCCTCGACCCGCGGATCCGGTATTGAGCGCCACGGCCGACGCCATCGGTCTCGAAGCGCCCTCCGGTCCGCCGCCGGCGCCGCGCCCCGGGCTCGTCGCGCCGGCTGTGGAAGAACCCGACGATCGCCATCGGCGCGTCGATCCTCGCGCTGATCCTGCTCATGGGGCTGGCCGCGCCGCTGCTGACGTCGATCGACCCGGCGCAGATCAATCCGGTGTACCGGAACAAGACGCCCGGCACCGAGGAAACCGTGCGCCGCGACGACGGCACGAAGACCACGATCACGCACTGGATGGGCACCGACTCGCTCGGCCGCGACATCTACAGCCGCGTCGTCTACGGCGCGCGCGCGTCGCTGCTGGTGGGCGCCGCCGTCGCGGCGATCAGCGTGTCCATCGGCCTCGTCATCGGCCTGGTCGGCGGCTACATCCGCTGGCTCGACGCCATCGTCATGCGCGTGATGGACGGCCTGATGGCCATTCCGGCGATCCTGCTCGCCATCGCGCGTCGTGTCGCTGTCCAAGGCGGGGCTCGGTCGCGGTCATCATCGCGATCGTCATTCCGGAAATTCCGCGCGTCGTGCGCCTCGTGCGCTCGGTCGTGCTGTCGATCCGCGAAGAGCCGTACGTCGAGGCCGCCATTGCCGTCGGCACGCGCACGCCGCTGCTGCTCGTCCGGCACGTGCTTCCCAACACCATCGCGCCGCTGATCGTGCAGGCGACGTACATCGCGGCGTCCGCGATCCTGATCGAGGCGATCCTGTCGTTCCTCGGCGTCGGCATTCCGCCGGAAACGCCGACGTGGGGCAACATCATGGCGGAAGGCCGCACGCTGTTCCGCGTCTTCCCGCACAACATCCTCTATCCCGGCATCTTCCTCGCGCTGACCGTGCTCGCGGTGAACATGCTGGGCGACGGCCTGCGCGACACGCTCGACCCGCGGATGAGCAAGCGGCTATGAACGCGCTGAGCGCGAGGTGCGAATGCTCTCGAGGCAGCGCCACGGTTCGCAGCGTGTCCTCGACATCCGCAACCTCGCCGTCGCGCTGCCGCCCGGCGCCGATCGTGCGCTACGCCGTGGATGGCGTCAACCTGACCGTGGACCGCGGCGAGATCGTGTGCCTCGTCGGCGAATCGGGCTCGGGAAAAAGCGTCATCGCGCACGCGATCATGGGCCTGTTGCCCAAGGGTCTCGCCGCCATCCGCGGCGACATCGCGCCTCACCGGCGAGAATCTCCTTGCCGCGGACGAGGCCCGCCTGCGCGAACTGCGCTGCACGCGGATGTCGATGATATTCCAGGAGCCGATGACGGCGCTGAATCCGGTCATGCGCTGCGGCGACCAGATCGACGAGGTGCTCGCGACGCACACGGACCTGCAGGCGCGGGCGCGCCGCGAGAAGATTCTCGACATCGTGCGCGCGGTGCAGCTGCCCGACCCGGAGCGGATGATCGCGTCGTATCCGCACCAGCTTTCCGGCGGGCAGCGGCAGCGCATCATGATCGCGATGGCGCTGGTGCTCGAACCGGCGCTGCTGATCGCCGACGAGCCGACGACGGCGCTCGACGTGACCACGCAGGCGCAGATCCTGGCGCTGATCCGCGATCTCCAGCGCGCGCACGGCACCGGGGTCCTGTTCATCACGCACGACTTCGGCGTGGTGGCGGAAATCGCCGACCGCGTCGCCGTGCTGCGCGGTGGCGAGCTGGTGGAAGTCGGGCGCACCCGCGACTTGCTGAGCGAGCCGAAGCACGACTACACGCGCATGCTGATCGCGGCGGTGCCGAGCCTGGTTCCCAGGCATCGCACGGTGATCACGGCGCCCGTGGTGCTGGCGACCAGCGACATGTCCAAGACCTATGTCGCAGCGCGGCTGGTTCGGCGCGGCGGCGGCATGCCGTTGCCGCGGCGGCCGACGTGACGCTGTCGATCCGGCAGGGCGAGACGCTCGGCATCGTCGGCGAATCGGGCTCGGGCAAGTCGACCGTCGCGCGTTGCATCGCGCGCCTGATCGAGCCCTCGAGCGGGCGCATCGTGATCGGCGACACGGACTTCGCGGCGATTTCGCGCGCGCAGCTGCACGCGTTGCGGCGGCGAGTGCAGATCGTCTTCCAGGACCCCTATCGTTCGCTCAATCCGCGCCGGACCGTGGGACAGGCGATCGTCGAGGGACCGATGAACTACGGCGTGCCGGCCGCCGAGGCCTTGAATCGCGCGCGCACGCTGATGGACCTGGTGAGACTGGAGCCGCAGTCGCTGGACCGGTTTCCGCATCAGTTTTCCGGAGGCCAGCGGCAACGGATCTGCATTGCGCGCGCGCTGGCGATGGAGCCGATCACTGTTGATTGCCGACGAGGCGGTGTCCGCGCTGGACGTCTCGGTCCAGGCGCAGGTGCTGGCGCTGCTGGACGAGATCCGGCAGCGGCTGAACCTGGCGATGCTCTTCATCACCCACGACCTGCGCGTCGCCGCGCAGGTCTGCGATCGCGTGGCGGTGATGTCGAATGGGCGCATCGTCGAATACGGCCCGGTCCGGGACGTGTTCGCCAACCCGCGCAACGACTACACGCGGGCGCTGCTGGCGGCGGCGCCCGGCCGGGCCTGGGACTTCGCGGACGGGATCGCGCGGCCCGTGGCGGGCTAGGGCCGGCCCTCGATGTCCAGGTAGCGCCACTGCTGCTGCACGTAGGTATTGAGCTTGAAGCCCTTGACCCAGGGCTGCACGAGGATGTTGTCGTACGGATAGTGGGTCATGATCCACGGCGCGTAGTTGAAGATCAGGTTGTTCATCTCGTCGAAGAGCGCCGTCCGCGGCGGGGAGTGGGGCAGATTGCGCGACTTCTCGTAGAGCGCGTCGAAGGCGGGAAGGCGCATGCGCGCGTCGTTCGACGTGCCGATGTTCTTGCTGTAGAAATAGCTGTAGAAATCGATGCCCTCCGGGACGTTGCTGGTCCACCCGAACCCCCACATCATCAGCTGGCCGGCTTCGGACATCCGGTTGAGTTCCGGCCACTTGTTCTTGAGGAACGTGATCCTGATGCCGAGCGCATCCATGTTCCGCTTCCACAGCTCGTCGCGGGTGCGCGACACGTTGTCCGTCGTCGACGCCAGCACCAGCGTCAACGGCGTCCCGTCGGGCAATTCGCGGAAGCCGTCGCCGTCGCGGTCCTTGTACCCGAACCTGTCGAGCAGCGCGCGCGCGGCGCGCGGATCATACGCGTAAGGCGCGGCGTATTTCGGGTCGTGACCGTACAGCGGCGGCGGGACCGGCTGGTTGGCGGGGATCGCCTGGCCGTTCTGCAACTGCGCAATGGCCGTCGCGCGGTCGAAACCCATGCTGATCGCGCGCCGCAACGCGAGCTTCTCCGGCGTGTAGCCGCCGACGACCGGATTCTCGAGATTGAAGTAGAACATCGAAATCGACGGCGTGAGTTCGCGCTGGAGGGTGATGCCACGCTTCGCGAACTGGGGCTTGAGCACGGCGCCATCGAGGACATTGGAGGCGAGCGACAGCGGGACCTCCAGATAGTCGACATTGCCCGATTCGAAGGAAAGCAATCGCGGCTGCGCCTCCTCGATGATGCTGACGTCGATGTTGCCGATCAGCGGCAGCTTGCGGCCGACCATTCCTTTGGCGATCGCCGCGTCGGCGGGCGTGCTGCCCGGGCCGGGCGCCGGAAACGTGACGTCGCGGTAGTCGGGATTGGCTTCGAGCACGATGCGCTGCCCGCGTGTCCAGGTCTTCAGCCGGTACGGGCCCGTGCCCACCGGATTCTCCTGGACCCGATTGGAGCTGTCCTTGTAGGCGTCGACGACCTCGCGCGCCACGGCGGCAAAATACACGGTCGTGAGCCACCACTCGAAACCGTAGTTCGGCCGTTGGAACTTGATGCGCAGCGTGTAGCGGTCGAGCGCCTGCAGTCCCTCGATCTTCGCGTCGTAGTCGAGTACGCCGCTCTTGCGCGCCGCCCGGAGCGCGTCGTCGAGGCCGACCAGGTTGCCTTCGAACACGTAGACCCAGTACGACCGCACCTTGGGGTCGAAGATGCGCTTGATGCTGTAGACGTAGTCCTCGGCGGTGAGTTCGCGGCGCTTCCCCTTGAATGCGGGATCCGCGGCGAAGTAGATGCCCGGCTTGACCTTGATCGTATACGTGCGCCCTTCGTCGGTTACCTCGGGCAACGCGGCCGCCGTGTTGGGCACCATGCGCATGGGCCGGGCGAAGTAGTCGTAGACATACAGCGGGTCGATGATCGCGCCGATGATCGCCGACGAATAGATGTCGCTGGTGACCTGCGGGTCGAACCCGGTCTCCGCGACCGAGAACGCGACGCGCAGCGTCTTGCCCATGTCGGCGGATTCCGCTGGAGCCGTGCCGCCCGCGAGGACGGCAACCGCGAAGAAGCTGGCAAGTGCGAGTCGGGAAGACATTGCAGTTCCGGAATCGGCGGAGGTGCCGTGAGGCTCGACTTATACTTCCACGCCGATTGTTTGGGCAAGTGGCCGCGGCGGAGGACGCGCGAAACCGCGTACACTTGAGGTTTGCCGGCCGGCGGGCAAGCGCGGAACACCGAGCGCTCGTCCGCCCGCGCTCATTTGCTACTCGGGAGCCTGCGCAAGGCTGCCCGTCCACGGAAGGAAAAGCCTTGATGCGAATGTACGGCATCACCAACTGCGACACGATCAAGACCGCGCGCGCCTGGCTGTCCGAGCACGGCATCGCCTATCGCTTCGTCGATTTCAAGAAGACGCCGCCGTTGCGCGAGCAACTCGCGGGCTGGTGCGCGGAGGCCGGGTGGCAGACGCTCCTCAACCGGCGCGGAACGACGTGGAAGAAACTGGACCCTGAGAAGCAGGCTGCGGTGAAGGATGCGCCGGCGGCCATTGCCATGATGCTGGAGAACCCGACGGCGATCAGGCGTCCTGTGATGGAGACCGATCAGGGACTCATCGTCGGCTTCGACCGCGAAGAATGGGAGCGCGCGTTTCCCGACCGCTAGCGGTCGTCAGGCGACTTAGTAAGCCAAAAAAGAGTCAGCCAAGAAAGCGCTCGAGGCGGGCGATGCCGTCGATCAGCCGCGCCTGGCTGGATGCGAAGCACCAGCGGACGAAGCCTTCGCCTTCGGGTCCGAACGCGCTGCCCGGCGCCAGCCCCAATCGTGCTTCGCGCACGAGCTGCTTGCAGAACGCCAGGCTGTCGGTGACGCCGTCCACGCGGAAGAACGCGTACATCGCGCCGGCCGGAGGCGCAACCTCGATGCGCGGGATTCGCGCCAGCGCAGGCACCAGGTAATCGCGCGCCGCGGCATAGCGCTCGACGGTGTGCCGGATCGTCGGTTCGCCGTCCGCGATCGCCACCACGCCCGCGCGTTGCACGAAGACCGGCGAACACGATGTGTTGTATTCGATCAGCTTGCCCAGGTCGGGCATCAGTGCGTCGGGCGCGACGATCCAGCCCAGCCGCCAGCCCGTCATCAGCCATGACTTGGAGAAGCTGTTGGTGCTGACGACGCGCTCCTCGGGCGCGGCGATGTCCAGGAACGACGGCGCGCAAGGCTCGCCGCCGTAGACCAGGCGCTCGTACACGTCGTCGCAGACGATCCATATGCCGCGCAGGCGGCAGTGCGCGAGGATGGCCTGCTGGTCCGCGCGCGAAATCGTCCATCCGGTCGGATTGTTGGGCGAATTGATCATCACTGCGCGCGTGCCGGGCGTCAACGCCGCGAGCAGCCGGTCGACGTCCAGCGTCCAGCCCGCTGCCGTGAACGTCAGCGGCACGCACACGACGTTGGCGGACAGGATCTTGGGAATCTCGACCAGGTTCGGCCACAGCGGCGTGACGACGACGACGCGATCGCCGGGCGCGACCAGCGCTTCGACCGTCAACATGAGGGCCGACATGCCGGACGCGGTGACGGCGATGTGGTCCGCGGACGTCGGCCGGTGCAGCCTCGACACGTACGCGCCGAGGGCGTCGCGCAATTCCGGGATGCCGAAATTCTGCGAATAGAACGTTTCGCCGCGCGCGAGCGACTGCGCAGCCGCGTCGCGGATGAACGCCGGCGTCACCTCGTCGGGTTCGCCGAACCAGAAAGGCAGCACGCCGGGTTCGTCCAGGCCGGCGTTGGCGACCTCGCGGATCTGCGATGGCATCAGCGCCCGGACGGCGGCGCGCGCGGATGGCTCGTGGGCAAGAGTGGAGTCATTCATCAGGGCAGGCGCCGGGGAGCCGGCATTCGGTTGTGTCCGGATAAGCCGGGTCGGAGCGCATTTATACTACAGGGAACAATCGGGAGTTCCGCATGGGCATCGTCTGGAGCGTGATCGGCATCTTCATCTGCGGCGGGTTGGGCGGGTTCGCCGCGTGGGCGTTTGTCACCACTGCGGGTTGGGCGGGAACGCCTGGCGCCATCGCTGCCGCGATCATCGGCATGGTGGTCGCCGTCGCCTTGTGGACCGGACTGACCGCGCTGATGCGGGCGATGGGCCTGGTTCGCTAGGCATGTTCGCCGTCGACGAAGTCGCCAGCCGGCTGATCGCGGCCTACGACGCCGCCCGGACCGTCGCACCGATAACCGACGGGGCCGCGGATTTCGACGTCGCGGCGGCCTACGCCGTGCTGTTCGAGATCGAACGCCGCCGCCGCGCGCAAGGCTGGATGCCGGTGGGACGCAAGATCGGATTCACCAACCGCACGATATGGCAGCGCTATGGCGTGTACGACCCGATCTGGGCGCACACGTGGACGCACACCGTGCAAGACGCCGTCGATGGACAGGCGACGCTGGCGCTGCAGCGCCTCGTGCAACCGCGCATCGAACCCGAAGTCGTGTTCGGGTTGCGCGGCCCGGTGCCCGACACGGACGACGCCGAGGAAATCCTTCGCCAGGTCGAGTGGATCGCCGCGGGATTCGAGATCGTGCAGAGCCATTTCCCGGACTGGAAGTTCAAGGCGCCGGATTGCACCGCGGCGTTCGGGCTTCATGGCGCGCTGGTTGTCGGCCAACGAATCCCCGTGACCGCCGCCAATCGCGCCGCGCTTGCGGCGATGCTCCCCACGTTTGCCCTGACGTTGCGCCGTGGCGACCAGGTGATCGATCGCGGCGTCGGCAGCCACGTGCTGGACAGCCCGGCGCTGGCGCTCGCGCACCTCGTCCGGGTCCTGGCCGGCCAGCGGCAGTTCCCGGGACTCGCCGCCGGCGAGATCGTGACGACCGGCACCCTCACGGACGCCTGGCCGGTCGCGCCGGGCGAAACCTGGTCCAGCGACTACGGCGCGTTGGACCTGCCGGGATTGCGCCTGACGCCTGGCGTGACGCCCCCGGCGGCGCTCCAAGAATCCGGCCCAAACCTGTATCATTCGCGGCTTGCCCGGCCCGCCCTTGAGGCGTCGGCGCCAATCAATCAAGGATCCTGTCGACATGAATTCCATTGTGACTGCCGTCTTCGCAGCACTGCTTCTTTCCGCCTGCACCTGGCAGACCAACCGCGCGTTGCTGCCGGACGATCCGGACGACAAGGCCATTCATACCGGCAGCCACATTCCCGTCAAGGAAAATACCAGCGCCGGCAAGGCGTCCAACACGGGCGATGCGGATGCGATGATCCGTTCCCAAAAGGTCCTTGGCGGGCCGCCCGGGATTCGGGGGCGCCCGCTCGAACTAAGTCACAGGGCCTCCGCCACGACGACGTATCGCAGTGGCCCGCCGGGGCTGATCGCGTCGAACGGGTAGCAGGTGACCAGCGTCAGCGTCGGCTGCGGCGTTTCGCGCGGAATGTTCAGCGCGCGGAAATCCGCGACGTAGGTCCTGCGCACGTGGAAATGCCGTCGCGTTCCATCGCGGCCTTCCACGACCAGCGTGTCGCCCGCGCGACTACGCGTTGCAGGAACCGGAAGTGCGTGTCGCGGTGCGCGGTGATCACGCTGTTGCCGGGGCCGCCCGGATTCGCCGAACCTGATACAAGGCCCGGGCCGAACGCGAGCGTGCGGCCCGACGCGCCGCTCAGCACGAGCACATCGGCGTCCTGCGCCGGCGCGATGAGCCGCGCCACCGGGTGCATGTCGGCCCACGGCCAGGGCTTGGCGGGCATACCGGAATCCTGCGTCCTTGCCCATGCGGAATGCAGCATCGCCTGCGCGAGTCCGGCCTTGGCGTAGATGTAGAGGCCGTTGCCGAAGCAGGCCAGTCCGGCCATGGCCAGCAGCACGATCGCCGCAATGGTCCTGGTGCGCCTTGACCGCGCGCCGGGCGCGCGCGCCGCAGCCGCGTCGCTGCCGATGGGGGAAGACTCGGCCGGACGGCATCGGAACGCGATGCCGGGCGGACTCGCGCGCATCCAGTTGCGCGACTCCTGCCCGTTGCGACCGAAAGATCCTCCCCGATCGGCAGCGACGACTTCCATGATCAGATCCCCTGCGGCATGCGAGCGCCGCGGCGGCGGCGCAGGCTTCCGCAAGCGCGGCCGCCAGCAACAGCAACATGCCGATGATGAGTGAAAGCGCGGCGGGCGTCGCGGTGCGCGGCAGCTGGTCGAATCCCGGTCAGCCCCTCGGGGACATTGCCGGGCATCGCGGATTTCAGGGTCGTCGATCCCGGCGGGCCGGGTCGGCGTCACGTCGACCGCGACCAGGCTCGTGTATTTGCTCACCAGGTGGTGCGTCAGCGCGACATCGAGCACGGCGTTGCGGATGTCGGCTCTCGGGCGCGCCCTGGCGCCCGGCGTCCATCAGCGCGTCGATTTTCGCGCGCGCCCACAGCACCGCGACGCCCGCCTCCGTCGCGCCGTCCTGCATCGGCAGCACGGCCTGCCACGGCTGGCCGGCGCGCGATCCGGAGATGACGACGTTGCCCTGCAACGTGCCCGCCGGGAATTGGGCGGTGACGACGACGGGTTCGCCGGCGTAGAGGTCGGGGACCCGCCGCGGCCACGCGTCGGTGCCTCCGGGCCAGTCGACCGTGATGTCGGTCAGCGCCGGGCTTTCCAGCTTCCGGAACAGTTCGGTCATCTTCTGGCGCACCTCGCGCACGTCGCCGATGAACGTGAACGTGCCGCGGCCGAACTGCGCCGCCTTGGTCAGGAAGAACGTGTTCGGCGACGGACCGATGCCGATCGTGAACAGGCGCCGGTCGCCCAGCTTGTCGTGCAGCAGGCGCAGGATCGCGTCCTCGTTGCCGACGGCGCCGTCGGTGAGGAAGACGACCTGCCGCATCAGCGATGATTCCGGCGGGCCCGCCAGCGCGGCCGCCAGCGCGGGCAGCATTTCGGTTCCGCCGCGCGCGCGCAGCCTGGCCGACGAACTGCTTCGCCTGCGCGTGCGTCGACGCGTCGAAGGGCATGGGCGCCGTGAACAGCGATGTGCTGGTGGAATTGAATTCGATGACGTTGAAGCGATCGCCCGCCTGCAGCCGGTCGAGGGCCATGGACAGCGCGTCGCGCGCCTGCGCGATGGACACGCCTTCCATCGAGCCCGACGTGTCGATGATGTAGGTGATCTCCCGCGGCGCGCGTGTCGCGCCGGCATCCGCGAGCGTCGGCGGCAGCGCCATCAGCAATGCGTACGTCTTGCCGCCGAGCGTCTCCGTGAACAGCGCCGCGCCCGGCGCGCTGCCGACATCCGGCGTCCAGACCAATTCGAAGTCGCGCGCCGCGGGAACCGGCCCTTCGCCCAGGACGATGCGATAGCGATTGCCGGGACGTTCCTCGACGTCGATGGCGTGGTAACTGCTGGCGACGTTGGCCAGCGGAAATCCCGCGTTCATGTCGATCGTGATCGACACCGGGTTCACGTAGCCGTCGCGTGCCGGAACGAACGGCGGCGTGATGCGGTCGGCGTCCGGCACCTGGACCGTGGCCTGCGACCAACCCATGCCCATGGCCGTCGCCTCGCGTCGCGGCGCCCGGGATGTAGCGCGGCGTGATCGCGAGCGGGAAGCGCAGGCGGAACGCGCCGTCGCCGTAGCGCAGCGTCTCCTCGTATTCGAGCGCGACGACGATCTCCTCGCCCGGCCCGATGTTGGCCACGCTGGTCGTGAACATGTTCGGCCGCTCCTGTTCGACGAGCGTCGTCTTGCGTCCTTCGGTCTTCGCGGTCTCGTAGGCGCGGCGCGCCTCCGCGCGCTCCTTGATCTGCCCTTCGATCACCCGCTCGCCGACGCGCATCGTCAGGTGGTCGACGGCGGCCTTGTCCGGCAGCGGGAACACGTACACGCCCTCGCGCCATTGCGCGGTCGGATTCGCGAAGCGCTGCGTGACCTGCACGCGGGCGACCATTCCGGTGACGTCCATGTGCACGTCGGTGGCCAGCAACGGCGCAGCCGACCGTTCGCCCGCGTCATCGCGCAGCAGCAGCGTGCCCTGTCCCGGGTCGCCGGCGCTTGCCGCGTTGGCCTCGACGCTGATGATGAATACCGCAAGCGCGAGCACCAGGCTCACGAACAGCCCGGTGCCGAGGCTTTCCAGCGCCAACCGGCCGAGTTGGCGCCACTCGTGGCGCAGGACACGGGTACCTTCGATACGATCGGCATGCGGCATGGCTGATTTCCTAAGGCGCTGCGCCGGCGGACGGCGGGTCGGTTTCCGGAGGGAGTCCGCCGGCTTGAGGCTCCCTCGTCGGTACCCATTTCGCGCGCGCATTGCGGCAAGCGGGCGCGCGAAAAGCGCAAAACCGGCGAAGAAATGTGGCAAACCGGTGGCACGCGAAGGAGGGCGGGCCGGCGGTTCGGACGCTGCGGTATATTCGACCGCATGAGCCTTTCGCCGGGACGCCCCAGGGAAGGCGAAGTTCCTCGCTGAGGGACCGCGCGCAGCGCGAGGGAGCACTTCTGAAACGCATCGCCATCGTCGAGGACGAACCCGCCATCCGCGCCAACTACGCGGAGGCGCTGCGCCGTCACGGCTACGAAGTCGCGACCTATGCGAACCGCGCCGACGCGCTCAGCGCGTTTCGCGCGCGGCTTCCCGACCTTGCCCTGGTCGACATCGGCTTGGGCGACGACATCGACGGCGGATTTGCGCTGACGCGCGAATTGCGGGCCCTTTCGGCCACGGTGCCGATCATCTTCCTGTCCGCGCGCGACAGCGATTTCGACATCGTCGCGGGCCTGCGCCTGGGCGCCGACGATTACCTGACCAAGGACGCGAGCCTGCCGCACCTTGCCGCGCGCATCGCCGCGTTGTTTCGCCGCAGCGAGCTTTCAACCGCGCCGCCTTCGGGCGACGACGTCCTCGAGCGCGGGCCGCTCAAGCTCGACGTGCCGCGCCTGACCGCGGACTGGAACGCGCAAAGGGTCGATCTCACGCTGACCGAGTTCTGGATGGTGCACTCGCTCGCGCGCTTCCCCGGTCACGTCAAGGATCGCGACGCGCTGATGCGCGACGCCAGCATCGTCGTCGACGACAGCACGATCACGTCGCACGTGAAGCGCATCCGGCGCAAGTTCCAGGCAGTCGATCCCGCGTTCGATCGCATCTCCACCGTCTACGGCATGGGTTATCGCTGGAACGCGGAATGAAGTTGCCCCGCATCGCGTTGTCCATACGCGCGCAGCTGCTGCTCGTGCTCACGGTGTTCCTGGCTCTGCCGTGGCTTGGCGTTTCCTACGTGCGGGAACTGGAGCGCTTGCTGCGCGATGCCCAGGAACGAACGCTTGCCGGCACCGCGCAGGCCGTGGCGACCGCGCTGCACGACCGGCCGCGGCTGTTCGCGACCCGGCCCGACGCCATCGCGGCGTTCGCGCAGGAACGCACCGACGATGCCGCGAAAGGTTCCGACCGGGCGCCGCCGTCGGCGTCGCCCGAAGTCGCGCAGATCATCGACGGCCTGTCGCGGACTACCGCGCGCATCTGGGTCATCGACCGCGATGGCACGGTGCTGGCGCGTGCCGGCTCGCTCAAGGCGCCACCTTCGCCATTGCCGGCCGAATCGTTCGGCGCGCGCCTTTCGCGGGCCACGACGGGACGCCTGTATGCGCTCGTGCTGGATCAGCCGAGCGAGGATTTCACCGACGACGCGGCGGACAACGGAACGCCGGGCGGACGCGACGTCGAAGGCGCGCTCGCCGGCATCCTGACCACCGAGCGCCGGCCCACGTCGGACGCGAAGGCGGTGGTGGTCAGCGCGGCGCATCCGATCTGGGTCGGCGATTCGGTGAAAGGCGCGGTGATCGTCGAGGAAACGGGCAACGCGGTGCTCGCGCAGCGCAACCTCGCGTTCGAGCGGCTGTTCAACATCGTGCTGGCCGTGCTGCTCGTCGGCTCGCTCGCGCTGACGCTGTATGCGACGTGGCTTTCCTCGCGCATCCGGCGCCTGCGCGACGACGCGGAACTGGCCATCGACGAGCAGGGCCGCGTGCGGGCGGCGCTCGCGAGCTCCAACGCCGGCGACGAGATCGGCGACCTGTCGCGCAGTTTCGCGAGCGTGCTGGCGCGGCTGGCGGACTACGCGAGCTACCAGGAAAAGATGGCGGGCCGGCTGTCGCACGAGTTGCGCACGCCGATCGCCGTGGTGCGCAGTTCGCTCGACAACCTGAAACAGACGGCGCTGCCGGACGATGCGCGCGTGTACATGGTGCGGGCACAGGAAGGCCTGGCGCGGTTGACCACCATCCTGACGCGAATGACCGAAGCGGCGCGGCTCGAACAGAGCCTGTCCGAGTCCGAGCGCGAACGCTTCGACCTCGCGAAGCGTCGTGGCGGGCTGCGTGGACGGATACCGGCAGGCGTATCCGGCGGCGTCCATTGCCTTTGTCCGTCCCTCCGCGCAGTTCATCGTCGTCGGTGCGCCCGACCTCATCGCCCAGATGCTCGACAAACTCGTCGCCAATGCCGTCGAGTTCGGCAAGGACGGGGTCATCGACATCGGCATCACGCGCGACGACGGCGACGTCCTGCTATCGGTCAGCAACGAAGGACCGCCGTTGCCGGAAATGGAGGCCGGGCATCTGTTCGATTCGATGGTCTCGGTCCGCGGCGGCGGCGACGCGGCCGAGCCGCACCTGGGGCTCGGCCTTTACATCGTGCGGCTCATCGCCGAATTCCACGGAGGACGCGCGCAGGCGGCGAACCGGCCGGATGCGGCCGGCGTCGTCGTCAGCGTGACGATTCCGCTGGCTCGCTGACCTCCGCGCGATCGCAGTTTCGCGCGGGCTCTCGGCTTCAGGGCCCGACTTCGAACGGCGCGCGGCGAAGGTCGAGCGCCGGATTGCGGTCGAAGAAATTCACCGGCTTCAGCTTGAACGACATCGTTTCGAGCGAGAGCACCGGCGAGTCCTCGGTCGCCGTGACGTGGTGATGACCGATCGTCAACCAGAGGACGATATCGGTGTTGACGATGCTCTGGTTGTTCTGCTGGTACGCAGGCAGGCCCGGCTCGCCCGGGTTCTGGTTCGGCGTGTCCCCCGCCGCGAAGCGCTGGTCGGGATCGTATTTCGTGATCCAGAGCGGATGACGCGATGAAGCCGGCCCGCTTGTAGTCCGCCTTTTTCAGCAGCGGCTCCTCGACGCTGTGCGACTCCACCATGTAGCCGGTGTTATAGCCTCGCGCGTTGGTGCGGTTGGGGTTGACGACCTTCCACAGCGAACTTTCGTGGTCGAGTCTCCCGTCCAGTTCCCGGTCGAGCCGCTTTTCCTCGACGGCCCACACGCTCTTGCGCGGACCCGGGACGTTTTCCTTCACCTTGAGCTGGCTCAGCATGAAGCTGTTGTTCCTGCCGTCGATGTCGAGGTCGAGACGGAAGTTGAAGAAATGGCTGTGGTTGGGCGCCACCAGGTTGGGCGCGATCAGCGCGCCGAAACGCGTGTCCTGTCCGGCGGATGGCGCGGCCAGCGTCGTGCTCTTTACGGTCTTGGGCGCGTCGATCCCGGTCAGCCCCACATCGACGCGGATCGCGCCGCTCTGGTTGAACACCCAGTCCACCAGGTAATCGTAGTTGCCGAGCTGCGCGATCGTGCGCACGACGAGTTCGACGTCGGCGCGACCTTCGTAGGCGCCGCCCGCGAACAGCTCGAAGTGCCGCCACGCCGGATTGCCGGTCAGCCGCTCGAAGATGCCGACAACCTGCGGCAGCGGCAGCGGAACCACCGGCGCACCCGGGACGGCGGCGGACACGACGGCGTCGATGAGCGTCGCGTTTTCGGGAGTGTCGAGGCCCAGCCGCAGCGGCGAGGACAAGAGTCCGAACCCGAACTCGCCCGCGTCCATGTACGTTCGATAGAACCAATTGACGTCGGGATCCTGGTAGGGCACGAAGATTTCCGCCAGCGATCCCTGGTAGAGGACCGAACGCCCGTCGTAGGTCGCCAGCGAGATTACCGTTCCGGGCCGGCGTTCGAAACGAACGTGGAACTTCCATTTCTGCCACTCGACGATGTTGCCGTTCATGCTGATATTGGTGCCGAGCGGCTGCGTGATGCGAATGGGATTCAGCGCCGGCCGCAAGCCGCCGGGCAGGGCCGCGACGGTTGCCTCGTCGAAATTGTGCGCGGACGCCGGCAGCGGCAACGGTCCGGTATCGATCACCTGCAGCACGACCTGGTCGTCGAGGTCGATGATGGCCTGCAGGCCCTCGATCGGTTTCGCGTACAGGTTGATTCCCGCGAAGTCGGTGTAATACATCTGCGCCTTCACGATCCGGTGCGATTCCTCCGGAAGGCCGAACGAGCCGGGCGTGAGCGGGGTGACGAGGACGTTGAGGCGCTTTTCGGGCGTGTCGAGGCCGCGCAGGGCAAGCGCATTGCGCACCGCCGGCGTCTCCACGGCGAATCCGAGCGTCGAGACCTCGGCAATGGTGAGCCCAAGCTGGCCGTCGCTGGCCGGAATGAGCACCGGCGGCGTGAATGTGCCGGCGGTGAGATTGACGATCGACCTGTAGCTCTTCTTGTTCTGGCGGAAATAGACGGTGGCGGAGCGCGTAAGCGGATCTCCCGCATGAAAGCCGAGCACGACGTCCTTGGCGGGCTCGCGCAGGTCGATGCTCTGGAATATCGCCGTGGGGAGCGCGGCGCCGGCGTTCTGCAGGATGTCGGCCGCCGCCATGATCTCGAAGTCCTCGAGCGGATCCATCGGATGCTGCGGAATCGCCTGTACCGACGCCATTCCGGCGCCAAGCGCAACTGTCGCGAACATTCGGAGTGCACGGCGGAACATCGTTCTCATGTCGGATCCTTTCTTGGCGAAAGTCGAAATGAAGATGGACGCTGCGTCTACACAATGTACTAGACAAGTTGTCGGCGCGGCAAGCGGCACCCGCGGAAGAAAGCCAAATGGAACGAACGCGCGCGGGCCCGAAGGCGCCGCTGCGAAACGAGCGCGAGTGGCGCGAGATTGCGCCTAGCGGCGAGCGGCGCTGGCCTTGACCGGCCCCTTGATTCCGAGCTGATCGACGAGGAACGCGTAGATATCGGCCTTCTCCTCGATTCGCGTCGACAATGCCGTGCCGATGCCGTGTCCGGCGCCGGCCTCCGTGCGCAGCAGGATGGGATGCTTCGACGATGTCGCCGCCTGCAGCCGCGCCGCCATCTTGAACGATTCGGAAGGCGCCACCCGGCCGTCGTTGGCGCCGGTCGTCAACAGCACGGCCGGATAGGCGACGCCATCCTTGACCCGCAACAGCGGCGAATACTCGTAGAGCGCCTTGAACTGGGCGGGATCCTTGACCGAGCCGAATTCGGTCGTATTGAATTCGCCGTTCGGTTGCGTTTCCCAGCGCAGCGTGTCGTACATGCCGACCTGGCTGACCACGGCGCGCATCGACTGCGGATGCTGCGTCAGTGCGGCGCCCATCGTCAGGCCGCCGTTGCTGCCTCCCATGATCGCCAGCCGGTCGGCGCTCGTGTACCTGAACTCGGTCAGGTAGCGCATGCCGGCATTGAAGTCGTCGAACACGTTCTGCTTGCGGGTGAGGTTGCCTGCGAGGTGCCACGGCTCGCCGAATTCCCCGCCGCCGCGCACATTGATGACCGCGAACACGCCGCCGTAGTCGAGCCAGAGGCGGTTCATCGGGTCGAACCAGGGCTGCATGCTGATGCCGTAGCCGCCGTACGCATACAGCAGCACCGGATTGCGCCCGTTGCGGTTCATTCCCTTGCGGTACAGGATGTTGATCGGGACCTTGGTGCCATCCTTGGAGATCGCCACGTCGCGGATCACCGTGGCGTCGGCGAAGTTGAACGAAGGCTTGCTGGTGAGCTGTGTCGGCACCAGCTTGTCCTGCTTCGCGTCGTAGCGGAACCACGTCGGCGGCGACACATAGCTCATCGTGTGCACCAGGACGTCGTCGCCGGTCAGCGCGATGCCGATGCTGATGTCCGATATCGGTTCGGCGGGGATGTCGCCCAGCCGCTTGCCGTCGAGGGCGAAAATGCGCGCGGCCGACGGTCCGCCGTCGCGGTACTTGACGTAGAGGCGCGATTTCGTCGGCGTGACGCTTTCGGCGACGATGTTCGCTTCCGGGACGACGACGACGGCGTTCGCGAGCAACGGACGATCCAGCGGAATCGCGATGATGCGGCCGAGCAACGCATCCTTGACCGACATCGCGTACAGCCGGCCGTCGTCGCCGAACGCCATCTGCTTGACGCCATCGGTGAAGCCGGCCACCTGCGTCCATTGGCCCGCGGAATCGCGGACGTGAAATGCGACCTCGCCGCCGTCCCCGTTGTGCACCTTGGCGAGAAGGTAGTTGCCGTCGCGGCTACCCTTGAGTTCGATTTCGGCGATGCGCGGGAAGTCCCGGCCGATGACGTAGCGATCGGCGCTGACCGGCGTTCCGAGCTGGTGAAACCACACCGTCTGGTAGAACTGCCGGTCGGCCGGAGGACGTTCACTCCCCTGCGGATAGCGCGTGTAGTAAAAGCCGCTCCCGTCCGGCGCCCATTCGGCGCTGCCGCCCGCGGTCGGGTTCATCACGCCCGGCACGACGTCGGCCAGGCGCTTGCGCGTCGCCACGTCGTAGACGTAGGCCGTGCCGACTTCGCTGCCATCGGCGGACAGCGACACGACGACGCGCTTGCCGTCGAAGGAGGCCCTGTAGAAGTCGATCGTCGTGCGGCCCTTGGTGTCGAGCACATTGGGGTCGACGACGACCGATTCCTTGGCGATGTTGCCGTCGGCGGGCAGCACGACGAGCAGCGGCTGGTTCGCCGGCGGCGCCCGCTTCATCGCAAACAATCGCTGGCGGAATTCGAATCCGTAGCGCCGGATCGTCTTCGCCCGCAGCAGCTCGCCGGCGCGCCGGGCGATCTCCGGCCGTTGCGCGATTCCGTCCAGATAAGCCCGCGCGACCTTGTTCTGCTCGGCGATCCACGCCTTCACGTCGGGGGCGTCATCGGCCTCGAGCCAGCGGTAGTCGTCGCTGACCGCGACGCCGTGGTAGGTGTCGACGACCGGCTTGCGCACCGTCGGCGGGTAGGTCATGTCGGCGGCGCCCGCGCCGGCGGCGATGACGAGTGCGCAGGCGAGGGCGATTGCCGGCCCGGCTAGGCAGAGGATTCGCATGGTTGTCGAGGACGCGCAGCCGGGACGTGGCGAAGCGGCATTGTACGCTCGGGAGAAAGGCGCGGACGCACCGGACCAACGCGCATATCGGGGATAATGCGGGGCGCTTCCCGACCCGGTTCCCGACATGACGCCCGTCTCCATTGCATCGCTGCTGCAGCATCCCGCGCTGGTGAGCGCGATGCTGCTGACCGCCTCGAACCTGTTCATGACCTTTGCCTGGTACGGGCACCTGAAACACCTGCAGGCGTCCCCGTGGTGGGCGGCGGCGATGATCTCCTGGGGTATCGCGTTCTTCGAATACCTGTTGCAGGTGCCGGGCAACCGCATCGGTTTCACCGTGATGTCGCTGGCGCAGCTCAAGATCATGCAGGAGGTGATCACGCTCGCGGTGTTCGTGCCGTTCGCCGTGCTCTACATGGACCAGCCGGTCAAGCTCGATTTCCTGTGGGCCGGACTGTGCCTGATGGGCGCCGTCTACTTCATTTTCCGCACCTGACGGCGCCGCACGCATGACTTTCCTGCGCATCTACTTCCCGTTTGCGGCGGGCTACCTGCTCTCCTACCTGTTCCGCACGGTCAACGCGGTCATCTCGCCCGAGCTGGTGCGCGACCTGGCGCTCGACCCGTCGTCGTTGGGCCTTCTGACCAGCGCGTATTTCCTGGCGTTCGGCGCGGCGCAGATTCCCGTCGGCATGCTGCTCGACCGCTTCGGTCCGCGCCGCGTCGAACCCGTGCTGCTCTCCATCGCGGCGGTCGGCGCGCTGCTGTTCGCCTACGCGGACTCGCTGCCGGCGCTGGCGTTCGCGCGCGCGGTCATCGGCCTTGGCGTGTGCGCGTGCCTGATGGCGCCGCTGAAGGCGATCGCCGCGTGGTATCCGCCCGAGCGGCTGGGTTCGCTCGCGGGCTGGATCATGGTGGCCGGCGGCCTGGGCGCGCTGGCCGCGACCACGCCGCTGGAGTTTGCGTTGCGCGTCACCGGCTGGCGGAACATTTTCGTGGCACTCGCCGTGACGACGTTCGCCGTCGCGCTGTTCATCGCCTGGCGTGTGCCCGATATCCCGAAGCCCGTGCATGCCGCCGGATTCCGCGCGCAGTGGGCCGGCGTGAGCGCCGTATTCCGGCATCCGCGGTTCTGGTGGATCGCGCCGCTGGGAGCGTTTTGCATGGGCTCGTTCTTCGCGATCCAGGGCCTGTGGGCGGTGCCGTGGCTGATGGAGGTGCAGGGGGAGACGCGGTCCGGCGCGGCGCGGCATCTGTTGTGGATGAGCGTCGCGACCCTGCTGGGGTTTGTGTCGCTCGGCCTGTTCGGGACGCGGCTCGCGGCGCGCGGCGTGCACGCGCGGCACATCTTCGTCGCTGGGTTTCGGTTTGGCCGTCGTGGCGCTGGCCGCGATCTTCCTGCGTCTTCCGGGCGGCTTACTTGTGGTGGACGCTCTACGGGCTGGGGACGTCGGTCAACGTGCTGGCGTTCGCGGTGCTGAACGAAGGCTTCGGCCGCGACCTGGCCGGCCGCTCGAACACGGCGCTCAACCTGATGATGTTCGGCGGCAGTTTCCTGATGCAGTGGGGCATTGGCGTCGTCGCGGAGATCGCGCGCCGCGGCTTGTCGCTCGACGAGGCCGGCGGGTTGCGCGTGGCATTCGGCGTCGCGCTTGCCGGCAACATCGTCACCTACGCGTGGTTCGCGCGCGGCTGGAGGCGGTTTGCGTCGCCGCGCATCGCGGCGCAGGCGGCCTAGCATGCACCTGCACATACTCGGCATCTGCGGCACGTTCATGGGCGGCCTCGCGGCCATCGCCAAGCGTGCCGGGCACGACGTGACCGGCTGCGACGCCAACGTCTATCCGCCGATGTCCACGCAGCTGGCCGCGCTCGGCATCGGCCTCACCGAGGGCTGGGATCCCGCGCAACTTGCCGGCGCGGCGAAAGGCGCCGACGTGTTCGTCGTCGGCAACGTCGTCTCGCGCGGGAATCCGCTGATGGAAGCGATCCTCGACGCCGGATTGCCGTACATCTCGGGCCCGCAGTGGCTGTACGAGAACGTGCTGCGCGGCAAGTGGGTGCTGGCCGTCGCCGGAACGCATGGCAAGACGTCGACGTCGGCGATGCTCGCCTGGATCCTCGAACATGCCGGACTCGATCCCGGGTTCCTGATCGGCGGCGTGCCGGTCGACTTCCCCGTCTCGGCGCGGCTGACCGACAGCGCGTTCTTCGTGATCGAGGCCGACGAATACGACACCGCGTTCTTCGACAAGCGCTCGAAGTTCGTGCACTACCGGCCGCGCACGGCGATCCTCAACAACCTCGAATACGATCACGCCGACATCTTTCCGGACGTGGGCGCGATCGAGACGCAGTTCCACCATTTCGTGCGCATGATCCCGGGCAACGGCCGCATCGTCGCCAACGGCGGCGAGGCAGGCGTCGCGCGCGTGCTTGCGCGCGGATGCTGGAGCGAAGTCGAGCGGTTCGGACTCGCGGACGTGGCCGGCACCGGTCCGGATTGGACGATCGCCGTCGACGGCTCGATCCTGCTGGGCGGCGCGCCGCAGGGAACGCTGGCGTTTGGCGAGGCCGGCAGGCACAGCCAGTTGAACGCGCTGGCGGCGCTTGCCGCCGCGCGCCACGTGGGTGTTCCGGTCGCGCACGGACTTGCCGCGCTGTCCGAATTCCGCGGCGTGAAGCGCCGGCTGGAACTGCGCGGCGTCGCGCGCGGCGTCGCCGTCTACGACGACTTCGCGCACCATCCGACCGCCATCGCGACCACGCTCGACGGCCTGCGCCGCAAGGTGGGCGGGGCGCGGATCCTCGCGGTGCTCGAGCCGCGCTCGAACACGATGAAGATGGGCGCGGTCAAGGATGCGCTGCCGGGAAGCCTTGCCGCGGCCGACCGCGTGTTCTGCTACGCGGCAAACCTGGGCTGGGATGTGGCGGGCGCGATGGCGCCGCTGGGCGCCAAGGCCACGGTCTACAACGACCTGCCGGCGCTGGTACAGGCGGTCGTCGCCGAAGCGCGGCCGGGCGATCACGTTCTCGTCATGAGCAACGGCGGATTCGGCGGCGTGCACGAAAAGCTGCTGGCGGGACTCGCCGCCGGATGACGCGCGCGACGCTCGTCTATCTGCACGGCTTCAACTCGTCGCCGCAAACGGTGAAGGGGCGCAAGCTCGCCGCCGCGGCCGCGGCACTGGCCGATCCGCCGCGCGTCTACATTCCCGCAGCTGCACCATCGCCCCGCGATGGCGATGCGCGATGTGTGCGCGTGGGTCGAGGCGAATGTCGCGGATCGCGCCGCGCTGACGTTCGTCGGCAGTTCGCTGGGTGGGTATCTACGCGACGTGGCTCGCGGAAAAATTCGGCGCGCGCGCGGTCGTGATCAATCCTGCGGTGCGGCCGGCGACGTCGCTCGCCGCGCATGCTCGGTCCGCAGCGCAACCTGCACACCGGCGAGGCATGGGAATTGACGCCTGAGCACTTCGCGGAACTGGAAGCATCTGTCGGTCCCGCGTCCTCACGCGCATGGACCGCTATTTCCTGCTGATGCGTTCCGGCGACGAGGTGCTGAACTGGCGCGATGCGGTGGCGCGCTATGCCGGTGCGTGGCAGTATGTATCGGGCGGCGGCAACCACGGGTGGGAAGACATCGACGACGAAATTCCGTCGATGCTGCGCTTTGCCGGAAAACCCTTCGGCTGATGCCATCCCTTCCGCGTGGTTCGAATGGCTCCTCTCGCGGCCAATTCGGGAGGCGAGCCAGGTTGTTCACCCGGGGCGGATCAGCTGGAATTTTTCCATCCGGTAGCGCAGCGTGTCGCGGGACACGCCAAGTATCCGCGCGGCGTGCGTAACGTTCCAGTTGGACTGATTCAGCGCCCGGGTAACGAGATCCCGTTCGGCCTGTGCCAACTGGTCGGCTTCACCACTGACGAGCAGCGGCTCATCCCGCGCCACCCTGGGGACCAGGTTCATGAGCTCGGGACCGATTGCGTCTCGCTGCGCCATGATCACGGCTTGTTCGATGACATTGCGAAGTTCCCGCACGTTGCCCGGCCAGTGATAGCGCTGCAGTGCCTCCTGCGCCTCCGGGCTAAACCGCAGTTCCGGCTTCTGATAGCGCGTTCGGTGTACGCGCAGAAAATGCTGCGCCAGCAAGGCAATGTCCTGTCCGCGTTCGCGCAGAGGCGGAAGGTGGAAGTGGATTATCCGCAGGCGAAAGAACAGGTCCGCCCGGAATTTTCCCTCTGCGACCAGTTGCTCCAGCGGCTTGTTGGTCGCCGTGATGATGCGCACGTCCGCCTTCTGCTCGCGCACGCTGCCAAGCCGGCGCACCATCTTGTTCTCCAGCAACGTGAGCAGCTTCACCTGCAGCGACGGATCGATGTCGCCGATCTCGTCGAGAAAGAGCGTTCCCCCTTCGGCGGTCTCGATCAGTCCGGGCTTGCGTTCCTTGGCGTCGGTGAACGCGCCGCGCTCATAGCCGAACAGCTCGGCTTCCACGAGATGCAGCGGGATGGCCGAACAATTGAATTCCACGAAAGGCCGGTTTCGCCGCGGCCCCTCGAAGTGCAGCGCGCGCGCGACGAGTTCCTTGCCCGTTCCGGTTTCGCCGGTGACCAAGGCGGCGGCGGGCTGCGCGTCGGTCAGCGCGGAGTCCGCGGCGACCGTGCGCCGTATCATGTCCTTGACGGCCCGGATCGGCGCGGATTCGCCGATCAAGCTGTCCAGGTCGCTTCCGGCGGCGACCTTGCTGCGATAGTAGGCGAGCTCCTCCTCGAGCCTTTCCTGACCCAGCATCTTTTCGAGGACGATCTTCAGTTTGCCCAACGCGACCGGCTTGACGAGATAGTCGTATGCGCCGGCTTTCATCGCGTCCACGGCAATCTGTTCGCTGCCCTGGCCGGTGATCACGATCACCTTGACGCGGGATTCGCGCTTGCGCATTTCGGCCAGCATCTGCAGGCCGTTGATCCCCGGCAGGTTGAAATCGAGCAGCACGGCGGCCGGCCGGAACTCCGTCAGCTGCTCCAGGCCCTCCTCGGCGGTCTCCACGCGGCATACCTCGTAGCCGATGCGGCCGAGATACGTGGCGAGGTTCTTCGCAAACGTCGCCTCGTCGTCGATGATCAGGATGGCATGAGGCATGTGCTACCGATTGCTCCTGAGCTGCAGATGCACCGTCGTGCCCTGACCTTCCACGCTCTCGATGCGCAGCGTACCGTCGAACCTGCGCACGATGCGCTCGGCGAGTGCCAGTCCGATGCCGAGCCCGGTCGTCTTCGTCGTACGAAAGGGCGTGAACATCGACGCCATTTGCGCCGCGGGAATGCCCTTTCCGGTGTCGGCAATTGCTACGTCCACCATGCGCGCGTTCTGCGTTCCTGGCGGCGCTCAACGTGAGCCGGCCGCCGCGGCCCATCGCGTCGAGCGCATTGGCGAGCAGGCTGTTCAGCACGTGCTCGAGCAGTGCAGCGTCCGCCACGACCGGCGGCAGATCGGGAGGGATGTCGACGGAGACGATCACATTGCGTCGCTCGAAGTCGCGCGTGAAATGGCCTGCCGTGTCGCGGAGCAGCCGCTCTACGTGGATATCCTCGCAGTTCCACGCTCGGCGCCTGGGAATAGTACAGCAGCTGCCGCACCATCCGCTCCAGCCGGTCGACTTCGGCAATGATGTCGTGTGAGGTCTCCTGCACCTCGTCGGCAGGTGCCTCGAGTGCCAGTTCCGCGGACGATCGAATCGATGCCAGCGGATTGCGCAGGCCATGCGCAACGACGCCGGCAAGCTGTCCGACCGCGGAGAACGTTTCCGCTTGAACCAGCTGGGTTTGCTGCGTGCGCATCGTGCGATCGGCGCGCTTGACGATGCCGATCAGCACGACATACAGGAATAGCCCGCCGCCGATGGACGATAGCCAGATCAGCCGGTTTCCGGTGCGAATCGTGTCGAACAGTGCGGTCGGCACCCGGTACAGTTCGGCCACGCCGATGATCTCGGCCGTTTCCGGGTCCCTTATCGGGATGTAGTTCTCGACAAACGACTCGCCTCGACGCCCCAGATTGACATGTTCGGGCTTCGGGTTGTCTTCCTCGCCGACGATGCCGCTTTCCACGGTCAGCCGACCTGCAAGCGATTCGTCGAGTTCTGGATTGCGGCCGGGTGCCCTGCCGACAAGACTCTTGTCCGTCGACCAGATTACCGTTCCGTCCTTTGCATAGAAATTGGTGCGAAGCACGTCATGCATCGACGCAATGAATTGAAAGAATTCCTCGGCGTGCGGGTCGCCGGGCTCGTGGACGCCGTTCCGGAAGTAGCCGCCCGCTTTTCCGATGTGCACGATCGACTGGACTTCCTCCATCGTCAGCGTCGCGTCGCGCTGGAGCATGTGCTTGGTCAGGAAGGCCGAGAGAAGCAGCGAAGTGACGATGCCGACGACCACGATCGCCGAAAGCGTCAGAAGAGAGAACCAGCGAATCAGGTTGAACGCCTTGCGGTCGCGCGCGGCGCTTGGCGACGCCGGGCACCGGCGGGTCGGCGTTCTTCATTTCGCGGGAGGAAGGGCGGCAAGGCGCTGCTCATGTTCGCTGATATTTCGAGTGCCCAACGCGGGACCATTCTAGCGCCCCGCGGTTCGCCGCGCGACCGGACGTCGGGCACTTGCTTGTGGTGGGTGTAAATCCCCAACCGATGGGGCATATCCCCCAATGGACCGCCGCTTGCGTCGGCGCAAGGGCATTCGGCCCCCAGCAAATACAGCCACTTGCGTCCTCCCGCGAGGCCGGCACGGAAGCTGCTGCATCAGAACCGGTGGCGGCCGCTACGAGCGCCAACGATCACTTCGCAAAGGCCTCAAATGAAGATACGAACGACAGGATCAAATTCGCCGCGGGTTCTTCGCCATGCTGGTGTGCGCATGCGCGATGCTGGCAACCGTGTCCGTGGCCAAGGATGGCGTGGTCGAAGTGAACGGAGTCGTGCAGGCGACACCCGCTTCCGGACTCATCGGCGACTGGACGATTGCGGCGAGGCAGGTGCGCACCGACGCATCGACGCTCATCAAGCAGCAGCTCGGTGCCCCGGTGGTTGGCGCCATCGTGGAAGTCAAAGGCGCCGGTTTGCCCGACGGCACGGTGCTGGCAACATCGCTCGAAGTCACGCAGGCCGCCGGCGCGCCACCCGGCGGAGGCGTCACGCCTCCGGCGGACGCGGGCGAGGTGACGGGCCCCGTCGAAGCGCTTCCCGCCACTGGCCTGGTCGGCACATGGCGCGTCGCGGGCAGGAGCATCGTGGTACTGGCGGCCACGCGGATCGACACCGAACACGGCGCCGTCGCGATCGGCACGCGCGTCGAGGTGCATGGCACGGCGAATGCCGACGGATCGGTGACTGCGAGTGACATCGAAGTGCAGGCAGGCGGCACCGGAGCGCCTCCTTCCGCCGGAGGTGAGTTGGAAGTGCACGGCACGATCGATGCGCTGCCTGCTTCGCGGCCTTCTCGGAACCTGGACCGTCAACGGCATCGCCATCACCGTCGACGCAGCCACCATCCTGAATCCCGAGCATGGCGCATTCGCGGCCGGCGTCACGGTCGAAGCGCACGTGACAAACACGCCGAGCGGCTCCCTGCTGGCGAGCCGGGTCGAGTCGCGCGCCGGTACCGGAGCGCCCGTTCCAGGCGCACGCTTCTGGGGTCGAATTGCGGCGCTTCCCGCGGTCGGATTGACGGGAATCTGGCGGGTTGACGCGCGAACCGTGGACGTCACCGCGGCGACGGAAATCCATCTGAACAACGGGCCGGTCGTGATCGGCGCGATTGTCGAAGTCTCGGGCTTTGCGCAGCCGGACGGCGTGATCCTTGCGCACGAAATCGAGACGCGCGCGGCGATGGGCGTGCTCCCTGGGCAGGCTGCGTCGGCCGTCGAATATCGCCATGCGAAGCTCGGTCACTTCTTCATCACTGCGTCCGCAGCCGAGATCGCGATGCTGGACGGCGGCGCATTTGGCGGCGAATGGAAGCGGACCGGGGAGTCGTTCAACGTTGGCGGAACCCAGGCCGTCTGTCGCTTCTACGGCATGCCGCCGAAAGGTCCGGACTCGCACTTCTTCACGTCCAGCGAGTCCGAATGCGAGCATGTCATGGTGGAATACTCGGCGTGGACCTTCGAGGACCATGCGTTCGCCATCACGCCCGCGTCGCCGACCGGAGTCTGCCCGGCTGGGTTGATCGGCGTCCATCGCTTCTTCAACATGCCCCGCGCCGGCGCCGACATGAACCATCGGTATGCCACGTCCGCCGCGGTGATCGCGGAAATGCAGGCACATGGGTTGGGCACACGAGGGCGTCGTGATGTGCGCGCATCCTTGACGGGCTGAAGGCACTGCTTGGGCGCGGCCTGCGTAGCCGCCCGTTCCACGCAAGGGGTCGCCGCTTGGCGGCCCCTTGCTATTCCGAGGTAGACTTTCGCGGGAAAACGCGTCCGATTGCCCGGCGCGATTCGGAGTCCGGGGCAACAGCGGCGACAGGAGCGGAAGTCAAACTTGGGAGATGACGATTGAATCCTGATTGGAGTGGCGTATTTCCGGCGGTGACGACGCAGTTCCGCGAAGACCTCTCGCTCGACATCGACGCCACGGCGCGCGTCATGGAGGGATTGATCCGCGACGGCGTCTCCGGCCTCATCGTCTGCGGCACCGTGGGCGAGAACTGCTCGCTGCGCAAGGAGGAGAAGATCGCCGTGATGGAAGCGGGCAAGGCGGTTGCCCGCGGACGGGTGCCGGTATTGAGCGGCATCGCCGAGTTTACTTCGTCCTTCGCGATCGACATGGCGAAGGAGGCCGCGCGCATCGGCCTCGACGGCGTGATGGTCATGCCCGCGCTGGTCTATTCGTCGAAGCCGCACGAGACCGCCGCGCACTTCCGCGCCGTCGCTTCCGCCACCGACCTGCCGGTGATGGTCTACAACAATCCGCCGATCTACAAGAACGACGTGACGCCGGAGATCCTGGCCTCGCTGGCCGACTGCGAGACGATCGTATGCTTCAAGGAATCCTCCGGAGATACCCGGCGCTTCACCGACCTCCACAACCTGGTCGGCGACCGCTTCGTGCTGTTCGCGGGGCTCGACGACGTCGTCGTGGAGAGCATCATGGTCGGCGCCGTGGGCTGGGTTTCGGGCCTGTCGAACGCGTTCCCGCGCGAAGGCGAGACGCTGTTCCGGCTCGCCCGCGCGGGACGCTTCGCCGAGGCGATGAGCCTCTACGCGTGGTTCATGCCGCTGCTGCACCTCGATGCCCGGCCGGACCTGGTCCAGTGCATCAAGCTGTGCGAGCACATCATGGGACGGGGCACCGACCGCACGCGTCCGCCGCGGCTGGCGCTCGACGTGAAGGAAAAGGCCGAAATCGAAACGATGATGAAGCGCGCGCTGGCCACGCGCCCCAGACTCCCGGACGTCGGACTGCGGCCGGCGGCGTGAGGAGGGTCCGCCGCACCGCGTAGTCCGCCGCGCCGCTAGACGCCGTCCCGCACCAACGCCAGCAGCCGCTCGAATACGCGGTCGCTGGTACGCAGGCCGCTGTGCTCGAATTCGTTGGTCAGCCAGCCTTTCATGCCGTTGATTGCGGCGGCGGTCTGCTCCGACAGCGCGCGCGGCACGAACATGTCCTCGGCGTAGATCGCCGCCGCCGATGGCACCGTGTTGCGCGCGAGTTGCGCCGGGTCGTACAGCACCGGCCACTCGTCGTCGTTGGCGAGCAGTTCGGCCACGTCGCGCAGCGGCCGCAGGCCCGGGTACTCGTCGAACATCCACGGATAGATCATCTCGCCGGTGAATGACGGCGGCTTGCCGGGCGTCCAGTTCGTCTCCGGAAATTCGCCGCGCACGCGCTCCGCCGACCAGCGCGACGCGGCGCCCTGCGTGTAGCACATCTCGTGCAGCACCGCGAAGATCGGGTTGGTCTCGAAGGTCTGCGAATTTTCGAGCGCGCGCAGGAACGGCAGACTCAGCACATCCCCTTTCGCGCCGGCGCAGAACGCTCCCTCGAGCAGGTAGTGCAGGTTTTCCATGCCTTCGTCGAAACCCAGCATGAAGCCGACCTGCTGGAAGCGGCGAACGGTGAGCCGGCCACCGGTGGGCAGCGCCACGTCGTGCGTATTCAGGTGCTCCATGATGCGCGTGCACAGTGCCGCATCGTCCGGATACCGCGCGAAGTGCTTGCGCGTCTTGCGCGCGACCTCGGGGTACGTGTGGCGGTAATAGTCGTCGGCGCTGCCGGCAAGCGGAGGCAGGCCGCCGGTGACGAAGACTTCGCGCAGTCCGCGCGAATGGAACGAAAGGTAGTGCACGGCGCAGAAGCCGCCGTAGCTTTGGCCGAGCACGCTCCACGGCTCGTCGGCGCCGACCAGCTGCTTACGGATCAGTTCGCAATCGAGCACGATGCTGTCGGCGCGAAAGTGCTTCAGGTACGCGGCCTGCGCCTTGGCGTCGCCGCGCCGTGCCAGCGTCTGCGCGAGCACGACGCTGCTGCGCCCGTTGCCGCGCGAATCGAGCAGCAGCACGTGGTAGTCGTCCAGCGCGCGCTTGAGCCAGCCCGAGTAGGTCGTCGGCCGCGGCCCCGGATAGCCCGGCCCGCCCTGCAGGAAGACGAGCCAGGGCCGCGTTTCCGTCGCGTGTTCGCCGTGCCGGACCGCGCGTGCGAATACCGAAAGCTTCTCGCCGCCCGGCTGGCCGTGGTCGAGCGGCACGGTGAATTCGAGATCGCTCAATGCCATGCCGTGATGGCGAACGGTGGCGAGCGTGCGGAATGTGGTCATGGCTTTCCTGATCCGATGTGGTCAAGCGAATCGTTGCGGACGAAATGGCGCAAGGTCGAGCGGCGGCGTCGCGTCCCGCGATGATATCGGCGACGAGGCGCGCCGTCGCGGCCGATTGCGTGAGGCCCAGGTGTCCGTGGCCGAACGCGTAGACGACGCGCTCGTCCGCGGCGGCCGGCCCGATCGCGGGCAGCGAGTCCGGCAACGACGGACGAAAGCCCATCCACTGCGTGCCGCCTTCCGTGCGCAAGCCCGGCATGAAGCGCTTGGCCTTCGCCAGCATCGTCGCGGCGCGTGCATAGTTGGGCGGCGCCTCGAGGCCGGCGAATTCCACCGCGCCGCCGACGCGCACGCCGCAGTCGAGCGGCGTGACGACGAAGCCATGGCCCCCGAACGTCAGCTGGCGCTTCAAGTCGAAGGCGCCGACGGGCAACGTCGTGTTGTAGCCGCGCTCCGTTTCGAGAGGGATTCGCTCGCCCAGCGTGCGCGCGAGATGGTGCGACCATGCGCCGGCGGCGACGATGACGCGCCGCGCGACGATCTTGCGCCCATCGCGCAATTTCACGGCGACGCCGTCTGTGCCGGGCGCGAGCGCCGCCGCGTCGGCGCGCCGGATGCGGCCGCCCTTGTGCTCGAAATGGCTGGCGAGTGTCTCGGTCGCCACCTGCGGATCGCCGACCGTCATCCATCCGGGCACGAATGTCGCCGCCACCAGCGCATCACTCAAGCCCGGCTGGAATTCGGCGATGGCCTCCGGACCGCGCAAGTGCGTGAACGCGATGCCGTGGTCGGCGCGCGCCTGCCACCCGGGTTGCGACGCGGCAAGCTCGGCTTCGCTTTCATACAGGTGCAGGACGCCATCGCCGTGCAGCATGTGGCTGGCACCCGCTTCACCAAACATCCGCGGCGTTTCAATTGCGGACAGGTCCATCATCGCGGCCTGCGCCACGGTACTGGCGCGCACGCGGTCGGGCATGCTCGCTCGCCAGAAGCGAATCAGCCACGGCGCAATGCGCGGAAGGTACGTGGGACGAATCGTCAGCGGTCCCAGCGGATCGAGCAGCCAGCGCGGCGCCTTGCGCAGGATTCCAGGCGAGGCGAGCGGAAGGATGTCCGAGAACGCCAGTGCGCCGGCGTTGCCGCGGCTGGCCCCCGACGCCACGCCCTCGCGGTCGATCAGCACGACGTCCCGGCCATCCTGCTGCAGGCGCAGCGCGATCGCCACGCCGACGATGCCCGCGCCAATCACCAGCACGTCGCACGCCTGCCGTCGCTTCAGCCGACAGCGGCGGCGCGTGGGCTATGCCAAGCCCCACGCGAATTTGTCTGCGGGGTCGAAGACGACGGTGGCGTCCAGCGTGACGTGCGCGCGGCCATGTATCTGCGGCAGCACCGCATTCGCCGGCACGCCGGGAAGCGGTGTCGCGGCGCGCGCATAGCGGCCGGTGAAGACGCTGCCGATCACGCTTTCCTGCCGCCATGGCGTGCCGGGTGCGAGTTTGCCGTCGTCGGCCAGGCACGCGAGCTTGGCGCTGGTGCCCGTGCCGCAGGGCGAGCGGTCGTAGGCGCCGCCCGGGCACAGCACGAAATTGCGCGCGTCGTTGCGGGGATCGGCCGCCGGACCGACGAGTTCGACGTGATCGATCTCCGCGCCGCCTTGCCCGGTGATGCCTTGCCGCGACAGCGCGTCGCGCACGCGCGTCGCGAACGCCGTCAGTTCGCCGACGCGGTCCGCCTCGAGCGGCAGACCGTGGTCGGAACAAAGAAAGAACCAGTTGCCGCCCCACGCGATGTCGCCATGCACGACGCCATGGCCCGGGACGTCCACGCGCACCTGCGTCGCGTGGCGCCACGACGGCACGTTGGCAACCGATACCGTGCCGTCGGCGTGCAGTGTCGCGGTGACGGTGCCGACCACCGTCTCGATCCGGTGCTCGCCCGGCTGCACGCGACCGAGGTAGGCAAGCGTCGCGATCAGGCCGATCGTGCCGTGGCCGCACATGCCGATGTAGCCGACGTTGTTGAAATAGATCACGCCGCACGTGCTGGCGGAGTCGAGCGGCGTGCACAGCATCGCGCCCACGATCACGTCGGAGCCGCGCGGCTCGTTGACCAATGGCGCTGCGCCATGCATCGTGCTGCTCGCGGAAACGCTCGCGCCGCTGCGCCATGTCGCCCGGTCCCAGGTCGGGACCGCCGCTGACCACGACGCGCGTCGGTTCGCCGCCGGTGTGGGAGTCGATGATCCGGGTGGGCGTGACGGTGTCCGGCGTCATGTCACCGGCCCGACGCCGACTTGCGGGGGTGCGCGGGCGCAGCCTTGGTTCCGCGAAACGCGAGCGCCGTCTCGAAGGCGGCCTTGGTGAACGCGAGCACCGCGCCGAAATCCTCGTCCGAAAGCCTGCGCGCGGCGTCGCTGCTGCGGTAGACGTTCGCGAATTCGCGCTCGCGGCCCGCCTGCACCGCGAAGCGGCCGATGCCCAGGTTTTCGAGCGTGCGCCAGACGTCCGGGTTGTACGAGCGCGTGAAGCGCATGACGAACGAAATCGGATCGTTGCGGCCCAGCACGGACGCGAGTCGCAGGATGATCTCGAATGGCAACGCGATCTTCCCGTTCTCGACCAATTCCAGCAGCGTCGGATCCTCGAGATTGATCGCTGCGCCGACTTCGCTCAAGCTCAAGCCCGCCGCCTCGCGCATGCCGCGCAGAACGTTGCCCGTCTTTTCCAGCGCCTGGCGTTGCTCCGGCTTGACCAGGATGGCCTTGGCGGCGCCAATGGAAATGTCGGCAGCCGCCCCGGCAATGCCCAGGACCGAGTCCGACCAGGACCGGACCTGCCGCGCGACGCCAATCAGCGTCGACTCGCTTGGCGGGGCCTCGGCCTGCCGCCTGCGAGCGCCGGCTGCGGTGGGTGCGCCCGGTTTTTTCGTGACGCGTTTGCGTGGGGCGGACATGGACTCTCCTCGAAGGGCGATCGCAGCGTTGCCGGCCCGGCGACGCTGCGGCATTCAGCGCGACGCGATGGGACGGACAATCGAACCGGCCGGGACCTTGTGTCAGATTATCACGCGGAACCGCGACCCGGCCGCGGGACACGAGCGCGGCACTTCGTCTATAGTCGGCGCCGGGATTCCCCCGACCGACGCCTCAGGAACCGATGCGCCCAACCCCGAGACGCAAGCGCATTCTTCGCGCGACGCATGGAGCAATCGTCGCGGTGCTGATCGCGCTCGTTCTGCATGCGGCGCCGGCCATTGCCGCCGATGCGGCGAAGACGCTGCGCATCGCGTTCTCGGGGCCGGAACAGAGCTTCGACCCGCAGTTCTCGGCCGACGCGGCGTCCGATGGCGTCATCGATCACATCTTCGACGCGATGCTGGACTACGACTACCTGGCGCGGCCGATGACGCTGGTGCCGCGCACGCTGGTGGCGATGCCGACGGTGACGGACGCCGGCGCGACGTACGTGTTCAAACTGAAGCCGGGAATCTTCTTCACGCCCGATCCCGCGTTCAAGGGCAAACCGCGCGAACTCACGGCCGGCGACTACGCCTATGCGGTCCGGCGCCTGCTCGACCCCGCGGTGAAAAGTCCGTGGCTGTGGCTGGTCGAGGGCAAGATCATCGGCGCCGACGAGTTGCGCGCCAAGGCGATCAAGTCGGGGAAGTTCGACTACGACGCGCCGATCCCCGGGCTGGAAGTGGTCGACCGCTACACGTTGCGCGTCCGGTTGAAGCGGCCGGACCTGCGCTTCCTGTACGTGTTCGCGGTGCCGAACACCGCTGCCGTCGCGCGTGAGGTCGTCGAAGCCTACGGGCAGGACTTCGGCGCGCACCCGATCGGCACGGGTCCGTACATTCTTGGCGAATACAAGCGCAGTACGAAGATGGTGCTGGTGGCCAATCCCGGCTTTCGCGACACGACGTATGTGCCGGCCGGTCCGGTGCCGCCGGAATCGCAGCCGATCGCGGCCGCGCTCAAGGGCCGGAAGCTGCCGCTGATCGGGCGCATCCAGATCACGGTCATCGACGAAGGCCAGTCGCTGTGGCTCGCGTTCGCCAACCGCGAACTGGACATGCTCGACCGGCTGCCCGGGGAGTTCGTCGAGCAGGCGCTCGTCGGCGGAAAGCTTCGTCCCGACCTCGCCGCCAAGGGCATCCGGCACGAGGTGCTGCTGCGTCCGAACACGCGCTGGACCTACTTCAACATGGAAGACCCGGTCGTCGGCGGCTATGCGCCGGAAAAGATCGCGCTGCGCCGCGCGGTCGGCATGGGCTACGACGTCGACCAGTTCATCCAGGTGATGTTGAAAGGGCGCGGGATCCCGGCGATGAGCCCGCTCCCGCCTGACATCGCCGGCTACGACCCCAAGCTCAAGACCAACGCGCAGCTCTACGATCCGGCGGCGGCGCGCGCGCTGCTGGACAAGTTCGGCTACAAGGATCGCGACGGCGACGGCTATCGCGAGACGCCCGAGGGCAAGCCGCTGGTGCTCGAACGCTGGTCGTTGCCGTCGTCGCAGGCGCGGCAGGAAAACGAGCAGTGGAAGAAGAACATGGACGCGATCGGCCTCAAGATCGTGTTCAAGTCGGACAAGCAGTCCGAGCTGCGCAAGATGGCGCGGCAGGGCAAGTTCCCGATGCGCACCGACGGGTGGGTCGCCGATTATCCGGATGCCGAGAATTTCATGCAGCTCCTGTACGGACCGAACATCGGGCAGGAAAATCACGCCCGGTTCAACCTGCCGGCGTTCAACCAGCTGTACGACGAGGCGTACCGCCTGCCGGATTCTCCCGAACGCACCAGGCTTTTCGACCGCATGACGGAGCTGGTGCTGGCGTACGCGCCGTGGCGCCTGATGGAACACCGGATCGACGATCACCTGACGCAGCCGTGGGTGCTCGACTACAAGCCGCATCCGGTTCGGTCGGCGATCTGGCGCTACATCGATATCGATCCGGCGCTGCGGCCGAGATGAATGCAAGGCGGCGCTGACCGTAGCGGTCCGCCGCGCGGCTGGCGTAGCATTACGCCCATGACCTCGCCGATTCACCTCGAGCAACCCGCGGTGCGCACGGCGTCGAAAACGACGGCCGCGCACATCGGCCGCGAAACGGCGTTCGGCGCGCGCAATTACGATCCGCTGCCTGTCGTGCTTGGACAAGGCGCGGGCGCGTGGCTGACCGACGTCGACGGCAAGCGCTACCTGGACCTGATGAGCGCGTACTCGGCCGTGAGTTTCGGCCACGCGCATCCGAGAATCGTGGCGGCGCTCGTCGCGCAGGCGCAGCAGCTCGCGGTCACGTCGCGCGCATTCCACAACGACCGGCTGCCCGCGCTGCTCGAACGCCTGGCCAAGATGACCGGACTGGATCGCGCGTTGCCGTCCAATGGCGGCGCGGAGGCGGTCGAGACGGCACTCAAGGCGGCGCGCAAGTGGGGATACCGCGTCAAGGGCATTCCGGCCGACCAAGCCGAGATCATCGTCTGCGCAAGCAACTTCCACGGCCGCTCGATCGCGATCGTCGGCTTCTCGTCGGAGCCGCAATACCGGGATGGCTTCGGGCCGTTTCCCCCCGGATTCGTCGCGGTCCCGTTCGGCGACGCCGCGGCGCTGGACGCGGCCATCACGCCGAACACCGCGGCGTTCCTGGTCGAGCCGATCCAGGGCGAGGGCGGCATCATCGTGCCGCCGGAAGGCTATCTCGCGCAATGCGCGCGCATCTGCCGCGAGCGCAACGTGCTGCTGATCTGCGACGAGATACAGACCGGGCTTGGCCGCACGGGCTACCTGCTCGCGTGCCAGCACGACGGCGTGCGCCCCGATGGCGTGATCCTGGGCAAGGCGCTGGGCGGCGGGCTGCTGCCGGTGTCGGCATTCGTCGCGACGCACGACGTGATGCGCGTCTTCACCCCCGGCGACCACGGCAGCACGTTCGGCGGCAATCCGCTTGCGGCCGCCGTGGCGATGGCGGCGCTGGACGTGCTTGAAGACGAGCAACTGTGCGCGCGATCGCAGCAACTCGGCGCGTGGCTGATCGGCGAACTCGCTGCAATCGCAAGTCCGCTGGTCCGGGACGTGCGCGGACGCGGACTCTACATCGGCATCGATATCGACCCGCGCAGGCTTCCCGCGAGGCGCGTGGTGGACCGATTGCTGGCGCGAGGCATCCTTTCCAAGGACACGCACGGGACGGTGGTGCGCATCGCGCCGCCGCTCAACGTCGCGCAGGCGGATCTCGAGTGGGCGGTGCGCGAGTTGCGCGACGTATTGCGCGCACTCGAACAGGACGTCGCAGTAACTCCCGCTTCCCCGCCGCGCCGCGCTGCCTTAGTATGGCGCGTGTCAGCCGCGGGTCCTTAGTATGGTTCTTGCAAACCCGCCCGCCATCGTCCGATTCCAAGGGGAGCCGCTTCATGCCGAATATCCTGCCACGCGTTGGCGCCGCCGTTTCCGCGCTCGTACTCTTCGCATACTGCCTGCCCGCCATGGCTCAGGAAAAGGACGAGTTGTGGGAAACCACGATGAAAATGGAAATGCCCGGCATGCCGATGCAGATGCCCGCGCAGACGTCGCGCACGTGCGTCGTCAAAGGTGCGAACGATGAGAGATTCGTGCCCAGGCAGCAGGGCGAGTGCAAGACCGTGGACTCCAAGCGTACCGGCAGCAAGTACACGTTCAAGATGGTCTGCGACGGCAAGAACAAGATGACGGGTGACGGCGAGATCACGTTCGGCAACGGCACCTACGATGGCCGCATGCAGATGACCGGGACGATGGAAGGGCAGCCGGTGAACATGATCCAGACCTACACGGGCAAGCGCGTGGGTAACTGCACCGTTCCGCCGGCGACCAAGTAGCCCTCGAGGCGCGCCGGTTCCGCGGCGCCGTCGTGCGGGCCGGTTCGAGCCCCGCGCCGGCGTATACTTTTCCGATGAATGAGCCATCGGCCGCGGATCAGCTCGTCGTCGCGATCAGTTCGCGCGCGCTGTTCGATTTCGAGGAAGAAAACAAGGTCTTCGAGACCGCCGACGACCGCGAGTACATGCGGCTGCAGCTGGAACGGCTCGATTCGCCGGCGAAGCCCGGCGTCGCCTATCCGCTGGTGCGCAAGCTCGAGGCGTTCAATGCCGATGGCGTGCGGCGCGTGGAGGTGGTGATCCTGTCGCGCAACGATCCGGTCTCGGGCCTGCGCGTCTTCCGCTCGGTCAAGGGCGCGGCGCTGGGCATCGAGCGCGGCGTGTTCACGCGCGGCCGCGCGCCGTTTTCCTACCTTGGCCCGCTCAAGGCGAACCTGTTTCTTTCCGCCAACGCCGACGATGTCCGGGGAGCGCTCAACGCGGGCTTTCCCGCGGCCATGGTCTATACGCAATCGCAGGTCACCGATTCGCATCCCGATGAAGTGCGCATCGCCTTCGACGGCGACGCCGTGCTGTTCGCGGACGAGGCGGAGCGGGTCTTTCGCGACCAGGGTCTCGACGCCTTCCAGCAGCATGAAGCCGACCACGCGACGCGGCCGCTGCCGCCCGGTCCGTTCAAGCCGCTGCTCGAGGCGCTGCACCGGCTGCAGCGCGTGGATCGCGGATCCGTGCAGATGCGGCTGCGCACGGCGCTCGTGACGGCGCGCAGCACGCCGGCGCACGAGCGGGCCATCCGCACGCTGATGGACTGGAACGTGAACGTCGACGAGGCGATGTTCCTGGGTGGGCGCGAAAAGGGGCCGTTCCTGCGCGAGTTCGAGCCCGATTTCTTTTTCGACGACCAGACGCGGCACGTCGAGTCGGCGTCGCAGCACGTTCCTTCCGGTCACGTGCTGCACGGCGTCGCGAACGAAAGGAAATGAGTTCACCGGCCAATCCCTTTGCGCTGGCCGACTGGCGCCGCCGCGTTGCCGCGGAGTACGCCGCCGTGCGCTCCGGCGTCGCCGACCTGGAGGGCGCGGCAAAGCGCTTCCGCGCCGCGCGCGACCGGCTCTTCAGCGAGCATCCGGAGAGCCCGATCGCGGAAGAACGCCGCCGCGATTGGCGAGGCGACTGGTTTCCGTATGCGCCGGCGTGGCGGCTGAAGGGCGTCGTCGAAGCCGTGACCAAGCGGGAGACGTTCGAGATTCCGCTGGCGGCCGACGGGATCCTGCGCTGCACGCGCGCCGGCCTGGTGCGCTTCACCGTGGGCGGACGGCAGGCGCGCCTGGCCGCCTACTGGCTCGAAGGCTACGGTGGCGGACTGTGGCTGCCGTTTTCCGACACGACCAGCGGCGCCGACACCTATGGCGGAGGTCGTTATCTCTACGACACGATCAAAGGCGCCGACCTTGGCGTGAGCGCGCGCGAGATCCTGCTCGACTTCAACTACGCGTACAACCCATCGTGCGCGTACGACGATCGCTGGTCGTGCCCGCTGTGCCCCCCCGAGAACCGGCTTGCCGTTCGCGGTTTCCGCGGGCGAACGCTGGGCGTCGAGCGCGCGCCGGTAACTTGCCCGCGCCACGCGGTCAGGCAAGCACGCGGCCGTAGAACGGATATTGCGGATCCGAGTAGCCGGGCGTCGACGGATGCCCAGGCGGCACGAGCGAGTCCACCAGCGCTTCGTCGGCATCGTTCCACGGCGTGCCGATCGCGCTGACGTAATCGTTCCATTGCTCCAGCGTGCGCGGGCCGGCGATGACGCTCGATACGATCTGGTTCGCCCACGTCCAGGCCAGCGCGAATTGCGCGAGCGTCCGCCCGGTCTTCCTGGCATGCTCCGCCAGTTTGCGCGCGATGACGAACGACTCCTCGCGAAACTCCGTTTCCAGCATCCGCACGTCGCCGCGCGCGGCGCGCGAGCCCTTCGGAGGCTTGCCGCCCGGAGCGTATTTGCCGGTCAGCACGCCGCGCGCCAGCGGAGAATAGGGCGCGACACCGATGCCGTAGTAATCGCACGCCGGAAGGATTTCGACTTCGGGCATCCGGTTCATCAGGTTGTAATAGGGCTGGCAGACCACCGGCATCGGCACGCCCTGCGCCTCGCATTCGCCGACGACTTCGGCGATGCGCCACCCGCGGTAATTCGACAGGCCGAAATAGCGGATCTTGCCGGCGCGGATCAGGTCGCCCAGCGTCGCGACGGTCTCGGCGATCGGCGTGTCGGGATCGTCGCGGTGGAGGTAATAGATGTCGATGAAGTCGGTGGCGAGCCGGGTCAGGCTGTCGTCGCACGCGCGCAGCATCCAGCGCCGCGACAATCCGCCGTCGTGCGGCTTCTCGGTCATCACGTTGGCGACCTTGGTGGCGACGATCCAGCGCGCGCGATTCGCCTTGATCGCCTGGCCGACGACTCTCTCCGACGCGCCCTTCGTGTAGTTGTCCGCGGTGTCGATGAAATTGACGCCGGCATCGAACGCGGCGTCGACGATGCCTTTCGCCGCGGCGGCATCCGTGCGGTCGCCGAACATCATCGCGCCCAGGCAGAGCGGCGACACTTCCAGTCCACTGTTGCCCAATCGCCGGTATTCCATCGCCACTCCAGAAATCAACGAGCCGCCGACTATGCAGCATCGAGGGATTCTCGTGCAATCAACCGGTATAATTCGCGCGTAGCCAGTCCAACTCACGCGAAGGTGCGTTCGCGCGCCTGCTCCCCATGAATGTCCTGTTCGAGGACGACGGCCAGTTGAAGGCCGGGTCCGTTCTCGCCGATAACGACGCGTCGCTGCAGGTGGAAGCGGTGTCGGGCAAGCGGCTCAAGATCAAGTCGGGCGCCGTGCTGCTGCGCTTCACCGCGCCGTCGGCGGGCGCGCTGATGGCCGAGGGACAGGGCCTTGCGAAGGAACTCGACCCGGACTTTCTTTGGGAGGCGATCGGCGACGGCGAATTCGGATTCGAGGACCTCGCGCGCGAGTATTACGGCGCGCATCCGACCCCCGCGCAGGCGGCGGCGGTGGCCATGCTGCTGCACGCGTCCCCGATGTATTTCTACAAGAAGGGCAAGGGCCGCTACCGCAAGGCGCCGCCGGAATCGCTGCGCGCCGCGCTTGCGTCCGTCGAACGCAAGCAGCGCGAGGCGGCGCAGATCGCCGGTTGGGTAGGCAGCACTGGCCGCGCGAAGGCTGCCCGCGGAATTTGCGCCGAAGCTCGCGATGCTGCTGTACAAGCCGGACAAGAATTCGCTGGAATGGAAAGCGCTGGCCGCGGCCTGCGACGCGGAGCGCACGAATCCGGTCGACCTGCTTGCCGCCTGCGGCGCGATTCCCATCGACGCACGACTTTCACTTCAACCGCTTCCTGTCCGAAGCCTTTCCCAAGGGCATCGCGTTCCCGGAATGGGGATCGCTGCCGGCCGCTCCCCGACCTTCCGCGAGCCGACGTGCGCGCCTTTTCCATCGACGACGCGACGACCACGGAAATCGACGACGCCTTCTCGATGCGCGAACTCGCGAACGGCAACGTCGAGATCGGCATCCACATTGCCTGCCCGGCGCTGGCCATGCCGCGAGGCAGCGCGCTCGACGCGATCGCGCGCGAACGCCTGTCGACCGTGTACATGCCCGGGCGCAAGCTGACGATGCTGCCGGAAGCGGCGGTGGCCGCCTTTACGCTCAAGGCCGGCGCGGAGGTGCCGGCGCTTTCGCTGTACATCGAGACCGACCCGACGGGCGCGCCGGTAGCGCATGCCACGCGATTGAATCTCGTGCCGGTCGCCGCCAACCTGAACCTCGCGACGCTCTCCGATGCGTTTGCAAACCCGTTGCCGTCGCCGGACGACCCGCCATGGACGCACGAGATGCGCGCGCTGTGGAAGCTGGCGCAGCATCTGTCGGCGCGCCGCGGCAAGGCCGATTTCAATCGCATCGATTACAGCTTCGACGTGGATTGGGGCGCGGGCAGCGAAGGCCGCGTGACGATTGCGCCACGCGAGCGCGGCAGCCCGCTGGACAAGCTGGTCGCGGAACTGATGATCCACGTCAACAGCACGTGGGGGCAGATGCTGGCGGCGAGCGGCGCCGCGGGTCTGTATCGGGTGCAGTCGGGCGGCAAGGTGAAGATGAGCACGCGGCCCGGCGAGCACCAGGGACTGGGTCTCACGCATTATCTTTGGGCGAGTTCGCCGCTGCGCCGCTATTGCGACCTGGTCAACCAGCGGCAACTGCTGGCGGTCGTCGCCGGCACGCGCGCCGCCGTACGGGGAAAACGACGCCGAGCTCTTTGCCGCGCTGGCGGATTTCGAGGTGACGTACAGCCAGTACGCGGAATTCCAGGACCGCATGGAGCAGTACTGGTGCCTGCGCTGGCTGGTGCAGGAAAACGTCGCCGAGACGACGGCGTCGGTGATCCGCGAGAATCTTGTCCGCTTCGACCGGCTGCCGTGGATCCAGCGCATGGCCGACCTGCCGCCGCAGCCGCCCGAAACCGTGGTGCGGGTGGCGATCGCACGCGTCGATCTCCTCCACGCGACGCTGGAGTGTCGCTACGCCGGTACACCCTGACGATTTTTTTGCTGGCGGCGGACGCCGTGCCATGACATCGGCATGACAGTTGCTAGAATAGGTAATCCCAGCAACTCCCTGCCCTAGGATCGCCGGCTTTGCCGCGACGCGCCACACCGCCGAAAACACCCGCCTTGGTGCCGGTTCCCGACGAACCGAAGGCCCTGGCCCCCGTTGCGCCCGCGCCGCGTGCGCCGGGAGAAGCCGCCGTCAGGAAGAAGCCGGCGGCGCCTCGCGCCGCGAAAGCGCGAGCCGCGCCTCCACCGATGACCATCGTCCCGGCGGTCGCCGCGCCTGCGCCGGCCCCTGCACCCGCGCCCAAGCAGCCCGCGCGGCGCACGGCGCGTATCGCCCCGGCGGGCGCGCTGCCTCCCGCGACCATTCCGCCGGAAGCACTGGCCACGCCGCGTCACGACAAGCTCATGACGTATGCGCTGGGCGGCTCGCTGCTCGTGCACGCGTTCGTGCTGATGGTCCATTTTTCACCTTTCGACCTCCGCAGCCTGGTCGACAAGGGACCGCCGCTCGAAGTGGCGCTGGTCAACGCCAAGACCGCGGCGAAGCCGACCAAGGCGGACATTCTTGCGCAGGCGAACCTGGATGGCGGCGGCAATACCGATGCCGATCGTCGGGCGAAGACGCCGCTGCCGGTGGTGCCGATGAACAATCCCGAGCAGCAGGTGGCCGTCGCCACGCAGCGCGTGGAAACGCTCGAACAGCAGACGCGCGAGCTCATGACCAGCCTGCGGTCGGCGCCGATCGCCGCGGTCCAGCAAAAACCGGTGGACGCGGCGGAGCGCACCGAGCTGCCCACGGCGGACGAACTGATGCAGCGCACGCTCGAGGCGATGAAACTCGAAGCGCAGATCGCCAAGGACATGGAGACGTACCAGAAGCGGCCCAAGCGGCGCTTCGTCGGCGCGCGCGCCGAGGAGTACCGCTTTGCCCGGTACGTCGAGGATTGGCGCCTCAAGATCGAGCGCATCGGCAACCTGAACTATCCGGCGGCCGCGCGTGAGCAGCGGCTGTACGGCAGCCTGCTGCTGACCGTGTCGATCAGGAGCGACGGCAGCGTCGAGAACATCGAGGTCAACCGCAGTTCCGGCAGCCGCATCCTCGACGCCGCGGCGATCAGGATCGTCGAGATGTCGGCGCCCTTCGCGCGGTTCCCCGCCGACATCAAGCGCGACACCGACATCCTCCACGTCACGCGCACGTGGACATTCACCAAGGCGGACGCGCTGGTCTCCCAGTAGCGCGCTTAAGCGGGGCGGGCAGTCTCCGCGAAGTACACTGCTGCCTGTACCGGCAACCTTCGGTCCCGCACGCGCAGTTCACCGCGGCCTCGACACCTTCCTCAAGCTCATCGCCTTGGACAAGTACGCCGTCATCGGAAATCCAGTCGCCCACTCTCGATCGCCGCAAATCCACGCGGCGTTTGCGCGGGCGACGGGGCAGGACTTGAGCTATGAAAGACTGCTGGCGCCGCTCGACGGGTTCCTGGCCACGGTCGAAGCGTTCGCGCGCTCGGGCGGCAAGGGGCTCAACGTCACGGTGCCGTTCAAGCTGCAGGCCTTTGCGCTCGCAGTCGCCCACAGCCCGCGCGCGAAGCTGTCGGGAGCGGTGAATACGCTCAAGCGCACCGGCGACGGCTGGTATGGCGACAACACCGATGGTCCCGGCGTCGTGCGCGACATCACGCACAATCTGGGCGTCGCCCTTGCCGGCCGCGACGTCCTCGTGCTGGGTGCCGGAGGCGCGGCCCGCGGGATCATGAGTTCCGTGCTTGCCGAGCGCCCGCGATCGTTGACGATCAGCAATCGCACGTTCGCCAAGGCGACCGTCATCGCGGAGCTGTTCGCGCCGCATGGCCCCATTGCCGCCGTGCCGCCCGAGGCGTTGGCCGGGCGTTCATTCGACATCGTCATCAATGCCACGAGCGCCGGCCTCGCCGACAAGGCGCCGCCGCCGTGGTCGCCGTCGATCGTGGCCTCGGGCGCGTTCGCCTACGACATGATCTACGGCGATGCGCCGACGGCCTTCCTGGCCTGGGCGCAAGCCCATGGAGCGGCCGGGACGGCGGATGGCCTGGGCATGCTGATCGAGCAGGCAGCGGAGAGTTTTTTCATCTGGCGCGGCGTGCGGCCCGAGACGGCTTCGGCCTTTCCGCTGCTGCGTCCGCCGGTTCGCGATTGATGGCATCGGCCGTGCGCGGTCGCGGCATCGCGCGGTGGCTGCTGTGGCTCGCCGCCGCGCTGCTGGCGGTGGTCGTCCTGCCGCAGCTGTGGTTCGCCGCGCACATCTGGTGGTGGCGCGACCATCCGGTCGGCGAGACGTCGTTCATGGCCTGGCGCATGGACGAGTTGCGCGCGAAGAGTCCCAAGGCGCAGCTGAAGTACACGTGGGTCCCCTATGACCGCATCTCCGGCAACCTGAAGCGCGCGATGGTCGCGGCGGAAGACGCCAAGTTCGTCGACCACGAGGGCTTCGACTGGGACGGCATCGAGCTGGCCATGGAAAAGAACCAGAAGAAGGGGCGCGTCGTCGCCGGCGGCTCGACGATCACCCAGCAGCTCGCCAAGAACCTGTTCCTGTCGCCGTCGCGCAGCTACTGGCGGAAAGGCGAGGAGGCGGTGATTACCGTGATGCTCGAGGCCATGCTCCCGAAGCGGCGCATTCTCGAGATCTATCTCAACGTGATCGAATGGGGCAGCGGCATCTTCGGCGCCGAGGCGGCGTCGCGGCGGTATTTCGGCAGCAGTGCCGCACAGCTTTCGGCGGAGCAGGCGGCGCGGCTGGCCGCGATGGCCCCGAATCCCCGCTTCTACGAACGCAACCAGGCCGCTCCCGGACTCAATCGCAAGATCGGCATCATTCTCGCGCGCATGCCCGGCGCCGAGATTCCGTAGCGTCACAACGGTTAGAATGCGGGCCGACCCCGCGTCTTCCGCGCGGTCAACTGCCCGCCGCAGCCAAGCCATGTCCGAGCCCGTCGCAACCAAGGAAATCGAGCGCCCCGAAGCACGCGAACGCGTGCAGGACGCGCTCGCCGAGATCGCCACGCTGCTGCGCAAGCATCGGCTGGTCGAGGGCCTGGTGCACGAGCAGCTCGAGCACGCGCCGGTCGGCGACAAGGCTGGCCGGGGCGAAATCGTCGAGAGCCTCGTCACCAAGCAGAACCGCGCAGCGCTGACGCGCAAGCTCGACCGGCTGCACCCCGCCGACATCGCGTACATCCTCGAGGCATTGCCGCTCGACGAGCGCCTGTATATCTGGGACCTGGTGCGCGCGGCGCGCGACGGCGAGATCCTGCTCGAGGTTTCCGACGCGGTCCGCGAGTCGCTGATCTCGACGATGGACACCGAGGAGCTCGTCGCCGCCGCGGAAACGCTCGACGCCGAGGAAATCGCCGACCTGGCGCCGGACCTGCCGCAGGAGGTGATGGACGATGTGTTCTCGGGCCTCCCGCTGGAGGAACGCGAACAGCTGCGCGCGGCGATGTCCTTCGACGACGACATGGTCGGCGCGTTGATGGACTTCGAGGACCTGCAGGTGCGCCCGGAGGTGACGCTCGAAGTCGTGTTGCGCTATCTGCGCCGCTTCGACGAACTGCCGTCGCAGACCGACCAGCTGTTCGTCGTCGACCGCGGCGAAAAGCTGCTGGGAATCCTGCCCATCAACCGGCTGATCGTCAGCGAACCGGACACGCTCGTGTCGGCCGTCATGCAGCCTCCGGTCGTGAAGCTGCTGCAGCACGAAAAGGCCGGCGACGCGGCGTCGGCATTCGAGCGCTACGACCTGGTGTCCGCGCCCGTCGTCGACACCAACGACAAGCTCGTCGGCCGCGTGACCGTCGACGAGATACTCGATTTCGTGCGCGAACGGGGCGAGGAGGAAATGCTGGCGCAGGCCGGCCTGCGCGAGGAAGAAGACGTATTCGCGTCGGTGTGGAAGTCGTTCCAGAACCGCTGGTCGTGGCTTGCGATCAACCTGGTCACGGCGTTCATCGCGTCGCGCGTCATCGGCGCCTTCGAAGGCTCGATCGCGAAGCTTGTCGCGCTCGCCGCGCTGATGCCGATCGTCGCCGGAATCGGCGGCAACTCGGGCAACCAGACCATCACGATGATCGTGCGCGCCGTCGCGCTTGGCCAGGTGTCGCGCGACCACGCGAGCAAGCTCTTTCGCAAGGAGATCGTCGTCGCGGCGATCAACGGCGTGGTGTGGGGCGGCGTGATGGGTGTGGTCGCCATGCTGCTGTACAAGGACGTCGCGCTGGGCCTCGTCATGGTGCTCGCGATGACGCTCAACCTGATGCTCGCGGCATTGATGGGCGTGCTGATTCCGATGACCATGCTGAAGTTCGGCCGCGATCCCGGCGGTGGGATCGTCGGTGCTGATCACCGCGGTCACCGATTCCGGCGGCTTTTTCATCTTCCTCGGACTGGCGACGCTGATCCTCATCCGCTAGGCGGTGGGAATAAGGGGCGTGCCGTGCTGTTTGCCCGGGTGCGGGATCCATTCACAACAGGGAGATAACGATGTTTCGTACTGTCCTCGCAATGCTCACGGCCGCCCTTCTGGCCACGTCCCTTACCGCCGTCGCGCAGTCCGCGCCAGCGACCAAGGCGGCCGATGGAACGTGGACCAATGCTGCCGGCATGACGCTCTACGTCTTCGACCGCGACGCCGGCGGCAAGAGCGCCTGCAACGGACCCTGTGCCACCAACTGGCCGCCGCTGATGGTGACCGGCAGCGGCGGCGCCTCGGGCGACTGGACCGTGATCGTCCGTGACGATGGCGGCAAGCAATGGGCCTACAAGGGCAAGCCCCTGTACACGTGGTCCAAGGACGCGAAGGCCGGCGACAAGACAGGCGACGGCGTCAACAGCGTCTGGCACGTAGCCAAGGACTGAACCCACGGCGCCGACGGGCGCGCGCGATGTGCCGCCGCCAGGCGCTCACCGCAATGCGCGGCGCGTCCGACCCACCGCTGCCCCATCCGGATCTTCTGGCGGCCATCCCGCGCCTGCGCCGCTACGCGCGGGTGCTGACCGGCGACGCGACCCGCGCCGACGATCTGGTCCAGGATACGTTGGCGCGCGCGTGGGAGAAGCGCCGGCTGTGGGCCGCCGGCAGCGACTTGCGCGCATGGCTGTTCACCATCATGCACAACGTCTTCGTCAACCAGCGCGCGCTCGCGCGCCGCGACCAGATGCAGGTGTCTCTCGACGATGGCGGCGAGGGTGGCGAGGCGTGGCAAATACCGGTGCGGGCGGCGCAATACACGCGCGTCGAGCTGGCCGAACTCGTGCAGCACGTGGGACGCCTGCCGGTGGACCAACGGGAGGTGCTGCTGCTCGCCGCCGTCGAGGAACTGCGATACGAGGAAATCGCGGTTGCGCTGTCGATCCCGATCGGAACGGTGATGTCGCGGCTGTCGCGCGCGCGGGCAAAGCTTCGCCTCGCGTTCGCCGATGGCGCGACCGGCCCGTCGGGGCTGAAAGTCGTCAAATGAGGGGACGACAATGAACCTGCTGCCGGTAACTGACGCCGATCTCAACGCCTATGTCGATGGCCAACTCGCGCAGTCGCGCCTGGCCGCCGTCGAGGACGCGCTGGCGCGCGACCCGTCGTTGGCCGCGCGGGTGGCGCAGGCAAAGGGCCACAACGCCGCGTTGCACGACGCGCTCGATCCGTGGCTGGCCGAGGCCATCCCCGAACGCCTGCTTGCCGCAGCGACGGGTCCTGCCGAAGGCGCACGGCGAACTTCGCTGCGATGGCTCGCGCCCTACGCCGCCGCCGCGGCCACGCTGGTCCTGGGCCTGGGCGCTGGGCTGGTTCGCCCGCGACGTCGACCTCGAACGTGCGGGCACGCCGACCACGTTCACGCGCCAGGCGGCGTTGACCCACGCGCTCTATGCGTCCGACGTCAATCGCCCGGTGGAAGTGTGGGCGGCCGAGGAAAAGCGGCTGGTGGCGTGGCTGTCCAAGCGCCTGGGCTTTGCCGTCAACGCGCCCGATCTCAACAGCACCGGCTATGCGCTGGTCGGCGGACGGCTCGTCGCCGGGCATCAGAATCCCACGGCGCTGTTCATGTACGAGAACGCCGACAAGCAGCGGTTGTCGTTGCAGGTGCGCAAGCAGCCTGTCGACGGCGGCGAGGTCGCGTTCCGGTACGCCGTCGAGAATGGCGTCGGTGTCTTCTACTGGATCGAGGACAACTGCAGCTACGCGTTGTCCGGCAATCTCGATCGCGCGCAACTGCTTGCGGTGGGCCGCGTCGTCTACGGGCAGTTGGCTGCGCTGGAGGCGGCGCAGGGCAAGTAGAGCGCGTCCGACGCTTTCCCGGCAAACCTCCAGCAATTGCGAGCTTCTCGCTGCGCGGCGAAGCTGTTCCCCATGCTAATATTCCCATGCGAAAACGGTGGTTATTGCAAGCGGGAAAAGGGAGAGCTCGATCATGAGGATTACAGGCAGATTCTGGCTGGCCTTGGGAGTGGTGCTTCTGGCTAGCTGGCTGCACGTCGCGGCCGATCGTCAACGTCACCGACCAGCCTGTCGTGACCACGGCAGGCAAGCAACTGACGCGCCGACCAGGTTCGTGACGCGATCGTCGTTGCCGGCAACGGGTTGGGATGGGTCATGACGCCGGTTTCGCCGGGCCTCGTCAACGGACGCCTGGCGTTGCGCGATCATCTTGCCTTGGTCGACGTCCGTTACACGGCGACGACCTACAGCATCACCTACAAGGACAGCACGAACCTGAACTACCGGGACGGGCAGATCCACAAGAATTACAACGGCTGGATCGAGAATCTCGATCGCGACATTCGCAGCAATCTGCTGCGAATGTGACCGGCGCCGATTCGCGGCGTGACTTCGGGCGCGCAGCTGCACCTCGTTGCCAAGCTATTGCAGGATGATGCGGAAAGAATCCGGCCAATGGCAATGACTGAACTCGAGCGGGAAATCGCCGCGTCCATCGTCGAGGCGCTGGCCCTGGAAGTGCCGGTCGACGAGTTCGACCCGGAGGCGCCGCTCTATGGCGACCGCTACGGGCTCGATTCGATCGACATGCTCGAGATCGCCGTCGTCGTTTCCGCGCGCTATGGCGTCGAACTGCGTTCGGACGATGTCGAAAGCCGCAACGTCTTCGCGTCGCTCCGGGCCCTGGCCGGTCATGTCGCCCGACATCGCACGCAAGTAGCCGACCGCCTGACGAAGGCGCGTACCGGATCGCGGTCCGGAACGCCTCGACGTGCGCCCGATTGGCGCCCGGTGCTTTCGGCCGCGGCCCGCGTGGCCTATCCATTCCTGGTGTATTGGGTGCTTGCCGCAGCAGCATCCGTGGCTGGGACTGCCGCTTACGCTGGCCGCGTTGCTGGGACTTGTGCGCGAGCCTGCCGCGGGAGCCGGGCGCGATGCGCGTTGGTCGTCGCGCTACTGCTGGCGCTCGCGGCCGAGCCGTGGCCTTCGCCGTCGCCATCGTTGCTTGCTGTTCCTGCCGCCGCTCGCGTGAACCTGGGTCTTGCCTGGTTTTTCGGCCGAACGCTGGCGCCGGGGCGCGAAGCATTGATCACGCGCTTCGCGCGACTCGAGCAAAGCGCAGACTCGATGCCGGCGGTTGTGGCCTACACGCGACGCCTGACCGTGGGTGTGGGTCGCTCTTCTTCCTGCTCATGGCCGCGGTCTCGACCGCGCTGGCGGTGTCCGGCGCCCACGCCGCATGGGTGTGGTTCACGGCCGTCGGCAATTATCTTTGCGTGGCCGCTTTGTTCGCGGTCGAATACGCGTACCGGCGCCGGCGCTTTCCGCGCGACGATCACGTTTCGCCGCGCCAGCAGATGGCGCTGCTGCGGGCGGCATTGCGCGAGCGCGAGCCGCTGACGCGCAGGCCGGTAGCCATCATCGCCCATGCTGCCCCTGTTGCGCGGCTACGCAGGCGGATCAGACGGTGCTTTTCGACCGGGGCCGGCGGTTGCAGCGCCGGCGACGTTCTGTGCCGCGGCGGCTGCCACTTCCGCCCGGTTGCCGCGCGCGCGCTTCGCGTTCAACCTTTGCGAAGGACGAGCGGAATTCCTTCTTGCGAGCGCCGCCGCGCTGCTGGCAGGACACACGCTGGTGCTGCCGCCCAGCCGGCTCGCGCGCACTCAGGACGAATTGCGCGACGCCTATCGCGACAGCTACTGCCTGGTCGATACGCTCGACGGCGCAATCGATGTCAGCGTCAGAGCCGTTCGCGATGCGGCCGGAACTCGATGCCATCGCCGATACCTGACGCTGTGGCCGCCGCCGATGATCCCCGCGGCGCATGTCGCGGCGATCCTGTTCACGTCCGGGTCGACCGGCGCACCGCAGCCGCATGCCAAGACTGTGGCAGACGTTGTGCGATGGCACGCAGACGCTGCTCCGCTCGTTCGGCGCGCCGCCGCGCGGCGCGGCCATCCTGGGCACGGTGCCGCCGCAGCATATGTTCGGATTCGAGACGACGCTGATGCTCGCGTTGCAGTCCGGAACGCCGCTGCTCGATGCGCGGCCGGTCTTTCCGGCGGACTTGACGCAGGCGGTCCTGGCGGCTGTCGCGTCCGGTGTGGCCGAGATCTGGCTGATGTCCACGCCATTGCAATTGCGCGCATTCCACCGCGAGTTGCGCGCACTGCCCGGCGTGCGCCGCGTCATCACCGCCACGATGCCGCTCGAACGCGATCTGGCGCGGGCCGTCGAACGCGACTGGCAGGTTCCTGTCGACGAAATATTCGGTTGCACTGAAGGCGGCATCCTCGCCACGCGCCGTCCCGTGCAATCGCGCCACTTCGTTGCCCGCCGCAGGATTCGACGTTCACGCAGGAGCGCCCATGGCGCGCCGCAGGTTTCTGGCGGGCACCTGCCGGAGGCGTTGCCGCTGAGCGACCGCCTGCTGCCGGAAGTATCGGGCTTCGGTGGCGCGGGGCGCTTCGAAGTCCTCGGACGCGACGACGACATGGTGAAGATCGCCGGCAAGCGCGCCTCGTTGCAGGCGCTGAATCGCGAGCTGCTCGCGGTCGCCGGGCGTCGACGACGGCGCCCTGTTTCTGCCGTTCGACGATGCGCCGCGGCTGGCGGCGATCGTCGCCGCACCCGGTCGAACTGCGCGATGAAATTCGCGCGAGCCTGGCGCGGATCGATCCGGCCTTCATGCCACGCCCGCTCGTCATCGTCGCCGTGTTGCCGCGCGACGCGAACGGCAAGCTGCCGATCGCCGACTTGCGTGCGCTGTTGCCGGCGCGCGCGTCGCAGCGGCCGGGCGGCGCGGATCGTCGGACGTTCTCGAAGGGAGCGCGGCGATTCCCGCCGATCATCCCGCGTTTGCCGGACATTTCCCGGCCGGCCCATCGTCCCGGGCGTCGTGCTGCTCGAACTGGTGGAGGCGCTGCTTGCGCGCAACGGCTATCGCGTGCGCGAATGCCCGCAGGTCAAATTCCTGATCGCCGGTCGCGCCGGCCGACACCTTTGGCATTGCGCGTCGAGATCTCGCAGCGCACGTCGGCGCGCTTTGCGATCGACGCGGCGGCAAGAACGCCGTCGGTCGGCAGGTTTCGTCTGCGAATTTCAGAGGCTCCCGCTGACGACGCAGCCGGCCTGGCTCGCACAACGGGAGCGGGGAAGCCGTCCGCTGATCTGGCTCATCGTCAAGGTGACGCTGCTGCTCGGGCGCGGCGTCGGGCCGCGTGCTGCTCTATCCGATCTGCGCATACTTCCTGCTGTTCTCGGGGCGCGCGCGTCGCGCGTCGCGCGACTATCTGCGGCGCGTGCTTCGCGCGCCCGCCGGGTTGGCGCGATCTGTTCGCGCACTATCATTGCTTCGCGTTGACCATCCTCGACCGCGTGCTGCTGCTCACCGGGCAGAACGAACAATTCGATTGCCGTCATCGAAGGCATCGAGGTGCTGCGCGGCGTGCTGGCGCAAGGGCGCGGATGCCTGCTGTATGGCGCGCATTTCGGCAGCTTCGACGTCCTGCGCGCGCTCGGCTTCGCCGAAAGCCCGGTTGCGGTGAACGTGCTGATGCACGAGGAGAATGCCGAGAAGCTGAATAGCGTGCTGGCCGTCGCTCAATCGCGAGTTGCCGCAGCAGATCATTCCGCTGGGGCGCGCCGAAGACGATGCTCAAGGTCGCGGAGGCGCTGTCCCGCAACGAAATCGTCGGCCTGCTCGCCGACCGCGTCGTCGCCGGCGACAAGATGCTGCGCTGCGACTTTCTGGATGGCGCGGCGTCGTTTCCCGAGGGCCCGTTCATCCTGGCATCGGTGCTCCGGGCGCCGGTGGTGCTGTTCTCCGCGGTGTATTGCGGTGGCCGGCAATACCGGGTCCGGTTCGAGTCGTTTCGTCGGATTCGCGCAAGCGGCGGCGATGGAACGCCGCGGCGATGCGCTGCAGCGCGAGGTCCAGCGCTATGCCGACTGGCTCGCTCGCAGTTGCCGCGCGGCGCCCTACAACTGGTTCAATTTCTATGATTTCTGGACGCATGCGGCGACAACGACTGAGCTGACCGCCTGGCCGGATCGTTGCTGTGTCGCCCTGATTGCTGGCGCTGTCTTCGAGCGCGCGCGCCTTCGACATGGCGGACTTGATGACGCTGATGGCGCGCGTGGAAACGAGCAGCGTGGCGTTCGAGGAAACGAAGGAGGTCGCAGCACTTACCGCGCCGATCGTCCGCCGGGGCACGCTGCGCTATGTCCGGCCGGACCGCCTGGAGATGCGCGTCGAGACACCGTACTTCGAACGCATGGAAATCGTCGGCAACCAGTTGACGATCGAATCGCAAGCGCGGCGTCCGGCATGTCGACCTGGCCGGCGAACCGGGCCCGGCGGCGTGGGTGGCCAGCATACGCGCGACGCTGGCGGGCGACCGCGTCACGTTGGCGCGCCATTTCGCGTTCCAGTTGCAGCGGACAGGCGGCGCGCTGGACCCTTACGCTGCTGCCAGTCGAACCGGCGCTTGTCCGGCGTGATCGAGCGCGTCACCATCGATGGCACGCAGGCGCAGTTGACGCGCATCGAGGTGGACGAGCGGATGGGCGATCCGGACGGTGCTGGTCGTGCAGCCGGGTCGCCAGGTGATGAACGCACGCCGCTGGACGCTTGGCCGGTTGGGTGGTCGCTGGTCGCCGTCGCGGTGTCGCATGGTGCGCGGTGGCGCTCAAAGTGGACAGCGACTTCTCGGCGTTCCTGCCCGGCGGCGAGACGCCCGCGCAGCGCATTTTCAGCCGCGAGCTGCGCGATGGCGTCGGTCAGCCGGCTGCTGCTGGTCGAGATCGCGCACGACGATCCGTTGCGCCTTGCTGCGATCAGCCGATCGATGGTGACGCGCGCTGGCTGCATCGCCGGAGTTCCGCTATGCGGCCAATGGCGAAGGTGCGCGCAGTGCCGCCGAACTGGGGCTGATCGAGCGCCATCGCTATCAGTTGAGCGATCGCGTCGATGCAGCGCCATTTCGAGGCGCCGGCGCTGCGTGCCGCGCTGGAAGAGCGGCTGGAAGGGTTGGCCGGCGGCGGCGGTGTGCTGGAAAAGCGCTGGCTGGCCAACGATCCGACGGGCGAGACCGCTGCACATCCTGTCGCATCTGGCGCCGCAGGTGCAGCCGAAGCGCATCGACGGCGTCTGGTTCGCGCGCAGTGGCGATGCGGCGTTGTTGGTCGCGCAGACGACAGCCGCCTGGCTGGGATCTCGACGGGCAGCAACGGGCGATCGCCGCGTTGACGCGGCGTTCGACAGCGCGGGCAGGACTCCGCCGCGCAAATGCGCTTCTCGAGCCCGGGAGCGATGAGCGTGACGAGCCGGGACGCTTGATCGCGGCCGATGTGACGCGCCTGTCGATGGCGTCGGTCGTTCTGATCCTCGGCATCCTTTTCTGGGTCTACCGGTCGGTCGCCAGTCGTCTTGTTGTGCTTTCATTCCAGCCGCCACGGGACTGCTCGCGGGCATCGTCGCCGTCGGCCTGGGATTCGGCACCGTGCAGGGCATTACGCTCGGCTTCGGCGCGACGTTGCTGGGCGAGGCGGTCGACTATCCGAGTTTCCTGTTGACGCAACTGCGCGCCGACGAAGCGGTCACGGCGGCGCGTAGGCGCGCTGGCGCCGACGTTGCGCATGGCGATCCTGACGACGGCCTGCGGATCGCTGGCGCTGCTGTTCGCCGACTTTCCCGGGCCTGGCGCAACTGGGCATGTTGACCGTTGGTGGGCATCCTCGTGGCGGGCGCGATGACGTATTGGGTGTTGCCGCTCTGGATTCCCGCATCGCGTGATCCGCGTCCCGCCGACGGTGCAACGTGACGGACGCACCGGTTCCGCCGTTGCCGGCGACGCGGTACGCTGGGGAATCGTGGCCATGCTGGGAGTGGTGGTGGCAGACTTTTCGTGGCAACCGGCCCTGGTTCGACGACGACGTCGCCCAGCATGAATCCGCTGCCCGCAGGAGTTGCAGCAACAAGCGACCGCGAACTTGCGCGACGCGCTGGGTGCCCCGGACGTGCGGTATCTGCTCGTCGTCATCGGCGCCGAGTCAGGAGGACGTGCTGGTCCGCGCGGAGCAATTGCGCCCGGCACTTGCGAATGGGTGAAGGACGGCGCGATCGGCGGCTTCGACCTGGTCACCGATATCCTGCCGAGCGCGGCGCACGCAAGCAAAGCGACAGGCGGCGCTGCCCGCGACGTGCGCAGCTGCGCGCGAATCTTGCTGCAGGCGCTGGACGGGTCTTCCGTTTCGCCCGCAGGTACGTTCGATCCGTTTCTCGCCGAAGTCGAAGCCGGCCCGGACCGCATCGCCCTTGACGCTGGCAGGCGCCTGGCCGGCAATGCACTCGGGTTCGAAGGCGGAATCGCTGCTACGACGCGAGGTCGGCGCGATGACACGCGACATGGCTGGTATGCGGTCGTTCCATTGCGAGGCGTTACCGACTCGGAGGCGTCGTCGCGCGCGGCACGGCGGCTTTGGGTGGCGCGCAGGTTCATCTGCGCTCGACCTGCGCGCGGAATCGTCGCAATTGATGGCGGCCTTCCGCCAGCGAGCGATGCTCTTTTCCGGTCTTGGGCGCGCTACTCATCTTCGGCGTGCTTGCGCATGGCCTGCGCAGCGCGCCGCAGGCGTTCGCGCCTGATGGCGCCGGTGCTGCTGGCCATCGCCATGACCGCAGGCACGCTGGTCGCGCTGGGCGCGGCCGCTGTCCGTGCTGCACCTGGTGGCGCTGCTGCTGGTGCTCGGCGTGGGCATCAATTATGCGCTGTTCTTCGCGCGCGCTGCCGCAGCACAGGAGGAGATCCGGCGCACATTGCGGACCCTGGCCGTGGTCAGCAGCACGACATTGTGCGCGTTCGGCATGCTCGCGCTGTCGCGCATCGCGGTATTGGAGGTCATCGGCGTGACTGTGGCGCATCGGCGTCGTCTACAGCCTCGTCCTCTGCGCGCTTCTCTTGCTCGCGCGCGCGCCGCAGCCGGCATGAATGCGGAACTCCATGCGCCCGCTGCCGCTCGCCGCGTCGACGATGACCAATGCCTGTGGCGTCGGCACTGCGCCGTGTTGCGCGCGATGCAGGCCGGTACGAGCGGGTTGCGTGCAGAATGATTTCGAGCCCGCGGCGAGTGCTCGCGACATGGATCGGCCGGGTCGACGCGGTCGATGCATCGCCGCTTCCTGCGGCGTTCGCCGACTACGATTGCCGCAACAACCGGCTGGCGCAACTCGCGCTCGAACAGGATGGCTTCGTGTGCAGCGGTGCGCGCGGCCGCGCAGCGCCATGGCGCCGAGCGCATCGGCGTCTTCCTCGGCACGACCACGTCGGGAATTCTTGCCACCGAACTCGCCTACCGCGCGATCGCCCGGCAGGAGGCGCAGGACGGCGATGTGTTGTCCCCGGGCTCTACCGCTGCCGGCACAGCCTGTTCGCGACGACCGAATTCGTGCGCGCCTACCTCGGGTTGCGCGGGCCCGCGGCGACCGTTTCCACGGCCTGCTCGTCGAGCGCCAAGGTGTTCGCGGTGGCTGCGCGCGCGATCGCCGCGGGCGACTGCGACGCCGCGATCGTCGGCGGCGTGGATTCGCTCGCGCTATCCACGCTGTACGGCTTTCATTCGCTGGAGTTGCTGTCCCGCGGCCCTGCCGGCCGTGCGCAATCGACCGGGACGGAATTTCCATCGGCGAGGCGGCCGGCTTTGCGCTGCTCGACCCGGATGCCGGAGCGGATGTGCATCTGCTGGGCGCCGGCGAGAGCAGCGACGCGCACCATATGTCCAGCCCGCATCCGGAAGGCGCCGGAGCGGCACGCGCCATGCGGGCGGCATTGGCGGATGCACATCTGCGAACCGAGCCGGAATCGACTACATCAACCTGCACGGCACGGCGAGCCGGCCCAACGACGCCGCCGAAGATCGCGCCGTGTTTTCCGTGTTCGGGGCGGCCACGCCGGTCAGTTCGACCAAGGGATGGACCGGCCACACGCTGGGCGCGCGGGAATCATGGGCGCGCTGGTCGCAGAACTTGCGCTGAGGCAGCAATGGATCCCGGGAACGCTGAATTGCGAGCACGTCGACCCGGCGCTCGGCTTGCGCCGTCGTGCTGCTTCGGAGCCGCGCAGCTTGCGGCATGTGCTGTGCAATGCCTTCGGCTTCGGCGGCACCAACTGCAGCCTCGTGCTGGGAGTCGGCCGTGACGCCGCTCGCGATTGCCGGCATCGGCGTCTGCGCGACGGGCATGGCCGACTGGACGCAGGCGCAGACCGTATTGCGAACCGCCGCGCGATGCCGCTGCGAGCCGCTGCCCGTCTCGCGCCGGAGTGCCTTCCGCCGCTCGACGTCGCCGTGCGAATGCGACCACGCGGCTCGCGATCAGCGCGGCGGTGCAGGCGGTCGCCGGGATGCGCGCCGGACGAGGTGTCGAGCAATGGCCACGGTATTCAGTTCGTCGGACGGCGACGGCGAAGTGCTTGCCAGCATGCTCGCCGCGCTGGCGCAACCCCAGGTAGTGCTGTCGCCGACGCTATTCCACAACTCCGTATTCAACGCGCCGGCCGGTTACTGGAGCATCGGTGTCGGCGCACTTGCCACGTCGATTACGGTGAGTGCGGGCGCCGCGTCGTTCGTCGCGGGGCTCAAGGAAGCGCACTCGCAGGTACTGCGCTACCGGCGCGGCGGTGCTGTATATCGCCTACGACGCGCCGTTTCCTGCCGCATTGGCGTCGTTTGCGCGCAGTGCCGACGTTCGCCTGCGCGTTCTGCTTGCGCCTTGCGACTCCGGCGCACACCGATATCGTCGGATGGACATCCACGTCTGCCAACCGGAAATGCGCAGCGAAGAAGGCCACGCTTGCCGCTGCAGAACTGCTGGCGCGATTCGCCGGCAACGCGGCTGCGGCTGCGTTGCCGTTGCTGCGAGCCATTGCACACCGGCGGCGCGACCCGCCTTGGCGCTTCCTTATCTCGACGGGTCGAGCCTCTGGCTCGACTACCTGCCATGACGGCCGACCGCGCGCGCATCGAGGCGCTGATCCCTCAGCAAGGGCGCGATGTGCCTGCTCGACGGCGTGGATTTCTGGGACGGGCAACGTATCATTTGCTCCACCATGCAACACCTTGCTGCGACCAATCCGCTGCGCACGGCCAATGGACTTTCGTCATTGCACGGCATCGAATTCGCGGCGCAGGCGATGGCCGTGCATGGCGGGCTGACGGCGCCGGGCGAGGCGGCGGCCGCAGTGTGGGGTTGTTGCTGAGCGCGCGGGATTGCAGAGTTTTACTGTTCGCGGCTGGACGACATCGCGGGACCGCTCGATCATCGAAGCCGCGCAAATGGGCAACAATGACGCAGACACGGCTGTACGGCTTCAAAGTGACCGCGCATGGAGATGCGCTGGTCGAGGGACGCGCGACCGTCTTGATCCGCGACGGGTCCGGGCCGTGAAGCATGCGCTGGTGACCGGCGGGACGGGCGTCATCGGCGCAGCGATCTGCCGTGAAGTGCGCCCGCGCAGGTCATCATGTGTTCGTGCATGCACATCCGCGCATGGAACAGGCGCAGGACATCGCCGCGAGTATCCGGAAGGAGGGCGGCTCGGCCGAGGCGGTGGCCTTCGACGTCGCCGACGCCGTCGGCGACTGGGACGGCGCTGGCTGCATTGCTCGCGCGGGCGCCGATCCAGATCCTCGTCAACAATGCCGGCGTCGACGGCGGACGCGCCGTTGGCGGGCATGTCGCACGCGCAGTGGCACGGCGTGATCGATGTCGCCCTGCATGGATTCTTCAACGTCACGCAGCCGCTGCTGCTGCCGATGATCCGCACGCGCTGGGGCCGGATCGTCAACATCGCGTCCGTCGCGGCGCTGGCAGGCAACCGCGGACAGGCGAACTACGCGGCGGCCAAGGCCGGCCTGATCGCCGCCGGGAAGTCGCTGGCCATCGAGGTCGCGCGGCGGGGCGTCACCGTCAACGCGTCGCGCCCGGCATCATCGCAACCGCCGTGACTGCCGCTGCATTCGATGACGACGCGATCAGGCGACCTGGTCCCGATGCAGCGTGCGGGAACCGCGCAGGAAGTGGCGCAGCTGGTCGCGTTCCTGGCATCCGACGCGGCCGCCTACATTTCGGGACAATGTATTTCGATCAACGGGGCGTTGTACTGATGCCGCGCTGCCATCGTCATCCCTGCCTACAACGAAGCGCGAACTATCCGCGGACATCGCGGAGCGCTCGCTTCGCCAATGCGCGCTGGTCATCGTCGTGGACGATGGTTCGACAGACGGCACCAGCGCCGCGTTCGAAGGTTTGCCGGCGACCCGGTGATGCGACACGAACGGAACCAAGGGAAGGCGGCGAGTCTTGTGGAATGGTTTTCAGCTTCGCGCTCGCCGAGCGGTACCGAGCTCTGTCGTCACGCTTGATGGCGACGGACAGCATCAGCCCTGAGGACATAGGCCGCATGATGCTGGCGGCGCACGATCTATCCGCATCGCGCTGATCGTCGCCGCGCGTCTGACGGGCCGCGACCCTATCCGCGTGGCGAGGCTCTTTTGCCAATCGCTTCGCCGACTTCTTGATGTCTTGGGCGGCGGGCCACCCGATCGCCGATTCGCAATCAGGGCAACGGCTCTATCCTGCTGCGCTGTTGCGGCAGCTGCAGCGTTCGGCATGACTGCAAATGGCTGCATTCACGTTCGAAAGCGAGACACCGATCCACGCTGCGCGACTCGGTTATACAACTGTCGCCATTCCGCTTCGTGGCCATTTTCGATCCTGCCGGCCGCCCCAGCCACTTTCGTCCAGTCCGCGACATCGCGCGCATCGCGGCGATGGTCGGCGGACAACTTCTTGCCACGGGTTTGTATCCAGCGGGGCTCTGGCGCAGCCTGCGCTTTCCTGCCGCGCATTGCCGATGCACTTCCCGCGTCAACCTGTTGATCTATCGAGGCACGCCTGATGCAGCGCATGCCCGCGCGCCCCGGCGAGTCGGTGGCCACCATCGAGACCCGGCGCTGGTCGTCGACCTCGATCCCTTCGAGCGCAACCTGGAACTGATGGCCAATGCCGTGCGCGGTTCGGGCGTGGCGTTGCGGCCGCACGCCAAGTCGCACAAGTGTCCGGAGATCGCGAAGCGGCAGGTTGCCCTTGGCGCGGTGGGCATCTGTTGCCAGAAGGTGGACGAGGCGGCGGCGTTCGTCGAGGCGGGCATACGCGACGTTCTCGTCACCAATGAAATCGTCACCGCGACGAAGCTGGCGCGCCTCGCCGGACTGGCGCGGACCGCGACGATCGGCGTGCTCGCCGACGACCTGAATGTGGTTGCCTCCATCTCGGCAGCGGCGACGAAGGCGGGCGCGACGATCGACGTGCTGGTCGAGATCGACGTCGGCGCGCATCGCTGCGGCGTCGTGCCGGGTCCGCTTGCCGTGGCGCTGGCGCAGGCAGTCCAGGCCTCGCCCGGGCTGCGGTTTCGCGGGCTGCACGCCTATCACGGTGCCGCGCAGCACCTGCGCAAACCTGCCGAGCGTCGCGCGGCCATCGTTGCCGCCGCAAATCTTGCGCGCGACACGCGCGACCTTCTGACTGCTGCGGGGATCGCGTGCCCGACCGTCACCGGCGCGGGCACCGGCACGTGGCAACTGGAGCGCGACAGTCGCGTCTACACCGAACTGCAGCCCGGCTCCTACATCTTCATGGATGCGGACTACGGCCGCAACGCGCTGGCGCCGGACGATCACGCGTTCGAGCAAAGCCTGTACGTCGCGGCGACCGTGATGAGCGCGCCGGCGCCGGAACGCGCGATCGTCGATGCCGGGCTCAAGGCGTTCGCGATGGATTCCGGTTTGCCCGCTTGTCCACGCCGCGCACGGTCTCGAGTATGTCGGTGCATCGGACGAGCATGGCGTGCTGCGCGTGGATCCCGGCCTGTCGAGGCCCGTCATCGGCGAGCGCGTATGGCTTATCCCCGGCCACTGCGACCCGACGGTCAACCTCTACGACTGGATCGTCGGCGTCCGCGGCGACGTCGTCGAATGCGTGTGGCCGGTCGCGGCGCGCGGGGCGCTGGGATAGCGCCGCAGTCAGGCGGACGGCGTGCGGCCGTTGCGCCCGCAATTCGCGCGCTGTAGCATTGGCGGCGGGGGAACGCAGGACCCCCGGGAACAATCCCTCCAAGACGGTGCCCCGTCCATCTCCTGCAGATGTTTCGCGTCGAGCGGGGCAACCATCGCGTCCAACTGCAGTTTCATTGTCAGCCCGATCCCGGAGCCGGCGACCGGCACGCGCGTCGCCCGCCATCCGCGTCCTGTCCGGTGAATTCGGGAAACCTTCGCCGATTGCTCTGCGCGCGCGGCCTGCGCGCCTTCGGCGACGGGTTCGTCAGCCTGCTGCTGCCGCTCTATCTCATCACGCTCGGCCTCACTCCGTTCGAAGTCGGCGCCATCACCACCGGGACCCTGCTGGGTTCGGGCCTGCTCACATTGCTGGTCGGCATGCACGCGTGGCGGCTGCGCTTTCGCACGCTGCTGCTGCTGGCGTCGGCGCTGATGGCGGCGACGGGACTGGGATTTGCGACGTTCACGGATTTCTGGCCACTGTTCATCATCGCGGTGGTCGGCACGCTCAATCCGTCGAGTGGCGACGTCAGCGTATTCCTCCCGCTGGAGCAGGCGGTCCTGGCCCGCCTCGCGACGGATCGGCAGCGCACCGCGGTCTTCGCCCGATACAGCCTGGTCGGCGCGCTGGTCGGCGCCGCCGGCGCACTGTTCGCCGGATCCTCCGAATGGCTGACCGGCGCGATGCAAGTCAGCGCGAAGGCCGCGATGCAGTCGCTGTTTCTGCTCTACGGCCTGCTCGGCGTGGCCTCCGGCCTCATCTACCGCAAGTTGCCGGCGGCGCTCGAGGCCGAAACCGCGACACGCGCGGCGCCGCTGCGCGAATCCAGGCGCATCGTCTACACGCTTGCGGCATTGTTCAGCCTGGATGCCTTCGGCGGCGGGTTCATCGTGCAGTCGATGCTGGCGCTCTGGCTATTCCAGAAGTTCGATCTTTCAATCGCGGTCGCCGGCACGATCTTCTTCTGGACAGGCGTGTTCTCGGCGCTTTCTTACCTCGTGGCCGTGCGCATTGCCAACCGGATCGGACTGGTCAACACGATGGTATTCACCCATCTTCCGTCGAGCGTGCTGCTGATCATCGTGCCGTTCGTTCCCGACCTGACGTGGGTCATCGTGCTGCTGCTGGTGCGCAGCGCGTTGTCGCAAATGGACGTGCCGACGCGCAGTTCCTATGTGATGGCGGTCGTTTCTCCCGGGGAGCGCGCCGCCGCCGCCAGCATCACGTCCGTGCCGCGGAGCCTCGCGTCGGCGATCAGTCCGCTCGTCGCCGGCTACCTGCTGGGCGTGTCGACGTTCGGCTGGTCGCTGGTCATCGCGGGCGGAGTGAAGATCGTCTACGACGTGCTGCTGCTGGTGACGTTTCGCACAGTCCGGCCGCCGGAGGAGATCCAGGTTCGCAAGTGAACAACTCGAACGCGCGGACGGCGCCGCCATCACAGCGTCGCCACGCCGCGCGACGTGCGGATCATCGCGGCGATTCGCGGCGATTTCCCGTAGGTGACCTTCATCGTGTCGGAGAGTCCGAGCGCCGCGAGTTCGGCGCGCACAGTCGCGGGCTCCGGATGTTCGCCGGCGATGGCGACGAGCCGGCAACCTGAATCGGCCATGTTGTCGGTGGGATGCCTCGCGTCCGGCCACTGGATGAGCGTCGGCACCAGGCCGCGCCCTGGGCGATGGCCGTCGTCGGGAATCGTGATGCGCCAGGTGAGGTCGCCGCGCGACATGGGCGTCGGCGCGCCGAGATCGGGAACGCGCGCGGCGGCGGCGTCGATGTCGGCGGTGCGCGCGACCCAGTTCGCGAGGTGCGGTCCTTCCGCCAGCGCTGCGCGCATGCGCGGCTCGTCCAAGTCGAACCAGCGCGGCCGGCCCGGCGCGATGCCCTCGGGATCGACCGCGATCACTTCGAGATAGAACCGCGTACCCAACGACAGGAGAGCGTTGTGCGTGCCCATGGCCACATGCTTGCCGCCGGGCCGTGGCCGGGCGCCGAGCCGCTCCTCGACCCAGTCGCAGCCCTGGCGCAGGTCCGGCGTGACGACGACGAGGTGGTCGGGCTCGACGCGCAGCGGATTCACGCGCCGGCCTTCACTTCGTCGGGAGAGAAGTCCAGCTCGACGCGGGCGCCGTTCGGATCGAACAGGAATACCTGCCAGATGCCGGTTCCGGCCTGCCGCCGGCACGTGTGCTCGACGTTGTACGTGACCAGCATCGCCAGCGTCTCCGAGAGTCCGGTCGCCGAGAACGCCATGTGGTCGATGACGCCGGGCTTCAGTTGTTCGCGCGCCTTGCCGCCGACGACATGGAGAATCGCGGCACTGCCGGCATACAGCCATGCGCCGGGAAATCCGAGATCCGGCCGCGCGCCGTCGCTCAACCCCAGCAGGTTGCAGTAGAAGTGAACGGTGCGCGGCACGTCGTCGGTGAGCACCGTGAAATGGTTCATTGCCGAAATGGCCATGGCCTTTGGGCTCCTTGTCACGAAACCACGTCAGGATAGTGCATCGGCAAAGAACGCGCCGACGAGCGCCGTCGCATCCGGCGCTTCCGCATCGTTGTAGGCCAGCTCGGCGTCGCCGCCGCTCCATGCGTGGCCCAGTCCCGACACTTCGACCAGGCGCGCGACCAGCCGGCCATCGCTGCGCCATTCGCGCACGGTCTCCGTGCGTCCGCTCGCCAGCGTCGTCGTCGATTCGCTGTCGGCCGCGGGCATGCCCGACAACGTCGCGCCGGCATCGCGCGTCGAGGCGTGGCCGTTGAGATGCAGGTATTGCCGGACCAGCGCGGCGGCATGCCGCGGCGAAACGACAGGATCGGATCCGCCCTGGACCGCGAGCAGCGGAATCGGCAATGCGCGCGGATGCGCCGCGGCGCGGGCGGCGTCGCCGATCGCGGCCACATCCTGCTCCGGCCCGGCTTGCATGACAGCGATGGCGGAAAGCGGGGACTTCGCGGCGCCGCAGGCCAACCCCGAGTGCACGGCCACGGCCGAAACCAGTCCGGGGTAGCGCAGGCCGATCACCGCGGCGAGGGCGCCACCGGCGGACATGCCGGCGACGAGCACACGCTTGCGATGGCAACGATAGCGGCGCCGGACGGAGCGAATCTGCGCGGCGACGATGGCCGCCTCGCCGGCACCGCGCATCGTGCGCGTGTCGAACCAGTTCCAGCACCGCCACGGATTGGCAGCATCCTTTTGCCGCGGCAGCAGAACGACGAATCCTTCGCGGTCCGCGAGCTCGGCGATGCGCGTGCCTTGCGCGAACTCCTCCGGCGTCTGCTTGCATCCATGGCACAGCACGAGCAGTGGCGCGCGCCGCCACACCGAGCGGCCCTTGGGCACGTAGACCAGGTATTCGCGACTCGGCAGCACGAACGGCGCCGCCGCGAGAAATCCCTTCAGGCTCCACTTCGATCCGGATTCGAATCGCCCCGGCTCGGGCTCGTACGGAAAGACCTTCTCGAAGAGTTGCCGGGCACGGGCCCAGAGTTTGGCGAACATGGATCCAGGCTTCGTTCGGGTGGTGGCAATCCGCGACCGCGGCGATGGCCTAGATGAGGACGATGTCGTACTGTTCCTGCGTGTACACGGTCTCCACCTGCAGTGATATGGGCTTGCCGATGAAATCGCCCAGCTGCGCCAGGCTTTGCGATTCCTCGTCCAGGAACATGTCGATCACCGATTGCGACGCGAGGATGCGGAATTCCCGCGCGTTGAACTGCTTGGCCTCGCGCACGATGCCGCGCAGGATCTCGTAGCAGATCGTCTGCGCCGTCTTCAGCTCGCCGCGCCCGTGGCAGGTCGGGCAGGTTTCGCAGAGCACATGCGCGAGCGATTCGCGCGTGCGCTTCCGCGTCATCTCGACCAAGCCCAGCTGCGTGAAACCGTTCACCGTGAGCCGCGTGCGGTCCTTTTCCAGCGCCTTGTTGAGTTCGGCGAGCACGGCCGCGCGGTGGTCCGCGTTCTCCATGTCGATGAAGTCGATGATGATGATGCCGCCCAGGTTGCGCATCCGCAGCTGGCGGGCGATCACCTGCGACGCTTCGAGGTTGGTCTTGAAGATGGTGTCGTCGAAGCTGCGGCCGCCGACGAAGCCGCCGGTATTGACGTCGATGGTCGTCATCGCCTCGGTCTGGTCGATGATGAGGTAGCCGCCCGACTTCAGGTCGACGCGCCGCGACAGCGCCTTCTCGATCTCGTCCTCGACGCCGTTCAAGTCGAACAGCGGACGATCGCCGACGTAATGCGTGACGCGCTCCAGCAGCGCGGGCGTGTAGGCCCGGGCGAATTCCTGCATCTTGGCGAACGTCTCGCGGGAATCGACGACCACGCGCGACGTCTCCTCGGTCGCCATGTCGCGCAGCACGCGCTGCGCGAGGTTCAGGTCCTGGTACAGCAGCGTCGCCGGAGGCACTTCGCGCGACCGCACGTTGAGGTCGCCCCAAAGCTTGGTCAGGTATTCGATGTCGGTCTGCATCTCGCGCTCGGTGGCGGTCTCCGCCATCGTCCGGATGATGAAGCCTCCGACAAGGCCTTCCGGCAACAGCAGCTGGAGTCGCTCGCGCAGCGTTTCGCGCTCGGCCTCGTCGCCGATGCGCTGCGAGATGCCGATGTGCGAGTCCTGCGGCAGGAACACGAGCAGGCGCCCGGCCAGGCTGACCTGCGTCGACAGGCGCGCGCCCTTGGTGCCGATCGGGTCCTTGATCACCTGCACCAGCAGCGATTGGCCCTCGTGCAGGATCTTCTCGATGGGCCGCTGTTCGCCGCCGTGCCCGTTCTGCCGGTGTTCCCAGATGTCGGCGATGTGCAGGAACGCGGCGCGCTCCAGCCCGATTTCGACGAACGCGCTCTGCATTCCCGGAAGGACGCGCGCGACGCGCCCCAGGCAGATGTTGCCGACCAGGCCGCGCGCGCTGGAACGTTCGACGTGCAACTCCTGCACCACGCCTTGTTCGAGCATGGCGACGCGCGTCTCCTGCGGCGTGACGTTGATCAGGATCTCATGCATGACAACCTGATCTTACAACACGGGCCGGTCGATCCTGGCTAGCGCGGCGGCGGTTTCGGCCAGCGGCAGTCCCATCACGCCCGAGTAACTGCCGTCGATGCGGGTGATGAACATTGCCGCGCGGCCCTGGATCGCGTATCCGCCCGCCTTGTCGAAGGGCTCGCCGCTGGCGACATAGCGCGTGATTTCCCGTGCCGTCAGGCGGCGCATCGTCACGTGCGTGACGGACAGGGCAACCTCCACGGCGTCCTCCCAGCGGAGTGCGATGGCGCTGATGACGTCGTGCCTGCGACCGGACAGTCGCTCGAGCATCCCGCGAGCCGCATCGGCATCCGCAGGCTTGCCGAAGACGATGTCGTCGCACACGACCTCGGTATCGGCGCCCAACACCGGACGCGGGGAGAGTTTGCGCTCCAGCATCCGGCTCCAGCCGACGCTGGCCTTGGTGCGCGCGATGCGCTCGACGTAATGCAGCGGCGGCTCGCCGTCGCGAGTCTCCTCGACCACGTCCTGATGGCGGCCCGGCGCGTGGCGCAGTCCCAGCAGTTCGAATTCGACACCGATCTGCCGCAGCAGCTCCTGCCGGCGCGGGCTGCGTGACGCGAGATATATGACGTTTTCAGTCACGATGGTAGGGATGCCCGCCCAGGATGCTGGCCGAGCGATACAGTTGTTCCGCTAGTATGATCCTTGCGAGCCCGTGCGGCAGCGTCAGCGCCGACAGCGCGAAAACCGCGGCCGCGTCGCGCTTCACCGACTCGTCCAGACCATCGGCGCTGCCGATGACGAAGGCCACGTCCTGCGCCGAGTCGCGCCAGCCCGCCAGCCGCTGCGCCAGCTGGCGCGTCGTCCACGCGACGCCGCGCTCGTCCAAGGCGACCATCGTGAAATTCACGCATGCCGCGCGAATGCGCAACGCTTCGGCGGCGAGCAGCTGCGCGGCCGCCTTGCCGGCGTCGCGCGCCGCCGGCTTCAGTTCCACGAGTTCCAGTTCGTACTCTCTCGGCATGCCGCTTGGCGTATTCGCCATATGCGGCGGCGACCCAGGCGGGCATCCGGTGGCCGAGGGCGGCGATGCGGAGCTTCACGGCGCGGTTGTCCGAGAGCGGCCGCGGGCCTCGTCGCGCGCGCCGGAAATGCTATGCCGCTGCCTTCGCGCGGCGCGTCGAGGCGGCGTCCTGCCAGAGTTCCTCGAGGTTGTAGTAGGCGCGGACCGCGGGTTGCATGACATGCACGACGATGTCGCCGCAATCGACGAGGACCCATTCGCCGGTCGCCTCGCCTTCGACGCCTTGAATCGTCGCGCCGGCCTCCTTCAGCCGGTCGCGGACGTGATGCGCCAGCGCCTTGGCCTGCCGGTTCGACTCGGCGGTGGCGATGATCATCGAATCGTAGATGCTGGTGATCTTGCGAACGTCGAGGACCGTGATGTCGCGGGCCTTGATGTCCTCGAGCGCGGTGACGGCGGTTTGCTGCAGTTTGTTAAGGCGCATCCGATCCACGAAGGTAAAGGTGATGGCGTTCAATATAGGCCAAAACGGCGGGCGGGAGCAAACCGCGCCATTTCGTCCCGGCATTCCCCTCACGCGCGACTCGATCCCTGATCAAGGTGGCCGAGACATCGACGGGCGCGATGGGCTGGACGAAGATGGCGCCCGCCGGGCGCGAAATCAAGATCCCCGGATCGTCGACCCGCCTCTCGCGCCAGATGGCAAGCAGTGGCGCGGGCAGGCCGGCCTCGAGGTTCACTCCGGGCCGCTCGACGACGACGAAATGCGCGAGGTCGAACAGTTCGCGCCAGCGGTGCCACGAGGGCAGCCCGCGAAACGCGTCCGCGCCGAGCAGCACGAGGATCGGACTGTCGGGGAACTCGGCGCGGAGTTCCTCGAGCGTGAGCACCGTGTAGCTCTTGCCGGCACGGCGCAATTCACGGTCGTCCACGGCCAATCCGGGAAACTCCGCGACGGCAAGCTTAAGCATTGCCAGGCGATCGGCGGCCGACGCCGTCGGACGGTCGCGGTGCGGAGGATCGGCCGCCGGTACCAGACGCACTTCGGGCAGCCCGAGCGCGCGACGCACGTCGTCGGCGAAGCGCAGGTGCCCGTAGTGGACCGGATCGAACGTGCCGCCGAGAATTGCGATGGGCGTTGGCGCGGTCGTCATGCGAGGAATGCGCTGCGGCGGCAGTGCGGACTAGAAACGGGAACCGGGCTGGCCGAGAAACGCGACTTCCGTCCGGCGTCGACGTCCGGCCGAGAATCGCATTGCGATGCGGATAGCGGCCAAACCGCGCGATGACGTCCGCGTGCTTTTGCGCCCATTCGAGCGGCGCGGTCAGGCCCGTGCTCCTCGGCCAGTGCGCCGAAAAGTTCGAGCGACCGGCGCTGCGCTTCGCGATCCTCCGCGTGCTCGAACGGCATGTACAGAAACCACCGGCCGAAGGGCTTCAGCGAGCGATCCAGGCCGCGCTCGACGGCGTCCTCCGCCGTGGCCAACGCGCGCGCATCGCCGGCAAAGGCCGCCGGCGTGTCGCGGTAGGCATTGCGCGTGAACTGGTCGAGCACCAGCACGCGGGCGAGCGCGCCCTCGGCAGTCGCGCACCATTCGCCGTAGCCGCCGGCCAAGGCGACGGCGATGGCGGTACCGAAGCGCTGCCGGATTTCCGCATCGAATGTGGCGTCCTTGCGGAACCAGACGTCACGCGGCGCGCTCGGCGACGCCGGATCCTGCGCTCCGAACCAGAAGTCGAGGACCGCCGCCGCGAGGGGGTCGAGCACGGAATGTTCCCGGGGGCTCGGGCATCGTCAGGCGCTTCCGGCGAATTTCCAGTAGACCGCGTCGACGGTCTTGCCGTCCCTGGCGAGTTGCGCTTTCAATGCCTCGCCGACCGCGAAGGAGTCGCGCACGTCGTGCCGCGCTTTCACGAACACCACCGACCTGTCGTCGTCGAGCACCAGCGAATTCACGGTGCCGGAAATGTCGCGTGCGGCAAGCCAATCCTGCGCCGCGCGATCGACTTCGGGATCCGATGCGTCGATCAGCAGCTTGCGATTCAGCGCCGCCAGAAACAGCGCCATCACGCCCAGCAGCACGCCGACCAGAATCGCCACGGTGGCATCGAATATCGGCCTCGGTCCCCAGACGAAGCTGATGCCCGCGACCACCAGCGTGAGCAGGATGCCCAGCAGCGCCACGGCATCTTCGAGCAGGACGGCGAGCACGGTCGTGTTGGTGCGATTCTCGCGCAATCCGGCCCAGCCGCCGATTTCCTTCAGCGCCACCGTGAACGTCCAGAGTTCCAGCGCCAGCGAAAACAGCAGCAGCCCGATGATCAGCGGCGTGAACGGCTCCACGGCCTGCCGCGACAGGAGCGCGTGAATGCCGTGATAGATATTGATGCCGCAGCCGATAAAGAACACGCTGACGGCGGAGACGAGCGCCCAGAAGAATTTTTCCTGCCCGCGTCCGAATGGATGCACGTGGCTGGGTGCGCCCCGCCCGCGCACCTCGCCGACCTTGAGCAGCACCTGGTTGCCGACGTCCGCGAAGGAATGGATCATTTCCGCGAACAGCGTCGGCGAGCCGGTCACGAACCAGCCGAAGCCTTTGGCGCCGGCGATGGCCGTGTTGGTCGCAATCGAGATCGAGACGGACGAGGACATGCCGACGAAAGGTCAGCCGCGGATCTGGCCCGTGCCGAGGACCACCCACTTCTGGCTGGTCAATCCTTCGAGACCGACGGGGCCGCGCGCGTGCAGCTTGTTGGTCGAGATGCCGATCTCCGCGCCCAGTCCGTACTCGAAGCCGTCGGCGAAGCGCGTCGACGCGTTGACCAGCACGGAACTGGAATCGACTTCGCGCAGGAAGCGCATCGCGTTGCCGTAATCTTCGGTGACGATCGCGTCCGTGTGCTGCGAGCCGTACTTCGCGATGTGGCCGATGGCGTCGTCCAGCGAGTCGACGATGCGCACCGCCAGGATGGGCGCCAGGTACTCGGTGTACCAGTCGTCCTCGGTCGCCGCCTTCATGGACGAAACCAGCGCGCGCGAGCGCTCGTCGCCGCGCAGCTCGACCGATTTCGCGGCATAGATGGCGGCCAGCGGAGGGAGCACGCGCGCGGCGATTGCCCGGTGCACGAGCAGCGTTTCCATCGTGTTGCACGGCGAGTAGCGCTGCGTCTTGGCGTTGTCGGCGATGCGGACGGCCATGTCGATGTCCGCGCTGGCATCGATGTAGACGTGACAGACGCCATCCAGGTGCTTGATGACGGGAACCTTGGCATCCCTGGCGATGCGCTCGATGAGACTCTTGCCGCCGCGCGGAATGACGACGTCCACGTGCTCGACGTCGGCGATCAGGTGGCCGACGGCGGCGCGGTCGCTGGAGGCGACGACCTGCACCGCGCGCTCGGTGAGGCCGGCGTCGCGCAGTCCCTGGTGCACGCAGGCGGCGATGGCCTGGTTGCTGTGCAGCGCCTCCGAGCCGCCGCGCAGTATCGTCGCGTTGCCGGACTTCAGGCACAGCGCCGCGGCATCGGCGGTGACGTTTGGCCGCGACTCGTAGATGATGCCGACGACGCCGAGCGGCACGCGCATCCTGCCGACCTGGATGCCGCTCGGGCGATACTTGAGATCGGTGATTTCGCCGACGGGGTCGGGCAGCGCGGCTATCTGCTCGAGACCATCGGCCATGGCGCGGATCACCTGGGCGTCGAGCGTCAGGCGGTCGACGAAGGCGGCGTCGTGCCCCGCAGCCTTGGCGGCCGCGACGTCCTGCGCGTTGGCCGCGAGCAGGCGGGACTCGTCGCGCGTCACCGCGTCGGCCATCGCCCGCAGCGCTGCATTCTTGACACCCGTGTTCGCGCGCGCGAGTTCGCTTGCGGCGGCGCGCGCGGAAGCGCCCACGTCGCGCATGTAGGCGGCGATATCGGCGACCGGCGCCAGTCCCGGCACGTTGAGATTGGTCATCCGGGCATTCTACCGCGGCCGCGAATCGGGCCGGCGACCCGGCGGGACAGCGGCAAATGGCGAAGCTCAGCGCGGCGAAAGCGTGCGCACGCCGTCGGGCGCGCCGAGCAGGATCACGTCGGCGCCGCGGCGCGCGAACAGGCCGACGGTGACGACGCCGACGATGTTGTTGATGGTCGCCTCGAGCTTCACCGGATCGACGATGGACAGTCCCGACACGTCCAGGATCACGTTGCCGTTGTCGGTCGTGAATCCCATCCGCAGCGCCGGCTGGCCGCCCAGCGCGACCAACTCGCGCGCGACGTAGCTGCGCGCCATCGGGATCACCTCCACCGGCAGCGGGAACTTGCCAAGGACGCCGACCAGCTTCGACTGGTCGACGATGCAGACGAACTTGCGCGCCACCGCCGCGACGATCTTCTCGCGCGTCAACGCGCCGCCGCCACCCTTGATCATCGCGCCGTGCTCGGTGACCTCGTCCGCGCCGTCGATGTAGACGGGAACGTCGTCGACGTTGTTCAGCTCCTCGACGTCGATGCCGTGCGCCTTCAGCCGGTCGGCAGTCTTCACCGAGCTCGCCACGGCGCCCTTGATCCGGTGCTTGATCTTCGCGAGTTCGTCGATGAAGAAATTCGCCGTGGAGCCGGAGCCCACGCCGATCCACGCATCGGTGACGACGTGCTTGATCGCCTCGCGGGCGACGGCCTGCTTCAGTTCGTCCTGGGTCACGCTACTTCTTCCGCGGCGGAGGCAGGTCCGTGCAGACGCCTTCGTAGACTTCCGCCGCGAGCCCGACCGATTCGCCCAGCGTCGGATGCGGATGGATCGTCTTGCCGATGTCCACCGCGTCGGCGCCCATCTCGATGGCCAGCGCGACTTCGCTGATCAGGTCGCCCGCGTGCGTGCCGACGATGCCGCCGCCGACGATGCGGTGCGTCGTCTCGTCGAAGATGAGCTTGGTGAATCCCTCGTCGCGGCCGTTGGCGATGGCGCGTCCCGACGCGGCCCATGGGAACACGCCCTTGCCGACCTTCATGCCTTTGGCCTTCGCTTCGTCCTCGGTGACGCCGACCCAGGCCACTTCCGGGTCGGTGTACGCCACCGACGGAATGACGCGAGCGTCGAAGTAGGACTTCTCGCCGGCGGCCGCTTCCGCGGCGACGTGGCCCTCGTGCACGGCCTTGTGCGCGAGCATCGGGTTGCCGATGATGTCGCCGATCGCGTAGATGTGCGGCACGTTGGTGCGCATCTGGTTGTCGACCGGGACGAAGCCACGATCGGTCACTGCGACGCCGGCCTTCTCCGCGGCGATCTTCCGGCCGTTGGGACTCCTGCCGACCGCCTGCAGCACCAGGTCGTAAGGCTGCGGTCCGGCCGGCGCCTGCTCGCCCTCGAACGTCACGTAGATCGCATCCTTCTTCGCCTCCGCGGCGACGGTCTTCGTCTTCAGCATGATGCGGTCGAAGCGCGGCTTGTTCATCTTCTCCCACACGCGGAACAGGTCGCGGTCCACGCCCTGCATCAGGCCGTCGAGCATTTCGACGACGTCGAGGCGCGCGCCCAGCGTCGAGTACACGGTGCCCATTTCCAGGCCGATGATGCCGCCGCCGATCACCAGCATGCGCTTCGGGACCGAACGCAGCAGCAGCGCGCCGGTCGAGTCGACGATGCGCGGGTCGTCCGGCAGGAACGGCAGCCGCACCGATTGCGAACCCGCGGCGATGATCGCCTTCTGGAACTTCACGACCTTCTTGGCGCCGGTCTTGCCCTGGCCGCTGCCGTCGGTGACCTCGACTTCGACGTGGTTCGGATCGAGGAACGCGCCGTAGCCGCGAACGACGTCGACCTTGCGCGCCTTGGCCATGCCGGACAGGCCGCCGGTGAGCTTGCCGACGACCTTGTTCTTCCAGGCGAGCAGCTTCTCGAGGTCGATCTTGGGTTCGCCGAACGTGATGCCGTGCTCGGCGAACGCCTTCGTCTCGTCCATCACCGCCGCGATGTGCAGCAGCGCCTTCGACGGGATGCAGCCGACGTTGAGGCAAACGCCGCCCAGCGACGCATACCGCTCGACGAGCACCGTCTTCATGCCGAGGTCGGCCGCGCGGAACGCCGCGCTGTATCCGCCGGGACCGGCGCCCAGCACCAGCATTTCGCACTCGACGTCGGCTTTGCCGCTGTAAGTCGCGGCGCCGGGGATGGGCGCCTGCGGCGCAGGTGCCGCCGCGGGCTTGGCCGCAGGTGCCGCTGCCGGCGTGGGCGCCGCCGCTGCCGCGGGTTTCGCTTCGGCGGTGGTGGCAACTGAGGCCGCGCTGTCGAGGACGACGATCACGCTGCCTTCGCTGACCTTGTCGCCCAGCTTCACTTTCAGTTCCTTCACCACGCCCGCGCCGGGTGAGGGCACATCCATCGTCGCCTTGTCGGATTCGAGCGTGACCAGCGAATCCTCGGCCTTCACGGTGTCGCCCGGCTTGACGAAGATCTCGATGACCGGGATGTCCTTGAAGTCCCCGATGTCCGGGACCTTGACTTCAACCACACTCATAGCATCACCCGCCGCATGTCGGCGAGCAGGCCCGCGAGATACGCGGTGAAGCGCGCGGCGGACGCACCGTCGATCACGCGATGGTCGTAGGAGAGCGACAGCGGCACCATCAACCGCGGCGAGAAGTCCTTGCCATTCCAGACGGGCTTGGTGGCGCTCTTCGACACGCCGAGGATGGCCACTTCAGGCGCGTTGATGATCGGTGTGAACGCAGTGCCGCCGATGCCGCCGAGCGACGAGATGGAAAAGCATCCGCCCTGCATCTCCGCCGGACCCAGCTTGCCTTCGCGCGCCTTGGCCGACAGCGTACCCATCTCCTTCGCGATGTCGAGAACGCCTTTCTGGTCGGCATTCCTGATCACCGGGACGACGAGGCCGTTCGGCGTGTCGGCGGCGAACCCGACGTGGAAATACTTCTTCAATACCAGGTTGTCCCCATCCAATGAGGCGTTGAAGTCGGGGAATTTCTTCAGCGCCGCCACCGACGCCTTGATCAGGAACGCCAGCATCGTGATCTTGATGCCGGCCTTCTCGTTCTCCTTGTTCATCTGGACGCGGAATGCCTCGAGGTCCGTGATGTCGGCTTCGTCGAACTGCGTGACGTGCGGAATCATCACCCAGTTGCGGGCGAGGTTGGCGCCGGAAATCTTCTTGATCCGCGACAACGGCTTCACTTCGACGGTGCCGAACTTCGCGAAGTCGACCGATGGCCACGGCAGCAGGTTCAGCGATCCGCCCCCGGTCACGCTGCCTGCGGCGCCGGCCGCTGCGCCGCCGCCGCTCAGCGCCTGCTTGACGAAGTTCTGGACGTCTTCCTGCTGGATGCGCGCGTTGGGTCCGGTGCCCTTGACCTTCGCCAGGTCGACACCCAGCTCGCGCGCGAACTTGCGCACGGACGGCGACGCGTGCGCGCCCTTGAATGCTTCGTTGTCGATGGCGGCGGCGGGCATCGCCGGCATGGACGCCGGGGAGGGCGAGGCTGCCGCTGCAGGCGGAGGAGTGGCTGGTGCTGACGCCGCGGCAGGCGCCGCCGGCGCTGCGGCGGCCGGCGGTGGGGGTGCAGATGCCGGCGTGGCGGCTTTGCCTTCGCCCGCGGCCGCGGTGTCGAGCGTGAGGATCAGCGAACCTTCGCTGACCTTGTCGCCGAGTTTCAACCGCACATCCTTGACGACACCAGCGGCGGGCGCCGGCACGTCCATCGTTGCCTTGTCCGATTCGAGCGAGATGAGCGAATCCTCGGCCTTCACCGAGTCTCCCGCTTTCACGAAGATCTCGATGACGGGAATGTCCTTGAAGTCGCCGATGTCGGGGACCTTGACTTCGATCGTGCTCATTTCCGCCTCTTCATCAGTCGTCCCAGCGTAACCTGCCTCATTTTGCTACACCGTCCACGGCGCCGGCTTGTCCGGATCGAGGCCGTATTTCTTGATGGCTTCGGCAACCTTCGTGGCCGGGATCGTGCCGTCGTCCGCGAGCGCCTTCAGCGCCGCGACGGTCGTGTAATAGCAGTTGACCTCGAAGAAGTGCCGCAGCTGTTCGCGCGTGTCGGAGCGTCCGAAGCCATCGGTGCCCAGCACGACGTAGCGATTGCGCACCAGCGGACGGATCTGCTCCGCGAAGAGGCGCATGTAGTCGGTCGTGACGATCACCGGCCCCTGCGCATCCTTGAGGCAGGTTTCGACGTGCGACATGCGCGGCTTGTCCGTCGGGTGCAGCATGTTCCAGCGCGTCACGGCATTGCCGTCGCGCGCGAGCTCGGTGAACGACGGGCAGCTCCAGATGTCGGCGTCGACGCCCCAGTCCTTCTTCAGCAAGTCCGCCGCGGCAATGGCCTCGCGCAGGATGACGCCCGACCCCATGAGCTGGACGCGCGGCGCCTTGCCCTTTGCGGATTTGGCCGATCGTCACGGAGTCGCCATCGCGCAGCTTGTACATGCCTTTGAGGATTCCCGGCGCCGCGCCTTCGGGCATCGCGGGCTGCTGGTAATTCTCGTTCATCACCGTCAGGTAGTAATAGATGTCCTCCTGCTCCGCGTACATCCGGCGCAGTCCGTCCTGGATGATGACCGCGACTTCGTACCCGAACGTCGGATCGTAGGAGATGCAGTTCGGGACCGTCGCCGAGATCATGTGCGAATGGCCGTCTTCGTGCTGCAGTCCCTCGCCATTCAATGTCGTGCGGCCGGCCGTGCCGCCCAGCAGGAAGCCGCGCGAACGCATGTCGCCCGCCGCCCAGGCCAGGTCGCCGATGCGCTGGAAACCGAACATCGAGTAGAAGATGTAGAACGGGATCATCTGCACGCCGTGCGTCGAGTACGACGTCGCCGCGGCGATCCAGTCGCACATGCCGCCGGCCTCGTTGATCCCTTCCTGCAGGATCTGGCCGGTCTTGTCCTCGCGGTAGAACATCAGCTGGTCGCGGTCCTCCGGCGTGTACAGCTGGCCCTGCTGGTTCCAGATGCCGAGCTGCCGGAACATGCCCTCCATGCCGAACGTCCGCGACTCGTCGGGAACGATCGGCACGATGTGCTTGGCGATATTCTTGTCGCGCAGCAGCATCTGCAGGATCTGCACGAACGCCATCGTCGTCGACACTTCGCGGTCCTCGGTGCTCTTGAGGAACCGCTCGAACGCGGCGAGCTCCGGCACGACCAGCGGCGCGGCCTTCTGGCGGCGCGCCGGCAGGTAACCGCCCAATTCCATGCGCCGCGCCGCCATGTATTCCTGCTCCGGCGAGCCGGCCGGGAACGTGACGTACGGAATTTCCTCGAGCTTGTCGTCCGGCACCGGGATGTGGAAGCGGTCGCGGAACCGGCGGACCGACTCGCTGGACATCTTCTTCTGCTGGTGCGTGATGTTCTGCGCCTCGCCGGACTCGCCCATGCCATAGCCCTTGATGGTCTTGGGCAGGATCACCGTGGGCTGGCCCTTGTGGTTCACCGCCGCATGGAAGGCCGCGTAGACCTTGAACGGATCGTGGCCGCCGCGATTGAGCTTCCAGATGTCCTCGTCCGACCAGTCGGCGACGAGCTCCTTCAATTCCGGCGTGTTGAAGAAGTGCTCGCGGACGTACGCGCCGTCCTTGGACTTCATCGTCTGGTACTCGCCGTCGACGACCTCCATCATCCGCCGCATCAGGATGCCCTTCTTGTCCCGCGCGAGAAGCGGATCCCAGTGCCGGCCCCACACGACCTTGATCACGTTCCAGCCGGCGCCGCGAAAATCGCTCTCGAGTTCCTGGATGATCTTGCCGTTGCCGCGCACCGGACCGTCGAGCCGCTGCAGGTTGCAGTTGACGACGAAGATGAGATTGTCGAGGTTCTCGCGGCCGGCCATGCCGATCGCGCCCATCGATTCGGGCTCGTCCATTTCGCCGTCGCCCATGAACGCCCACACCTTGCGGCCTTCCGTCTGCGCCAGCCCGCGATCGTTCAGGTATTTCATGAAGCGCGCCTGGTAGATCGCCATCAGCGGGCCGAGTCCCATGGACACCGTCGGGAACTGCCAGAAGTCCGGCATCAGCCACGGATGCGGGTAGGACGAGATCCCCGTCCCGTCCACTTCCTGCCGGTAGTTGTCCAGCTGCTCCGCCGTCAGCCGTCCCAGCATGAATGCGCGCGCGTAGACGCCGGTGGACGAATGGCCCTGCACGAAGACGAGGTCGCCGCCGTGGTCGTCGCTCGGCGCGTGCCAGAAGTGATTGAAGCCGATGTCGTAGAGCATCGCCGCCGACGCGAAACTCGCGATGTGCCCGCCGACGTTGGTGTCCTTGTTCGCGCGCAGCACCATGGCCATCGCGTTCCAGCGGACGCAGTGGCGGATCTTCTGCTCGATGTTGAAGTCGCCCGGCAGGTGCGCCTGCTTGTCGACCGGAATCGTATTGATGTAGGCCGTGTTCGCGGAGAACGGGAGATAGGCGCCGGACTTCCGCGCGGCGTCGATGAGGTTCTCGATCAGGTAATGCGCGCGGTCAGGACCTTCGGAGGCGAGCACGCCGGCCAGCGCGTCCAGCCATTCGCGCGTTTCCTGGGGATCGGCATCGCTTTTCATCATATCCATCGTGATTCTCCTGAAGACGATTGCACTGGCATCGGCTTCTTCGGGGGGAATTCTGCCTGCGCGGCTCCGTAGGTTTCGGTGCGACGCAAGCGTTCGAAATGTGACTTAAGGCATGACCATGAGTTAAGCGGCTTGGCCGGTCTGGCGCCACGTCCGCTTAACGAAAGGCGAAGGGCAAGAACGTCAGGTGGCGCGGATCATTTTAGGGGGTTGCAGACCTATTGTATTGCTGCATCGCGGGACGCTGTCAGCGCGCGGCCGGGGCCGTGGCGATGCGGGTGCGAAAGTGGAGCGCCGACGCCACCGTGAGGCTCACGGCCGCCATCATCAGGTACCCCGTGCGGTAGCCGCCGGTCCACGACGTCAACGCCGCGAAGAGAGGCGGGCCGATGACCACCCCTGAAAACGTGATGAATCCTGCGGCGCCGGTCACCGCGCCGGCTTTGCCTTGGGGGCTCAGTCGTGCCAGTTCGGACAATTGCACGCCGTTCCAGCCGATGGCCGTCGCGCCAAAAACCGCCGTCACCGGCAGCACCAGCCACGCCGGCCACGAGGGGGTAGCGAATGCCATCGCGAGGCCGCACAGGCCCGCCAGCAACCCGATGACGGCCAATGTCCGGCGCGGCGCCAGGACGTTGTCGGCGACCGCCCCCCACACTATACGACCAACGACTCCGCCGACAGTAGCGAGAGTAAGCGCCAACCCACATGCGACCAGCGACCATCCCAGCGCATTGTGAAGGAAGACCACCAGGAAACTCGTGAGACAGACCTGGACGGCCGCGTAGCCGAAGCTCAGCAGCGCCAGTTCGGCCAGCGGAGGCGATTTGGCCACGAGCTTCAGGCGCTCGATGATGACCTGCAGCGAAAATGCCTTGCCTGGCGCGTGATCGGTGTCGAGCCGCCTGCGCGTGGATTCGGCGGCGGCAATCACGCCCAGCCCCACCACCCCCACCAGCACCAGCGCCGTCCGCCACCCCATCGCGAGCGCGGCGATGGGAAGCGCCGCGCCGGCCAGCGCGGCGCCGGCAGGGACGCCCGTCTGCTTGATCGAAAAGATCAGCGCCATTTGTTGCGGGGGCGTGGTCCGGGCCAGGACCTGCGACGAAGCGGGGGTGATCGGCCCATAGCCGAGGCCGATCAGTATGGCTGCGGCAACCAGCAGCCCGGTCAGCGATGCTGGCAGCGATCCGACCATGGCGATTCCGATCGCACACAGCAGAACGCAGACTTGCGACACGCGGATTGCGCCGAAGCGCTCGATGAATCCTGCCGACGCAACGCTCGCCAGCATCGCGCCCAGGTAGACCAGTCCCACGAATACGCCGATCCATTGCGGCGCGACGCCCAAGTCCCGGGCCAGTTCCGGCGCGAGAACGGCGGGTGCGGTGGCCGCAAGCGAAGTGAACATCTGGATCGCCAGCGTGGCGGCGAGCGCGATGAAGGCCGTCCTGCGGCTGCGGGTAGGTACCCCCACGCTCACTACGATCGCTGCCCCCGGAGCGGGAGCATTCGCGCTTCGGGGCGGTGACGCGAGCAGCCGGCGAGGGGCTCCGCGAAGCGGGGATCGACGGCAACTGCGAGTCGGCACGCGAGGCCGACTCTCGCCGCAACGAATTCGTTCGGACCTCCAAAGAGGCCGAGGCCCGTCAGCGCTCATCGGAGGCCGTCAGAATCCGGGATTCCGTGACGATCAAGTCCACGCGAAGGTCGTGCGAGGCGGCGGGGATGTGCGCGACGATCTGCGCGTCGAATGCGCCGGCGATGCGCGCCGCGGCAGGCTGCAGCGTGATCATCAGCCGGTCGTAATACCCGCCGCCGTATCCGAGGCGGCTGCCTTCCGGGCCGAACGCGACACCGGGAACCAGCACCCAGTCGATGGCCGCCGCCGCGATTTGCGGCAGCGCGGGCAACGGCTCCGGAATGCCCCTGTAGCCGGGTGTCACGTCGCGGTCGATGTCGGCGACGACGTGCAGTTCGAGCATTCGTGACGCATTGTTGACGCGCGGAACCACCAGCGTCTTGCCCGACGCCAGCGCGGCCAGCGCGAGCGGCCGCGTGTCCCATTCGCTGCCAAACGGAAGCGTGACGAGGACGCAACGCGCGGCGGCGAATGAAGGCAATGACGCGATTCGCGCGGCGATGGCCCGCGACGCGGCCGCGCGCACGCCGTCGTCCAGCGCATCGCGCGCGGCGATCATCCGCGCGCGCAACGCCCGCTTGGCCTCGCGGAGCGCGGCGCCGGTCAGCGCCGTATCGGCATCTGCAGCACGGGGTTGCATTGGCCGATGGTAGCGGAGGTCAAAGCGAAGTGCCACGTGCCCCGTGGCAGGCGAGCGATCGCCGCGACGTATAATGCCGGTCGGCAGGGGATCCGGATACCCATGAAAAACTCACACCAGTTCTATCGGGCGCGTCGCGCCGCCGTCATGAAGTCGATGCGGGAGCATTCGGGGGGCGGCCTGGCGCTCGTGCCCACCGCGCCCGAAGTGGCGCGCAACCGCGACTCCAACTTCCCGTTCCGCTTCGACAGCTATTTCTATTACCTGTCCGGCTTTCCCGAGCCCGAGGCGGTCGTCGCGCTGGTCGCCGGCCCCGAAGGCGACAAGCACGTGCTGTTCTGCCGCGAGAAGAATGCCGAGCGCGAGATCTGGGACGGCTTTCGCTATGGTCCCGACGCGGCGAAGGAGATCTTCGGTTTCGACGAGGCCCACCCGATCTCGGCGCTGCCGGAAAAGCTGCCGGAACTGGCATCGGACCGCCCGGCGCTGTACACGCCGCTGGGCTTGTTCGACGACTGGGACAAGCAGGTCACGCAATTGCTGAACGACGTGCGCAATCGCGCCCGCGCCGGCGTTTCGGCGCCGGACGAAATCGTCGACGTGCGCGGATCCCTTGACGCGATGCGCCTCATCAAGGACGACCACGAATTGAAGCTGATGCGCGAGGCCGCGTCGATTTCCAGCGCGGCGCACCGGCGTGCGATGAACGTCACGCGCCCGGGCTGGCACGAATACCAGACCGAGGCCGAATTGCTGCACGAATTCCTGCGCTGCGGCGCCCAGGCGGTCGCCTATCCGTCGATCGTCGCCTCCGGACCCAACGCCTGCGTGTTGCATTATCGGGAAAACGATCGCCTGATGGCCGACGGCGATCTGCTTCTGATCGACGCCGGCTGCGAATTCCGCGGCTACGCGTCGGACATCACGCGCACGTTCCCGGTGAACGGCAAGTTCTCGGGCCCGCAGAAGGACATCTACGAACTGGTGCTGGCGTCGCAGGCGGCCTGCCTCGACGTGGTGAAGCCGGGCACGGAATTCCACGCGTACCACAAGGCGGCGGAGCGGGTGCTGGCCCAGGGCTACATCGACCTGAAACTGTGCCAGGGCACGCTGGACGAAGTGCTGGAGAACGGCAGCTTCAAGCAGTTCTACATGCACCGCGCCGGTCATTGGCTGGGCATGGACGTGCACGATGCCGGCCTGTACCAGGTCAAGGGCGCGTCGCAAACGCTGGTCCCGGGAATGGTGCTCACCGTCGAGCCGGGAACCTACATCCGGCCCGCCGACAATGTCCCGGAGCATTTCTGGAACATCGGCGTGCGCATCGAGGACGACGTGCTGGTGACCGCCGCCGGCCACGAAAATCTCACCGCCGCCGCTCCCAAGTCCGTCGCCGACGTCGAAGCCGCCTGCAAGCGTTAGACGACGCGCGATCCGATGCATGATGTAGTCATCGTCGGCGCGGGGCCCGTCGGCGGCGCGCTGGCGCTGGCACTGGCGGATGCCGACCTCGACATCGTTGCGCTGGATGCGCGCGCGGCCGGCAGCACGCTGCGGGGCGACCGGTCGCTCGCGCTGTCGCACGGCGCGCGGCTGATCTTCGAACGCCTCGGCGTCTGGCCGCGTCTCGCCGCCAATCCTGGCGCAATCACGCCGATCGTGACCATCGACATTTCGCAGGCCGGGGGATTCGGCGTTACCCGGCTGGTGGCGGAAGAGCAGGGGCTGCCTGCGCTGGGCTATGTCGTTTCCTATCGCGCGCTGCAGGCCGCCATCGACGAAGCGTTGTCGCGAACCGGAGTCGACGTCCGCTTTGGCGTCACCGCGGCGTCGGTCGCGGGAACGGCAGTCGAAGCGACGATTGCGCTGTCGGGTGAAGCCCAAACGGAGTTGCGCGCGCGGCTCGCGGTCGTCGCCGATGGTACCGGGACGGTGGTGTCGGGAATCGCGCGGCACCAGCGCGACTATGGGCAGGTCGCGTTGATCGCGCGAGTAGGCATGGAGCGCCCGCATGGCGGCGTTGCCTTCGAACGCTTCACGCCCGAGGGGCCGATCGCATTGCTGCCCGAAGGCGATCACTACGGCCTGGTGTGGTCGATGACGCCGGCGAAGGCGGAGACCATGCTCGCGGAATCCGATGCCGCGTTCCTCGCCGCGCTCGCGCAGCATTTCGGCGAGCGGGTCACCGGATTCGCGCGGGTGAGCGACCGGCGCTCGTTTCCGCTGCGGCTGGAATTCGCGCGGCCCACGGTGGCAGCGAGAAGCGTCGTCATCGGCAACGCCGCGCAGGCGCTGCACCCGATCGCGGGGCAGGGGTTCAACCTCGGCCTGCGCGACGCGTACGAATTGGGCGAGGCAATCATCCGTGCGCCGCGCGAAGCATTGGGATCGAATTCGATGCTGGCGGCCTTCGCGGCGAGGCGCCGGCCGGATCGCTACGCGGGCATCGCGTTCACGCATGGACTGACGCGGATTTTCGCGACCGACTCGATGTTCGTTCGCTGGCCGCGCGGATTCGCGCTTGCGCTGCTCGACGCGATTCCGCCGGCAAAGAAGGCGTTCACGCGCGCGATGCTGTTCGGCATGTCCTGAACGCGCGTTCGCTCGCGCCGCCACCGCTTTCGCGCGGCTGAAAAATCCTTCGCGCGACGCGGAAACGATGGACGCGGCAAAGCCGGTATAATTTACGTCCGCTCCCGCCGTCATACATTCACTCCGGTTCCGCCTTCCCGAGCATGCGCATCGGACCCTACATATTGCCGAACAACCTCGCCGTGGCGCCCATGGCGGGCGTCACCGATCGCCCGTTCCGGCAGTTGTGCAAGCGGCTGGGCGCGGGTTACGCCGTGTCGGAAATGGTCGCGTCCAATCCGCAGTTGCGCGGCACCGACAAGTCGCGCCGCCGCATCGACCACGCGGGCGAGGTCGCGCCGATCGCCGTGCAGATCGCCGGCGCCGATCCGCTGCAGATGGCGGACGCCGCGCGCTACAACGTCGACCTGGGCGCGCAGATCATCGACATCAACATGGGCTGCCCGGCCAAGAAAGTCTGCAATGCCGCGGCGGGGTCCGCGCTGCTGGCCAACGAACGGCTGGTCGAGGCGATCCTCAACGCGGTCGTCGCGGCCGTCGCCGTGCCGGTCACCCTCAAGATCCGCACGGGGCCGAGTCCGGCGCTGCGCAACGCGCCGCGCATCGCGCGCATTGCGCAGGACGCCGGCGTGGCCGCGCTGACCGTGCACGGACGCACCCGCGCTTGCGCGTTTGTCGGGGCCGTGGAATACGACACGATCGCCGCGGTCGTGCGCACGGTCACGATTCCGGTGATCGCCAACGGCGACATCGCCACGCCGGAACAGGCGCGCGCCGTGCTGCTGCATACCGGCGCCGACGCCATCATGATCGGCCGCGCGGCGCAGGGTCGTCCGTGGATCTTCCGCGAAATCGCCCACTACCTGGCCACGGGCGCGCATTTGCCTGCGCCGACGGTGGCGGAAGCGCGCGAACTGATCGGCGCGCATCTCGCGGATCACTACGACTTCTACGGCGAGGCCGCCGGCGTGCGCATCGCGCGCAAGCACCTTGGCTGGTACACCGGGGCGCTGGCCGGAGGCGCCGAGCTGCGGCGCGAGACGAACGCCGCGATCACCGCGCGCGAGCAACTCGGGGCCGTGGAGAGATTCTTCGATCGCCTGCAGTCCGCGGGCGACCGGCTTGTGTACATGGGCAACGAAGACGTGGCCGACCAGCAGGTCGAAGCCCGCGCCGCCCTGATGTCGACGTCAGAACAAACAACAAGCAATGCGAACCGGGCAAGGGAGGCCCTCGCGGCGTGAACCGAAAAATCAAACTCAATGGCAGCAACGAGATCTGCCGCAGTGTCGAGCGCTCGCTCGATGAATATTTCAAGCGACTGGATGGCGAAACACCGACGGGCGTCTACGACATGGTGATCGGGCACGTCGAGCGCGCGCTGCTCGTGTCCATCATGGAACGGGCGAACGGCAACCAGACACTGGCGGCGGACATGCTGGGCATGAACCGCAATACGCTGCGCGTCAAGCTGACCCGCTACAAGCTGATCTGATGGCGGCCCGGGTCGCGCAAGCGCTCCTCTCGGTATCCGACAAGACGGGGCTGGTCGAATTCGCGCGCGGCCTGGCCGCGATGGGCGTGGAACTGCTGTCGACGGGCGGCACCGCGAAGGCGCTGGCCGACGCCGGTCTGCGCGTCACCGATGTCGGCACCTACACGGGCTTTCCGGAAATGCTCGATGGGCGCGTCAAGACGCTGCATCCGAAGGTGCACGGCGGCATCCTGGCCCGCCGCGATATCCCCGAGCACGTCGCCGCGCTCGCGGCGCACGGCATCCCGACCATCGACCTGGTCGTCGTCAACCTCTATCCGTTCCGCGCCACCGTCGCCAAGCCCGGCTGTACGCTGGACGACGCCATCGAGAACATCGACATCGGCGGGCCGTCGATGGTGCGCGCCGCAGCGAAGAACTGGCCGCACGTGGGCATCGTCGTCGACCCGGCGGACTACGCGGGCGTGCTTGCCGAACTGAACTCGGGCGGCGGCGCGCTCACCGATGAGTCGCGCTTTCGCCTGATGCGCAAGGCGTTCGCGCACACGGCGTCCTACGATGGCGCCATCGCCAACTGGCTGACGGCGCGCGGTCCCGATGGCGGGGCCGTGGAGTTTCCGGACTCGTTCCATTTCGCCGGCAACAAGGTCCAGCAGATGCGCTACGGCGAGAATCCGCACCAGTCGGCGGCGTTCTATCGCGACGAGGCGCCGGCGCCGGGCTCGATCTCCACGTACCGGCAGTTGCAGGGCAAGGAACTGTCGTACAACAACGTCGCGGACAGCGACGCCGCGTGGGAATGCGTCAAGACGTTCGTCGAACCCGCCTGCGTCATCGTCAAGCACGCCAACCCCTGCGGCGTGGCGATTGCCGCCGACCCGCTCGCCGCGTACCGGGGCGCGCTCGCCACCGACCCGACGTCCGCGTTCGGCGGGATCATCGCGTTCAACCGGCCCGTCGACGCCGCGACGCTGGAAGCCGTCTCGGCCCAGTTCGTGGAAGTCGTCATCGCGCCCGCTTACACGGCCGATGCGCTGGCGGCGATCGCGAAGAAGGTGAACGTCCGCGTGCTCGAGGTGCCGCTGCCTGCGTCGGGCACGGCCGCCAATGCATGGGACATGAAGCGCGTTGGCGGCGGCTTCCTGGTGCAGTCGCCCGACGCGCGCAACGTCGCGGCATCCGAACTCAAGGTGGTGACGGTGAAGGCGCCGACGCAGCAGCAGATGTCGGACCTGCTGTTCGCCTGGCGCGTGGCCAAGTTCGTGAAGTCCAACGCGATCGTCTATTGCGGCGGCGGGCGCACGCTGGGCATCGGCGCCGGCCAGATGAGCCGCGTGGACTCGACGCGCATCGCCGCGATCAAGGCGCAGCACGCCGGCCTGGCGCTGGCGGGTTCGGTGGTCGCGTCCGACGCGTTCTTTCCCTTTCGCGACGGCCTCGACGTCGTCGCCGACAATGGCGCCGTGGCGGTGATCCAGCCCGGCGGAAGCATGCGCGACGAGGAAGTGATCGCCGCCGCCAACGAGCGCGGCATTGCGATGGTCTTCACCGGCATCCGCCACTTCCGCCACTGACATGGGTTCGGGCCCGACGGTGAAGGTGCATCCGTGAACATCCTTGTCGTCGGCTCCGGCGGAAGGGAGCATGCGCTGGCGTGGAAGATCGCGCAGAGCCCTCGCGTGGGCAAGGTGTTCGTCGCGCCGGGCAACGCGGGCACCGCGCGCGATGCCATGCTCACGAACGTCGCGCTGACCGAAATCCCCGACCTCGTCGCCTTCGCGCAGCGGGAGAACGTCGCGCTGACGGTGGTCGGACCGGAAGGACCGCTGGCTGCCGGCATCGTCGATGCCTTTCGCGCGGCGGGATTGAAGATCTTCGGCCCCACGCGCGCCGCGGCGCAACTCGAGAGCTCCAAGGACTTCGCCAAGGCGTTCATGTCGCGGCACGGCATCCCAACGGCGCGGTACCAAACGTTCGCCGATGCGCGCGCGGCGCACGCCTATGTGGACGAGACCGGCGCGCCGATCGTGATCAAGGCCGACGGCCTCGCCGCAGGCAAAGGCGTGGTCGTCGCGGCAACGCTTCCCGAGGCGCACGCGGCGGTCGACGCGATGCTGGTCGACAATGCGATGGGCGACGCCGGGGCCCGGGTGGTCGTCGAGGAGTTCCTGGCCGGAGAAGAAGCGAGCTTCATCGTCATGGTCGACGGCAGGAACGTGCTGCCGCTGGCGTCGTCGCAGGACCACAAGCGGTTGCGGGACGGCGACACCGGCCCCAACACCGGCGGCATGGGCGCCTATTCGCCCGCGCCGGTGGTCACGCCCGCGTTGCACGCGCGAATCATGCGCGAAATCATCCTGCCGGCGGTGAACGGCATGGCGGCGGACGGCATTCCCTATACCGGATTCCTCTATGCCGGCGTGATGATCGACGGCGCCGGCAATCCCAGGACGCTCGAGTTCAATTGTCGCCTGGGCGATCCGGAAACGCAGCCGATCATGGCGCGGCTCAAGTCCGACCTGGTCGACCTGCTCGAGCATGCGGTGAACGGCACGCTCGACACCGCCGACGCCGAATGGGACCGGCGCACGGCGCTCGGCGTCGTGCTCGCGGCGGGCGGCTATCCCGACAATCCGCGCAAGGGCGACATCATCGAGGGCCTGCAGCGCATCACGCCCGACGCCCGGCCGGATGTCGTCGTGTTCCATGCGGGCACTGCGCTTGCCGACGGCGCGACGGTGGTCAGCGGCGGTCGCGTCCTGTGCGTGACCGCGCTCGCGGACTCCGTGCGCCAGGCGCAGCGCGCCGCGTATGCCGCCATCGCCGACATCGGGTTTGCCGGCATGCAGTTTCGCACCGATATCGGGTACCGCGCGCTCGCCGCCCGCAAGTGACGCCGTGGACAGCGCCGCCATCCGTGCCTATCTGCTGGACCTGCAGGCGCGCATCGTCGCCGGCCTGGAGGCGATTGGCGGCGAGCCGTTCCGCAGCGACGCCTGGTCGCGGCCCGAAGGCGGAGGCGGCCTATCAAGGCTGATCGAGAACGGCAGCGTGCTGGAACGCGGAGGCGTGCTGTTCTCCCATGTCACGGGGCAGCAATTGCCGGCCTCGGCCACCGCGCATCGTCCGGAACTCGCCGGACGCTCGTGGGAAGCGATGGGCGTGTCGCTGGTCCTGCACCCGCGCAACCCTTACGCGCCTACCGTGCACCTCAACGTGCGCCACTTCGCGGCGCGCAAGGACGGCGCCGAACCCGTCTGGTGGTTTGGCGGAGGCATGGACCTGACGCCCTACTACGGCTATGCCGAGGACGCGATCCATTTTCACCGCACCTGCCGCGATGCGCTGGCGCCGTTCGGCGAAGACGTCCATGCGCGTTACAAGAAATGGTGCGACGACTATTTCTATCTCAAGCACAGGAAGGAGCCGCGCGGCGTCGGCGGCATCTTCTTCGACGACCTGAACGAAGGCGGCTACGCGCGCTGTTTCGCGCTGACGCAAAGCGTCGGCGATCATTTCCTCCCCGCCTATGCGCCGATCCTCGAACGGCGTTCCGCCATGCCCTACGGCGAGCGCGAACGTGATTTCCAGCTGTATCGCCGCGGCCGCTACGCCGAATTCAACCTGGTATGGGATCGCGGCACGCTGTTCGGCCTGCAGTCGAACGGCCGCACCGAGGCCATACTGATGTCGATGCCGCCGCTGGCGCTCTGGCGCTACGACTGGCAGCCCGCGCCCGGGTCCCCCGAGGCCGCGCTCTACAGCGACTTCCTGATCGCGAAGGACTGGCTCCCTGGCAACGCCTGACGACGATCACCTGATCGAATCCGGACTCGGTACCGAGCTGGTGTTCGATGGCGCAATGCTGAAGGTCCGGCGCGATCGCGTGCGCCTGCCCAATGGCGGCGAGGCGATCCGCGAATATGTCGTCCACCCGGGCGCGGTGCTGATCGTGCCGATCCTGCCGGACGGACGCCTGGTGCTGGAGCGTCAGTTTCGCTATCCGGTGGGACAGGTGATGCTGGAATTCCCCGCAGGCAAGATCGACCCGGAGGAGATGCCGCTGGCCACCGCCAAGCGCGAGCTGCGCGAGGAGGCCGGCTACGTGGCGGATGCGTGGCAACCCATCGGCATCGTTCATCCGGAAATCGGCTACTCGACGGAAGCCATCGCGATGTTCGTCGCGACCGGCCTCACCCACGTCGGAGCACAGCTCGACGAAGGTGAATTCCTGGATGTCGTGGAGATGACCGAAGAGGAACTGCTGGCGGCCTTCGATGCCGGCGAAGTCACCGACAGCAAGACGATCGCAGGGCTGTTCGCATGGCAACGGCACCGCGGTGAGCGCCGCGGGCCGTCCCAAGGCGCGAATGCGCCCCCTCGGGGGCAGCGCAGCGGCCTCATTTCGCGCCGCAAGCGTGGGGGCATTGACTATCAAGGCGCGCCTCGCGATTCGCGGGCGCGTGCAGGGTGTCGGATATCGCGACGCCGCAGTGCAGGCCGCGTTCGAGCTCGGGATCCTGGGGTGGGTGCGCAATCGCCAGGACGGGTCCGTCGAGGCGCTGGCGCAGGGCGAGCCCGGCGCGGTCGACGCTTTCGCGGCATGGTGCCGCCGCGGTCCGCCGTTGGCGCGCGTCGCGGAGGTCACGCTGGCCGACGCCGCCGTGGACGCCTCGCTCCACACTTTCGAAACGCGCCCGACCGGCTAGCCGCTTGTGCTCGCCGCCGGCAGGTCCAGCCCGAAGATGTCCTTCCATCCCGCGTAGGAAGCTGCGGCCATCCACGGCAGCACCAGCACGAGCCCGACGCCCATCGTGGCCAGCCCGATCAGCAGCAGCAACAGCGAGATTCCGGCATAGAGGACCAGCGCGGGCACATTGCGCGTGAACGCGCGCGCCGACGTGGCAAAGGCGGCGCGCACGCCTTCGCCGTCGAAGAGCGCGGCGAATGGCACGAACGTGAGCGGCAGCGACGCGACGATGCCGGCGACGTAGATCGCCATGACGACGCGCATCGGCAGGTTCATCGCTTCGCGCGCGGGCAGGAACAGGTTTACGTCGGCGAGTTGCGAGGCCGAGATGGCTTCGGCGGCGAATGCCACGAGGCCCGCCGCCACCACCGCCGCCTGTGCGCGGGCCGGCGCCGCGAAGGGCGCGATGGCGTGTTTCAGGCGGGGTCCCTCGCCGCGGTCCGCGGCAAGGCTCGCGTACAGCATGCCCGTCGCGATCAGCGGGGCGATCACGTTTGCCGCGACGAACCCCAGTATCGGCACGGGCTCGAATGCGATGCTGGCGACCAGCGTGACGAAGGCCAGTCCGGCAAAGGTCGCGGGCCCGCGCTTCCAGAGGCGCATCGCCTCGGCGTACCACGCCAGCGCGCGCAGCGCCGGGACGCTTCTCGATTCGCGGCCGCCAGTAGGCAACTGAGTGCAACTACGCCGCTTCGCCCAGGTACGCGGCGCGCACCTTGGGATCGTGCAGCAATGACGACGCATCGCCGGACAGCGTCACCTCGCCGGATTCCATCACGTAGCCGCGCTTGCTGACTTCGAGCGCCAGCTTCGCGTTCTGCTCGATGAGCAGGATGGTGACGCCTTCGCCGGCGATCGTGATGATGGTCTCGAACACCTTCTGCACCATCAGCGGCGCCAGGCCCATCGACGGCTCGTCGAGCAGCAGCAGCTTGGGACGCGACATCATCGCGCGGCCCATCGCCAGCATCTGCTGCTCGCCGCCCGACATCGTGCCGGCGGTCTGCCGGCGGCGCTCCTTCAGGCGCGGAAAGAGATGGTAGACGCGCTCGATGTCGGCCTTGATGCCGTCCGCGTCGCTGCGGATGTACGCGCCCATCGCCAGGTTTTCCTCGATGGTCAGCGCGCCGAACACGCCGCGACCTTCGGGCACCATCGCCAGGCCGCGGCGCACCAGCTGGAACGCGGGCTTGCCGGTGATGTCGGCGCCGCCGTAGAAGATCTTGCCTGCCTTCACCGGCAGCAGGCCGCAGATGCCTTTCAGCGTCGTCGTCTTGCCTGCGCCGTTGGCGCCGATCAGGCAGACGAGTTCGCCTTCGCCGATTTCGACGTCGATGCCCTTGACCGCGTGGATGCCGCCATAGGCGACTTCCAGCTTCTTGAGCTCGAGCAGGGGTCCGGGCATCAGTGCACCTTGGGATCGAGCGACACGTCGCCGCCCAGGTAGGCGGCAACCACCTTCGGATCGTTCTGCACGGCGCTCGCGGTGCCTTCGGCGATCTTCTTGCCGTAGTCCAGCACCAGCACGCGGTCGCACACGGTCATCACCAGCTTCATGTCGTGCTCGATCAGCAGGATCGTCGTGCCGTCGCGGCGGATCTCCGCCAGCAGATTCTTGAGCGACGCGGTCTCCGTCGCATTCATTCCCGCCGCGGGTTCGTCGAGCGCGAGCAGCTTGGGCTCCGTGGCCAGCGCGCGCGCGATCTCCAGCCGGCGCTGGTCGCCGTAGGCCAGGTGCTTGGCCAGGTGGTGGGCGCGCTTCTGCACGCCGACGTATTCCAGCAATTCGTAGGCGCGCTTGTGGATCGCCGCTTCCTCGGCGCGCGTGCCCGCGTTGCGCGAGATCGCGCCCCACACGCCTGCGTGCGTGCGCACGTGGCGGCCGATCATCACGTTTTCCAGCGCGGAGAGATTGGCGAAGAGCCGGATGTTCTGGAAGGTGCGCGCGATGCCGCGCGCGGCCACGTCGTTCGGCTTCAATCCGTGCAGCGGCTCGCCGTCGAACACGAATTCGCCGCCGTCCGGGACGTAGATGCCGGTCAGCACGTTGAACAGCGACGTCTTGCCGGCGCCATTGGGACCGATCAGCCCGTAGATCTCGCCATGGTTGATCGTGAAGTCGACGTCGGACAGCGCCTGCACGCCGCCGAAGCGCTTGGCGACGCCCTTGGCCGTGAGCAGCGCCAAGCGGTTTGCGTCCTGGCGGCTCACGTCTTCACGCCTTCGAGTTCGCGCTTGCGCAGCGCGGACGGGAGGATGCCGGCGGGCCGGAACAGCATCATCAGCACCAGCGCCAGCCCGAACAGCAGCATGCGGATCACCTCGGGCTCGATGAGCATCCGGCCGAACAGCGCCGTCTGCGCGGGCCCGACCCATTCGCGCAGCAGCTCGGGCACGAACGACAGCAGCACGGCGCCCAGCACCACGCCCCAGATGTTGCCCATGCCGCCCAGCACGACCATCGCCAGCACCATCACCGACTCGACCAGGATGAACGATTCCGGGCTGATGAACCCCTGGATCGCCGAGAACATGCCGCCGGCGATGCCGCCGAACGACGCGCCCATCGCGAACGCCAGCAGCTTGATGTTGCGCGTGTTGATGCCCATCGCCCGCGCCGCGACCTCGTCCTCGCGGATGGCCTCCCACGCGCGGCCGATGCGCGAGTCCTGCAGCCGCATGTTGATGACCATGACCGCGATGAGGGCGGCCAGGAAGAAATAGTAGTACTTGACCGGTCCCGTGAAGTCGAGGCCGAGAATCGTCTCGCGCTGCGCGAAGCTGAAGCTGCCGATGCGGAACGGGTCGATCAGGTACAGGCCCTGCGGCCCGTTCGTGATGTTGACCGGCTGCGACAGGTTGTTGAGGAAGATGCGGATGATCTCGCCGAAGCCCAGCGTGACGATGGCGAGGTAGTCGCCGCGCAGCTTCAGCGTCGGCGCTCCCAGCAGCACGCCGAACATGCAGGCGACCGCCGCGCCCATCGGCAGGATGATCCAGAACGGCAGGTGCAGGTTGAAGTGCGGACTCGCCAGCAGCGCGTAGACATAGGCGCCGACCGCATAGAAAGCGATGTAGCCCAAGTCGAGCAGCCCCGCGAAGCCGACGACGATGTTGAGTCCGAGCGCCAGGAAGCAGTAGAGGATCGCCTGGTTCGTGATCCGCACCCAGAACGTGCCGGCGGACGCGAGGACGAAGGGCAGCGCGAGCAGCGCGGCGCCCACGAGAACGATGCCCGCCCACGCGAGCTTGGGATTTTGGCGGGTGTCGAACAGGCTGTGCATGGCGGTCAGGCGCGATCCGAAACGCGCTCGCCCAGAAGTCCCGACGGACGGAAGACCAGCACCGCGATCAGCACCAGGAACGCGAACACGTCCTGGTAGTTGGACCCGAACAGCGTGAGGTTGGGATCGGACGCGCAGCGCTGCGCCAGCGCGTCGGACCATCCGGACAGGTTGCACAGGTTGGTGAGATCGCCGACGTAGCCGGCGCCGAGCGCCTCGATGATGCCGAGCAGCAGCCCGCCCAGCATCGCGCCCGCGAGGTTGCCGATGCCGCCCAGCACGGCGGCGGAAAACGCCTTGAGGCCGAGGATGAAGCCCATCTGGTAGTGCGCGATGCCGTAGTAGCTGCCCACCATCACGCCGGCGACGGCCCCCAGCGCGGCGCCGATCACGAACGTCAGCGAGATCACCCGGTTGATGTCGATGCCCATGAGGCCCGCCACCTCCTGGTTCTGCGCCGTGGCGCGCATCGCGATGCCGAGCTTCGTCCTGTACACCAGCAGCAGGAGGCCGCCCATCATCGCCAGCGATCCGGCGATGATCGCGACCTGCACGTTGGTGATCGTCGCGCCGTCGGGCGTCGACGTGATGTGATAGGAAATGGTCTTGATGATCTGCGGATAGGGCAGCGGGTTGCGGCTCCAGATGATCAGCGCCAGGTGCTGCAGGATGATCGACAGGCCGATCGCGGTGATCAGCGGCGCCAGGCGCGGCGCGCGGCGCAGCGGGCGATAGGCGACGCGTTCGAGCGTATAGCCGACGCCCATGCAGACGGGAATCGCGGCCAGCAGGCCCAGCAGCACGATGGCCACGGGCGGCAATCCCGTGTTGGCGCCGACCAGCACCACGATCACCGAGTAGGCGACCATCGCGCCGATCATCACCACTTCGCCGTGCGCGAAGTTGATGAGCTGGATGATCCCGTACACCATCGTGTAGCCCAGCGCGACGATGGCGTAGACGCTGCCGAGCGTCAGTCCGTTGACCATCTGCTGCAGGAACGATATCCAGAAACTCCCCTGACCGTCAGTTGTTACGCTCGCGATTGTGGGCCGAACCCGGGAACCGCGGCAAGCGTACCAATTGAAATCCGCGGCATTTCCGACATCGCTGTCGCGGAGCGGGCCATTCGCCTCGGGCTCAGCTGTCGCCAAGCGTGTCGTCGGGTGCGTGTTTCGCCGCGCGGCGGGCAGTCAACACACGACTACCCGCCGCGCGCCGCACGCACGGCGCCGACGGCGACAGATTCGCCCGTGGCGGATGGCCCGCCCCGCGCTGCGGTCGCGCATCGCTCCACGGCAGCGCAGCGGTTGGGGTCCCACGGGGCGCGCGTAGGTCGCGCCGGCCGTCGCGGGTGGCGCGACAAGCGAAGTCGTGTGTTGACGAGCGCCGGCGCGCCGGGTACCCGCAGGCCGGCGGTTGCGACCTCCGAGCGCCGTGGGCCCGACCGCTGCGATGAGCGCGCGATCGTGTGCCTGACTGCCCGACGCCGCGACACGCGAGTCGGACAAAAAAAGCGGCGCCCCGGGGGACGCCGCCTTTCGATACTGCGTGCGAAGCGCGATTACTTCTTCGGCGCCTCGGCCGGTGCCGCCGCCGGTGCCGCCGCGGGTGCCGGGTTGGCCGCCGCCGCGCTCGCCTGCATTTCCTTCATGAAGTCCTCGAACGACGAGGCCTTGCCGGCCTTGACCACGCCGACGGGAACGACCTTGCCGTCCTTCAGCGTGAAGATCGTGATCTCGGCGTTCTTGCGGTCGCCCTTTTCGTCGAACTCGATCTTGCCGGTGGCGCCGTTGTAGCTGATCTTCTGCAGTTCGGGCAGGTACTTGGCCGGATCGGTCGAATCCGCCTTCTGCATCGCCGCGATCATCAGGCCGACGGCGTCGTAGAAGAACGGCGCGTATTGCTTGACGTCGCCGTACTTGGCCTTGAACGCGTCGTTGAATTCCTTGCTGGCCGCCGAGGCCGGCAGGCCCGCTTGCGAGCAGATCAGCCCTTCCGCCGCCGCGCCGGCCAGCTTGGCCATCTCGTCGGTGCACGCGCCGTCGCCGAAGCTGAATACCGACTTGATGCCGAGTTCCCGCGCCTGCTTGACCATCGGGCCGCCGGTGGCGTCCATGCCGCCGTAGAAGATGGCGTCCGGCGCCTTGCCCTTCATCTTGGTCAGGATCGCCTTGAAGTCGGTCGTCTTGTCGGTCGCCTTTTCACGCGCCACGACTTGCACGCCCGCGGCCTTCAACGTCTTCTCGACTTCGTTCGCGAGGCCCTCGCCATAGGCGGTGGCGTCGTCGGCGATGGCGACCTTCTTGACCTTCATGTTCGCCAGGTACTGGGCGATCGCGGGACCTTGCTGGTCGTCGCGGCCAACCGTGCGGAAGACGTTCTTGAAGCCCTGCTCGGTCAGCTTCGGATTGGTCGCCGAGCCGGAGATCATCGGAATGCCGGCCTGGTTGTAGACGGCCGACGCCGGGATCGTGACGCCGGAATTCAGGTGACCGGCGACGCCGGCGACCTTGGCATCCGCGAATTTCTGGGCGATGGTCGGGCCCATCTTCGGGTCGGCCTGGTCGTCCTCGCTCATCAGCTCGAACTTGACCGTCTTGCCGCCGATCTTGAGCTTGCGGGCGGTGTGCTCGTCGACGGCCAGGCGGGCGCCGTTCTCGTCGTCCTTGCCCAGGTGGGCGATGCCGCCCGTCAGCGGACCGGCGTGGCCGATCTTCACGACGACGACGTCTTCAGCGGGCGCGGCGGCGGCTGCCTTGGGGGCGTCGGCCTTTTTCGGTTCTTCCTTGCCGCAACCGTAGGCGGTGGCAAGCGCGGCCGCGAACAACGTCAGGCCGAGCTTCTTGGATAGGGTCATGGGTACTTCCTCCCGGAACGGAAAAAATTTCTTCAAGTTGAATGAGACAACAGAATATTATTCGCCTTACGCGACGCAGTGTCAACGCGCGGCCGGGGCAGCCGGCACGGCCGGCGACCGTCGCGCGGCCCCTTCGGCAGTCCGTCGCCGCTGGGCGCGCTTCGTCGCGCTGCCGTTGCCGGAATCGGCTGCCGGCGTGGACAATGCCGTCCTTGGAATCCAAACCAGCCTCTGGCCGCATCCAACAAGGAGACGGCCGGGGGCGACAACGCCTTGCTTGGGGCCGATCGCCTTCAAAAACGGCGTGGATGGGGAGTAAGTCATGGGAGTGAGATTGACGCGGCGCCGGATCATCGGCGCGCTGGTGGTGGTACTGGTGATCGGAGGCGCCGCCGGGGCGGTTGCCCTGCGTGCCTCCAAGAAGGGGGGCGATGGGCCGGACGGCAAGCCGCCGGTGACCGCGCTCGAATTCGGCGCGACGCGAGCTGGCCCGCGTCGAGTCCAAGACGATGCCCCGCTGGCTGCCCGTCTCCGGCACGATGCAGCCGGTCAACCAGGCCACGGTCAAGGCCAAGGTGTCCGGCGACGTGCGCCAGATCACGGTCCGCGAAGGCGAAGCCGTGCAGGCCGGGCAGATCCTGGTCCGCGTCGACACCGCGGACCTCGATGCGCGCGTGCTCGAGCGGCAGGGCCAGTTGCAATCGGCCAAGGCGCAGCTCGCGCTGGCCGAAAAGACCAACGCGATGAACCAGAAGCTGCTCAAGCAGAACTTCATTTCGCAGAACGCCTCCGACAACGCCGAATCGTCGCTGGAGGTGGCCAAAGGCAACGTGCAGGCCGCCCAGGCCCAACTGCGCGTCGCGCAGAACGCGCTGCGCGACTCCGTTGCGATCGCGCCGCTGTCCGGGATTGTCGCCAAGCGCCATGTGCAGCCCGGCGAAAAGGTCGCCTTCGACTCTCCGCTGGTGACGGTCGTCGACCTGAAGGACATGGAACTGCAGGCGCTCGTGCCGTCCAGCGACATTCCGGAGTTGAAGCCCGGCATGACGGTCGATCTCACCGTCGATGGATTCACCGACCGCAAGTTCACGGGCCGCATCGAGCGGATCAATCCGTCGACCGAGGCCGGGACGCGCGCGATCCTCGTGTTCGTCGGCATCCCCAACGACGCGCAGGCGCTGCGCGGCGGCATGTTCGCCACCGGCCGCATCGCGCTGGCCGCCAGCGCGCCGGTGCCCACGCTGCCGTCGACCGCCGTGCGCACGGAAGCGGGCGTGTCGTATGTCTGGACGATCCAGGATGGCAAGCTGGCCAAGCGCACCGTGCTGGTCGGCCGGCGCGACGACGACGCCGGCCGCGTCGAGTTGAAGACGGCGCTGCCGGCCAACGTGCCGGTGCTGGCCGCCAAGTTCGACAACCTGAAGGAAGGCGCGCCCGCGCTGGTCCGCGCCGCCGACGCCACGCCCAAGAAAGCCAGCTGACGGCCCACAAGGCCCAACGCACAGGAGCACCGCCATGTGGATCACCCGCGTATCGATCAACAACCCGGTGTTCGCGACCATGGTCATGGTCGGCATCACCGTGCTCGGGCTCTTCGCCTACAACCGGCTGCGCATCGAGCAGATGCCCGACGTTTCGCTGCCCTACGTGCTGGTGCTGACGTCCTATCCGGGCGCCAATCCGGAAGTCGTCGAGACCGACGTCACCAAGCCGCTCGAATACGCGATCAACACGGTGGCGGGCGCGAGCCTGATCCGCTCCAATTCGCGCGAAGGCCGGAGCCAGGTCTTCGCCGAGTTCCGCATGTCGACCGACATGACCAAGGCCATGCAGGACGTGCGCGACAAGATCTCGCAGGTCCGGCCGAGCTTCCCGCGGGACGTGAAGGAGCCGCTCGTCATCCGCGCCGACCAGGAAAACACGCAGCCGGTGGTCTCGCTCGCCGTGCTGTCGCCGACGATGGACCTGCGCGATCTCACGTCGCTGACCGACCAGACGATCGTCAAGGGCCTGGAAAACGTGCCCGGCGTCGCGCGCATCGACGTTAACGGCCGGATCACGCGGCAGATCCTGGTCCAGATCAAGCCGACGGCGCTGACGGCGCTCGGCATCAGCGTCGACCAGGTCGCGGCGGCGATCCGCGCGGCCAACCAGGACGTTCCCGCCGGCCGCATCACGCGCGGCCAGAACGATTCGATCGTCCGCGTCGAAGGCAAGATCAAGGACCCGGCGCAGTTCGGCCGCATCATCGTCGCGATGCAGGGCAGCGCGCCGGTGTACCTGTCGCAGATCGCCGACGTCATCGACGGGGAGAAGGAGCCCGATTCGATCGCCCGCATCAACGGCCGGCCGTCGATCACGCTCGACCTGCAGAAGTCGCAGGACGCCAACATCGTCGACACCGGCCATGGCGTGGTGGTCGCCGTCGAAGCGCTGAAGAAGCGGCTGCCGTCGGACGTCGAGCTGCAAGATCGTCAACTCCATCGCCGACGAGGTCGAGAAGGGCGTCAACCGCGTCAAGATCGACGATCCTCGAAGGCGCCGGCCTGACCGTGCTGATCGTCTTCCTGTTCCTGCACAGCTGGCGCAGCACGATCATCACGGGCCTGACGCTGCCCATTTCGGTGATCGCGACGTTCATCGCGCTGTACGCGCTTCGGCTTCACGCTCAACAACCTGACGCTGATGGCGCTGTCGCTGTGCATCGGCCTGCTCATCGACGATGCCATCGTCGTGCGCGAGAACATCGTCCGCCACTTGGGCATGGGCAAGAACCACACGACCGCGGCGCTCGAGGGCACCGACGAGATCGGCCTCGCCGTGATGGCGACGACGTTCGCGATCGTTGCCGTGTTCGTGCCGATCGCGTTCATGAGCGGCATCGTCGGCAAGTTCTTCTTCCAGTTCGGCGTGACCGTGTCGGTGGCGGTGCTGGTGTCGCTGTTCGTGAGCTTCACGCTCGACCCCATGCTGTCGTCGGTGTGGCACGATCCGCCGGGCTCGCGGTTCAAGCGGGTCCCGTGGCTCGGCCGCTTCATGGACAAGGTGGAGCACTTCATCGAGTGGATGCACCGCCTCTACGGTTCGATCCTCGAATGGGCGCTCGGGCACCGCAAGAGCGTCATCGCCATTGCGGTGGCTCTCGTTCGTCGGCAGCTTCGCGATCCTGCCGATGGTCGGCACCGAATTCATTCCCGACACCGACCAGAGCTTCATTTCGCTGCGCCTCAACACGCCGGTCGGGTCCAGCCTCGAGTACTCGGACAACAAGGTGCGCCAGGTCGAGGCGGCGCTGAAGGGCATTCCGGAAATCGACCTGATGATGACCACGGTCGGCACCGATGAAGGACGCAACTACGCGCCGGCATCAACATGAAGCTCGTCGACCGCGACCAGCGTGTCGCGCTCGCAGAAGGACATCGAAAAGGCGATCCGGGCGAGCTGAAGTCCGATTCCCGGGAATCGAAAGCGCGTTCGGCTGGGACCGTCCGGTGTGGGTCAACCTGCTGGGGCCGGATCCGGAAACGCTGACGATACTGATCAACGAGTTCGCGCAGAAGGTCGCCAAGGTGCCCGGCATCGCGGACATGGAAACGTCGGAGAAGGCGGCCGCGCCTGCGCTGGCGATCCACCTCAACAACGACGCCGCGGCCGATCTCGGCATCAATGTGCAGCAGGTCGGCGCGACCGTGCGGCCGCTGCTCGCCGGCGACACCGTCAGCTACTGGCTGGCGCCGGACGGCAACAACTACGAGGTCAACATCCAGTTGCCGAAGGACAGCCGCCGACTGTCGGCGGACTTGGGCAACCTGTACCTGTCCACCGGCAAGCGCGGTCCGGACGGCGAAACGCGCATGGTGCCGCTGCGGCAGGTCGCCGAGATCGTCGAGACGACGTCGCCGCAGATCATCAAGCGGCAGGAGCTGCAGCGTCGCGTCGCGCTCTACGCCAATGCCGAAGGACGGCCATCGGGCGACGTCAACTCGGACGTGCAGAAGATCCTCAAGGACACGGTGCTGCCTCCGGGCTACCGCTTCGATGTCGGCGGCCAGGCGCAGGATGATGCAGGAATCGTTCGCGGCGCTGATGGCCGCGGTCGGCCTCGCGATCATCTTCATCTACCTGATCCTGGCGTCGCAGTTCGCGAGCTTCACGCAGCCGATCGTCGATCATGATGTCGCTGCCGTTCACGCTGATCGGCGTGTTCGCTGGCGCTGTTGTTGACGGGTCGACGCTCAATCATGTTCTCGATGATCGGCTTCGTGATGCTGATGGGCCTCGTCACCAAGAACGGCATCCTGCTGGTGGACTTCGCCAATCGCGCGCGCCGCGCCGGCGCGAGCCTGCACGATTCGCTGCTGCAGGCGGGGCAGGTGCGGTTGCGGCCGATCCTGATGACCACCGCGGCGATGATCGGCGGCATGACGCCGCTGGCGCTGGGCCTGGGCGAAGGCGGCGAGACGCAGGCGCCGATGGGCCGCGCGATCATCGGCGGCGTCATCACGTCGACGCTGCTCACGCTGGTCGTGGTGCCGGTCCTGTACACGTACCTCGACCACCTGCACGAATGGCGCAAGGCGAGGAAGGCCAGGAAGGCGGCCGCCCATGGCGCCGCGCTGCCGTCGCCCGGCGCGGCGGCGGATTGAGGGAATGGCCGATTCGAAGCGAAAGGATGCGCCGGGTTGACGTGAGATAATGCGCGGCGGCATAATAACTGACCGCGAGTCAGTTAACGATTTTCGCTCCTGTCACGCCCAATCCACGCCCCGGACAATGACCTCCGCCATGGACTACGAACAAGCACGCTTCAACATGGTCGAGCAGCAGGTCCGGACGTGGGACGTCCTCGATCAGCGGATCCTCGACCTGCTGTTCGAAGTAAGGCGCGAAGAGTTCGTCCCGGCCGCCTACCGGTCGCTGGCGTTTGCCGACCTCGAGCTGCCGCTCGCGAACGGGGCTCGCATGTGGGCGCCCAAGCTCGAAGCGCGGGTGCTGCAGGAACTGAAGCTCAAACCGGCGGAAACCGTGCTCGAGATCGGGACCGGCAGCGGTTACCTGGCCGCGTTGCTCTGCTCGCCGCGCCGCCAATGTCACGACGGTGGAGATCGACGCGGCACTGTCGGCCGGGGCGGCCGCCACGCTCGCACGGGCCGGCATCGCCAATGTCCGCTGCGCGGTCGGCGACGGCGCCCGCGGATGGGGCATCGAACAGTTCGATGCCATCGTTCTCACCGGTTCGACGCCGCTGCTCCCGGAAGACTTCTTCCGGCAATTGAAGCCTGGCGGCCGCATTTTCGCGATTGTCGGCGACCTGCCGGTGATGACCGCTCGTCTCGTCGAATGGTCGGCGCCGGGCTCGCGTGTCACGACCGATCTCTTCGAGACCGTGGTCGCGCCGCTGGTCAACGCCGCGGCGCCCGCGCGCTTCCAGTTTTGATCAAGCAGATCGCCCCGGCGGACTTGGCGTCGTGGTGCGCCGACTCGGCGCGTCCGGCCCCGTTCGTCGTCGACGTGCGCGAGCCCTGGGAATTCGAGCGTTGCCGCATCGACGGCTCGCTGCTGGTTCCGCTTGCGCAACTGCCGGCCAGACGCGCGGAACTGCCGAACGACAAGGAGCTGGTGCTGGTCTGCCATCACGGCAGCCGCAGCCAGCATGCTGCGATGTGGCTCGCGCAGAATGGTTTTCCGAACGTGCACAATCTGCGCGGCGGCGTCGAAGCATGGGCACTCGAGGTCGATCCTGCGATGCCCCGATACTAAGGTTTGATGAAATTGGACTGCCAAATGAAATTACCGCGTTCCCTTTCCCGCCGCTGCGCCTTGCTGTCGCTGGCGCTGGTTGCCACGCTCGCTGCCGGCTCGGCCTCGGCGGAAGACCTGCTGCAGATCTACCGCGAAGCGCAGAAGAGCGACCCGCAGATCGCCGCCGCGCGCGCCTTCTGGGAGGCCACGCAGGAACGGGTGCCGCAGGCGCGTTCCGGCCTGCTGCCGAGCGTGTCGGCGTCCGGCGCCGCCAACTACAACAATTACGATTTCAACGTGCCGAGCGATTCCTCGCTGGATTTCAACCGCAACTACTACCAGTACAGCCTGACGGTCTCGGCATCGCAGCCGCTGTATCGCTATCAGAACGTCGTGCTGTACGACCAGGCCAAGCAACAGGTCACGCAGTCGGACTTCACGCTGGTCATCGCGCAGCAGGACCTCATCATCCGCACATCCGTCGCCTATTTCGACGTGCTGCTGGCCGAGTTCAACGTCGAACTCGCGGCGCAGCAGAAGCTGGCGGTTGCCGAACAGCTCGCCCAGGCCAAGCGCAACTTCGAAGTCGGCACGTCGACGATCACGGACACCAACGAAGCCCAGGCGAAGTACGACCAGATCGTCGCCACCGAGATCCAGGCGCTGAACGACCTCGACCGCCGGCGCACGGCGTTGCGCGCGATCATCGGACACTTCCCGAGCAGCCTGAAGCGCGTCGGCCGCGGCTTCGATCCCCAGCCGCCCAGCCCGAACTCGCTCGACTACTGGGTGGACAAGGCGGCGACGGGCAACATGAATTATCGTTTCCAGCAGTCGAACTACGAGATCGCCACGCTCGAGGTCGAACGCGCCAAGGCGGGGCACTATCCGACGCTCGACCTCGTCGCAAGTTACAACCCGCAGGGCAGCAACGGTGGCGTGAGCACCGGGGTCCGGAGCAACTCCGCGCAGGGATTGATCGGCGTCCAGCTGAACGTTCCGATCTACACCGGCGGCTTCGTCAATTCCCGCGTGCGCGAAGCCATTTCGCTGCAGGACAAGGCGCGGCAGGACCTGGAGACCGCCAAGCGCAGCGCCATCACCAACGCGCAGGACGGCTATTCGGGCGTCAACAGCGCGGTCGCGTCGGTCAAGGCGAACGAACAGGCGGTGCAGTCGGCGGAAGTCGCGCTGCAGTCGAACAAGCTCGGCCAGGAGGTGGGCATCCGGACCAACCTCGACGTATTGAACGTGCAGCAGAACGTGTTCTCGGCGCGGCGCGATCTCGCCAACGCCTATTTCCAGTACCTGCTTGCCGTGCTTCGCCTGAAGGCCGCCGTCGGAACGCTCGACGAGCAGGACCTGGCCGACCTCAACCGCCGCTTAACTGAATGGCTGACTCGATGCTTGCGGCTAGCAACTGAGCGGCTACTGAGCTGTGCGGCAGGCGCGGCGGCAGCCACGCCAGTTCCCACAGGCGGTCGGCGGCGCCGCGATGCGCGGCGTGGAACGCAAGCGCCGTGGCGCGCATCCGGTTGCGCCGCGCGCTGTCGGCGAGCAGCGCGCCCACTTCCAGAACCAGCGCATCGGCATCGGCGACCCGCAGCGCCGCGCCCGCCGCGACCGCATTGTCCGTCGCTTCCGTGAAATTGAACGTGTGCGGGCCGACGATCGTCGGCGTGCCCATGGCGATCGGCTCGATCAGGTTCTGCCCGCCGAGCGGCAGCAGGCTGCCGCCGACGAATGCCACGTCGGCCGCGGCGCAGTAGCCGCCCATTTCACCCAGCGAATCGCCGACCACGAACGCCACATCGGCCGGTACCGGAACGTTGTCGCTGCGCCGGACAAAGGGGATGCCTCGCGCGCGCAGCAAATCGGCGACTGCGTCGAAGCGCTGCGGATGGCGGGGCACGATGATGGTCAGCGATTGCGCGGGCAACGCATGTCGCTCCAGCGCGTCGACGAGCAGCGCCTCCTCGCCATCGCGCGTCGACGCGGCGAGAAAGACCGGCCGCGATTCGCCGAACAGCACGCGCAACTCGCGGCCGAGCGATTCCGATTCGGGCGGCATCGCGACGTCGAACTTGAGGTTGCCGGTGACCGTGACATCGCGCGCGCCCACGCCGGTCAGTCGCGCGGCGTCGCCGGCCGTCTGCGCGGCGACGCCCGCGAGCGACGCGAACATCGGCCGCGTCAGCGCGGCAAAGCGCGCATAGCCCGCAGCCGATCGTTCGGACAACCGGGCGTTGACGAGATAGAGCGGCATGTCGCGCTCACGGCATGCGGCGACGAGGTTGGGCCAGACCTCGGTTTCCATCAGCAGGCCGACGCGCGGACGGAAGCGCGCCAGGAACGCATCGATGGCGAAGGGCACGTCGTAGGGAAGCCAGACCTGCTGCACGGAATCGCCGTACAGCGCATGCCCGGCGGCGCGCCCGGTCGCGGTCATGTGCGTCAGCAGGATCGTCGCGTCCGGCAGCGCGCGCGCGACGCGCTCGAGCAAAGGAGCCGCCGCGCGTGTCTCTCCCAGTGACACCGCGTGGATCCAGATCACGTCGCCGCGCGGGAACGGGCGCATCGCTGCCATAGCGGCCGAAGCGCTCGCCGATGCGCAGGCGATAGCCGGGCTCGCGCCGTCCGCGCCACCACAGCTTTAGCGGCACGAGCGGCAGGATGAGCCACCACAGCAGCGTGTAGAGACGGCGCGCCATCGGCAGTTCGCGCGTTGCTAGCAGCGCGGCGCCTGCCGCAGCAGTTGCGCGCAGAGGTCCACGACGTCCGCCAGCGACGGAACGCTGTCCATTGCCGCCGGCGTCGCGCGCGTGGGCGCCGGTACAGGCCACGCCGGCCAGGCGCGGATCCGTCGCCGTGAATATCGCCACCGTCGACGTGCCCAGCGCGGCCGCGAGGTGCGTCAACCCGGTGTCCACGCCGACCACGATTTCGGCGTGCCGGGACAGCGTCGCCAGTTCCGGCAACGTCTGTCGTGGCGGCACCACCGCGCCTTCCGATCCGCCGGCAATGCTCTCGCTGCGCGCGCGCTCACGCTCGTCGCCCCAGGGCAGCAGCGTCGCGAACCCCGCGCGCGCGAAATGGGTGACGAGCGCGCGCCAGCGATCCTCGGGCCACGCCTTGTCGGCGCGGCTCGTCGCGTGGAACGCCACCGCATACGGTCCGGCCGGCATCGCGGATGCGGCGGAAGGCGGCGCGAAGTTCCAGCGCGGCGGACCGTCGGCGGAATAGCCCAGCGCGGCCGCGGCGATCCCCCGGCAGCGGTCGACGATGTGCAGGTCGCGCGACACGGCATGGTGCACATCGTCGACGATCGTCGCGATCGGCTCGCGTATGTTGGCGCGGTCGAGGCCGTGGCGAGTCCCGCGGGCGAACCAGGAAACGACGGCGCCCTTGACCTGTTCCTGCAGGTTGAGAATGACGTCGTAGCGCTCCAGGCGAAGCGCGCGGCGGAATTCGGCCATGTCGCGCCACGTCGTTCGCGCCAATGGGGAATGGCGCCAGCGGCGAAGCCCAGCGGCACGACGCGGCGGATCCGCGGGTCCAGGCGCACCAGGTCGACAAACGCGTCTTCGGCGACCCAGTCCACCGGCACGCCGGGGCGATGCGCGGCGATGTCCGAGACCAGCGCCAGCGCATAGACGACGTCGCCGAGCGACGATGGCCGCACGACGAGGACGCCGCTCATCGCTGAGCCTTCGCAAATACGCGAATGTGCGTCGAATGCGCGACGCAAACCACGTAAAATCGGCGGGAATCCTTCGCGGCCCTCCTACGGTGCATGTCCGAACCGCTTCCCCTGTCGCTGGTGATCATTGCGCGCGATGCTGCGCACGAACTCGCGGACTGCCTCGCGTCCGCGGCGTTCGCCGCGGAGGCGATCGTCGTCGAATCGGGCAGCAGCGATGATACCGCAGCCGTCGCCACGCGCTCCGGTGCGCGCGTGATAGTCGCACGCGTGGGAAGGCTTCGGGCCGCAAAAGAATTTCGCGGTCGCGCAGGCCAGGCACGATTGGGTGCTTTGCCTCGACGCCGACGAGCGCGTCACGCCGGAACTCGAAGCGGCGATCCGCGCGCTGTTCGTGCGGGCGCCGGCACCGCCCGCGGCGGCGGCATACACCATCGCGCGCCGCAACCGCTTCCTGGGCCGCTGGCTTGCGCACGGCGAAGGCTACCCGGACTGGAACATCCGGCTGTTCGACCGCCGGCGCGCGCGCTGGTCCGACGACGTGGTCCACGAAAAGGTCGTCGCGGACGGTCCGGTGGCCACGCTGCGCGGAGACCTGCTGCACGCATCGGCAGAGTCGATCGACGCCTACATCGCGAAACAGAATCGCTACACGTCCGCGCAGGCGACGGCGATGCATGCCCGCGGAGAACGCGCCAGCGCCGCGCAAATGATGCTGTCGCCGGCCGCGCGCTTCGTCCGCTTCTACGTGTTCAGGCTGGGTTTCCTCGATGGCGCGGCGGGCTTCGCCCACATCGCGATCGGCGCCTTTGCGAGTTTCCTCAAGTACGCCAAGCTGCGGGCGCTGCAGGAAGGCGGGCGGCCGCGGTGAAGGTGCTGGTGACCGGCGTGGCGGGATTCATCGGCATGCCCACCGCCAGGTCGCTGCTTGCGCGCGGAGCGACGGTCGTCGGCGTCGACAACTTCGATCCCTATTACGACGTCGCGTTGAAGAAAGCCCGGCTGGCGACGCTGTCCGGCCAGCAGGGATTCTCGTTTCAGCGCATCGATCTCGCGGATGCCGCGGCCACCGCGAAGCTGTTTCGCGACCACGCGTTCACGCACGTCGTGCATCTCGCCGCGCAGCCCGGCGTCCGATACTCGCTGGAGAATCCGGGCGCCTATCTGCGCAACAACGTCGACGCCTTCGGCGAAATCCTCGAAGGATGCCGCCACGCGGGCGCCGCGCATCTGGTCTACGCGTCGAGTTCTTCCGTGTATGGCGCCAACCACGTGCTGCCCTTTTCGGAGGACCAGCGCGTGGACCACCCGGTAAGCCTTTACGCGGCGACCAAGCGCGCCAACGAGTTGATGGCGCACAGCTACGCGCATCTGTTCCGGCTGCCGGCGACGGGCCTGCGCTTCTTCACCGTCTACGGGCCGTGGGGCCGGCCCGACATGTCGCCGATGCTCTTCACCAAGGCCATTCTCGCCGGCGAACCGATCCGCGTGTTCAACCACGGCAAGATGCGCCGCGACTACACGTACATCGACGACATCGTGGAAGGGGTCGCGCGCACGCTGGAACGCCCGCCCGCGACAGGCGCCGGCGGCGAGGCGCCGCACGCCATCTACAACATCGGCAATCACGAGGCGGTCGAACTCGAGACCTTCATCGCAACACTCGAGCAGCTGCTGGGGCGCAAGGCGATCCGCGATTACCAGCCGATGCAGGCGGGCGACGTTCCCGCCACCTATGCGTCGATCGACCGGCTGCGCGCCGCGACCGGATTCGCGCCGCGCACGCCGCTGGCGGCCGGCCTCGCGCGATTCGTCGACTGGTATCGGGGCTACTATCCGGACTTGAGAGTGCCGACGGCCCGTCCGCGGTGCGGTGGTAAAATCGGCGCGAAACCAAGCGTGTCCGCGACACGACGCGTTCGCGCGTTCCCGTCTTTCGAAAGCTTCCGCATGATCCTGGTCACCGGCGGTGCCGGCTTCATCGGCGCCAACTTCGTGCTGGACTGGCTCGCCGCGACCGGCGAGCCGGTGGTCAATCTCGACCTGCTCACCTACGCCGGCAACCTGGGCAACCTCGCGTCGCTCGCCAATGACGCGCGGCATGAATTCGTGCGCGGCGACATCGGCGACGGCGCGCTGGTCGCGGCGCTGCTGGCGAAGGCCCGCCCGCGCGCCATCGTCAACTTTGCCGCCGAGACGCACGTCGACCGTTCGATCCATGGCCCTGCCGCGTTCATCCAGACCAACGTCGTCGGCACGTTCGGCCTGCTCGACGCGACGCGCGCGTGGTGGGCGATGCTGCCGGCGCCCGAGCGCGCCGCGTTTCGCTTCGTGCATGTTTCCACCGACGAAGTCTACGGCTCGCTGTCGGCCGCGGACCCGGCGTTCAGCGAGACCACGCCCTACGCGCCCAACAGTCCGTATTCCGCGTCGAAGGCGGCGGCGGACCACCTGGTGCGCGCCTATCACCACACCTATGGCCTGCCGACGCTGACCACGAACTGCTCGAACAATTACGGGCCGAGGCAGTTTCCGGAAAAGCTCATCCCGCTGATGATCGTCAACGCGCTGGCGGGCAAGGCGCTGCCCGTGTATGGCGACGGCCGCAACGTGCGCGACTGGCTGTACGTCGGCGACCATTGCGCGGCGATTCGCGCGGTCATCGACCGCGGGCGGCCGGGCGAAACCTACAACATCGGCGGCAACGCGGAAATGCAGAATCTCGATGTCGTGCGGACGCTGTGCGAACTGCTGGCGGAGGCCAGGCCGGGTCGCGATTACGCCGCCCTGGTCACGTACGTCAAGGATCGGCCGGGACACGACCGCCGTTACGCGATCGATGCCGCCAAGGTCGCGCGCGAAACCGGCTGGACACCCGTCGAGACCTTCGCAACCGGCATGCGCCGCACCGTGCGCTGGTACCTCGAAAACGCGGAATGGCTGGAGAACGTGACCAGCAAGGACTACCAGAAGTGGATCAACCTCAACTACGCGGCAGCATGAGCAACCCGCTGACGCGCAAGGGCATCATTCTCGCCGGCGGCTCCGGCACGCGGCTGTATCCGGTGACGCAGGTCGTCTCCAAGCAGCTGCTGCCGGTGTACGACAAGCCGATGATCTACTATCCGCTGTCGACGCTGATGCTGGCGGGCATCCGCGACATCCTGCTCATCTCGACGCCGGACGACACGCCGCGCTTTGCGCAGCTCTTAGGCGACGGCTCGCGCTGGGGGCTATCCATCCGCTACGCCGTGCAGCCGTCGCCGGATGGGCTCGCGCAGGCATTCATCATCGGCCGCGAGTTCGTCGGCGGCGATCATTCCGCGCTGGTCCTGGGCGACAATATCTTCTACGGCAACGACCTGCAGTCGCGGCTCGCCACCGCGCACGCGCAGCGCGCCGGAGCGACCGTGTTTGCCTATCCGGTCGCGGACCCGGAGCGCTACGGCGTGGCCGAAATCGATGCGGGCGGGCGCGTGCTGTCGCTGGAGGAAAAGCCCGCCAAGCCCAAATCGCGTTACGCAGTGACCGGACTTTATTTCTACGACAACCGTGTGCTCGACATCGCGCGGAACTTGAAGCCGTCCGCGCGCGGGGAACTCGAGATCACCGACGTCAACCGCGCCTACCTCGAATCCGGCCAACTGGCGTGCGAGGTGCTGGGCCGCGGCATGGCGTGGCTCGACACCGGCACGCACGAGTCGCTGCTCGAGGCGTCGCAATACATCGAGACGATCGAACGCAGGCAGGGTCTGAAGATCGCGTGCCCGGAAGAGATCGCCTTTCGCCTGGGTTACATCGATGCCGCGGCGCTGGAGCGCATGGGCGAGGCTCTGGCGAAAAACGGCTACGGCCAGTATCTGCTCGAGATCCTTCGCGATCCGGGCGTGCGCTGATCGCCGTTGCGCATGCAGATCACGCCCACCGCGCTGCCTGACGTCCTGCTCGTCGAGCCCAAGGTGTTCGGCGACGAACGCGGCTTCTTCTTCGAGAGCTGGAACCGGCGCGCCTTCGCGGCCGGCGGCATCGACGTCGACTTCGTGCAGGACAATCATTCGCGCTCGCGCCGTGGCGTGTTGCGCGGGCTGCACTACCAGATCAAGCATGCGCAGGGGAAGCTGGTGCGGGCAACGGAAGGGGAGGTGTTCGACGTCGCGGTCGACCTGCGCCGCTCGTCGCCCAGCTTCGGCCGCTCCGTCGGCGTCGTGCTGTCGGCGGCCAATCGCCACATGCTGTGGGTTCCTCCGGGCTTCGCCCACGGCTTTGTCGTGCTGTCCGAGTACGCGGAAATTCTCTACAAGGCGACCGACTACTGGTATCCCGAGCATGAGCGGACGCTGCTCTGGAACGACGCGGCGCTGCGCATCGATTGGCCTCTTGGCGAGGCGCCGACGATGGCCGCCAAGGATGCCGCCGGCCTGCGGCTGGCGGACGCGGACGTCTACGCCTGACCGCCGTGCCGCGTCCGAGCGTACTTCTCACCGGCGCGGGCGGGCAGGTTGGCTTCGAACTGGCGCGAAGCCTGGCGAGCTCCTGCGACGTGATCGCACCGGACCGCGCCGCGCTTGATCTCGCCGATGCCGATGCCATCGTCGCCGTCGTGCGCGAGACCCGGCCGCAACTGATCGTCAACGCCGCCGCCTACACGGCCGTCGACAAGGCGGAAACGGAAAGTGCCGCCGCGTTTGCCATCAACGCTCGCGCCCCGGGAATCCTGGCCGAGGAAGCCAAGCGGCTGGGCGCGGTGTTGATCCACTATTCGACGGACTACGTGTTCGACGGCCGGCGCTCGACGCCGTACGACGAGGAAGCGCCCACGGGTCCTCTCAACGTCTACGGCGCGAGCAAGCGCGACGGCGAATGCGCCATCGCGCAATCCGGCGCCCACGCGCTGGTATTTCGCACCAGCTGGGTCTACGGCATGCGCGGAAGCAATTTCCTGCTGACGATACTGAGGCTCGCGCGGGAACGCGACGAACTGCGCATCGTCGCGGACCAGTTCGGGACGCCGAATTGGTGCCGCACGCTGTCCGACGCAACGGCCGCGGCCGTCGCGCGGGGCCTGCCGTATCTGGCCGAACGATCGGGTCTTTATCACGTCGCCTCGCAGGGAGAAACGTCGTGGCACGGCTTCGCGCAGGCCATCATCGGCGATGTGGCGCGACCGCGCGTCGTGCCAATCGCCACGTCCGACTACCCGACCCCGGCGCGCCGCCCGGCCTATGGTGTATTGTCGACGCGCAAGTTCGAGGCCGCATTCGGCTACCGCCTGCCCGACTGGCGCGAGGCGCTCGCGGCGTGCCGTTCGGATGCGGGCACGCCTCTGCCTGCCCGCGACTGATCCCTTGTCGCGCAATGTTGTCGTCATCGATTCGCGCCAGGAGCCATGCCCTGCACTCGTTCCGATCAATGTCGCCCATTCGCTCCATGACGCGCCTTCGCCTCTGCGTAGCGATGGCAGTGCTTTCCCTTTGGTCGTGGAGTGGCGTGGTGCGGGCCGGCAGCGTTGCCATCACGTCCGCACCGCCTGCGGAACCGCGCACGGCGCAGGTCGCGATGGCGATTCCCGCTACGCTCGTGCTGAACAAGGACGCGCCGGCCGCGCGGATCGATCTGGCTCCCCCGGGCGCTCCGGAACTGGCCGCATTCAAGGCGCGCAACGCGGTCGCAGCGGATCGGGGCCGGCGCGTGTACAGCAAGGCGCTTGCCGTCGGGTTCGGACGCGAGATGCCGGCGGAGACGCGCACGGTGCGGCTGTCGGACCTGGCCTGGGTCGCGGACGGCGAGGGTGGGCGATCCGCGCGAATCGAAGTCCGTTCGCCGAACGCCTATTCGCTTCGCATCGCGATGCAGTTGCCGGCGACGGATCCCGATCTCGCCGTGCGCTTCGCCGGTTCAGCCGCCGGCGCCCAGGTTTTCGGACCCGTTCCGGGCAACGCCATTGCGCAAGACACCGAGCGCTTCGGCCAGTTCTGGTCGCCGGTGCTCGCAGGCGATGTCGCGATCATCGAGTTTCACGCCGGACCAGGTGTTTCCGTAGACGCGCTGACGCTCACGCTGCCGCGTATCGCGCACCAGATGGTCGGCAACGGAGAACTCAAGTCGCTGTCGGCGAAGACGGTCACCGAAATCGGTCAGGCGCAAAGCTGCAACATCGACGTCGCCTGCGTCACGCCCACCGTAGCGTTGTACAACGCGAGGAAAGCGGTGGCGCAGCTGCTGTTCGTCAACGACGACGGCGGCCAGTACCTGTGCACCGGAACGCTGCTCAACACGGTGCCGACGACCAACACGCCCTACCTGTTTACCGCGGGGCATTGCATGAAGTCGGCGAAGGCCGCGCATACGCTCAACACGCTGTGGTTCTTCGACGCGGTCGAATGCCACAGCAGCGCCGTTCCGCAGTACGTCCAGCTGACCGGCGGCGCCGCGCTGCTCGGCCGCAGCCAGGACAATGACTGGGCGCTCGTGCGCCTGAACGAATCGCCGCCCTATGGCGTCCGGTACGCGGCATGGAATGCGGACCCGGTTCCGCTCACGTCGGTCACCACGACGCTGCATCACCCCTTGGGCGATCTCAAGAAGTGGTCGGAAGGATACGTCGGCCAGTCCGTTTCCCTCTCGGACGACGTCGTGCATGGCGAGTTCAACGAGGTGCCGTACAACAGCGGGATTACCGAAGGCGGATCGAGCGGTGCCGCACTGCTGACCTACGCCGCTTCCGGCGGCTATTACGAGGTGCGCGGCGCCATCTCGGAAGGCAATCTCGCGACCTGCCCGGCGGCGCCCGGCGCCGTGTTCGACGATTATTCCCGGATGCAGGACATGCTGCCGCTGGTTCGGCAATACCTGACGCCGGGAGCGCCCAATCCCGCGGGACAGGTGGTTGCGGTCGAGTATTACAACAGGAATCTCGACCATTATTTCCTGACGGCGAATCCCGGCGAACTCCAGGACCTCGATACCGGCGTGCACGAAGGCTGGGAACGCACGGGTCTGCGCTTCCTGGCCTACGCCGATCACGCGGAGGGCACGAATCCCGTGTGCCGCTTTTACCGGGCCCCCGCGTACGGCGACTCGCACTTCTATTCCGCGAGTCCCGACGAGTGTGCCGCGACGGCGGCGGAGCACCCTGTCGACTGGATCTACGAGAGTCCCGCGGTCTTCTACATCCGGCTACCCGCAGTCACAGGCGACTGCCCCAAAGGGACTCGGCCGCTGTGGCGGTTCTTCAACAAGGCGACGATCAATCATCGCTACACGGCGGAAGTCGTGATTCGCGACCAGATGCGCGCCAAGCCGTCGGTGTGGGTTCCCGAAGGCTATGGTCCGGAACAGACCATCATGTGCGCCGAGCTGCAGTAGCCGGCGCCGCAAGGTCGCCGCTAGCGCAATCCTGCGGTGTAGTCGGTCACGGCCTTCATCTGCGCGTCGTCCATTTTTTGCGCGATGGCCGCCATGATCTTGCCCTGGGCGTCCTTGCCGTCCTTGTCCGCGCCACGGTCGCCGGACTTGAACGCCTTGAGTTGCGCATAGGCATAGTCGGCATGCTGGCCGGCCAGCCGCGGATAATTCCTCGGAATGCCCGCGCCGTTGGGCGAGTGACACGACGCACACGCCGGAAGCCCGGTGGCGGCCAGCCCCTCCGCGAAACAGCGACTGCCCGGTCTTGACGAGCGCCGGATCCTTCGCGGTTCCACCCTTCGGTTTCTGCCGGGAAAAGTAGACTCCCAACGCCACCATTTCATCCGGCGTCAAAGTTCCAACCATCGCGCCCATCGTCGGATTGGCGCGAACTCCCGACTTGAAATGCTGCAACTGCCGGGTGATATACTCCGCGCCCTGTCCGGCGAGGTTCGGGTTGACCGACGCGACGCTGTTGCCGTCGGCGCCATGGCAGGCCGCGCAAACCGAGTCGGCGATCTGCTTGGCGCGTGCCAGGTCGACTTTGGCGGCGCCTTCTGCAGCGGTGGCCGGGGGCAACGGGAATAGTGCCAGCGCGACGATCGATGCCGTGGCGGCCAGCAGCTGCTTGCGCTTCATTATGCGGTGACTCCTTCTTGTGCGGCGACCGTCTTGGGTGCTCAATGGGGACCCCTCGAGTGAGCTTCCTTCCGCATCCTTACCGGCAAATCCGCCAAGGTGCGACTTCCACGAACCCGCCGTGAATAAACGCACTATTGTAACGGACTCGAAGCGCGCTTCCAAAACCGCAGGGTCGGCCAAACCCGCGGTGCGGCCGCCGCATCCGCTGGTTGGCGCGGTCTTCGTGACCGGCGCGGCGGCGCCTGCGCAACTGCCGGATGCCGGTGTCCCCGAAATCGCTTTCGCGGGGAGGTCGAATGCCGGCAAGTCCACGGCAATCAATGTCCTTGCCGGCCGTACCCGGCTGGCGTTTGCGAGCCGCACGCCTGGACGAACGCAGCAGATCAACCTGTTCGCCCTGCGCGGCGGCGCCCTGGTCGCCGACCTGCCCGGCTACGGCTATGCCGCGGTCGGCAAGGAACTGAAACGCGCGTGGCAGGAATTCCTCTGGCACTACATCACGACGCGCCCGACGCTGGTGGCGCTGGTCCTGATCGTCGATTCGCGGCACGGGCTGAAGGACCTCGACATTGAACTGCTCGATGGATTCGTCCCGTCCGGCCGCCCGGTGCTCGTCCTGGCCACGAAGGCGGACAAGCTCAACACGACCGCGCAGCGCGCCGCCGTGGTCAACGTGCGCCAGCAGCTGTTGCAACGGTTTCCGCTGGGAGCCGACAACGTGAAAGTGCAGTTGTTCTCGGCCACGGCTCGAATCGGTATCGAGGATGCCGAAGCGACGATCGCCGGATGGCTGGCCGGAACGGATTTCACGGCCGAGCCGGAGGCCTAGTGGCAAGAACCGAGCTGGCAAACTTCAGTTGCCAAGACTCAGTTGACAGAACTCAGTTGACAAAGCTCAGTTGACAAAGAAAGGCCCCGCGGCCAAGGGGAGTGGCGCGGGGCCTTGAAACACCCGCTGCCAAGGGACCTCGGCACGGGCACCCGCTCAGGGAGGTAAGCGGGAGACGATAAACGTCTGCAGGTTCTGACCAGCCCGGTCGCCAGGAGTTCCGGGCTGGCATTCGTAACCAATTGTGTCCAGCCTGCGGCCGACGGAGCGCCGGTCGCGTTTGCTGTCCCGGGTCGCGCCCGCTAGGATGTGTCCGTGATCGACTACAGGTGCATGCAATGAGCTTTGCCTTCACGGGAAAGTTTCCCGACAAACGCCCGCGCCGGATGCGCCGCGACGATTTTTCGCGCCGGATGATGCGCGAAATCCGGCTGACCGCGGACGATTTCATCTATCCGGCCTTCGTGCTGGACGGCGCGAAGCGCGAAGAGCCGGTGCCGTCGCTGCCCGGCGTATCCCGCAAATCCCTCGACAACCTGTTCCGCGACGCGGAGCAGTGCCTGGAGCTCGGCGTACCGGCGATGGCGCTGTTTCCGGTCGTGCCGGGGGAGTTCAAGACCGACGACGCGGCCGCCGCGTGGCACCCGGAGGGGCTCGTTCCGCGCGCGGTGCGAGCGCTCAAGAAGCGCTTTCCCGAGCTGGGCATCATCACGGACATCGCGCTCGACCCCTATACGAGCCATGGCCAGGACGGGCTGATCGACGCCACGGGCTACGTGCTGAACGAAGAAACCGTCGTGGCCCTCACCAAGCAGGCGCTTTGCCACGCCGACGCTGGCGTGGACATGGTGGCGCCGTCGGACATGATGGACGGCCGCATCGGAGCATTGCGCACGGCGCTGGACGGCGCGCACCACGAACGGACGCGCATTCTCGCGTACTCGGCGAAATACGCGTCGGCGTTCTACGGCCCGTTCCGCGACGCGGTCGGGTCGTCGGCGAACCTTGGCGGAGGCAACAAGTACACATATCAGATGGACCCGGCCAACAGCGACGAGGCGTTGTGGGAGGTCTACCTCGATATTCGCGAGGGCGCGGACATGGTGATGATCAAGCCGGGGATGCCCTACCTCGACATCGTGCGGCGCGTGAAGGACGAGTTCGGCATGCCGACGGCCGTCTACCAGGTCAGCGGCGAATACGCGATGCTGAAGGCCGCGGTGCAGAACGGCTGGCTGGACGAGCGCGCGTGCGTTCTGGAAGCGCTCACCGGGATGAAGCGGGCGGGCGCCGACGCCATCCTGACCTATTTCGCGCTCGACGCGGCGCGCTGGCTCAAGGGCTGACGTCAGGGACTGATTCGGCGGGCTGGATCAGCGCGCGACGAGGTCGGCCAGCTCGGACGGGGTCAGGCGTACGATCTCCGTGCCATGCCGGTCGCGGCGGGGCCGCTGCCTCGCCTCTTCGGGCGTGCGCACCGTCAGGCGCAGGCCGCCTTCCGCCGAGTCCACGTGAATGCGTTGCGGGCCATCGTCGTCGGCATTCATCGTGCGGTAATCGACACCGGCGTTGAGCAGGGCCATCTCGACGGACTTGGCGGTCGGCGGCCACGAGGTCGAGTTCGATGTCGCTGTGCGCGGTGGCCCAGCCAGCGGCCACGCCACCGACCAGCACGGGCTCGAATTGGCTCAGGCGCTGCATCCAGCGCAGCGCGTGCTCGCGCTGCTCGCGGAGCTGTGCGACGTGCGCCGCGCCGCCGAACAGCGCGTGATAGTCGGCGAGCGCCGCTTCGATTTCGGCATCTCCGGGAAGGGCGGTGCGCTCGGGCAACATCAGTTGCCGTGCCGCCTTGCGCTTGGCGAGCGTCCAGTCCGCGATGCCGTGTTCGGCAATCAGCTTTGCCGCGGCCTGCGCGATCCGCGTCCGGTCCTGCGCATCCCGTCCGAACGGGTCGGGGCCGTAGGGGCGGCCGCGAAACTCCGAGTGCCCGCGATGTCCCATCGTGCTTTCCTGGCGTTAACAGACCTAGAACAGCTGTTCCCGGACTTCCTGCGCGGTGCGGCCGCCCGCCGGCGGCGTCAGCGCGTCGTCGCGGCCGCGGGGCGGAAATTCCGAGTAGAACCATTCGCTCAGGCTGCTGCTGTCGTCGCGCAATCCCGTTTCCGCGTTGATGCGCACGGAGATCACGCCGTCGGGTGTCTGCAGCGGTTTTTCCGGAACGCCCTTCAGTGCCCTTTGCATGTAGGTCATCCAGATGGGCAGCGCGGCGACGCCGCCGGTCTCGTTCACTCCCAGCGTCTTCGGCTGGTCGAATCCGATCCACGCGACGCCCACCTGCGCCGAGTTGAAGCCGCAAAACCAGGCATCGATGTTCTCGTTGGTCGTTCCGGTCTTGCCCGCAATATCCTTGCGGCCCAGTGCCTGCGCCCGCGTGCCGGTGCCGAAGGCGATGACGTCACGCAAGCAGCGTGGTCATCAGGAACGCGTTGCGCGGGTCGATGGCGCGTTCGGCATCCTCTCCGGCGACGACCGGACTCGCCTCCGACAGCACGTTGCCGCGCGAGTCCGTTACCTTCGCGATCAGGTAAGGCGCGACACGATATCCGCCGTTGGCAAAGATCGCGTACGCCGCCGCCATTTGCAGCGGCGTAGCCGATCCGGCGCCTAAGCCCATGGTCAGGAATGGCGGATGCAGCTTGGGGTCGAATCCGAACCGCGCGATGTAGTCCTGCGCGTATTGCGGGCCGATCGCCTGCAGCACGCGAACCGTCACCAGATTCTTGGACTTGGCCAGCGCGTTGCGAAGGCGCATCGGGCCGTCGAACTTGCCGTCGTAGTTCTTGGGCTCCCAATCTTCGCCGCCGGCTTGCGCGGCCGGGACGAAGAACGGCGCGTCGTTGATGACCGTCGCCGGAGAAAACCCCTTTTCCAGCGCCGCCGAATAGATGAACGGCTTGAACGCCGAACCGGGTTGGCGAAACGCCTGGGTTACGCGGTTGAACTTGTTGCGGTCGTGATCGAATCCGCCGACCAGCGCCAGGATGGCGCCGTCGCGCGGCTGCAACGCCACCAGCGCGGCTTCCGCCTGTGGCAGCTGGCCGATCGCCCATCTCCCCTTGTCGTCCTTGGACAGGCGGATCACCGCCCCCCGCCGGATGCGCTGGTTCGCCGGGGACTTGTCGGTCAGGTTGCGCGCGGCAAATTTGAGCCCGTCACCGTTGACCGCGACGATATCGCCGTTCGCCAGCACGGCCTTTACCTCGGTGGCGTTGGCTTCGAGCACGACCGCGGGTTCGAGGTTGTCGCTGTCGGCGGCATCGGCGAACGCGGCATCCACCGCCTGTTCGACCTCGGCCGGGTCCGCCGGCAGACTGACGTAGTTCTCCGGGCCCCGGTAACCGTGGCGCCGGTCGTATTCGATGACGCCGCGGCGGACGGCGACATAGGCCGATTCCTGGTCCGCGCGGCGAACCGTCGTCCAGACCGTGATGCCCTTGGTGTAGGCATCGTCTCCGTAGGCCTCGAACACGACCTGCCGCGCCATTTCGGCCACGTCCCCGGCGTGCGTCGGCAGCGCATCGCGCACGCCTGCCCGGACATTCAATGGCGCGGTTTGTGCTTCCTGGAACTGGGTGTCCGTGATGAACTTGAGGTCATGCATACGCCGCAACACATAGAGCTGCCGGGTCTTGGCGCGTTTCGGGTTCGTGACCGGGTTGTACGCCGACGGCGCCTTGGGCAGGCCCGCGAGCATCGCGGCTTCCGGCACGGTCACGTCCTTCAGGGGCCGGCCGAAGTAGATCTGGGACGCCGCGGCAAAGCCGTACGCCCGCTGGCCGAGGAATATCTGGTTGACGTACAGCTCGAGGATCTCATCCTTGGACAGGTTCGCCTCGATCTTCCAGGCGAGCAGGACCTCGCGCAGCTTGCGCGTGACGGTCTTCTCGCGGGTGAGGAAGAAGTTGCGGGCGACCTGCATCGTGATGGTTCCGGCGCCCTGCTGCGTCCCCGTGGCGACATTGGCCAGCGCGGCGCGGACGACGCTCAAATAGTCCACACCGCCGTGCTGGTAGAAACGTTCGTCTTCGGCGGCCAAAATAGCCTGTTTCATGACATCCGGGACCGCCTTGATGGCCACGACGGCGCGTCTTTCTTCACCGAATTCGCCCAAAAGTTCGCCTTCAGCCGAAACGACGCGCAACGGCACTTTCGGCTGATAGTCGGTCAGCGCCTCCAGCGACGGCAGCGTGGGCCACAGCAACGCCAGCACCAGCGCTCCCAGCAGGGCGCCGACCAGGCAAAGGCCCAGCAGAACGGAGCCCAGATAGAGGAGCCAGCGTTTTAGCACGTGGGAATAAAACTTGCCGGATAGGGGGGGTCGGAACCGGCATTATATGCAGGCTTGCAACACCCAACCGCTCGAATCGGAAAACAAATTGACAAGGTTCATACTTGCTGCCAGAGTTTAATGTAACTTGTCAGCATCTGTGCTGACGTGGCGCCGATTGCCCAAAAAATGTCTGCCATCCTGGATTTCTTCCAAACCAAGTCTCCGTCGCTGATCGGGGTCGATATCGCATCGACGTCGCTCAAGCTGGTGGAGCTGAGCGAGACCGGGAAGGGCACCTACCGGCTCGAACGGTACGCCATCGAGCCGCTGCCCAAGGATACGGTCACCGACGGTAACATTTCCAACCTCGACCAGGTCAGCGACGCCCTGAAGCGGGCCTGGAAACGGATGGGCAGCCGCAACCGCCTCGTCGCGATGGCGCTTCCCGCCGCCATGGTCATCACCAAGAAGATCATCGTCCCGGCCGGTCAAAAGGAAGAGGAACTCGAACTGGCCGTCGAGGCCGAGGCCAACCAATATATTCCATTTGCGCTGGACGAGGTCAACCTGGACTTCCAGGTCCTTGGGCCGGCGCCGAACAACCCCGACGAGGTCGAGATCCTGATCGCCGCGTCGCGCAAGGAAAAGGTCGAGGACCGCGTCGCCATCGCCGAGGCAGCCGGACTGAAGCCCGGCGTGATGGACGTGGAGTCCTACGCGACCCAGGACGTCTTCCGCCTGATCGCCCCGTCGCTCCCCGCCAACGGCCGGGACCAGAACATCGCGCTGGTCGATGTCGGCGCGCACGTTACGCACTTCTACGTCCTTCGCAACAATCAGTTCCTGTTTTCGCGGGACCAGGTCTTCGGCGGCAACCAGCTCACCCAGGACATCCAGCGGGCCTTCAACCTGTCCGCGGAGGAAGCCGAGTCGGCCAAGCGCAACCAGGGCCTGCCCGAGAACTACGACAACGACGTGCTGCAGCCGTTCATGGAAACGCTGGCGCTGGAAATCACCCGCGCACTGCAGTTCTTCTTCACGTCGACGTCGCATAGCCAGGTCGACCAGATCGTCCTCTCCGGCGGGTGCGCCGTCCTTCCCGGCCTCGACGAACTGGTGGCCAAGCGCGCGGGCGTCGCCACGGTGCTGGCCAATCCGTTCGCCAACATGGCGGCCTCGGACCGGATCCGGCCGCGCCAGCTTGCCCAGGATGCGCCGATGCTGCTCATCGCGACCGGCTTGGCGCTCCGGAGCTTCGAGTAATGAGCTCGATCCGCATCAATCTGCTGCCTCACCGGGAGCAGAAGCGCCAGGCCCGGCAGCGCCAGTTCTATACGCTGATGATTTCGCTGGCGATCCTGGGGCTCGCCGTGATCGCGCTCGTCCATGGCATCCTCGCCGCGCAGATCCAGAGCCAGGAGGCGCGCAATCGCGTGCTCAAGGGCGAGATCGCGAAGCTCGACGAGCAGATCAAGGAAATCGACCGGCTGCGCGACCAGATCCAGGCGGTGCTGGCGCGCAAGCAAGTAGTCGAAACGCTGCAGGGAAACCGCAGCGAAGCCGTGCACCTGCTCGACCAGCTCGTGCGCCAGCTGCCGGACGGGATCTACCTGCGCAGCATCCGCCAGACCGATGCGCGAGTGACCATCGTCGGCTACGCGCAATCCAACGCGCGGGTGTCGACGCTGATGCGCAACATCGAGGCGTCGCCGTGGCTGTCGACCCCGGAACTGGTGGAAATCAAGCTGGTGCCGATGCCCGGCACGAAGGACAACAGCCAGAAGATCAACGAATTCACGCTGCGGTTCCTGATCAAGCGCACCGCGCCGATTGCCACTGAAGTATCAGGGGCTGCCGCCAAGGGAGCACCGGCAGCGCCGGCGAAGCCCGCAGCCCCGAACGCAGGCAAGAAGACATGACCCTGGACGAACTTCGCCGCCTCAACATTCGCGACGCCGGCAACTGGCCGCTGTTGCCGAAGGTCGGCATCCTGGTGCTGATCTTCCTGGCCATCATCGTCGCGGGACTCTTCCTCGACTGGAAGGATCAGTGGGAAGCGCTCGGCAAGGCCGAGCAGGTCGAGGTCGGCCTCAAGACGCAATACGCCGAAAAGAAGAAGCGGGCGATCAACTTCGATCTCTACGTCCAGCAGTTGAGCGAGGTCGAGCAGTCCTTCGGCGCGCTCGTCAAGCAGCTTCCCAACCGCTCGGAAATCGACGCGCTGCTGACCGACGTCAACCAGGCCGGACTCGGCCGCGGCCTGCAGTTCGAGTTGTTCAAGCCGGCGGCATCCGAAAAGATGGCGGACTTCTACGCGGAATTGCCGATCAACATCAAGATCACCGGCAACTACCACGACATGGGCGCCTTCGCCAGCGACGTCGCGCAGCTGCCGCGCATCGTCACGCTGAACGACCTCGTGATCAGCGCCGACAAGGGCACGCTCGCCATGGAGGCGGTGGCCAAGACCTTCCGCTATCTGGACGAGGACGAAATCGCCAAGCAACGCGCGGCGGCCAAAGGGAAGACCAAGAAATGATGCGCGCCGCCCTCATCTCGCTGTGCGCCTGTCTCGCGCTTGCCGCTTGCGGCGAGCGGGGCCATCCGGACCTCGAGGCGTGGATGAAGGACCAGGGGAAGGCGGCCAAGGGCAAGCTCGATCCGCTGCCCCAGATCAAGCCCTACGACCCCTTCACCTACAACGCGTTCGACCTGCCGGATCCGTTCAAGCCGCGCAAGATCGAGCCCTCGAAAGGCGGCAGCAAGCTGGCCCCCGATTTCACGCGGCGCAAGGAGCCGCTCGAGGCGTTTCCGCTGGAATCGCTGACGATGGTCGGAACGCTCGCCAGGAACAAGACGACGTATGCGTTGGTGCGCACGCCGGAAAGGGACGTCTTCCAGGTGCGCGCGGGCAATTACATGGGCCAGAACTATGGCGTCATCATCGAAATCGGGGACGGCGAATTGAAACTCAAGGAGCTGCTTCAGGATGGTGCCGGCGATTGGACCGAACGATCGAGCTCGCTGCAACTGCAGCAGCCGGCGGAGCAGAAGAGATAGGGGAGAGATGATGAGCGCGATTCACGGCATCGGACTTTCAGGCGCGCGCGCGGCAACGCGCCGCGGATGGGCGACCGGCCTTGTCGCACTCTGTGCGCTTGCGCTTTCGGGCATGGCGCTGGCGCAGGCCCAGCCGAACAACAGCCTCGAGCAGGTCACCGTCACCCGCGGTTCGTCCGGCAAGACCATCGTCAGGTTCCAGCTGAAATCGCCGCCGGCCAATCCGCCCGCCGGGTTCTCCGTGCAAAGCCCGCCGCGCATCGCCCTCGACTTTCTCGATACGGCCAATGGCATGGGCGTTACGCAGCGCGAGATCGCGGAGCCGGCGTTGCGCAGCCTGAACCTCATCCAGGCGGGAAATCGCACGCGCGTCGTGTTCAACCTCAACAAGCCGCAGACGTTCGAGACCAACATCGAGGGCAATGCGGTCCTGGTCACGCTGTCGGACCAGGCCACGCCGTCCGCACAAGCCCAGCAGGTGCAGCGTTTCGCCGAAGCCAAGAGCAACGACACGCCGCATGCGCTGCGCGACGTCGATTTCCGCCGCGGCAAGGGCGGTGAAGGCCGGATCGTCGTCGACCTTTCCGACAATTCGGCAGGCATCGACATCCGGCAGCAGGGCAAGAACCTGATCGTGGACTTCCTCAAGACTTCGCTGCCGCGCAATCTCGAGCGCCGGCTCGACGTCAACGATTTCGGCACGCCGGTGGTCACGATCGACACGTTCCCGCAGGGCAGCAACACGCGGATGGTGATCGAGCCGCAGGGACTGTGGGAACACTCGGCGTACCAGACCGACAACCGCTTCATCCTGGAAATCAAGCCTGTCCACGAGGACCCGAACAAGCTCACGCAGGGAACCAAGGGCGGCTACAAGGGCGAGAAGCTGTCGCTCAATTTCCAGAACGTCGAGGTGCGCGCGGTGCTGCAGGTCATCGCCGACTTCACCGGCCTCAACATCATCACCAGCGACACCGTCTCCGGCAACCTTACGCTGCGCCTGAAGGACATTCCCTGGGACCAGGCACTGGACATCATCCTCCAGACCAAGGGCCTGGACATGCGCAAGAACGGCAACGTGGTGCTGATCGCGCCGCGCGAAGAGCTGGCGCTGAAGGAGAAGCAGCAGCTGGAGAGCGCGCTGCAGATCGCCCAGCTCGAGCCGCTCATTTCCGAATCGTTCCAGTTGAACTACATCAAGGCGTCCGACCTGCAGAACCTGATCACGACCAATCGCCAGCAGCAATTCGGCGCCGGCGCCGGGCAGACGGCGACCACCGGCGGACAGGGGTCGATCCTCTCGCAGCGTGGCGTCGCGATGGTCGATCCGCGCTCGAACATCCTGTTCGTGCAGGATACGGCGGCCGTGCTGGAGGAGGTCCGCAAGATCATCCGGCAGATCGACTTCTCGATCCGCCAGGTGCTGATCGAGGCGCGGATCGTCATCGCCAGCGACGACTTCAGCCAGCAGCTTGGCGTGCGTTTCGGCCAGCAGACGGGATTCACGTTCTCCAAGGGCAAGTACGCGGGAGGTTCCAGCGGCAGCCTCAACACGCAACCGGTGGTCACCTGCAACGGCGGAATCTGCCGGCGCGAAACGCGCACGCAGACGCCGTTCGAACTCGCCTCCGGAATCGCGTCCGCGGGCTACTCGGACGCGCCGCAATTGAATGTGAACCTGCCCGTTCCCAATCCGGCCGGGCAGCTCGCGCTGACGCTGATCAACCTGGGCAGCGGCAACCTCATCAACCTCGAGCTTTCGGCGCTCGAGGCCGACGCGCGCGGCAAGGTCATCTCCAGTCCGCGCGTGGTGACGGCGGACAACCAGAAGGCGGCGATCGAGCAGGGCACGGAAATCCCCTACGTGACGCCGGGCAGCGCCAACGCGCCGGCGACGGTCGCGTTCAAGAAGGCCGTGCTGCGGCTCGAAGTGACGCCGCAGATCACGCCGGACAACCGGATCATCATGGTGGTCGAAATCCGCAAGGACTCCGTCGGACAGTATGTCCAGCTGGGCGGAGGCTTCTCGGTTCCTTCGATCGACACCAAGAACGTGATCACGCAGATCCACGTCAACAACGGCGACACCGCGGTGATCGGCGGCATCTTCGAGGAGGAGATCCGCAACGACGTCACGCAGGTGCCGTTCCTGGGCAACCTTCCGATCCTGGGCTACCTGTTCAAGCAGACCGGCACGTCGTCCAAGAAAACCGAACTGCTGATCTTCCTTACGCCGCGCATCGTCAAGGAATCGGTAAACTCCGTGCGGTGAACCTCCCGCACGGCGACGACGCTCGCGTCGCCTTCCCATCGCTTGCCCCGGTTCCGCTGCACCGGGGCAATTTGTTTCTGGTCGGCCTGCCCGGTGCGGGAAAGTCCACGCTCGGCCGGCAGCTGGCGCGGCGCCTGATCAAGCGCTTCGTCGACGCCGATACCGAACTGGAAAATCGGCTGGGCGTGTCGATACCGACCATTTTCGAAATCGAGGGCGAGGCCGGATTCCGCGACCGTGAAGAGGTGACGCTGGCCGAACTCACCCAGCTGGTGGATGTGGTGCTGTCCACCGGCGGCGGCGCCGTGCTGCGTCCGGCGAACCGGTTGCGCCTGAAGGAAAACGGCACGGTCATCTACCTGCACGCCGACCCGTCGGTACTCTGGGAGCGCGTGCGGCACAGCCGCAACCGCCCGCTGCTGCAGACGTCGGATCCGCGCAATCGCCTGGCCACGCTCTACGACGAGCGGGACGCGTTGTATCGCGAAGTCGCGGATCATGTGATCGAGTCCGACCGCGACGAGGTGATGCGCTTCGCGCGCGCGTTCGAACCGGAAGTGCCGGACGGCGAAGCCACGCCATGATCAAGACGCTCAATGTCGCGATTGCCGAGCGCGCGTATCCGATTCATATCGGCGCCGGCACGCTCGACCGCCTTGGCGCGACCGTGGCCGCCATATCGCGCCGCGCGGTCGTCGTCAGCAACGCCAATGTCGCGGCGCACTGGCTGGCGCCGGTCCGGGCGAGCCTCGCGGATGCGGGCGTCTCGTGCGAAGTCGTGCTGGTTCCGGACGGCGAGCCGCACAAGAACTGGGCGACGCTGCAGGACATGCTGACGCGCCTGCTCGAGATTCGCGCGGAGCGCTCGACCGTGCTGGTCGCACTGGGCGGCGGCGTCGTCGGCGACCTGACCGGATTTGCCGCGGCCATCTACCAGCGCGGCATGCCCTTCGTCCAGGTGCCGACGACGCTGCTCGCGCAGGTGGATTCGTCCGTGGGAGGCAAGACCGGCATCAACCATGCGCTCGGCAAGAACATGATCGGCGCCTTCTACCAGCCGCGCGCGGTGCTGATCGACACGAATTGCCTCGGCACGCTGCCCGACCGCGAGTTGTCTGCCGGCATGGCGGAAGTGATCAAGTACGGCGCGATTCGCGACCTAGGGTTCTTCTCCTGGCTCGAGGCCAACATGGACGCGCTGCTCGCGCGGGACGCCGAGGCGCTGCGGCACGCGATCCACGAGAGCTGCCGGATCAAGGCGGACATCGTGGTGGCGGACGAACGCGAGCAGGGCGAGCGCGCGCTGCTGAATTTCGGACATACGTTTGGCCACGCCATCGAGACGGCGACGGGTTACGGCACGTGGCTGCATGGCGAAGCGGTCGCGGCGGGAATGGTCCTGGCGGCGAAGATTGTCCGAGCGCGCTACGGGACTGCCCGATGTCGACCGCGCGCGACTGGAAGCGCTGGTGGTTCGCGCGCGGCTGCCGGTCGCGCCGCCGACGTTGTCCCTCGCCCGCTGGCGGGAACTCATTGCCCGCGACAAGAAGGTCGCGAGGCGGCACAGTGCGGTTCATCCTGCTGTCGGCGCTGGGGCGCGCGCTCGTCACGTCCGACGTGCGCGACACGGACCTCGAGTCCGTCCTGGCTTGAAGCGTTGGTGCCAAAGAAAACGGCGATCCGCGGATCGCCGTTTTCGTTTCTGCGACGTGGATCAGCTGCAGGTGAGAGTGAGCGGCTGTTGTTTGTTGCGGGGCTCCGGCGTCCACAACACTGATGGTGACAACGCGTTGCCGCGGCGAGGGCCGCCCCGAACTGCACCGCAAAGGTGCCGCCAGAGGCTGCCACGATCGATGGCGCAACAGTAACCGAGGCAGGACTGGCGACGCTGACGTTGTACGGTGGCGTGCCGCCGGTCACAGCGATCCCCGCTATGGAACCGCCCATGGCGGCACGTATAGGGACCCGCAGGTGGCGTGACCGCCAGCGCGGCTGGGCGTCACCGGTGCCGCGGTTCCGAGGCTTGGTTGATGAGCGTCGCCGTCGTCTGCTTGCCGGCCGAATCCACAATCGTGAACGTCAGCGGATTGACGCACGTGCCATTCGTAATCGCCTCGAAGAACTTTCCACTGGCCGTGACGATCGAGTTGACGAGGGTGACCCCGGTCGGGAACGTCGACGCCACCGTATAAGGCGGATTGCCCCCGTAAATGTAGTAGTCGATGCGGAATCCCGTCGAGCATATCGGTCGCCGACGCGCTGGTGATCGTCGCGGTAGCGGGAATCACGGTGAGCGGCGACTGGGTTCCGATGGTGCTGTTGACGACCGTGAAGTTCGCGATCTGTTGCTGGCCGGACGTCACGTCCGTGGCGCGGATCTGCGCGGGTTGCGTCGTCGCGTTGGTCAGCGCCTGGATGCCGGCCACCGCCTTGCCCGCCGAGTCCGTGGCCACCGTCAGCGTTTGCACCAGCGGCGAAGCCGGGATTGGTGGTCATGATGCCGACGGGGCCGAAAACGACGTCAAAGCGGATTTGCCGCGCAACCAGCGGCGAGCCGCCAGGCCCGGTGGCGAGCACCGTGGCGGTCCCCGTCTGGCCGGAGCACAGGTTGGTCCCGCAGTCGTCGCCGCTGGGCGCGAACGTCAGCGCGTTGAATATGGGCGAGTCCTTGACCGTAACCGCAACCGTTTTGGTCTGACCGGCCGAATCCTGCACCGTTATCGTGACGTCGGTGTCCGCCAGGACCTTGTTCGGGAGGAGGACGATCGTGTTGCCCGCGACGTTTTGCGCCACCGGCAGCACCGTGGAATTCGAGCTGAACGCAAAAAAGGGCGCGACGCCCGAGGTGATCGTCACCGTGGCCGGAACTCCCGCGTAGGCCGTGAGCGCCGTCGGAGCGACAGTAAGTGCCGGGGTCTCCGTCGGGGTCACGTACGGATTGTTCGGGGCACCGCTGCCGCCGCCGCACGCCGCCAACGCCAGAAGGCCGGACAAGCCGAAAACGGTAAGCACCGGACGAAGTCGGGTGGTCGCAAGCCAATCTAGCATGGTGAAGTCCTGATGATGTTGTCCTAAAGGGTGCATTCGGGCGATGCCAATTTGAACGCTGCAACAAGCATCTAGCCCACTTTGTTCAGATTAAAGCCTAAGCATCACACTGGCGCAAGTCTTTCCCTCTGGAAATAACCACCGCCGGGCGGACGATGTTGCGCCGGCACCCGTCGGCAGCGGGCGATTGCCGCATTGCAGCATCGCGGGTACCATTAACCGGTTTCGCTTCGAAAAATGCCAAAATGGCCCAATCGGGTGGCCGCAGGCATTTGGTAAGCACAATTCGGACCGGGTGAGGGCATCGTGGAACACACATCTGCTGCATTGACGCCATGGCCGCCCCGGAACCAGGGAATGTATGACCCTGGCACGCGAACACGACGCGTGCGGATTGGGCTTTATCGCGCATATCAAGGGCCGAAAGAACCATGCGATCGTCGAGCATGGATTGCGGATTCTTGAAAACCTGACCCACCGCGGCGCGACCGGCGCCGACCCGCTTCAGGGCGACGGCGCCGGCATCCTGATCCAGCTGCCCGACCTCTTTTTCCGCCGCGCGTGCGGAAAACTCGGCATTACGCTGCCGGCCATCGGGCAATACGGCGTCGGCATGGTGTTTCTGCCGCGGGAACCCGCGTCCCGCATGGCGTGCGAACAGGAAATCGAGCGCGCGATCCACGCCGAAGGACAATTGCTTCTCGGCTGGCGCGACGTGCCCACCGACAACAGCGGCCTCTCGTTGCGGACGAAGGAAGTCGAGCCGATCATCCGCCAGGTCTTTGTCGCCAGGGGATCCCGCGACACGGACCAGGACGCCTTCGAGCGCAAGCTCTACATCATCCGCAAGCGCGCCGGCCACGCGATCCAGTCGCTCAACCTGCGCCATGGCCGCGAGTTCTACGTGCCGTCGTTCTCGACGCGCACGATCACCTACAAGGGCATGCTGCTCGCGAAGCAGGTTGGCGAGTACTACCCCGACCTGCACGACGCGTCGATGGTGTCGGCGCTGGCGATGGTGCACCAGCGATTCTCGACCAACACGTTTCCGACGTGGGACCTCGCCCACCCGTTCCGCTACATTTGCCACAACGGCGAAATCAATACGCTGCGCGGCAATTTCAACTGGATTCGCGCGCGCGAAGGCGCGATCGCGTCGAAGGTCCTCGGCGACGACCTGCACAAGATCTGGCCGCTGATCTACGACGGCCAATCGGACTCGGCCTCGTTCGACAACGCGCTGGAACTGCTCGTCATGGGCGGGTATCCGCTGGCGCACGCGATGATGATGATGATTCCCGAGGCGTGGTCGGGCAATCCGCTGATGGACGAGGATCGCCGCGCGTTCTACGAATACAACGCGGCGCTGATGGAGCCGTGGGACGGCCCGGCGGCGATGGCCTTCACGGACGGCCGCCAGATCGGCGCCACGCTCGACCGCAATGGCCTGCGGCCGGCGCGCTTCGTCGTCACCGACGACGACCTCATCGTCATGGCCTCGGAAGTCGGCGTGCTCGATATTCCCGAGGCCCGAATCGTCAAGAAATGGCGCCTGCAGCCGGGGAAGATGCTGCTGGTCGACCTGGACGAGGGCCGCATCGTCGACGACAAGGAACTGAAGCGGACGCTGTCCACGCAAAAGCCGTATCGCGAATGGATCGAGCAGTGCCGGCTGCGGCTCGAAGACATGCCCGAGCCCGCGCCGCCGACGCCATCGGACGTCCCGCTGCTCGACCGTCAGCAGGCGTTCGGCTACTCACAGGAAGATGTGAAGCTGCTGCTGACGCCGATGGCGCAGAACGGCGAGGAGCCGCTCGGTTCGATGGGCAACGATGCCGCGCTGCCGGTGCTGTCGGACCGCCCGAAGGTCTTCTTCAACTATTTCAAGCAGCTTTTCGCGCAGGTGACGAACCCGCCGATCGATCCGATCCGCGAGGAACTGGTGATGTCGCTGGTGTCGTTCATCGGCCCGCGGCCCAACCTGCTTGGCATCGACGTCACCGAGCCGGCGATGCGGCTCGAGGTTCCGCAGCCGATCCTGACCGCGGAAAACATGGAAAAGATCCGCCACGTCGAGCTGTTTTCGGGTGGCGCATTCCGGTCCATCGAGCTCGACATCTGCTATCCCGCGGCGTGGGGCGCGAACGGCATGGAAGCGGCGCTGGCGAGCCTTGCCGCGCACGCCGAGGATGCGATCACGCAGGGCTACAACGTCCTCATCCTGTCCGACCGCAGCGTGGCGAAGGATGCGTTGCCCATTCCGGCGCTGCTCGCCACCGCGGCGGTGCACGAGCATCTGGTGAAAACGGGCTTGCGCACGTCCGCGGGCCTGGTCGTGGAAACCGGCGCGGCGCGCGAGGTCCATCATTTCGCGCTGCTTGCCGGTTACGGAGCCGAGGCAATCCACCCGTACCTGGCGCTGGAAACGCTCGCGGAAATCTCCCGCTCCATTCCGGAGATCGACGCCAGGGAATCGCAGAAGCGCTACATCAAGGCGATCTGCAAGGGGCTGACCAAGGTGATGTCGAAGATGGGCATCTCCACCTACCAGTCCTATTGCGGCGCGCAGATATTCGAGGCGGTCGGGCTGCAGAAGGCGTTCGTCGACAAGTATTTCACCGGCACGGCGAGCAACGTGGAAGGCATCGGGCTCTTCGAGGTCGCCGAGGAATCGATGCGCATGCATGCGCAGGCATTCGGCGACGATCCGTTGCTGCGCGACATGCTCGACGCCGGCGGCGAGTATCAGTACCGCAGCCGCGGCGAGGCGCACATGTGGACGCCGGAGACCATCGCCAAGCTGCAGCACGCGACGCGCGCGAACAGCCACGCCACGTACCGGGACTACGCGCATCTCGTCAACGCGCAGAGCCGGCAGCTGAAGACGTTCCGCGGCCTGTTCGAATTCAGGACGAGCGACAGGACGCCGGTCCCGCTTGCGGAAGTGGAGCCGGCCGTCTCCATCGTCAAGCGCTTCGCGACGGGTGCGATGAGCCTGGGCTCGATCTCGACCGAAGCGCATACCACGCTCGCGGCGGCGATGAACCGCATCGGCGGCAAGTCGAACACCGGCGAAGGTGGCGAGGACCCGGCACGTTATCGCGCCGAACTGCGCACCGGCGCCTCCGGCATCAAGGACGGCGACACGGTGGCCACCGTGCTCGGCCGCGAGCAGATCGAAAGCGACATTCCGCTCAAGGCCGGCGACAGCCTGCGCTCGAAGATCAAGCAGGTTGCGTCGGCGCGCTTCGGCGTCACGGCGGAGTACCTGGCGTCGGCCGACCAGATCCAGATCAAGATGGCGCAGGGCGCCAAGCCCGGCGAAGGCGGCCAGCTTCCCGGCCACAAGGTTTCCGAATACATCGCGCGGCTGCGCTATTCGGTGCCTGGCGTCGGACTCATCTCGCCGCCGCCGCATCACGACATCTATTCGATCGAGGACCTGGCGCAGCTGATCCACGACCTGAAGAACGCCAATTCGAAGGCGTCGATCTCGGTCAAGCTCGTGTCGGAGGTCGGCGTGGGAACCGTGGCGGCAGGCGTGGCCAAGGCCAAGGCCGATCACGTCACCATCGCCGGCCATGACGGCGGCACCGGCGCGTCGCCGCTGTCGTCCCTCATGCACGCGGGCACGCCATGGGAGCTGGGGCTCGCGGAGACGCAGCAGACGCTGGTCCTGAACCGCTTGCGCGGCCGCATCGCCGTGCAGGTCGACGGCCAGATGAAGACCGGCCGCGACGTCGCCATCGGCGCGATGCTGGGCGCGGACGAATTCGGCTTCGCCACGGCGCCGCTGGTCGTCGAAGGCTGCATCCTGATGCGCAAGTGCCACCTCAACACGTGTCCGGTCGGCATCGCGACGCAGGATCCCGTGCTGCGCCGCAAGTTCACCGGGCAGCCGGAGCACGTGGTCAATTTCTTCTTCTTCGTCGCCGAGGAAGTGCGCGAGATCATGGCGGCATTGGGCTTCCGCACGTTCGAGGAAATGATCGGACGCGCGGACCTGCTCGACATGCGCGCGGGCGTGGAACACTGGAAGGCGAAGGGGCTCGATTTCTCGCGCGTGTTCTACCAGCCGAAAATGCCCGCCGAAGTCGCGAGGCGACTGGTGGAAACGCAGGACCACGGCCTCGCGGGCGCGCTCGATCACAAGCTGCTGGCAGGGGCTGCGCCGGCGCTCGACAAGAAGCTGCCGGTGCGGCTGTCGTATCGCATTCGCAACGCCAATCGTTCCGTCGGGGCCATGCTGTCCGGAGCGGTCGCGCGGCGGTACGGCCACGAGGGCCTGCCCGACGATACGATCCACGTCGCCTTCGACGGCATCGCCGGCCAGAGTTTCGGCGCATTCCTGGCGCGCGGAATCACGTTCGAATTGCAGGGAGCCACCAACGACTACGTCGGCAAGGGGCTGTCGGGCGGGAGGATCGTCGTGTATCCGGACCCGTCGTGCCCGGCGAAGCCCGAGGAAAACATCGTCATCGGCAACACGGTGATGTACGGGGCCATCGACGGCGAAGCCTATTTCCGCGGCGTCGCCGGCGAGCGGTTCTGCGTGCGCAACTCCGGAGGCCAGGCCGTCGTCGAAGGCACCGGAGATCACGGCTGCGAATACATGACGGGCGGCACCGTCGTCGTTCTCGGCAGAACGGGGCGCAACTTCGCGGCGGGAATGAGCGGTGGCCTAGCCTATGTCTACGACGCCGACGGCACGTTCGCGGCGCATTGCAATACCGCGATGGTCGATCTGGTGCCGCTGGCAAGCGAATCCGAGCAATCGCTGGCCGAGGCGGAACTCGTCGCCGCCGGCCGTGGCCGCGCGCGCCACAAGGGCATGGCCGACGAAGTGCAATTGCGCGAACTGATCGAGCGTCACCTGCGCTTTACCGGCAGCACGCTTGCGCTCCGCATCCTCGACGACTGGGACGCGGCGCGCGCCCGGTTCGTCAAGGTGTTTCCGCACGAATACCAGCGGGCGCTCGGCGAGATGTACGCCAGGCAGGCCGCCAAACTGACGGCGCAGGCGAAGACGAAAGAGGCGGCCTGAAGCCATGGGAAAGATCACGGGTTTTCTCGAGCTGCAGCGCATCCAGGAAGCGATGCAGCCCGCGCTCGAGCGGGTGCGCCACTATCGCGAATTCACTCTCGCGCTGGCCGACGACGCCGCCGCGAAGCAAGGTGCGCGCTGCATGGATTGCGGCATACCGTTCTGTCAATCGGGCTGCCCGGTCCACAACATCATTCCGGACTGGAACGACCTCGTGTACCGGCACCAGTGGCGCGACGCGCTCGACGTGCTGCATTCGACCAATAATTTCCCCGAGTTCACGGGCCGCGTCTGTCCCGCGCCCTGCGAGGCGGCGTGCACGCTCAACATCAACGACGACGCCGTCGGCATCAAGTCGATCGAGCATTTCATCATCGACAAGGGCTGGGACGAAGGCTGGGTAGCGCCGCAGTTGCCCGCGACGAAGACCGGAAAACGCGTGGCCATCGTCGGTTCCGGCCCCGCCGGAATGGCCTGCGCGCAGCAACTCGCGCGCGCGGGCCACGACGTCGTGCTGTTCGAGAAGGCGGACCGCATCGGCGGGCTCCTTCGCTACGGCATTCCCGACTTCAAGATGGAGAAGCACCTGATCGACAGGCGCATGGCGCAGATGTCGGCCGAGGGTGTCGAATTCCGTCCCAACGCGCACGTCGGCGTCGACGTACCGGCCGCGCAGCTGCTCGCCGATTTCGACGCCGTCGTCCTGACGGGAGGCGCCGAGGCGCCGCGCGACCTGGACGTGCCGGGCCGCGAGCTCGCCGGTGTCGTGTTCGCCATGGATTTCCTGCCGCAGCAGAACAAGGTCGTCGCCGGCGACACGGTACCCGACCAGCTCATGGCCACGGGCAAGCACGTCGTGATCATCGGCGGCGGCGACACCGGTTCCGATTGCGTGGGAACGTCGAATCGCCACGGTGCCGCGTCGATCACGCAATTCGAATTGCTGCCACAACCGCCCGGAGTCCGAGAACAAGGCGCTGGTGTGGCCGAACTGGCCGATCAAGCTGCGCACGTCGTCGTCGCACGAGGAAGGATGCCAGCGCGACTGGGCCGTCACCACCAAGCGCTTCGAGGGCCGGGACGGCAAGGTCGAAAGGCTCATCGCGGCGCGCGTCGAATGGCAGAAGGACGTCACCGGCGCCATGAAGATGGTGGAGGTTCCGGGCAGCGAATTCGCCATCAAGGCCGATCTGGTCCTGCTGGCGATGGGCTTCGTCGGCCCCGTGCAGAAAGGTTTGCTCGAGCAATTCGGCGTCGAGCGCGACGCGCGGTCCAACGTCAAGGCCGACACCGAGGACTACCGGACGTCCGTGCCCAAGGTCTTCGCCGCCGGCGACATGCGCCGCGGACAATCGCTGGTCGTGTGGGCCATACGCGAGGGCCGCCAGGCTGCTCGCTCGGTCGACGCGTTCCTGATGGGGACAACCGCGCTTCCGCGCTGATCTTCCATGTCTGGAATTGTCACGCTGGACCTCGCGGGTTGGCGCCCGGTACTGGCACCCGGCGTGCAGGACGTCGCGGTGCGCGCCATCGAGGACGGTGGCGTGCTGGTGTTGCCCCAGGTCAGGTTCGTGCTTTCGGAACGCGAACGCCGCTTCCTGTCGCCGGAGTGGTCGGACGGCCGCGCCAAGAACATCAGTCTCGACGGAACGCGCTTGAAGGGTGCGCGCGGCAGCGCGGAAGACTTGGCCGAGATGACGGCGATGGTCGCGCGCTTCGCGCAGAATGCGGCCGACCTCGTGGTCACGCTGTTTCCGCGCTATGCGCCGTTCGTGCAGCGGGCGCGGACCAGCTTCAGGCCGCAACCTGCGGTCGGCCGCAACGTCTCCTGGCGCAAGGACGATTCGCGGCTGCATGTCGACGCGTTCCCGTCGCGCCCCAACCATGGCGAGCGGATCCTCCGCGTGTTTTCGAACGTCAATCCCGCGGCGGATCGCGTCTGGCGCGTGGGCGAACCGTTCGAAGCCGTGGCCCGGACCTTCCTGCCGCGAATCAGGGACCCGCTGCCGGGGTCGGCGGCCGTGCTGGCCGCGCTCATGGTCACCAAGCGTCCGCGCAGCGCCTACGATCACCTGATGCTCGGCCTGCACGATCGCGCAAAGGAAGACCTGGCCTACCAGCGAGACTGCGCCCAGGAAGTCGTGCGCTTCGCGCCCGGGACGACGTGGATATGCTTTTCGGATCAGGTCATGCACGCCGCCGTGTCGGGTCAATACATGCTGGAGCAGACGATCCACCTCCCCCTGGCGGCGCTGTACGACGCATCGAGCGCTCCACTCGCCGTCCTGGAACGACTGACCGGCCGCACGCTGGTCGCCGCCCGGTAGAATCGCGGATTGACCCCACGCGCGCCCAGCCGGGCGCGCGTGCGTGCGCCCAGCTGCCACCCGGAACCCATGCTCAACAACGACACCTTCCTGCGCGCATTGAAGCGCGAACCGACGCCGTACACGCCGATCTGGCTGATGCGACAGGCCGGCCGGTATCTTCCCGAGTACAAGGAGACGCGTGCCCGCGCGGGCAGCTTCATGGGGCTCGCCGGCAATCCGGCATTGGCGACCGAAGTGACGCTGCAGCCGCTCGAGCGATTCCCTCTCGATGCCGCGATACTCTTTTCGGACATCCTGACGATTCCCGACGCGATGGGCCTCGGACTGTCGTTCGCCGAAGGCGAGGGACCGCGATTCGCGCGCACGACGCGCGACGAGGCGTCCATAAGCACGCTGGCCGTGCCGGACATGGCGAAGTTGCGCTACGTGTTCGACGCCGTCAGGGAGATCAAGCGGGCGCTCAAGGGCCGCGTGCCGCTGATCGGATTCGCCGGCAGCCCGTTCACGCTTGCCTGCTACATGATCGAAGGCAGCGGCAGCGCCGATTTCGCGACTGTGAGGCAGATGGCCTATGCGCGTCCCGACCTGCTCGCCCGTCTCGTCGCGACCAACACGCGGGCGGTGACCGCCTATCTCAACGAGCAGATCGCCGCCGGCGCGGACGCGGTGATGATCTTCGACACGTGGGGCGGGCTGCTCACCACCGACGCTTATCGCGAACTGTCGCTGGACGCCGATGCGCGAGGTTGTCGCCGGACTGGCCAAGGGGCAGGATGGAATGGCGATTCCATCCATCGTCTTCACCAAGGGCGGCGGCGCGTGGCTTGCCGAAATCGCGGCCATAGGCGCGTCCGGAGTCGGACTGGACTGGACCGTCGATATCGCCGCCGCGCGGCGCAGCGTGGGCGGTTCCGTGGCGTTGCAGGGCAATCTCGACCCTGTGGTACTGCTGACCGACCCGGCAACCGTCGCCCGCGAAGCGACGAAGATCCTCCACGCGGCCGGTCCCGCGCCCGGGCACATCTTCAATCTGGGGCACGGCATCATCCAGGGCACACCGCCGGACAACGTGGCGGCGCTGGTCGAGACCGTGCATGGCGTTTCGCGCGCAAGCCGCGCCGGGCCTTGATCCGCGCGATGCGCCGCAGGGAAAATGGCCGCCAAGCCGCGCCAGTGCTGGCTCGGCGAGGGGTTGACAAAACGTGCGAAGCTGATCTCCCCCGGGCACTTATGCACACAAGGCGCAGGTCGAGCCCGCTTTGCACTCGTGCCCGGAATCGCACTGGGAGACGGTGCGTAAATCTATGAAACACAACAATAATTTTTCGTGTGTCCGCTACCGCTCCCAGAGCGGGCAGTACGAGACGCAAGTATTTGCCGGCGAACTTAAGGCACTTACGCACAAAGTTATCCACATTGGCCGCGGATATGCTCGAGCGAGTCTTAAAAATGAATGACTTGGGCCGCTTTCCTGATACTCGTCTTGAGAATTTCGAACACTACAACTTGCGTGGCGACTGACTCGAACTCACGCATGCGCAGACGCAAGTGCCGATCGCGCGCGTAGCGCTACCCGTTGCCGCGGACACGACGTTCGACTACTGGGCGCCGGAAGCGCTGGGCATAGCGCGCGGCAGCATCGTGCGGGTGCAGCTGGGACCGCGCAAACTCGCCGGTGTCGTCATGGACGTCGTGCCGGCATCGGAAGTTGCGCCGGAAAAATTGCAGACGATCGTCGCGGCCGCGGCGATACCGCGCGTTCCCGACGATGTCCTCGACATGGTCGGGTTCGTCGCCAGCTATTACCAGGAGCCCGTGGGCATGGCCGCCGCGCTGGCCGTGCCACCGTCGAGCGGCACGATGCGGCGTCCTGCAGGTGCGGCGTTGATGCTCACGGCGAAGGGACGCGCTGAACTTGAGAGCGGGCTATCGCGCGCACCGGCCGCACGCGCCTTGTACATGCAACTGGCCGCATCGCCCGAGGGCGTTTCGGCGGAGAAGCTTGCCAAGCTGCCGGCGCATTTGCGAAAGACATTGGCGCGCGTGGCGCGAACGCGAATTCGTTGCACCTGTTCCTGCGCCGGTCACCGCTGCGGCTGTTGTAGCACTCAACGCGGACCAGCGTCTGGCCGCGGAGACGATCCTGGCGTCGAGCGGGCGGTTTTCGCCGTTCGTGCTGTTCGGGGTAACCGGCAGCGGCAAGACCGATGTCTACCTCGACGTGGCGGCGCGGACGATCGCGGCAGGCGGCCAGGTATTGCTGCTGGTGCCGGAAATCAATCTCACGCCTCAGCTGGAACAACGCGTGCGCGCGGCATTGCCCGGCGCGTCCGTGGTGCTGCTGCACAGCGGACTGGCCGAAGGCGCACGGCGCGAACACTGGCGCGAGGCGGCGACGGGCAAGGCGTCGCTGGTTCTCGGAACGCGCCTCGGCGTATTCGCGCCGATGCCGGCGCTGGCGATGGTCATCGTCGACGAAGAGCACGATGCGTCCTATAAGCAACAGGACAACGTCCGCTATCACGCCCGCGACGTTGCCGTGTGGCGCGCTCATCGGCGGCGTGTGCCCGGTCGTGCTCGGCAGTGCGACGCCGTCGCTTGAATCATGGCTGCATGCGCAGGAAGGCAGGTATGTGAGGCTCGACCTGCCGCTGCGCGCCGATCCGCGCGCGCGCATGCCGCAGGTGCGGTTCGCCGCGAGCCGGGCGGCGCACGCGCAGGAAGGCATCGGCGAACCGCTGCGTGCGGCGCTGGCCGCCCGGCTTGCCCGCGGCGAGCAATCGCTCGTGTTCGTCAACCGGCGCGGCTTCTCGCCGTCGCTGCTGTGCTCGGCCTGCGGTTGGGAAGCGGACTGCCCCCGCTGCAGCGCGCGCTTGACCGTGCACCGCACGCCCGCGATGCTGCGCTGTCATCACTGCGGCCATGACGAAAGGCTGCCGCAGGCGTGTCCGGACTGCGGCAACGTGGACCTGTTGCCGCTGGGCTTCGGCACGCAGCGGCTGGAACGCGTCCTCGCGGAAGCCTATCCGGCGGCGCGCATTGCGCGAATCGATCGCGACAGCACGCGCGCGCGCGGATCGTTTGCATTGATGCGCGACCAGATGACGGCCAACGAACTCGATATCCTCGTCGGCACGCAGATGCTGGCCAAAGGCCACGATTTCCCGCGGCTTACGCTCGTCGGCGTGCTGGGAGCCGACAACGCGTTGTACAGCGCGGATTTTCGCGCCACCGAGCGCCTCGCGGCGCTGCTGATGCAGGTCGCGGGCCGCGCGGGCCGCGCCGGATTGCAAGGCGAAGTCATCGTCCAGACCGACTTTCCCGATCACCCGGTCTACGCGGCGCTTTGCGCGCACGATTACGCGCGTTTGGCGGAAAACCTGCTGGCCGAGCGGAAAATGGCGCAGTTGCCGCCATTCACGCACGTGGCGGTGCTGGCCGCGGAGGCCCATCATCGCGGCGACGTCGACGCCTTCCTGCGCGCTGCGCACGCGGCGGGACTCGCGCTGGCGGGCACGCGCGCGGTGCAGGTCGAGATCTTTCCGCCGGTGCCGGCGCTGCTGGCGCGCCGCGCCGGCTTCGAACGTGGCCAGGTCGTCGTGCAAAGCGCACGGCGGGCGGCGCTGCAGCATTTCCTTCCGTCATGGCGAGACGCGCTCGCCGGACTGCCCGGCCGCAAGGTCCGCTGGGTTCTCGACGTGGATCCTGCCGGCTTTGCGTGAACGGGGCGACGCGTCGACCGGAAACGCCATCGCGAACGGTTATAATTTACGGCTTTGCGGCAAAGCAACGCCACGCGACGACGCCCTGTCATGATCGACCTCAAGCAAAACCTCGAACAAGTCATCGGTGACGCGGTGCGCGCTGTCGTGCCGGAATTCGCGGACACGCCGGTCGGCCTCGACCGGCCCAAGCAGGCGGCCCACGGCGATTACGCGTCGAACATCGCGCTGTCGCTGGCGAAGCGAGCCAAGCGCAATCCGCGCGAGCTGGCGCAGGCGCTGGTCGCAGCACTTCCCGCGTCGGACCTCATCGACCGCGCCGAAATCGCGGGTGCCGGATTCATCAACATTTTTGTTACCAACGCCGCGCGCCAGGCGATCATCGCGCGCGTGCTGGCCGAACGCGACGCCTTCGGAACGTCGCGCGCGCATGCCGGCGAGCGCGTCATGGTGGAGTTCGTGTCGGCGAATCCCACCGGACCCCTGCATGTCGGTCATGGCCGGCAGGCTGCGCTGGGCGACGCGATCGCGTCGCTGTTCGAGTCGCAGGGCTATTCGGTCACGCGCGAGTTCTATTACAACGACGCCGGACAGCAGATCCAGAACCTCGCGTTGTCGGTGCGCGCGCGCGCGCAGGAATTGCTGGGCGAGACGATCGCGTTTCCGGAAGACGGCTATCACGGCGAATACATCCGCGAGTTGGCGCAGCGCTACCTGGCGGAAGTCGGCCGCGACCCAAGTCACCTGAGCGACCTGGATGCGATTCGCCGCTTCGCGGTCGCGGCGTTGCGGGAGGAACAGGACCGCGACCTGCGCGCGCTCGGCGTCACGTTCGACCAGTACTTCCTCGAGAGTTCGCTGTACACCGACGGCAAGGTCGACGCCACGGTCGCGCGCCTGGCGGCGTCGGGAAAGACCTACGAAAAAGACGGCGCGCTGTGGCTGAAGACCACCGACTACGGCGACGACAAGGACCGCGTGATGCGCAAGTCCGACGGCAGCTACACCTACTTCGTGCCGGATGTTGCGTACCACGTGACGAAATGGGAGCGCGGATTCCCGAGAGTGATCAACATCCAGGGAGGCGATCACCACAGCACCGTTACCCGCGTGCGCGCCGGCCTGCAGGCGATGGGACTGGGCATTCCCGCGGGCTACCCCGATTACGTGATTCACAAGATGGTGACGGTGATGCGCGGCGGCGAGGAAGTGAAGCTCTCCAAGCGCGCGGGCAATTCCGTGTCGGTCCGCGACCTGATCGACGAGGCCGGACGCGACGCCGTGCGCTTCTTCCTTGCGTCGCGCAAGGCCGACACCGAATTCGTCTTCGACATCGACCTGGCGCGCACGAAGTCGGACGAGAATCCCGTGTATTACCTGCAGTATGCGCACGCGCGGGTGTGCTCGGTGCTGCGGCAGGCGGGCATGACGCCCGAATCGGCCATCGCGGAACTGGCCGGCGCCGACACGTCGCCGCTGGTCAGCCCCTACGAGACGACGCTGCTGCGCCGCATCGCCGACTTCCCGGAGGAATTGGCCGCCGCGGCGCGCGATACCGCGCCGCATCAGGTGACCTTCTATCTCAAGGATTTGGCCCAGGAATTCCACAGTTACTATAATGCGGAACGTTTCCTGGTCGAGGATCCGGCATTGAAGCGCGCGCGCCTGGCACTTGTCGTCGCCTCGGGGCAGGTGTTGAAGAACGGCCTGGCGGTGCTCGGGATATCCGCACCGAGCGCGATGTGAACAAACCGGATTGCTGCCCACGAGTTTTCGATCTGATGAACTTTATGTGCAGGACCTGCCGCCAACCATGACCCGCCACAAGAGTCCGCGTTCCGCAGTTCCGGCCCCTCGCGCCCGTAGCGTGCGCGGCAACGGCCGCGGCGGAACGCTCATCGGCGTTTTCATCGGGCTGGTGCTGGGGCTCTCGCTTGCCGCCGGGGTGGCGTATTACGTCACCAAGGCGAACTCGCCCTACGCGGCGCAGTCGTCCAAGGACGCGCGCGATCCGGCTCGCGAAGCGCTGCGCGATGTCGCCAAGGGCGGCAAGGCGGAAGCGCCGGCGGCCGAGAAGCCGCGCTTCGACTTCTACAAGATCCTTCCCGGTGGCGAAGAACCCAAGGTCCAGGTCGAGCGCAAGGTCGCGCCCGATCGCGCGGTCGTCGACCAGGCGAAGGATCGCGATGCCGAGCGCGCGCCGGGCAAGGCGGCCGCTGCGGAGCCGGCGGCCAAGGTAGCCGCTGCCGAACCCGCGGCCAAGGCCGTCAAGGCGGGAGAGCGTTTCTGGCTGCAGGCGGGGTCCTTCGCGTCGGAAGGAGACGCCGAGAATCTGAAGGCCCAGCTGGCGCTCGCAGGCTGGGAGGCCGCGCGTCCAGCAGGGCACGCTGCCGGACAAGGGCGTCCGCTATCGCGTCCGCCTCGGACCCTACGACAACACCGACGAACTCAACCGGATCAAGTCCGAGCTGACGCGGAAGGGCTTCGACGCCGCGGTGATCAAGTTCTGAGTCGGCTGCGGGCACCGGCCATCCCGAAGGAACGCAATGTCGGCCCGAAGGGTCCTACGACCGTTTAGGTCCATTCGATTGGCGTGCGCCGTGGCGCACATTACTGGAGCATCCATGAACATCGAAGTTGCAGGAATCAGGAGATTTTCCTTCGCGATGCTGGCCGGGCTGCTGTTCGTCGCGTCGGCACCGGGCGCATCGGCGCAAGCGGTCGAAGGCAAGCAGTATTCACGGATCAACCCCTGTCCCCGTCGAAACCGGCAAGAAGATCGAGGTCATCGAATTCTTCTCCTACGGCTGCCCGCATTGCGCGGAATACGAGCCGCACCTGATGGACTGGGTCAAGGCGCTGCCGGCCGACGTCGCGTTTCGCCGGGTGCCCGTCATGTTCCAGCCGCGCTGGGTGGAACTGGCCAAGGTCTATTACACGCTGGAGGCCATGGGCGAGGACACGAAGATGTCGCCGGAAGTATTCACCGCGATCCACGGCAAGGGCCTGGCACTCTGGGAGCCCGCCAAGTTCTACGACTGGGCCGCGAGCAAGGGCCTCGATCGCAAGAAGGTGGAGGACATCTACAACTCGTTCTCGATGTCGGGCCGGATCAATCGCGCCAAGCAGCTCGCGCAGGCCTACAACATCCAGGAAGTTCCGATGATGGTCGTCGACGGCAAGTACCTGACGAGCCCGGCCCGCGCGGGATCGCATGCGGCGACACCGGCGGTCCTGACCGAGCTCGTGGCCAAGGCGCGCGCGGAGCGGCCGAAGTCCTGACCGCAAGGCCCCGGAACGCCGTAGCGGGGCGCCCGGAGTGAAGGTCTTTCTCACGGGCGCATCGTCCGGAATCGGCGAGGCGCTCGCGCGGCATTACGCCGCAACGGGCGCCACGCTGGGTCTGTTTGCGCGGCGCGAAGCCGAGCTCGCGCGCATCGCCGGTGCGCTGGCGCCGGCGACCGTCGCAACCTATCCGGGCGATGTGCGCGACGCCGCTGCGCTGGCGCGCGCCGGTGCCGATTTCATCGCGTCGGTTCGGCGCCCCCGACGTCGTCATCGCGAACGCGGGCATCTCGCGCGGCGTGCTGACCGGCGAAGCGATCGACATGCCCGTATTCAAGGACGTGTTCGACACGAACGTGCAGGGCATGGTGCAGACGTTCCAGCCTTTCGTCGCGGCAATGATCGAGGCGCGGCGCGGCGCGCTGGTCGGCGTGGCCAGCGTGGCCGGATTTCGCGGCCTGCCCGGTTCGGGCGCGTACTCGGCCTCGAAGGCGGCGGCGATCACCTACCTCGAGAGCCTGCGCGTCGAACTCGCGGGAAGCGGCGTCGCCGTGGTGACGATCTGCCCGGGATTCATCGCGACGCCGATGACCGCGCGCAACCCGTACTGGATGCCCTTTCTCCTCGCTCCCGACAAGGCGGCGCGGCTCATCGCGCGCGCCATCGATCGGCGACGCCGGTTCTATGTGCTGCCGTGGCAGATGGCGTGGATCGGGCGGCTGCTGAAGGTGCTGCCGCGCCCGCTCTACGAGTTCGCGTTCAGGCGCGCCGGACGCAAGCCGCGGCAGTCTGCCTGAGGCGCGGACGACGCGTTGTCCCTTGTCCGCGCCCGCGCAGGGGAATTGAAAAAGGGCCGCCCGAAACGGGCAGCCCTCTTGTGCCGCACTGATGCGAAGAAATTGCGGTGGCGCTAGATCGGCAGGCGGAAGCCGACGGTTACGGCCCAGAAATCGCCGTTGCTCTTGCCGGCCGATGCATTGCCCGTAATGTAGCCGGTCACGCCGCCGAAGTCCTTGCTGAGTCCCAGGTCGAACAGCGCGTAATTTTCGTCCGGCTTCGATACCGGCACGTAGTACGTACCATTCAAACCGATCGGCGTGGCGGACACCTGCCGCTCGTCGTTCTTGAAGTCGTACTCCCAGGTCGCGCGAGCGAACGGCCGCCAGCCGCTCCAGTTGCCGGTGACCTGCCAGCCGATGCTGGAAAGGAACGCTTCGTTTTCCTGCTGGCCGTAGGTGAGCGCCGTGCTGTCGGAACCGGTTTCGCTGAACTGGCGCACGACGACCTTGTCCCAGGTCAGCTTGCCGAACGGGCCATGTTCCCAGTCGCCCTGCTTGAACCAGTAGCCGCCGAGGACGCGCGCGATGGTCTGGTAGCCGTTGGTCTGGCCGCTTTCCGTGCGCGTCACCGGGCCGAGCGTGATATTGCGCTGGACAGCTGCTGTAGTCGAGATTGCCCGCGCCGAAGGTTCCACCGACATACCACGGGCCGTCGCCGTAGCCCATGTACAGCGTCATCATCGGCTCCTTCAGCTTGAAGTTGCCGCCGCTGTTGCTGTAATCGCCCTTGTATTCGGAATAGCTGAACGCGATGCCGGCGAGGATGCGGTCGGTCACCAGCATGTCGCCGCCAACCGCAATCGTGTTGATGTTGCCGGAGGTGGACAGCCCGGTCCCGGTGATGTCCTCGCTGGCGTAATCATAGGACGCCCACGTCTGGAACTTGCGCGCCGTCGCGGACGTCGCGGCACGGTCGATGCCGGACATCATGCGGCCGTCGATCGCCCGCCAGCTGGCGCGTTCCACGCCCATCGGCGCGTCGCCCAGTGCCGCCACCTGTTGCGGACCTTCGATCATCGACTCGACGGCCTGCGCCACCAGCAACTGCGCACCCGTGGTCGGATGCACGGTCGTCGGCCCAGAACCACGTCATGGCTGCCGTCGGGCGTCTTCAGCGTCGCCGGCGTGCATTGAAGCGAGCTCGCGGTGGTGCACACCTGCTGCGTCACGTTGACGAAGCCGAAGGCCGCCGCGTTGGCGACGACTTCGTTCTGGAACTTGAACGTGTCGAACTGGATGACGCGCAGGTCCGCCGCGCCGACGGCGGAATTGAGCGTCGAATTGAAGAGGCCGGCCAGCTGACTGAAAGCGGCCTGCTGGCCCAGCCGAATTTGCGTAAGGCGTCTTGCCCGCGTCGCCCAGGTTCTGCAGCACGACGTACTGCGCGCCAGCGGCGTTGAGCTTGCCGACTTGAGCGGCGAGGTCGATGGCCGCCTGCGCGAGCCCGCCCTGCAGCTGCGCCAGCGTGATCTGCCCTTGCAGGTACTGCCCGCCCAGCGTCGAGCAAGTTGTTGCCGCCGCCCTGGATCTGGTAGAGCGCATTGGGGTCGAGCGGACCCTTGGCGATGAGCGAGTCGACCTGCTGCGCGATCGACGAGGTTCGGCGCGCCTGGCGGGCAACCCGGCCTGCGGGCGCGTTGACGAGTGCGCCGCCCTGCGCGAAGTCGTTGCCGCCCTGGAACGACGGCGTCGACACGAAGCCCCAGTTCTGCCCGACGTACATCGGGGAGGTGAGACCCGGGTTGGTGGTGAAGCGCGAGCCGTATTGGCCGGCGTCACTCAAGCTGTCGCCGAAGATGTAGGTGCCGGAAAATTGCGCGGACGCGGTGCCGGTGCAAAGGGCCAGCGCGATGGCGCCGGCAACGAGCGACGGACGGAAACCCCGCATGTTGATTCTCCTCGGTGATGGGCTGGAATTGCCGCGGGCTCAAGATGGCCCGCTGGGAACTCGAAAGTTTAGCGCAATTCGCGCCCGCCTGCCTTGGGATTCGGTCAACGTTCCTGCACCCGCCACGCGTTCTTGCAATCATGCCGCCGCGCCTCCCGCCGCAACGTTCGCATCGCATGGCGCACCGCGAGGTTCCGCGCGGTGCTCCTCGCCGGATTGCTCGCGCTTCTCGTGCTTGCCTTCATGCTGTCCGTGCCGGCGCGGGCGGATGACGACCTGGCGCCCGCGCGTCGGCCGTGTCGCCGACGTCGGCGGCGAGTTGTTCCTGGCGCCGCAGGACGCGCCGGAGCAGTGGGTCGCCATCGGCATCAACTATCCGGTCGCGAACGGCGACAATCTCTGGGTGGGCAATGACGGCCGCGCCGAAGTCGACTTCGGCATCGGCCAGTTCCGCCTCGCGGCCAACACCAGCCTGCACCTTTCGCGGCTGGACGATCGCCAATTTCGCGCTGTATGTCGCGCAGGGCCAGGTGATCCTGCGCGTACGCGTGCTGGAGCCGGGCGAAACGGCGCGCATCGACACGCCGAACAGCCAGATCGCCCTTACGCGGCCCGGCCTCTACCGCATCGAGGTGTCGGAAGACCGGCAGCACACGCAGCTCGCCGTGCGCGAAGGCGAGGCGGTCGTCGACACGGGCACGGTCGCGCAGCAGGTCCTGCCCGGCCAGAGCGCGACGCTGGACGGTGACGCGCCGCACTATGCGCAATTGCGCAACGGCGTGACGACCGACGGCTTCGACACCTGGAGCGCCAGTCGCGACCGCCGCTACGATCGCAATCGCGTCAACGCGCCCGTGTCGCGGCAGATGGTCGGCTCTGCGGACCTGGACGAATACGGCGCGTGGGACACCGCTCCCGAGTACGGCGCGGTCTGGTATCCGGCCAACGTGGCGGAAGACTGGGCGCCGTATCGCAATGGCTACTGGACCGAAGTCGCTGTCTGGGGGCCGACATGGGTCGATGCCGCGCCTTGGGGCTACGCGCCGTTCCACTACGGCCGCTGGGTGCACATTCGCGGCCGCTGGGGATGGTGTCCGGGCGGCTACGTGGCAAAGCCGGTATGGGCGCCTGCGCTCGTCGGCTGGGTCGGCGGGCCGGGATGGCGCGTTTCCGGCCGTTCCGGGGCGCCGATCTATGGCTGGGTGCCGCTGGGCTGGGGCGAGGCCTACCATCCGCGCTGGAAGGGCTGCTCGGACGGGTGCTGGGCCCGCTACAACAAACCGTACGCGGTGAATCCGGCGGTTCGCCGCAACACGCCGCCCGACGCGGTACGCCAATTCGTCGGCGCCTGGCGGCCTTACCGCCGTGCCAGGCCGGCGCTTGCGAGACGCCAGCCGGTTGCGTCCAATCTCGTGGCTGTTTCCGCAGGCGCCGCGGCAAGTGCGCCGGTACTGGCCGCGCCTGCGGTGCGACCGGAGATCCGGCAAAGCGCGGGCATCAAACCCGGAAACGGAATGCCTGCGCCGGCGTCCGCTTCGTACGCGCCGGCCATGCGAACGCCCAGGACGGCATCGCAAGGCGGCGCAACGCCGAGCCAACGGCATGACGGTCCCGGTGACGCCAGCGCCGCGGTCCGCGCCACCGTGTCCGCGCCCACGGCATCCGCGCCGACCAATGCTTCGCCGCCGCCGACGCAAGTCCATTCCCGCGTATCCTGCCCAGGGAGTAAGCGCTGACACTCAGCGCCCGCCACGGTCACAGCCTATCTCTGCCAGCCCCTCAGGTCGCGCCCGAGCCCGGCGCCGTCCGCTGTCGGTCGAACCCCTGCGGCGCGTGCAGCCGATACCCCAGCCCGCCCCGGTGACGACGGCACCGGTTCCGCCGCTCCTGGCAATCAGGGCTACGTGGCGCCGCCGCCACCCGCGCGGTGCCCGTCCCGATGCGCGAACCGAGAATCACGCCCACGCTGCCAGCCCCACGCTGCGCTGCCCGCCACCCCCGCGACTCGGGTCGCCGTACCGCAGACGATCCCGCAGCCGGCCCCGCAGGTGGCGCAACCGGCCGGCGGCGTCGCCGCGCCCCACGCAGTGCCTGTCGTGCCGACGGCGGTCACGCCCAACGGACGCGCCGTCGAGCCGGCCAAAGCGGACAAGCCTTCGGTGCCGGTACTTCGCGGTCCCGGCGGACTCCCCGGCGAAATAGCGAGACGCAGCGTGCCGCGAGCGGCGGCGTTCAGTTCGCTACGAGCGCGAGCCGCTTGCCGCCGTCGACGAGCTTGACGCGGTCGCCGGCGACGACGGCCGGCCGGCTGCTGTAGTTGAACGTGCGCAACGTGCCATTGTCCATGCGGATCGCCACCGACCACGACGTCTTGGTCTTGGTGTTCTTCTCGATCTGGTTGCCGGCGACCGCGCCCAATCCCGCGCCGGCGATGGTCGCGACGGTATTGCCGCGACCGCTGCCGATCTGGTGCCCAACAACGCCGCCCACCACGCCGCCGGCCACCATGCCCACGCCGGAAGACTGCCCCTGCTGCTGGATCGTGTTGACCGATTGCACGACGCCGCAATCCTTGCAGGGAGACTGCGCCAGCGACGGGCCGGTGAAGCCAGCCGACGCGGCGACCAGCACGAGAAATCGAAACAAGATCCGCTTCATGGCGGAGGTCCTCGCATGGTTGGCGTGAGAGTTCGGCGAAAGATTCAGCGGCCGTCGGCGCGCACGCGCGCGTACGATCCCGGCGCAGCCTCGATGACCTTGAGCTTGCCCTTGCCGGGCACCCGCGCCGGGACCTCGCGTCCAAGCTCGGGTTCGACCCATTTCCGCCAATCGGTCCACCAGGAACCTTCGTGTCTGCTTCGCGCCCGCGAACCAGGCGTCCGGTTCCGCGGGCAACTTGTCGTTCGTCCAGTAGCCGTACTTGTTGGCCGAAGGCGGGTTGACCATGCCGGCGATGTGCCCGGACCCGGACAGCACGAACTTCGCCTTGCCCTTCAGCAGCTTCTGCCCGGCGTACGTGGTCTTCCACGGCGCGATATGGTCCTCGATCGCCGACACGAAGTAGGTGGGCACGGTCACCTTGGACAGGTCGATCTTGACGCCGGCGAGCGTCAAGCCGCCAGGCACGGTCAGCAGGTTCTTCATGTACAGGTTGCGCAGGTAGAAGCTGTGCATCGCCGCGGGCATGCGCGTCGAGTCGCAGTTCCAGTGCAGCAGGTCGAACGGGAACGGATCGCGGCCCAGCAGGTAGTTGTTGATGACGAACGACCAGATGAGATCGTTGGCACGCAGCATGTTGAACGTGCCGGCCATTTCGCTGCCCTCGAGGTACCCGCGTTCGTTCATCTTCTTCTCGAGCGAGCTGACCTGCTCCTCGTCGATGAAGACCTCGAGCTCACCGGCGGCGGTGAAGTCGATCAGCGACGTCATGAAGGTGGCCGTGGCGATGCGCTTCTGCTTCTTCACCGCAAGCCACGCCAGCGTGGCGGCGAGCAGCGTGCCGCCCAGGCAGTAGCCGATCGCGTTGACGTCCTTTTCGCCGGTGGCCTTTTCGACCGCGTCGAGCGCCGCCAGCGGCCTTCGGTCACATAGTCCTCGAAATTCTTGTGCGCGAGCTTCTCGTCCGGATTCACCCACGAGATGATGAAGACGGTCAGGCCTTCGCCCGCGGCCCAGCGCAGGAAGGAATTCTTCTCGCGCAGGTCGAGGATGTAGTACTTGTTGATCCACGGCGGAATCACCAGCAGCGGGCGCTTCCATTGCTTCTTCGTCGCCGGCTCGTACTGGATCAGCTGCATCAGGTCGTTCTGGAAGACGACCTTGCCGGGCGTGGTGGCGATGTTGACGCCGAGTTCGAACGCCTTGGTGTCCGTCATCGAGATCTTGAGCTTGCCGTTGCCGCGCTCGATGTCGTCCAGCAGGTTGTGCAGGCCCTTGACGAGGTTCTGGCCGCCCGAGGCGATGGTCTCGCGATACACCTCGGGATTGGTCAATGCGAAATTCGACGGCGCCAGCGCGTCGATGTACTGGCGCGTGAAGAAGTTCACCTTCTTCTTCGTGTGCTCGTCGAGGCCCTCGACGTTGGCCACTTCGTCGTGCAGCCAGCGCGACGTGATGAGATAGCTCTGCTTGATGTAGTCGAACAGGAAATGCTCGTGCCAGTCCTCGTGCTTGAAGCGCTTGTCGCCTTGCGCCGGAATGGCGGTGGGAGCCGTGGCGCCCCCCATCATCTTCAGCATCGACCCCTGCCACAGGTTCATGTAATCCCACCACAGGTTCATTTGCGATTCGGCGAGTCGCGCCGGATTCGCGAGCATCTGCGCGGCCACTTCCATGAACGCCTTGCCCAGACCGAGTTCATCGGACGGCACCGCATGGCCCTTGCCGGCATTGCGCGCCGCGAATTCGCCGATCATCTTGGCGCTTTTTTCCGCCGCGGACGCGAGCGATTCGGCCAGCGCGATGGGATCGTAGGGGGGCTTCGATTCGGTGACAAAGGTGGACATGGTGGTGATTCTCTTGGTTGGTCAGGCTATCGGGAATTCCGGGTGGTGAAGCGAATGGCGCCGTCGGCCGCAACGCTACGCCTGATGCGGGCGCCGTGCCACAGGTGGTTGAGATGGGCGATCGCCTCGCCCATCGCGAAGAACCGCTGTTGCAGGTCGAGTTCGCGCCGGAACAGGACCGGCACGAGGTCCGCGGCGCTGACCGGCGCAGTAGCGGCATCGACTGCATCCTGCAGCTCGGCCAGCCGGTCGGCGTGATGCGTCTGCAATTGCGCGACGCGCAGCGCTATCCCTCGAAACGGCAATCCGTGCGACGGCAGCACCAGCGTCTCAGGCGGCAGCAACGCGGTGGCCGCGATGGAGTCGAGGAAGCGCGCCAGCGGGTCCCCGTCCGGATCGGAAGGCGACGTGCTCACGTTGGTGCTGATGCGCGGCAGCAGCATGTCGCCGGAAACGAGCAGACCGCGCGCGGCCGAGTGCAGCGACGCGTGGTCGGGGGAGTGGCCGTGACCGCAGATCACGCGCCACGGCGACCCGCCGGCAACCACGTCGTCGCCATCGATGATGCCGCGGAAGCGGAGCGGCGCTTCCGGCACGCCGCGCTGGTAGGCGTTGCCGCGGGCCACCAGCGCCGCGACAAATTCCGCCGCCATGCCGTGCGCCGCGAACAACGCACAGATGTCCAAATGCGAATGCGTCGCGCGCTGGTCCAGCACCGCGTGCGCAGTCAGGAACTCGGCCTGCGTCATGACCACCGGGCACCCGAAGCGCTCCATCAGCCACCGCGCATTGCCCAGATGGTCCGGATGATAATGGGTGGCGATGATGCGCCTCAAGGGCCGTCCGCCCAGCGTTCGCGCGAAATGCGTTTCCCAAAGCGCGCGCGTCGCCGCGTCGCCATATCCGCAGTCGACGAGGGTCCAGCCGTCGCTCTCCTCCAGCAGCCAAAGGTTGATGTGGTCGAGCGCGAACGGCAGCGGCATCCTGATCCACAGCACGCCGGGAGCGACGGCCACCGCCTCGCCCGGCGCCGGCGGGGCGGCGAACGGATGGTCGAGCAGCGGCGGTTGCGGGGCGTTCATGGGTTCTCGGACGGGCAATCCAATATGGTATCGTGCCCGGAGCGTTTCGCCGTCCCCTGATTGCGGTTCCGCTTACCCTTTGCGTCGCGATTCCATGTCTGCCTCCCGAAGTCCCGCCCCCAAGCTCTTGAACCGCGAGTCGACCTACACGATCTCGGACCTCGCCCGCGAGTTTGCGCTGACGACGCGCGCCATCCGCTTCTACGAGGACGAAGGGCTGATCGCGCCGACCAGGCAGGGCAGGGCGCGTGTCTACGGTGAGCGGGAGCGCGTACGGCTGAAGCTGGTCCTGCGCGGCAAGCGGCTCGGCCTGGCGCTGGCCGAGATCGCCGAACTGCTCGATCTGTACGAAATCGCGCGCAACGAGCGGGCGCAGCTCGCCAAGTTTCTGGACCTGCTGGCCGAGCGGCGTGGACGCCTGATGCAGCAGAAGGAAGACATCGACGCCGTGCTTGCGGAGATCGACGGGGTCGAGAAGGAGTGCAGGCGGCGCCTGAAGGAGGACGGTGCGGCGGCGCGGGCGGCAGGCCGCGGTCCGGTCGACGCGGGAGGCCGGCGGCCGCTCCCGCGTCCCGGCGGCCCCCGGAGCGGTTGACGTTTACGTAAACGTCATACACGATACGCGACTTGCCCGGCTTGCGCTGGTTCTCCCAGACTGACGGGTCTGCCCAAGGACGAGCCCAACGGCCGAAGCCATGAAAGACTCGACGTTCGTCGCCAAGGATCCAGGCTACGCGCAGCGCGTCCGCGCAAGCTTCGCGCGGCAGGGCGCGATGGCGCTGATCGGCGCGGAGCTGACCGAACTGGCGCCGGGCTATTGCGCGATTTCGCTCCACCCTAAGCCGGAGATCCTGCAGCAGCACGGGTATGTCCACGCCGGCATCGTCGCGACGATCGTGGATTCCGCCGGCGGCTATGCGGGGTTCACGCTGTTCCCGGCGGACAGTTCGGTGCTGACGGTGGAATTCAAGCTCAACCTGCTGGCGCCCGCGACCGGCGACCGGCTCGTGGCGGAAGGTTTTGTCATCAAGCCGGGCCGCACGCTCGCGATCACGCGCGGCGAAGTGCACGCCGAAACGGGCGGCAAACGTACGCTGGTGGCCTTGATGCAGCAGACGCTGATCGTCATGCACGGCAAGCCGGACGCCTAGGCGCCCAAGTCACAAAGGACAGACGATGCTCAATTTCCCCGCGCTCGACTTCAACCATGGCGAGACGATCGACATGCTGCGCGCGACCGTGCAGCAGTTCGCCGCCGCCGAGATCGCGCCTCGCGCCACGGCCATCGATCACGCCAACCTGTTTCCCGCCGACCTGTGGCGAAAGATGGGTGACCTGGGACTGCTCGGCATCACCGTCGAGGAAGAGTACGGCGGCACGGCGATGGGCTACCTGGCGCACGTGGTCGCGATGGAGGAAATCTCGCGCGCCTCGGCGGCCGTCGGCCTGTCCTATGGCGCGCATTCGAACCTGTGCGTCAACCAGATCCGCCGCAATGGCAGCGAGGCGCAGAAGCAGCGCTACCTGCCGAAGCTGATCAGCGGCGAACACGTCGGCGCGCTGGCGATGAGCGAACCGGGGTCCGGTTCGGACGTCGTGTCCATGCGGCTGCGCGCGGACCGGCAGGGCAGCGGACCGTCGGAGCGTTTCGTGCTCAACGGCAACAAGATGTGGATCACCAACGGGCCGGAAGCGAACACGCTCGTCGTCTACGCCAAGACCGACACGCAGGCGGGGCCCAAGGGCATCACCGCGTTCGTGATCGAAAAGGGGATGAAGGGCTTTTCCACGGCGCAGAAACTCGACAAGCTGGGAATGCGCGGCTCGAACACCTGCGAACTCGTCTTCCAGGACTGCGAGGTGCCGGCCGAGAATATCCTTGGCCAGGAAGGGCGGGGCGTCAACGTGCTGATGAGCGGCCTGGATTACGAGCGCGCCGTGCTGGCGGCCGGCCCCGTCGGCATCATGGCGGCGTGCATGGACGTGGTGCTTCCCTATGTCCACGAGCGGCAGCAGTTCGGGCAGCCGATCGGCGAATTCCAGCTGATGCAGGGAAAGGTCGCCGACATGTATTCGACGATGATGGCGTGCAAGGCTTACGTCTACGCCGTCGCGCAGGCCTGCGATCGCGGCGCGACGACGCGCAAGGATGCGGCCGGTGCCATACTCTATGCTGCGGAAAAGGCGACGTGGATGGCGGGCGAAGCCATCCAGGCGCTGGGCGGCAATGGCTACATCAACGAGTACCCCACCGGACGCCTGTGGCGCGACGCGAAGCTGTACGAAATCGGCGCGGGGACGTCGGAGATTCGCCGGATGCTCATCGGCCGCGAGTTGTTCAACGAGACGAAGTAGCGATGGCGCTCGCCCTCAAGCCGGCTTGCGAGAAATGCGCGGCGCCGCTGCCGGTGGATTCCCCGACTGCGCGCATCTGCAGCTTCGAATGCACGTTCTGCGCGAAATGCGCCGACGCCATGCAAGGACGCTGCCCGAATTGCGGCGGAGAACTGGTGGCGCGGCCGAGACGAAAGGCCGCAACGGAATGAACAGAGGAACCTGTCATGCAGAATGATCCGATCGTGATTGTGGGCGCCGCGCGCACGCCGATGGGCGGCTTTCAGGGCGACTTCGCATCGCTGTCCGCGAGCGACCTGGGCGCCGTGGCGATCAAGGCCGCGGTGGAGCGCGCCGGCATTGCCCCCGGCGACGTGCAGGAGGTGCTGTTCGGCAATTGCCTGATGGCCGGGCAGGGGCAGGCCCCCGCGCGCCAGGCCGCGCTGAAGGCCGGGCTGCCGACATCGGTCCATTGCACGACGCTGTCCAAGATGTGCGGCTCGGCGATGAAGGCGACGATGCTGGCGCACGACGGACTTGTCGCGGGATCGAACGACGTCGTGGTTGCGGGCGGCATGGAGAGCATGACCAACGCGCCCTACCTGATGCCGAAGGCGCGCGCCGGGTACCGGATGGGACACCAGCAGGTATACGACCACATGTTCCTGGACGGCCTCGAGGACGCCTACGACAAGGGACGCCTGATGGGGTCCTTCGCGGAGGATTGCGCCGCGAAATACACGTTCACCCGCGAGGCGCAGGACCAGTTCGCGCTGCAATCGCTGTCGCGCGCGCTTGCCGCCAACAACGACGGAACCTTCGCGTGGGAGATCGCGCCGGTCACGGTGCCAAGCCGCAAGGGCGATGTGCTGATCGACAAGGACGAGCAACCGGCCAAGGCGTCGCCGGACAAGATACCGGGATTGAAGCCGGCGTTCCGCAAGGACGGCACGGTGACGGCGGCCAATTCGAGTTCGATCTCCGATGGCGCCGCGGCCCTGGTGCTGATGAAGCGTTCGGAGGCCGAGCGGCGCGGATTGAAGCCGCTGGCGGTGATCGTCGCGCACGCGACGCACGCGCAGGAGCCCGCGTGGTTCTCCACGGCGCCCGTCGGCGCCATCGAAAAGCTCTATGCAAAGACGGGTTGGACGTCGAAGGACGTCGACCTGTTCGAGATCAACGAGGCATTCGCCGTCGTGACGATGGCGGCGATGAAGGAGCACAACCTCCCGCGCGAGCGGGTGAACGTCCATGGCGGCGCGACGGCGCTGGGACATCCGATCGGCGCGTCGGGCGCGCGGATCATCGTCACGCTCATCGGGGCGCTCCGCAAGCACGGGAAGAAACGGGGCGTCGCCGCGCTGTGCATCGGTGGCGGGGAAGCCACCGCGATCGGCATCGAATTGGCGTGATCGACGTTCGCGACATCTTCCGGCAAGGAGAAGGGATGATTCCGCTCGACAGCCTGGCGTTGTACGCAGTCGCGAGCGTGCTGCTGGCGCTGACGCCGGGACCCAACCTCATGTACCTGATCTCGCGCACGCTGTGCCAGGGACGCACGGCCGGCATCGTTTCGCTGGCAGGCACGACCAGCGGCCTCCTGTTCTACGCCGTCGCCACCGCGCTGGGACTGACCGCAGTGTTCGTCGCGGTCCCGGTGCTGTTCGACGTCGTGCGCTGGGCCGGTGCCGCATACCTGCTGTGGCTCGCCTGGGATGCGGTCCGGCCGCAGGGCAGCGGCGGACTCTTCGCGCGGCGCGATCTGCCGCCGATCGCGCCCCGGGTCCTCTATCGCACCGGCGTTCTCACCAGCATCCTCAATCCGAAGGTGGCGCTGTTCTACCTGGCGCTGTTTCCGCAATTCGTCGATCCTGCGCGCGGCAGCGTGCTGTTGCAGTCGCTGATCCTGGCGGCCGTGCAAATCGCGATCGCCTTCGCCGGCGACCTGCTGTTCGTGCTCGCCGCGGCGAGCGTTGCGCGCTGGCTGGCCGAGCGTCCGGCGTGGGTCACCGCGCAGCGCTGGGTTTTGGGCGGCGTGTTCGGCGCCATTGCCGTCAAGCTGGCACTCGATTCGCGGCGATGACGCCGGAGCGCAGCCTGACGGGCGTGTACGTGAAGCTCGCGCTGGTGGCCGCGACCTGGGGCAGCACGTTCATCGCCGGACGCATCGTCTCGGCGCAGATGTCCGCGCCCGTCGCGGCGCTTGGGCGCTTCGTGATCGCGACCGCGACGTTGCTTCTGCTCGTGCTCATTCTCGAGCACGGCCTGCCCCGGCTGTCGTGGCGCAAGTGGCTGCAGTTCACGCTGCTGGGCGCCATCGGCGTCGCGACCTATGCGCTGCTTTTCATGTATGCGCTGCAGACGGTCACCGCGTCGCGCGGCGCGCTGATCATGGCGCTGATTCCCGCCGCGACGCTGGTCGGTGGCGCCCTGTTCCTGCATGAACCGTTGACACGGCCGCGCGTGCTCGGCATCGCGCTGGCCTTGGTCGGCGTCGCGGTGGACTTGGGCGACGGCAATCCGCTGCGCATGTTCACCGGTCCTGTCGGCATCGGCGAAATCGCGATGTTCGGCTGCGTGCTCGCGTGGTCCGCCTACACGCTGCTGGGCAAGCGCGTGCTGGGCGAAGGCATGTCGCCGCTGGTTGCCACGACCTTTGCCGCGCTGACCGGCACGGTGATCCTGGCCCTTGCCAGCGCCGTGCTGGGCGAATTCGCACTGCCGAAAGCGGACTGGAAGGGCTGGCTGTCGCTCGCGTTCATGGGCGTGCTCGGAACCGCCATCGCGTACTTCTGGTTCTTCGACGGCGTGGAGCTGATCGGCCCCGCGCGCGCGGCGGTGTTCATCAATCTCGTTCCGGTGGTGGCGATCATTCTGGGCGTCGTGCTGCTCGGCGAACCCCTGAAATGGTCGATGGTGGTCGGCGCCGCGATGGTCGTCTCCGGCGTGTGGATCATCAACCGCGCCCCGGCGTCGCCGCCCGCGCCTGTCGCGGCCGGCTCGCGGTGACATCATGCTGCTGAGCGACGAACAGCAACTGGTCCGCGACACGATGCGCAGTTTCGCGGAACGGGAACTCGCGCCGAATGCGGCGCGCTGGGATCGCGAATCGCATTTCCCGCGGGAACAGTTGCGCGCGCTGGGCGAACTGGGCGCCATGGGCATGGTCGTGCCGGACCGCTGGGATGGCGCAGGCATGGACTATGTGTCGCTCGCCGTGGCCCTCGAGGAAATCGCCGCAGGCGACGGCGCGACGTCGACCATCGTCAGCGTGCAGAACTCCGTCGTGTGCGGACCGATCAACGCGTACGGCACCGATGCGCAGAAGGAGAAGTATCTGAAGCCGCTCGCGCGAGGCGAATGGCTGGGCTGCTTCTGCCTCACCGAGCCGCATGTCGGATCGGACGCGGGCGCCATCACGACGCGCGCCGAGCGCCGTGGCGACCGCTACGTGCTCAATGGCGTCAAGCAGTTCATTACGTCGGGCGCCAACGCCGACGTCGCCGTCGTTTTCGCCGTCACGGACAAGGCGGCGGGCAAGAAGGGCATCTCCGGATTCATCGTGGATGCCAAGTCGCCGGGGTATGTCGTCGCGCGCGTCGAGGAAAAACTCGGCCAGCACGCGTCCGACACCGCGCAACTGCTGTTCGAGAATTGCGAAGTGCCGGCGGAAAACCTGCTCGGCGCGGAAGGCGCGGGCTATCGGATCGCCTTGTCGAACCTCGAGGCCGGCCGCATCGGCATCGCGGCGCAGGCGGTGGGCATGGCGCGCGCAGCGCTCGACGCCAGCATCGTCTATGCGCGCGAGCGGGTGAGCTTCGGCAAGCCGATCGCCGACCACCAGGCCGTCAATTTCCGTCTTGCCGACATGGCGGTCCAGGTCGAGGCGGCGCGCCAGCTCATCTGGCACGCGGCGACGCTGCGCGACGCCGGGCTGCCCTGCCTGAAGGAGGCGTCGATGGCCAAGCTCTTCGCCACCGAGATGGCCGAGCGCGTCGCGTCGGATGCGATCCAGATCCACGGCGGCTACGGCTATGTTTCCGACTTCTCCGTCGAGCGCATCTATCGCGACGTGCGCGTGTGCCAGATCTACGAAGGCACCAGCGACATCCAGCGGCTGGTGATCGGCCGCGCCATCTGCGGGTGACCATGAACCGGCCCATCGACTTCTACTTCGATTTCTCGTCGCCCTACGGCTACATGGCGGCGCAGAAGATCGACGCGCTGGCGGCGAAATACGGCCGCACCGTCGACTGGCGGCCGATGCTGCTGGGCGTCGTCTTCAAGCAGACCGGCATGGCGCCGCTGACGCAGATCCCGATCAAGGGCGACTATTCGCGGCGCGACTTCGAGCGCAGCGCGCGCTTCCACGGCGTGCCGTTCCGGATGCCCACCGCGTTCCCGATCGCATCGCAAGCGCCGTCGCGCATCGTGCTGTGGGCCAAGGCACAGGACCCGGCGCTCGCGGCGAAGGCGACGCTGGCGCTCTATCGCGCGTATTTCGTCGACGGTCTCGACATCTCCAGTCCCGACACCGCGGCGGACGTCGCCGGCAACGCAGGATTTGACCGGACGGCGGCGCGCGCCTGCATCGACGACCCGGCGATCAAGGACGCGCTTGAAGCGCGGCGTCGACGGCGCGATTTCCGCCGGCGTCTTCGGGTCGCCGTTCATCATCGTCGACGGCGAGCCGTTCTGGGGGCTCGACCGCTTCGACCAGATTGAGCGCTGGCTGGCGCACGGAGGGTTCTAGCGATGGCCGACTACGTACTGCACTGCTTCGCGCAGTCCGGCAACGCGTACAAGGCAGCGCTGACGCTGGCGCTGGCGGGCGCCGACTGGGAGCCGCGCTTCGTCGACTATTTCGGCGGCGAAACGCGGACGCCGGAATATCGCGCGCTCAACCTGATGGGAGAGGTGCCGATCCTCCTCCACAACAATCTCGTGCTGTCCCAGTCGGGCGTCATCCTCGACTACCTGGCGGAATCGCTCGGACAGTTCGGGCCCGACGACGCCGCCGAGCGTCGGGAGATCCTGCGCTGGATGTTCTTCGACAACCACAAGCTGACGAGTTACACGGCGACGCTGCGGTTCATGCGGACGTTCGGTGATGCGCCCGATCCGGTGATCCTGCGCTTCCTGCGCGGGCGCGCCGAAACGGCGTGGGGAATACTCGATTCGCATCTCGCCGGGCGCCGCTTCGTCGTCGGCGAGCACCTGACGATCGCCGATCTGTCGCTGTGCGGCTACCTGTTCTGGCCCGAGGAGATCGGCGTCGACTGGAACGGCTACCCGCACATCCGCGACTGGCTCGCGCGGCTCGCGGCACTGCCGCGCTACAAGCCTCCCTACGAACTGATGCCCGGCCACCCGCGGCCGGCTCCGCACTGACGGGAACGAACGATGCCCGCGATCGAAACCCGGCTCAACCCGCGCGACCCGGCATTCGCGCTGAATCGCGACGCGATGGCGGCGCTGGTCGCCGACCTGCGCGAGAAACTGGCCGTCATCGAGCAGGGCGGCGGCGCCGCGCCCAGCGCCAAGCACACGGCGCGCGGCAAGCTGCTGCCGCGGGAGCGCGTGCGCGCGCTGCTCGACCCGGGAAGCCCGTTTCTCGAATTCTCGCAGCTCGCCGCGTACGGCATGTACAAGGACAACATCGCCGCGGCGGGCATCATCACCGGCATCGGGCGCGTCAGCGGCCAGGAATGCGTGATCGTGTGCAACGACGCCACGGTCAAGGGCGGCACCTACTATCCGCTGACGGTAAAGAAGCATCTGCGCGCGCAGGACATCGCGCGCGAAAACGGCCTGCCGTGCATCTACCTGGTCGATTCCGGCGGCGCCAACCTGCCCAACCAGTTCGACGTGTTCCCCGACCGCGATCACTTCGGGCGCATCTTCTACAACCAGGCGACGATGTCGGCGCTGGGCATCCCGCAGGTCGCCGTGGTCATGGGCTCGTGCACGGCGGGCGGCGCCTATGTTCCGGCGATGTCGGACGAGTCGATCATCGTGCGCGAGCAGGGGACGATATTCCTCGCGGGCCCGCCGCTGGTGAAGGCCGCAACCGGCGAAATCGTCAGCGCCGAGGACTTGGGCGGCGCCGACGTGCATACCCGCGTCTCCGGCGTCGCCGACCACTTCGCGCAGAACGACCATCACGCGCTCGCGATCGCCCGCAACATCGTCGGCAACCTGAATCGCGTGAAGCAGGTGGCGCTGGACGTGCGGCCGCCGGTGGAACCGCTCTATCCGACGGAGGAGATCTACGGCGTCATCCAGGCCGACATCAAGAAGCCCTACGACGTGCGCGAGGTGATCGCGCGCATCGTCGACGGCAGCGAATTCGACGAATTCAAGGCGCGCTATGGCACGACGCTCGTCACCGGCTTCGCGCGCATCTGGGGCTATCCCGTGGGCATCGTCGCCAACAACGGCGTGCTCTATTCCGAGTCGGCGCAGAAGGGCGCGCACTTCATCGAACTGTGCGCGCAGCGCGGCATTCCGCTGCTCTTCCTGCAGAACATCACCGGCTTCATGGTCGGGCAGAAGTACGAGGCGGGCGGCATCGCCAAGGACGGCGCCAAGATGGTGACCGCCGTTTCGTGCGCGCAGGTGCCGAAGTTCACGGTGATCATCGGCGGCAGCTACGGCGCCGGCAACTACGGCATGTGCGGCCGCGCGTTCAATCCGCGCTTCCTGTGGATGTGGCCGAACGCCCGCATTTGCGTGATGGGACCGGAGCAGGCGAGCAGCGTGCTGGCGACGGTCAAGCGCGAGCAGATCGAGAAGGCCGGCAAGACCTGGTCCGCAGACGAAGAGGAGGCGTTCAAAGCGCCGGTGCGCGACAAGCTGTCCGCGGAAGCGCATCCTTATTTCGCCAGCGCGCGGCTGTGGGACGATGGCGTGATCGACCCCGCCGACACGCGCCGCGTGCTGGGGCTCGCCATCTCGGCAGCGCTCAACAAGCCCGATCGAGCCCACCCGGTTCGGCGTGTTCCGCATGTAGTTGCGACCAGGAATCAATGACCATGCCCTCGAAGAAAGCAGCCGCCGCGTTTTCGTGCGAAACGCTCGACGTCGACGTGCGCAACAACATCGGCCTGGTGGCGCTCAATCGCCCCGATCTGCACAACGCTTTCAACGAAACGCTGATCGGCGAACTGACGACCGTGCTGCAGGCGCTGGATGCGGAACCCGCAGTGCGTGTCGTGGTTCTCACCGGCCATGGCAAGAGTTTCTGCGCCGGCGCGGATCTGAACTGGATGAAGAAAATGGCGGGCTACGGCGCGGCGGAGAATCTGGCCGATGCGCAGGCGCTGGCGCTGATGCTGCGCACGCTGAACGGCCTCTCGAAGCCGACGGTCGCCTGCGTCCGCGGCGCGGCGTTCGGGGGAGGCGTGGGTCTGGTCGCCTGCTGCGACATCGCCGTCGCCGCGCACGACGCCATCTTCTCGCTGTCCGAAGCGAAGCTCGGGCTCATTCCGGCGACCATTTCGCCGTACGTCATCGAAGCCATCGGCGCGCGCCAGGCGCGGCGCTACTTTCTCTCGGCCGAGCGCTTCACCGCCGCGGAAGCGTTCCGGATCGGGCTCGTCCACGACATCGTGCCGGAACCGGAATTGGACGCCCGCGTCAACGAGCTGCTGGGCGAGTTGCTGGTGGCCGGACCGGTCGCGCAGCTCGAATGCAAGGCGCTGATCCGCGGTGTCGCGCACAAGCCCATCGACGCGGACGTCATCGCCGGAACGGCCGAACACATCGCCGCGGTCCGCGCGTCGCCGGAAGGCAAGGAAGGCGTGGCCGCGTTCCTGGCCAAGCGGTCGCCCAAGTGGGTGCCGGAAGCGCTGCGCACGAGGAAATAGCCGATGCCCGGCCTCCAGCATTTCGACACGCTGCAATTGGTGGCGCTCGCCGCCGCGCTGGGGTTCGCGAGCGGCCTGCGCCTGTACGCCGTGCTGTTCATCGTCGGCGGCATTGGCTACCTGGGCCTGGTCGATCTGCCGGCGGGGCTCAACATCCTGATGCATCCGTTCGTGCTCGCGGCGTCGGGCTTCATGTGCTTCGTCGAGTTCTTCGCGGACAAGATTCCCGGCGTGGACTCGTTGTGGGACATCGTGCAGACATTCGTCCGCGTGCCGGCCGGCGCGGCGTTGGCCGCCGGTGTGTTCGGCGACGCATCGTCGGCGTCGATGCTTGCCGCGGCAATACTTGGCGGAACGCTGGCGGCGGGCAGCCATCTGGCGAAAACCGGCAGCCGGGCCGTCATCAACACGTCGCCGGAACCGTTTTCGAACTGGACGGCGTCCTTCGGCGAGGAACTCGCGGTCGGAACGCTGTTGTGGCTCGCGTTCGCGCACCCCGTGGCGGCGCTGGCCGTCGTTGCCGTGCTGGTCGCGCTCAGCATCTGGCTGATTCCCAAGGTTTGGCGCCTGCTCCGTTCGCTCGTCGCGCGGGTCGTCGGCTGGTTCGGCCAGCCCACACCCGGCAATCCACCGTGATCCAAGGCGCCTGAAAGCCATGTTCACCAAGATCCTCATCGCCAATCGCGGCGAAATCGCCTGCCGCGTCGCCCGCACCGCGCGCCGCATGGGCATCCGCACCGTGGCCGTGTATTCGGATGCCGATGCCGATGCGCTGCATGTCGCGAGTTGCGACGAGGCGTTCCGCTTGGGACCGGCGGCGCCGCGCGAAAGCTATCTCAACGCGGCCGCGATCCTTGCCGCCGCGGCGAAATCCGGCGCGCAGGCGATCCATCCGGGTTATGGATTCCTTTCCGAAAACGAGGCGTTTGCGCAAGGCTGCGCGGACGCCGGCGTGGTCTTCATCGGCCCGCCGCCGAGCGCGATTGCCGCGATGGGCTCGAAATCGGCCGCCAAGATCATCATGGGCAACGCGAAGGTTCCGCTGGTGCCCGGCTATCACGGCGAGGGCCAGGATGCGGCCATGCTTGCGCGCGAAGCGAAGCCATCGGCTTCCCCGTGCTGATCAAGGCGACGGCCGGCGGCGGCGGCAAGGGCATGAAGATCGTCACGCGCGCCGACGAGTTCGCGGCGGCGTTGGCGTCCGCGCAGCGCGAAGGCAAAGGCGTCGTTCGGCGACGACCGGGTCCTGCTCGAACGCTACCTGCAATCGCCGCGGCATATCGAGATCCAGGTCTTCGCCGATACGCATGGCGACGCCGTGTACCTGTTCGAGCGCGACTGTTCGGTGCAGCGCCGGCACCAGAAGGTGCTCGAGGAAGCGCCCGCGCCCGGGATGGACGCCGCCCGCCGCCGCGCGATGGGCGAGGCGGCGGTGGCGGCCGCCAAGGCGATCGGCTACGTGGGTGCGGGCACCGTCGAATTCATCGCGGAGCAGGACGGCACGTTCTACTTCATGGAAATGAACACGCGGCTGCAGGTCGAGCACCCGGTGACGGAAATGATCACCGGGCTGGACTTGGTCGAGTGGCAACTGCGGGTCGCCAGCGGCGAACCGCTGCCGCTGCGCCAGGACGAACTCGCGATCCGCGGTCATGCGCTCGAGGCGCGGCTGTATGCCGAGGATCCCGACCGCGGATTCCTGCCGTCGATCGGCTTGTTGACGCATTGGCGCATGCCGCCCGAGTCGGCGCGGGTTCGCGTCGATACCGGCGTGCGCGAAGGCGACGAGATCTCGCCGTTCTACGATCCGATGCTGGCCAAATTGATCGTGTGGGGCGAGGACCGCGCCGCCGCTTGCGCGCAGATGAGCAGCGCACTGGGTCAGTGCGAAGTGGTCGGCGTTGCGACCAACATCCCCTTTTTGGAACGCGTCGTCGCTCACGAGGCCTTTGCCAATGCGCGCCTCGACACCGGACTCATCGAGGCGAACCGCGACGCGCTGTTTCCTGCCGCGACGCCGACGCCGGAGTCCGTGCTGCTTGCCGCAGGCGTCGCCGAATAGCATCGGCGTCCGTGAGAACGCCGCGCTTGCGGCGGGCGCCTCCGGCGATCCGCATTCGCCCTGGCACGAACCGGATGCGTGGCGGGTCAGTGCCGCGTCTCCCGGCCTGCGCTTCACCTACGCCGATGGCGACGAACGCCACGATGTTCGGGTCGACGCGTGCGGCGAACACGACGCGCGGATTGCTTTGCCCGCGCGGGTGGTGGACGTCCATTTCACCGAACGCGACGACGCGCTGATGCTGGAATTCGACGGCATCGCGCTGGCCGCCACGGTCATTGCCGACGGCGACGAACGCCATGTCTTCGTGCCGGGCGCCCGCCGGCGGCTGACCTACGTCGATCCGCTCGCGCACGCCGGAGAAGTCGAGGTCCATGGCGGACACCTGACTGCGCCGATGTCCGGCGCGATCGTCGCCGTGATGGTCAAAGTCGGCGACAAGGTGGCGCGCGGCGCGCCGCTGATCGTCCTCGAGGCGATGAAGATGGAGCACACGATCGTCGCGCCGGCCGACGGCGTGGTCGCCTCCGTCCATTTCGGCGTGGGCGACCGCGTGGCGGAAGGCGCGGACCTGGTCGACCTGGAAGACGCGTAGCGTCATCGTGCCACGCCCGATGCGTGTCATGTTGAGCCTTCCGGAGGACGCGGAGCCCTGCTGGCTCGAGTTGCTTCGCGCGGCATTGCCGGAGTGCGCAGGTGTCGCCACGGCTCTGGGCGGCGCCGGTGGACCCGGCTGCGCCGCCCGCCGACTACGTCGTCGCCTACGGCAAGTGCGACACGCTGTTCGACGAGCAGCGCCGGATGAAGGCCGTGTTCACGCTGAGTGCAGGAGTGGGCCACCTGCTCAGGATGCCGAATGTTCCGCGCGACGTTCCGATCATTCGCCTCGAGGACGCCGGCATGGCCGAGCAGATGGTCCGCTACGTGCTCGCGGCGGCGCTGCGTTTCGCGCAACGCTTCGACGTCTACGCCCGCCAGCAGCGTGACGCGCTATGGGAGCAGCACGAACCGCGCGCGCTGTCGTCGATCAAGGCCGGCGTGATGGGTCTCGGCGTGATCGGCGCCCAGGTCGCGCGCGCCCTGTCGGCGCAAGGCTTTGCGGTGCGTGGCTTTGCGCGTTCGGCGAAGCACGTGGACGGCGTCACGGTTTACGCGGGCGACGCGCGCCTCGATGCGTTCCTCGATGGTCTGGAATTCCTGGTCTGCGTGCTGCCCGCGACGCCCGCGACGGAAGGCATCCTCAATCTTGAAACGATGTCGCGGCTGGCCGACGGCGCGCATGTCGTCAACATCGGCCGCGGGGCGGCGCTGGTGGAGGAGGACCTCGTCGCGCTCGTCGCATCGGGCAAGCTCGGCGGGCGCCACGCTCGATGTCTTCCGCAAGGAACCGTTGCCTGCCGACCACCCGTTCTGGCGCTGCCCGGAAATCGTCGTGACGCCGCATATCTCCGGGCTCACCGTGCCGGGCGCCGCGATAACCCAGATCGCGGATAAAATCATGCGTTTGGAGCGCGGCGAGCCGGTCACCGGCGTCGTCGCATTCGAGAGAGGGTACTGATGGCGCTGCCTTCGAGAGTTCGCCTGGTCGAGGTCGGCCCGCGCGACGGCCTGCAGAACGAGAAGACGATGGTGCCGACCGACGTCAAGGTCGCGCTGATCGACCTGTTGACCGACGCGGGGTTTGCCGGCGATCGAAGCCACGTCGTTCGTCTCGCCCAAGTGGGTTCCGCAGATGGCCGACGCGGCCGACGTCATGGCGCGCATCCGCCGCAAGGCAGGCGTGCGCTATCCGGTATTGACGCCGAACATGAAGGGCTTCGAGGCCGCGCTGGCCGCGAAGGCCGACGAGGTTGCCGTCTTCGTCGCCGCGTCGGAAACGTTTTCGCTGAAGAACATCAATTGCTCGATCGACGAGAGCCTCGAGCGCGCGCGTCCGATATTCGACGCGGCCGCGGCCAGCGCAGTGCGCGTGCGCGGCTACATATCCTGCGTGCTCGGCTGTCCGTACGAGGGGAAGGTCGACGCGCACAAGGTCGCCGAAATCGCCGGCAGGCTGCATGCGATGGGCGCGTACGAAGTCTCGCTGGGCGACACGATCGGCACGGGCACCGCGGGCGAAACCAAGGCGCTGCTCGCCGCGTGCGCCGAGCGGGTTCCGATCGCCGCGCTGGCGGGACACTTTCACGACACCTACGGCCAGGCGCTGGCCAACGTGTACGCGGCGCTCGAGACCGGCGTGGGCACGTTCGACTGTTCCGTTGCCGGACTGGGCGGATGTCCGTACGCCAAAGGCGCGACCGGCAACGTCGCCAGCGAGGACGTTCTCTACCTGTTGCAGGGATTGGGCATCGAGACCGGCGTGGACATGACGCGATTGCGCCGCGCCGGGCAGTACATTTCCGACTTCCTGCAGCGACCGCCGGTGTCGCGCGTCGCGCGGGCGCTGAACGCCAAGGCGCCGCTGGCCGCATGAATTCCGCGAGTCCGCCGCCCGAAGGCCCGGTGCCGTCGCCGTGCAACAGCATCTGCACGATCGACCAGGTGACCGGCTGCTGCGCGGGATGTTTCCGCACGCTCGACGAAATCGCGATGTGGAGCGTGCTCGACGACGCCGAAAAGCGCGCGGTGTGGCGTGCGCTGCCCAGTCGCCGTGCGGCGGCCGAAGCGATATCCCCGCCGCGGACCGGCACCGATGCCGACCGCTGAACACCGCGTCGCCACCGGGTACGTTGCCGACTGGTATTTCGATTTCGTCTCGCCCTTCGCGTACCTGCAAAGCGAGCAGCTGGCGAGCCCTGGCGCCACGGCTCACGATCCGCTACAAGCCCGTGCTGTTCGCCGGCATTCTCGGCGCGCACGGCCAGAAGGGTCCCGCGGAAATCCCGGCCAAGCGCGCATTCACCTATCGCTTCGTGCTGTGGCAGGCGAAGCGCCTGGGCATCCCGCTCAAGTTGCCGCACGAGCACCCGTTCAACCCGCTGCCGCTGCTGCAGGCTCGCCATCGCGTGCGACTGCGAAGCCGCGGCGATCCATCGCATCTTCCGCTTCGTCTGGCGTGACGGGCGTCTGCCGGACCTGCCCATCGAATGGGCGGAACTGACGCACGACCTGGGCCTTCGCGATGCGGACGCGAGAATCGCCGAGCCTGAAGTCAAGGACGACGCTGCGGCGCTACACGGACGAGGCGATCGCGCTCGGCGTGTTCGGCGTGCCGACGCTTGCGTTGCGCGGCGAGTTGTTCTGGGGGGTGGACGCGACACAGATGGCGGCCGACTACGCCGCCGCCGGCTGCTGCTGGTCCGATCCCGAATACGCGCGCGCGGCCACCCTTCCGATCGGCGCGTCGCGCGACCTGGGCAAGGCGAAGAAGCGTTCCTGACCGCGGCTTCCTGGCGGCCGTCCGCCGCGGTCAGAATGCGTCCGCGCCGGGAATCGCCAGCGTGCGCTTCACCGAGCGCGCGGTCGCGATCGCATCGTCGAGCGTGTCGCCGAGGCAGGTCACGTGGCCCATCTTGCGGCCGCGCCGGGCTTCGCTCTTGCCGTAGAGATGCAGCTTTGCCTGCGGCTGCGCGAGCACGTCGCGCCACGCCGGTTCCCGCGCCGATCCGCCGTCGGCGCCGTCGAACCAGAGGTCGCCCAACAGGTTCACCATCACGGCCGGCGTGTGCTGGCGGGTCGCGCCCAGCGGCAGGTCCGCGAGCACGCGCGCCTGCTGCTCGAATTGCGACGTCACGCAGGCGTCGATCGTGTAGTGGCCGCTGTTGTGCGGCCGCGGCGCGATTTCGTTGACCAGCAGCGCGCCGTCATCGGCGACGAACATCTCGACGCACAGCACGCCGCGGTAGTCGAGCGCCGTGGCAATACCGCGTGGCGATTTCGCGGGCGCGCGCCGTCAGTTCTGACGGACACCCGCGCGGGCACGATCGACACGTCGAGGATGCCGTCGCGGTGCACGTTCTCCGCCACCGGCCACGTCACCGCCTCGCCGCGTTCGTTGCGCGCGACGATCACCGAGATCTCGCAGGCGAGCGCGACGCGCTTCTCGAGGACGCAAGCCTGGCCCTTCATCGCGCGCCAGGCGGCGCCGACTTCATCGCGCGTGCGCACGCTGACCTGCCCCTTGCCGTCGTAGCCGAAGCGCGCGCTCTTGACGATGCCGGGCAGCAGCGCTGCGTCGCATTGCGCGCGTCGTCCGCGGAGCGCAGGACGGCAAATGGAGCGACCGCGAAGCCGTGGCCGGCCAGGAACGTCTTTTCACTGATGCGGTCCTGCGCGATGGCCACGCTCGCGGCCGACGGCGTGACGCGCGCGGTGCGCGCCAGGAATTCCAGCGCGTTGGCGGGAACGTTCTCGAATTCGGTCGTGGCCGCGGCAGCGAGCGCGGCCAAGTCGGCGAGTCCGCGCGGATCGAGGTAATCGGCGCTGATGTGACGGTCGGCGACGGAGCCGGCCGGACTGTCGCTGCCAGGATCGAGCACGACGACCTTGTAGCCGAGGCTTTGCGCTGCCATGCAGAACATGCGGCCCAGCTGGCCGCCGCCCAGCAAGCCGAGCCATGCGCCGGGCGGGATGGACTTCATTGGATGCGTCGACTATGCGGCAGGCTTGCCGCCATCGACGGGCACGTGCATCGCGCGTGCCGCGGTGGTCTGCTTCAAGCGGAACGCCGCAAGCTTCTTGGCCAGCGCCGGATCGGTCGCGGCGAGCATGGCCACGGCGAACAGCCCCGCGTTCGCGGCGCCGGCCTCGCCTATCGCGAAGGTCGCCACCGGTATTCCCTTGGGCATTTGCACGATGGAGAGCAGCGAATCCTCGCCGCGCAGGTACTTGGATGGAACCGGCACGCCCAGCACGGGCACCGTGGTCTTGGCGGCGAGCATGCCGGGAAGGTGCGCGGCGCCGCCCGCGCCGGCGATGATCACGCGCAAGCCTCGTGGCGCCGCATCCTCCGCGTATTCGAACATTTCGTCGGGCATCCGGTGCGCCGACACGACGCGCGGCTCGTTGGGCACGCCGAACGCGTCAAGCTGCGCCACGGCATGGCGCATCACGTCCCAATCGCTTTCGCTGCCCATCACGACCCCGACCAGCGGTGCTGCCTTGCGTTGTGCCATCCGTCCTCCCGGAGCGATGGTTCATTCTTGGTTTTCGAGTTTAGCATCGGCCATGGGCTTTTCTCCACCCGGTTGCCGGGTCAAACCTGGCCGTTCTTGGACAGCAGGACGGCGATGGGCCGGGAACCGGGGAATTCGGAGAGCACGATGGCCATGATGGCCGTGATCGGAACCGCGAGGAACGCCCCGGGAACGCCCCACAGGCCGGTCCAGACGGCCAGGCTGACCAGGATGGCGAACGGGCTGAGGTTGAGCGAGCTGCTCATGAGGAACGGGTCGAGGACGTTGCCGATCAGGAACTGGACGACCGACAGCGGCAACAGCACGGCGAGTATCTGGCTCGCGCTGTCGAACTGCACGATCGCCATGAGCAACGGAAAGAACACGCCGAGCACCGATCCGACGTACGGGATGTAGTTCAACAGCGCGATCAGCACGGCCCAGAACACGGCGAATTCGAGCCCGACGAACGCCATGACCCCCCAGCTCAATATTCCGAGCAGGACGCTCAGCACGGTCTTGAGCCCGAGATAGCTTCCGATCCGCGCGTTGATGTCGGTGGTGATTTCCCGGATCCGCGACACGTTGCGCGGGTTGCTGGAAAGGTTGGCGACCTTGGCGGCGAACGAGCGCTGCTCGACCAGCAGCAATGCCGCATAGAGGATCACGACCAGCACGCCGACGACGATCGACGTGACCGATGCGACCATCGATCCGACGAACCTCTGGATGTTGACCTGCGCCATGACATCCTGCCGCAGCGTATTCCACGTGGGCTCGGACTCGATGCGCAGGAAGACGGCGACCTTCTGGATGGCGGCGAGAAGCGACTGCTGGTATTGCGGTGCCTGCGCCACGACGCTATTCTTGCTGGCGATCGCGAGATACACGATGACTGCAAGCAACAGGCCGATCAGGGCTATGGACAGCGTATAGCGGACCGGCAGCGGCAGCAGCCGCCCAAGCACCGGAACCCGGTGCAGCAGGCGCGTGAAGCCGACGATCACGTAGAACACCAATATGCTGAACACGACGGGGACGAAGACGTCCTTGCCGATGTAGAGCACCCAGCCGATGATCACGCCGAGCACGGCGCCGTAGACGAGCGTTTGAAAGCGTGCATTCATCGGCAGCTGGCGTGGGTCGGTTGAGCGCCGCCAGTGTGGCGGTGCTGCCGGAAATTGTCCACCATCCGAAGCATGCGCATCCCCCGCGAGGCGCGGGACGCATTCACCGTTTCGCGCGTGGCGTCAGAGAACGGTAACGACGAGGTCGAAGGCCATGAAGATCCTGAAGTGGGCGGCGGTGGCGATCGCGGTGAGTCTGACGACCGTGCTGGGCGTGCGCGCCTGGGACTCGCAGCGCGGGCCGCCGCTCGAACTCTGGCATACCTACGTCCCGCACGAAATGACCGCGGCGGCGACGAGCAAGGCGGATTGGGGACAGTACCTGGCGGCCGAGGACAGGGCCTTTGCCGAAGTGCGCGAGGAAGTGACGGACAAGCTCCCGCCGGAAGCGCGAACGCGCCTCGAATCGATATTTTGCCGGGAGCCCGATCTTCCCGGGCAAGTTCAAGCAGGACTGGAATCGTTCGTTCGCGCTCGATCCCGATCGGCGTGCCCGCCGGCGCGGTGGTGCTCTTTCACGGCCTGACCGATACGCCGTACAGCGTCCGGCAAATCGCCAGGCGCTATGCCGACGCGGGCTTTGTCGCGGTCGCGATCCGGCTGCCCGGGCACGGGACGGTGCCGAGCGGCCTGGCGCACGTCGAATGGGAGCAGTGGGTCGAGGCATCGCGCCTCGCGGTAAGGGAAGCGCAGCGGCGCGCAGGACCGTCGGCCCCGCTGCATCTCGTCGGATACTCGAACGGCGGCGCGCTGGCGATGAAATACGCGCTGGACGCGCTCGACGACAGCGCGTTGCCGAGGCCGGCGCGCATCGTGCTGATTTCGCCGATGATCGGCATCACCAGCATGGCGCGTTTTGCCGGCGTGGCCGGCTGGCCGGCGGTGTTCCCGGCCTTCGCCAAGGCGGCATGGCTGGACGTCACGCCGGAATTCAACCCGTTCAAGTACAACTCGTTCCCGGTCAACGCCGCGCGCCAGTCGTCACTGATCTCGCGCGCATTGCAGAAGCAGATCGCGCGCCCATGCAAAGGACGGCCGGCTGGCGGACCTGCCGCCCATCCTGACGTTCCAGTCGGTCGTGGACTTCACGGTGAGCACGCGGGCGATCGTCGACGCGCTGTATGGCAACCTGCCCGCGAACGGCAGCGAGCTCGTGCTGTTCGACCTGAATCGCAGCGCCCGGTTCGGCCCGCTGTTTCGCGCGAGCGCCGACACGATGCTGTCGCGGCTGCTGCCGGACCCGCCGCGCGCTTTCACGACGACGATCATCACCAATGCCGGTCCGGACGACGCGGAGGTCGTCGCGCGGACGACCGAGGCGGGCGCCACGACCGAGCAGGTGCGCGCGCTGGGTTTGACTTACCCTCGCGATGTCTACTCGCTGTCGCACATCGCGCTGCCCTTTGCGATGGACGACCCCTTGTACGGCCTGCAGCCCACGTCCACGGAGGACTACGGCGTGAACCTCGGGCGCCTTGGCGATGCGCGGGGAGCGGGTCACGCTGATCGTCAGCATCGATGCGCTGAGCCGGATGTCGTCCAACCCGTTCTACCCCTACATGCTGCAGAGGATCGGCGAGGGATTGCCGCAGCGAGCGGCGGCAAGGGGCTGGCGGATGAACGAGCGCGCTCTCGCGCGCGGCAGCGAATCGAAATTGATCGGTGCGCGCTGCGTCGTCTAGTTTGCTTTCGCCGCGGCCAGGCCCTGCGGCTTCGGTCGTCATCGAATCCGCGATGTCGACCCAGCCGCCGCCCATGGCCTGGTAGACGCCGACCAGTTGCCGGTAGCGGTCCGCGAGCACGCTCACCGACGCGATTTCGGCCGCGAAGAGTTCGTTCTCGGCGACCAGCACTTCGACGTAGCTCGCCGATCCCGCTGTCGAAGCGCAGCCGCGACAGGCGCGCGAATTCGCGCAGCGCCACGACGCGCTTCGCCTGCACTTCGGACTCCTCCAGCCGGTTCCGCGTGCCGACGAGCGCGTCGTTGGTCTCGCGGAACGCGCCCAGGATCATCTGCTGGTAGAAATTGACCGCCGCGTCCTTCTGGCCCTCGGCGGTGCGCACCTGGCCCTCGATGGCGCCGAACGTGAAGATGGGACCCGTGAGGCCCGCCGCCAGCAGCCACAGCGACGCCGGGCCGCTCAGGAAGTTGCCGAATGCGGTGCTCGCGCTGCCGAGCGCGCCGGTGATCGAAAGCGACGGGTAGTACAGCGCGCTGCGCGGCGCCGATGTTGGCGTTGGCGGCGACGAGATTCTGTTCGGCCTGCAGGATGTCCGGCCGCCGCTGAGCAGCGTGGACGGCAGATCCGCGGGAATCAGCGGCGCGATCAGCTGGTCGATCGTCTTGCCGCGCGGGATCGGCCCCGGATTGCGTCCGAGCAGGATCGAGATCAGGTTTTCCGTCGGCCGCGATCTGCTGCCCGATCGCCGGGATCGCGGCGAGCGCCTGCTGATATTGCGATTCGATCTGCGCCACTTCGGATTGCGACACGAGGCCGCACTTGTAGCGCAAGTTGAAGATGCGCGCGGTCTCGCCGAAATTTGCCGCGGTCGCCTGCGCGATCTCCAGTTGCCGGTCGAGCGCGCGCAGCGTGATGTAGCTGGTCGCGACCCCTGCCACTACGGTCAGCACGACGCCGCGCTGCAGCCTGTTCGCTTGCGTAGACCTGCGCCTGCGCGGCCTCGCTCAGGCGTCGCACGCGGCCGAAGAGATCGAGCTGCCACGACGCGCCCAGCGACGCCCTGGTACAGCGTGAACTACGGTCCACGCCGTCGGGGAAGCGGAGGCTGGCCGACGCGGGACGCGCTGCGCGCGGCTGACATCGGCGCTGTAGCCGATTTGCGGCAGCGACTGCGACTGCGTGCTCATCAGCGCGCCGAGGAACTGCTCCATCCGGGCGGCGGCGATGCGAATGTCGCGATTCTCGCGCAGCGCGGTCTCGATCAGCCCGTTCAGCGACGGGATCGCCGAACTGTTCCCACCACTTGGTGTTGGCGACCTCGGCGGCCTTCGGGTAGTCGATGCGCCACGCCGTCGGCGAGTCCACGCCGGGACGCACGTAGTCGGGCCCAACGGTGCAGCCCGCGACGGCGATTGCAGCGGCGGCGAACGCCGCGAGGGTGCGTGTCTTCATGCGGTGCTCCTTGCTTCGATCGCGCCGGCTCCGGCAATTGTATCAACGCAATCGTACGCGGTGTCGCACGATCCGACGTGGCCGTTGAATTGCACGGCCACCGGTGCCGAGGCCTGCGTTCAGTGCGCCTTGCCGCCGGATTGATGGCAAAATGCCGTTCGGCCAGTCATGCACGCTTCCGGTGTCGGTCTGGCTTCTTGTCTATGTCCTGGGCATGCTCACGGGCGGCTGCCTGTTCGCGCTGCTCAAGCCATGGGCTCCGCAACGCGCCGGCGGCCTGGCTGAAACGGCAATCAGTCGTCCGCGCGATCGCGCGGCATCGCCAGGCTTTCGGTCCTTCGCAACCCCCACCACCGGAGAAATCGCATGAGTTACTTCTGGGACGCCGTCGTCCTGATGGCATCGACGTTTTTTTTCATCGCCTACCTGATCGTGCTCTTCCAGGTCATCGTCGACCTCTTTCGCGATTCGGAGATGGGCGGCGGCTCGAAGGTCCTCTGGATCGTCGGCCTCATCTTCCTTCCGGTCCTGACCGCGCTCATCTACATCCTGGCGCGGGGCAGCGGAATGGCGGAACGGCAGCGCGCCGTCATGCGCAACGCCAAGTCGGAAACCGACGCGTATATCCGGCAAGTCGCGGGAAAATCCCCAGCCGACCAGATTGCCGACGCCAAGAAGCTGCTCGACGCCGGCACGATCAGCGACGACGAGTTCGCGCGCCTGAAGGCCAAGGCGCTCGCCTGATGACCGCACCGGACGATCGGCAGGGTCCTTTGGTAACCAAGGCACGCAAGCGCAAGACCGCCCCGCGCCCAAAGAAGGGCGCGCCGATCCTCGTCGACCTGGCGTTGCAGGGCGGCGGATCGCACGGCGCGTTCACGTGGGGCGTGCTCGATCGCCTGCTGGAGGAGCCGCGGCTGCAATTCGACGGCATCTCCGGCACCTCCGCCGGCGCGATGAATGCCGCGGTGATGGCGTCCGGGCTGATGCAGGGCGGAAACGACGGCGCGCGCGCCGCGCTCGAGAATTTCTGGAAGAACGTGTCCGACGCTGCGCGCCTGAGCCCCTTGCGGCGCGGTCCGATCGAAATCCTGACCGGCAACTGGACGCTCGACTACTCGCCGGTATTCGCCGCCGTCGAATTCGCGGCGCAGGTGTTCTCGCCGTACGACACGACGCTTGCCGGATCCAATCCGCTGACCAAGTTGCTGGCCGACAGCGTCGACTTCGATCACCTTGTCGACGCGCCGATCAAGCTGTTCGTCACCGCTACCAATGTCCATACGGGAAGCGCCCGCATTTTCCGCAACGCTGACCTGACGGCGGAAGCGCTGCTGGCGTCGGCCTGCCTGCCCACGATGTTCCAGGCGGTGGAGATCGACGGCGAGCCCTATTGGGACGGCGGATATTCCGGCAATCCGTCGATGGCGCCGCTGGTCCGCGAGTGCAACGCGTCGGACACGATCCTGGTGCAGATCAATCCGATCGTGCGGCCGGGCACGCCGCGCACGGCGCGCGAAATCCAGAACCGGCTGAATGAAATCTCGTTCAACGCGACGTTGCTGAAGGAGCTGAAGGCGGGCGCACTGCTGCGGCAGGCGTCGGACCCGGGAACGGGCGAGGGCCGGCTGTGGGCCAACATGCGTATCCACCGCATTCACAGCGACGTGATGCTGGACCTGGGCTATTCGTCCAAGCTGCTGACCGAGTGGCCGTTCTTCACGATGCTGCGCGACGAGGGCCGCAAGTCGGCATCGGCGTTTCTGGACGCCCACTTCGCCGATCTGGGCGTGCGCTCGACGCTCGACCTCGACGCCATGCTGGAGGGAAGCTAGCGTCGATGGGGCTGATCGGCATTCTCGCGGGGCTTGGGCGTCCTCGTCTGGCTGTCGTTCCGCGGCTGGAGCGTGCTGGTGCTGGCGCCGATCGCGGCGCTGATCGCGGCCGTCGCCGCGCGCGAGCCGCTGCTCGCGAACTGGACGATGACGTTCATGGGTTCGGCGGCCGGCTTCATCCTGCAGTTCTTCCCGCTGTTCCTGCTGGGCGCCGTGTTCGGCAAGCTGATGGACGACAGCGGCTCGGTGACCGCGATCGCCGGCTTCATGTCGGAAAAGCTGGGCCCCAGCCGCGCGATCCTCGCCGTGGTGCTCGCCGGCGCGCTGGTCACCTACGGCGGCGTGAGCCTGTTCGTCGCGTTCTTCGTGCTGGTGCCGATGGCGCAGGCGCTGTTCCGCGACGCCAACATTCCGAACCGCCTGATGCCCGCCGCCGTCGCGCTGGGCACGTCGACGTTCACGATGTCCGCGCTGCCGGGAACGCCGGCCATCCAGAACGCGATCCCGATGCCGTTCTTCGGGACCACGCCGTTCGCCGCGCCCGGCCTCGGCATCATCGCGTCGGCGATCATGCTGGCCTTCGGCCTGTGGTGGCTGGCGCGCGCGGAAAGATCGGCGCGCAACGCCGGCGAAGGATTCGGGTTACCTGCGCCTGCCGCAGCCCGTGACGCGGGCGACGACGAACCGCCGTTTCGCGAGCGCGCGTCCACCGCGAGCAGTTTCGATCCGGCGGAAATCGCGCACGGCCAGCCAAGCGTCGCCACGCCGAATCGTGGTGACCGCGGCGTTGCCGCTGCTCGTGGTGATCGCCGTCAACCTGGTCGTGTCGCTGTTCATCCTGCCGCGACTCGACTTGAGCTTCCTCGACGACGAGCGCTGGGGCGGCGCATCGGTCGCGTCGGTCAGCGGCGTATGGTCGGTGCTGGTCGCGCTGATCCTGGCGATCGCGACGCTGGTGCTGCTCAACCGCAAGCGGCTGACCGCGCTGCGCAAGACCGTCGACGCCGGCGCGACGGCATCGGTGCTGCCCGTCATGAGCGTGGCGAGCCTCGTCGGCTTCGGCGCGGTGGTGGCGGCGATGCCGGCATTTGCGATGGTGCGCGACTGGGTGCTGTCGATCGGCGGCGGGCCGCTCGTCTCGCTGGCGCTGGCCACCAACATCCTGTCGGCGTTGACCGGATCGGCGTCCGGCGGACTCACCATCGCGCTCGACGCGCTCGGCGGCACGTACATGCAGCTGGCCGCGGAACTCGGCATCGATCCTGCGTTGCTGCACCGCGTGGCGGTGATCGGCGCGGGCACGCTGGACAGCCTGCCGCACAATGGCGCCGTCGTGACGCTGCTCGCCGTGTGCGGATCGACGCACAAGGAAAGCTACTTCGACATCGTCATGGTCGGCATCGTCGGCGCGCTGCTGGGGCTGGTGGCGGTGATCGTGCTCGGCACGATGTTCGGTTCGTTCTAGAGAGTTTTGTCGATGCGTGATTGCCGTCGTCGTTGCTGCATTGTTCTTGTCCGGGTGCGGCATCCTGCCGCGCCACGCGGTGCCCGTGGACCAGATGGCCACTGCCGTGATCCCGGGCATGCCCGACGTCCGCGCACCGTGGGGTCGCGTTAGTGACGCGATGACCAAGGACCTGGCGCGTTCGTTCCAGCAGGAATCGCCCACCGACTTCCCGGTCGGGCCCGACGGCTACATCCACTACCCCCATCTCGCGCTTTCGGGCGGCGGCGCGAACGGTGCGTTTGGCGCGGGTCTCCTGAACGGCTGGTCAAAGATGGGCACGCGTCCGACGTTCAAAATCGTGACCGGCGTGTCGACCGGTGCCCTGATGGCGCCCTACGCGTTTCTCGGCCCGCCGTACGACGTCACGCTGCGCGAGTTCTATACGACTACCGCGTCGCGCCAGATTTTCCAGATGCTGTCGATCATTCCCCAATTGCTGGGTGGCGAGTCATTGGCGGACACCGGCCCCTTGCGGGCGACGCTCGAGCAGACGGTCGATGCGGCGTTCCTGCAGGCGATTGCGCGTGCACACGAATCGGGACGGCGACTCTACATCGGGACGGTGGATCTGGACTCGCAGCGCTTCATCGTATGGAACATGGGTCTCATCGCGACGAGCGGTCATCCTGGCGCGGTCCAGCTTTTCCGCAACGTCATGCTGGCGTCGGCGTCGGTCCCGATCGCGTTTCCGCCCGTGTTCTTCGACGTCGAGACCGAAGGCGGCCGGCGCTACGACGAGATGCACGTCGACGGCGCGGTGGCCGCGAACCTGTTCTATTCCGGCGGCGTCTTCAACTTCGCCGCGACGCGGGCAACCACGGGCGCGGCAAGGGGCGCGAGGACATCTACGTCATCCACAATGGACAACTCCCGCCCGTGCCGGGAGCGACGGCGCGGTCGCTGCGCAGCATTGCCACGCGCGCGTTCGAACTGGCGGCCCGGTCGGCCACGCTGGGCGACCTGTTCCGAATCTGGGCAGTGGCGCAGCGGGATGGCGCGGGATTCTACTGGATCACCATTCCCGAAGGTGTCGAGTTGTCCGGCGACGAAACTTTCGACCCGGTGGTGATGGCGCGGCTCTACGAAGTCGGCTTCCAGCGGGCGTTGCAAGGCCCGGTGTGGAACAGCGACCCGCTGGGCATGCAGATCCAGTTCGGGCCCTGAACGGTTCCGCGCAGAGCTTCGCGCCGCCGTCGACTATACCGTCAGGCGGCCGGTCACGAGCCCGCACAGCGCGACCACCGCGGCGACGGCGGTGACGCCGAACACCGGACCATTCCATCGTCGACGCGAACACCGCTTCGCCCTTTTGCCGTCGCGCCGTCGCGAACGCCGCCGGCAGCGCGAAGATGCCCGAGCCGATCATGGAGCCGACGACCAGCGCGATCAACGCGCGCAGCGACAGCTGTTGTGCCTGCGGTGAAGTGTTCATCGGAACCAGCTGAAGGCGGCGCTACCGCAGCATCGTCCAACCGAACGAAACGGCCACCACCAGCATTGCCATGCCCGCCACCGGCCAGCGCCGCAGCACGCCGTCGCTTCGCTCGAACGCGCCGCCGATCGCACTGACAGCGGGAACGCGCGGCGGCCGGGAGCCGAACAGCCAATGCCAACGCGCCGCCGCCGGCGACCGTCAGCAGCATCGGCACGAGTTCCGACAGCGCCAGCGGGTTCGACAGCAGGCTCGCCGGCAGCGGTCCGAGGGTTGCGCAGGCGAGCAGGAACGAACAGATCGCGAGAGCCGAGCGCGGCCCATTGCGCGACGAGCGACACTGATTTTTTCAGCGCGACGGGTTCGTCGGAACGGCGCAGCGCGTAGGCGAGGACAAGCACGACATAGCTGGTGGTCAGCACGCCGCCCGCCTGCAGCACGGCGTCCCACCACCACTGGCCGCTGCCCGCGGCCGCGTCGAGCAGCAGTTTTTTCGCGAGATAGGCGCCGCTCGGCAGCACGCCCATCAGCGCCACGCCGCCGACGCGCGAACGCCAATACGCTGATCGGCAGTGCGCGGGCGATGCCGGCGAGGCCGGCGATGCGATCGTGGCCGAGTGCCGCGTAGATCGAGCCGGCCGCCATGAACATGGCCGCCTTGGCCGTCGCGTGCGACATCGCCTGCAGCATCCCGGCCGTCAGCGCGCCGCCAAAGCCCATGCGCCCGGCGGCTGCGTCGAACGCGAGCGGGAACATGAGGAACAGGTAGCCGATCTGCGCGAGCGTCGAGTAGGCGATCAGCAGCTTCAGCCGCTCCTGGCGAAGCGCGACCACGCTGAAGAGCAGGATGGCCATGGCGCCCAGCCCGCCCAGCATTTCCGCCGATGGCAGCGTCACCACGCCGGGCATCACGTCGAACCACAGCCGCACGACCAGGAACCACGAGCCTTTGACGACGAGCGCCGACAGCACCGCGCTGGCCGCGGCCGGCGCGCCGGCGTGCGCGGGCGGCAGCCACAGGTGCAGCGGAAACAGCGCGGTCTTGGCGAGCAGGCCCGTGGTCATCAACGCTGCCGCCGCCCACGTCGCGGGTTCCGGGCGAATGCGCGCCGCGAGCAGCGAAATGTCCAGCGTGCCGTAAGCGCCATACAGCAGGACCGCGCCCAGCAGGTAGAGGACGGATCCCAGCAGTGCGAACAGAAGGTAGCGCAGCGCCGCGCGCAGAGTCTCGCCGCGGCCGTCGAGGCAGACCAGCGGCACGCCCGCGAAGGTCAGCAACTCCAGCGCGACGTAGAGCGTGAACAGGTCGCCGCTCACGAACACCAGGTTGAGCGATCCCCAGACGGCCATCAGCAGCAGCCAGAACGTGAACGGCGCGCGCGCTTCGCGCTGGTCCGCGGGCGTGCCGAAATCGGCGCACGCGTAGATGCCGATGCCGGCGATCACGACCGCGATGACCAGCATCATCGCCACCGCCATGGCATCGGCGCGAAGCGCAATGCCGAGCGGCGGCGCCCAGCCGCCGAGCAGGTACACCACGCTGCTTCCGGAGCGCAACCACGCATCGCCCAGGGCCAGCGCGATGCCCAGTCCGGCAACGATGGTGAGCAGTGCGATGCGTTGGGGATTGCGCCCGCCGAACGCCAGTCCTGCCAGCACCCCGACGAACGGAACCAGGACCGCCAGCACCAGCAGCAATCCGCCGGGCGTGGTCGTCATGTCGCCGCGCCGGCGATGTCGCCGTCTCTAGGTGCCGCTGGCATCGGGTTCGACCTTCGGTGGCGCGTCGGACGCGAGCGTGACCGAGCCTGCGACGTCATGCAGCCGCAGCAGCAGCGCGACCGCGAGCGCGGTCGCCGAAAACGCGACGACGATGCCGGTGATCAGCAGCGCCTGCGGCACCGGATCGCCGCCGAATCCCGCGCCCGCACCGCGCCGCGCGATGGCGCCCATCAGCAGGAAGACGCCGCTGCCGACGACGTTGAAGGCGAGGATCTTGCGCAGTGGCTGCGGATGGACGATGAGTCCGTACAGGCCGAAGCCGATCAGCGCCGCGGCGCACAGTCCGAACAGTGTCGCGTCGGTCATTGCGCCTTCATCGCGGCACGGCCCGTTGCGGCGCGCCCGCCAGCATGAGCGCCAGCACCAGCGCCAGCGTCGGCATCAGCGCCAACTCGATGACGATGATCAGCGGCTTCGCGAATCCGGCGGGATAGGCCAGGAACGCGCCGGCGGCGAACGCACCGAAGGCGCCGATGGCGATGAATGCCAGCGGCCCGGCGACGAGTCCCCACCGCAGCCAGGCGCGGCTGATCGGTGGCGCATCGGCGAGTCCGGCCATGATCACCAGCAGCCACATCGCCGCGATGATCGTGGCGCCCTGGAACTTGCCGCCGGGATGGTCCGCGCCGACCCAGAAGATATACAGGCCGACGATGATCCCGATCGGCGGCAGCACGCGCGCGATGTAGGCGAGTATTCCGTTGGGATCGGCGGAGTGCCGCTGTCCCGGGCGGCCGCCCCACGCGCCGTCGGGCGCGAGCGACCAGACGCCGATCAGCGCGAACACCAGCACGATCGCCTCGAGCAGCGTGTCCATCGCGCGGAACGCCAGCAGCACGGCCGTGATCGGATTGCCGACCTCGGTCGCGGCGATGTTGGCGGCAACCTGCGGCGCAAGCGTCGGCGCGCTATCGGGCAGCGCAAGCACGCAGATGGCAAGCGCGACGGTCACGGCAGCGGACAAGAGCGCCGCGAAGATCCGCGTGGCCGCGCCGGCACGCTCGGCAAGCGCGACGCTTTCCGTCTTGCGCAGCCGCGCCGCGGCGCCGATCAGCAAGGCTCCGGTCAATCCGCCGCCGATGGCCGCTTCCGTCAATGCCACGTCGACGCCGTGCAGCCGGACCCATGCCAGCGTGAGCACCAGTCCGTAGGTGACGAAGCCGATGACCGCAGCCAGCGTGTCGCGCGCCACGATGGTCCAGATCGCCAGCGCGACGATCAGCGCGGCAATGCCGACGGTGAGCAGTAACGTCATGCGTCGAGGTCGCGCTCGTCGCGCGGCGCGGGCGATGAGTTGCGACGTGCCCGCGCTGCCCAGCAGCACGATGAGCCAGACGCAGATCAATTTGAGTCCGGCCAGCACGCCGTCGACCTGGGGCAGCAGGCCCAGCACCACCAATCCCAACCCGAGATTGTCCGACTTGGTCAGCGCGTGCAGCCGCGTGAAGGTATCGGGGAAGCGCAACAGTCCCACGGTTCCGGCCAGGAAGAATATCGCGCCCGCCGTGATCGCGACCATCGAGAAGACGTTGACGAGACTCATGGTTGGCGCTCCGACTCGCCGTCGTCATCGCCTGCCGGCGCGGAGGCCTTCACGAACGCGATGGTCGCGAACGCCGCCAGCAGCGCCAGCGTCAGCGCCACATCGACCACCGAGTCGATGCCGACCGCCGCGCCCAGAAGCAGCAACGTCGCGATTCCGCCGGTGCCGAGCAGGTTCACCGCCATCAGGCGGTCGGCGTCGCCCGGTCCGCGCAGGATGCGCATGAGGCCAAGCGCCACCATGACCAGCACCACAGTGGCGGCGGCGAACAGGAACTCAGTCATTGCGCTCTCCCGCGATCAGCCCGCGCGACAGCAACTGCTCCTCGTGGCGCAGCTGCTCGGCGATCGGCTGCGACGTGTCGAGCGCGTGATAGACCAGCACGCCATCCGTTTCGCCGGACGGGACGGAACCGGGCAGCAGGCTGGTGATCATCGCAAAGGTATTGCGCGTGAGGCCGGGCGGAAAATTCAGCGGGCAGGGGACGAATCCAGGTTGCATCGGCATGCGCGGCGAGAAGGCCCGGCGCGCGACGTCCACGCCGGCCACCACCGATTGCCAGAGGAAGTGCGGCATGAATCCCAGCAGCACGACGAAGCGCAGTCGTCCGCTTGCCGGCGGAAGCAGGCGCAGGCTGGCCCAGGTCGCGCAGACCGTCGCGAACGCGCCGAAGGCGAGGTCCGCGGGCTTGGCGCTTTGCATCAGCACCAGCCACAGCGCAGCCAAGCCCGCGCCGCGCGTCAGGGCGGCGCGCAGCGGCGAGTTGGGTGGAAATGCTGGCCGTGACGACGCCGGCGCATTCATGCTGCCGCGGCTCCCGTCGCCGCGGGTGTGCCCAGCACCCGCACGGTCATCTCGCTCAACCGGTCGAGCAGCGTGGCTTCCGCGCGGATGGGCCACCAGTCGTACAGGAAGATTTCGAGCGGCCGCCACAGCGCGACCCAGCCGGCGATGATCAGGCTTTCCTTGACGAGGTAGCCGTAGCTCTCCTTGTCGATCCTGAGTGTCAGATATTCGCCGACGACAATCACGAGCGCGAGGAACGCGAGGCCGATCAGCAGGCTGACGCGCCCGACGCGGAACAACTGGCGCAACTGCCGCCGCGTGGCGTCGGCGCGCTGCAGGAAATACGTGTGAACCGCGTCGCGCAGCATGCCGGCATCATCGGGAGTCGCCGTCTCGCGCGACAGGCGCACGACCAGGCCAAGCGGCTGCCGGGCCGGCGCTTCGCGGCCCCAGTCCACGATGTAGTTGTATGCGTTGGGATCGAGGTCGCGCTCGCGAAAGGGCGCGGGATCCATCGCGTTGAACAGCTGCCGCATCTCGGCGACGTGCAGTTCGAGCACGGCGCGGTCCGTCATCACATCGGCGCGGCCGCCGGTTCCGGCGGCACGGTCTTTTCGTTGCCGAACACCGTCACGTAGAGCACCGGCAGCAGGATCAGCGTGAGCAGCGACGCCACCAGCAGGCCGCCCATGATGGCGATGGCCATCGGCCCCCAGAAGATCGTCGGCGCGATCGGTATCAATCCCAGCACCGTCGAGATCGCCGTCAGGATTATCGGCGTCAGCCGGTTGCTCGCGGCCGTCATCACCGCGTCGGGTACGCTGTGGCCGGCCTCGCGCTCCTCTTCGATCGATACGATCAGGATCACCGCGTTTTTCGCGATCATGCCGATCAGCGCGAGGATGCCCAGGATCGCGACGAAGCCCAGCGGCCGGTTGAACAGCAGCAGCGCCGCGACGACGCCGATCAAGCCCAGAGGCAGGATGACCACCACCATCGCCAGCCGCCGGAAGCTGATCAGCAGGATCATCATGAACAGAAACATCAACAGGATCATCATCGGAATGACGGAAAACACGTTGGCCGACGAGTCGTTGGAGGATTCGTAGAGGCCGCCGGTCTCGATCCGGTACGGCCGCGGCAGCTTGGCGTCGTAGGCGGCGATCGACGGGCCGATCGCGGCGACGACGGTCTCCGGCAGCACGCCTTTCAACACATCCGCACGCACCGTCAGCGTCGGCACGCGGTCGCGCCGCCAGACCAGTGGGAACTCCTGCTCCTCGGTGAAGCGCGCGAACTGCGCCAGCGGCACCATGCGCCCGCCGGGTGTGGGCACCTGCAGTGACGCCAGCGTCTGGAACGACGCGCGCTCGCTTTCGGTCGCGCGCGCCACCACGTTGACGAGGTAGATGTCGTCGCGCACCTGCGTGATCGTCGACCCGGTGACCGCCGCCTGCAGCACGGCGGCGATCGCGTTGCTGCTGACGCGCAGCCGGCGCGCCTCGTCCTGGTCGATGTGGACGCGCACCTGCCGCGCGGGCTCCATCCAGTCGAATTGACCGTGCGCACGCGGGTGTCGGCGCCCATCAGGTTGGCGACGTCGAGCGCGATGCGGCGCAGCTCGTCCTTGTCGGGGCCGATGATCCGGTACTGCAGCGGCCAGCCGACCGGCGGCCCCATCTCCAGCGGCGACACGCGGGACACGACCTCGGGGAACTCGACGGCAAGCACCTTTTCGAGCTTCGCCTGCAGGCGCTCGCGCGCCTCGATCGACTTGGTGATGACGACGAGCTGCGAAAAGAACGGGTTGGCGAGGTGGACGGACAGTGGCAGGTAGAAGCGGATCGCGCCGCGACCGACGTACGTGCTGTAGTGGTCGACGTCCGGGTCGTCCTTCAATAGCGCCTCGACGCGGACGGCGGTGGCCTCGCTGGCGCGGATCGACGCGTTCTGCCGCAGCGTCAGGTCGACCAGGAGCTCCGGCCGGTCGGAGGACGGGAAGAACTGCCGCGGGACGAGCGGCAGCGCCAGGATCGCCCCGACGAACATGGCGATCGTGACGCCGATCGTCAGCCAGCGCACGCGGATCGCCGCGGTCAGGAATCCCTGGTAGAGCGTGCGCATCCTGCTCGGCTTCGCTTCGGCAGCGGACGGATCCGGCATTTTGAGGATCGCCTTGCCGATGATCGGCCCGAAGACGACGGCGACCAGCCACGACGCGATCAGCGCGATCGCCACCACGGAGAACAGCGACGACAGCACCTCGCTCGCGCCACCCGGCGCGAAGCCCACAGGCACGAAGCTCGCGATCGTGACCAGCGTGCCGATCAGCATCGGCGCCGCCAGCGTGCGGTAGGCGAACGACGCCGCGGCGTCCTTCGAGTCGCCGGCGGCGAGCCGGCGCTGCATCGCATCGACCGTCGTCATCGCGTCGTCGACCAGAAGCGTCAGCGCGATGATCAGCGCGCCCAGCGACACGCGCTGCAGCGCGATGTGCATCGGGTTCATCACCGCGAACACCAGCGCCAGCGTGATCGGGATCGCCAGCGCGACCACGATGCCGGGGCGCACGCCGAGGCTCAAGAAGCTGCAGGCGAGGATGATGAGGATTGCCTGCACCAGCGACTTCAGGAAGTCGTTGATCGCGTAGTCGACGATCGTCGACTGGTCGGCGACCAGCGTCGGCTCGATGCCGACCGGCAGGCCGGCGCGGATGTCCGCCATCGTGGCGCGGACGTTTTTCCCGAGCGCCAGGATGTCGGCGCGCGTGCGCATCGAGATCGCCAGCCCGATCGCGGGCTTGCCGTTGACGCGGAACATCGGCGTTGGCGGGTCGACGAAGTCGCGGCGCACGGTGGCGATGTCGCCCAGCCGGTAGATGCGGTCGCCGGCGACGATGTTGACGTTCTCGATGTCGCGCTCGTTGTCGAACGCGCCGCTGACTCGCAGATACACGCGCTCGCGGTCGGTCTGGATCACGCCGGCCGGGCGCAGCACGTTCTGCGCCTGCAGCGTGCCGACGATCGTCTGAAAGTCGAGCCGGAGCCCGGCCAGCTTCTCGGTCGAGAACTCGATGAAGATCCGCTCGTCCTGCGCACCGAGAATCTCGATCTTGGCGACGTCGGGCACCTGCAAGAGCTTCGAGCGCGCGTCCTCGACGTAGTCGCGCAGCTCGCGGAACGTGAAACCGTCGGCGGTGAACCCGTAGATGATGCCGAACGTGTCGCCGAAGTCGTCGTTGAAGAACGGACCGACGACACCGGCGGGCAGCGTGCCTCGCATGTCGCCGATGTTCCGCCGCACGCGGTACCAGACATCGGGGATGTCGGCCGTGGCGGTGGTGTCGTCGAGGTCGACGAAGATCGTCGTCTGGCCGGCGATCGTGTAGCTGCGGACGGCGTCGAACTTGTGCGTCTCCTGCAACGTGCGCTCGAGCCGCTCGGTGACCTGCGACAGCGTCTCCTCGACCGTCGCGCCCGGCCACGCCGCGGCGACGATCATCGTGCGCACGGTGAACGGCGGGTCCTCGTCGCGGCCCAGGTCCTGGAACGCGCGGACGCCGGCGGCGACCGCGATGATCATGAGGAACGCGATGAACGACGGGCGCTTGAGCGCCCATTCCGACAGATTCGGGCCGATCACTTCCCGGCCCCGAGCAGCTGCACCTTCTGGCCGGGACGCAGCGCCTGCACGCCGGCGATCACGACGACGTCACCCGGATTGAGGCCCGATGCGACTTCGACCCGGTTGGGATCGGAAGAACGGATCTCGATCGTGCGCGACGCTACCGTGCCGGTCTTGGGGTCGACCACCCAGACCGCCGAGGTCCGGTCGTTGCGAACGACGGCGGAGGGCGGGATCTCGATGGTCGACGCGTTGGCATTGAGCCGCACGCGGCCGGTGACGGTGCTGCCCAGGCGCATGGCGGCCGGCGGATTGTTGAGCTTGATCCTGACCCGGAACGTGCCGGTGACTGGGTCCGCGCGCGGCGAGACTTCGCGCACGGTGCCGGTGGTCGCGATCTTCGGATCCGCGGTCAGCACGACGGCAAACTCGACATTCGGCGGCATGGCATCCTTGGCGCGCGCCGGGAAGTCGAAGACCGCGTCGCGCATGCCTTCGCGCGCGACCTGCACGATCATGCGTCCGCCGCCGACCACTTCGCCGGGTTCGGCGCCCACGGCCGTCACGACGCCGGCGACGTCGGAAACCAGGCGCGTGTAACTCAGCCGATTTTCGCCCAGCGTGACCGCGGATTGCGCCGACTCGACTTGCGACTCCGCCGACTTCTGCATGGACTCCGCCTGGTCGAACATGGCGCGCGACACCGCCCGTTCGGCGACCAGCTCGCGCATCCGCACGAAGTTGTTGCGCGCCTCGCCCAGTTGCGCCCGTGCCGCCGTGAGCTGGGCGCGCGACGATTGCAGCGCAGCTTCCTCGTTTTGCGAATCGAGCTGCGCCAGCAGCTGACCGGGACGCACCGTGTCGCCGACGTTCACGTTGCGTGAGAGCAGGCGGCCGTCGATCCGGAACGACTTGTTGATCTCGGTCTGCGCCTGGACGGTGCCGGTAAGGGTGAATGCGTCGCCGGCCACACCCTTGGCGATGGTGAGCGTTCGCACCGGACGGATTTCCGGCGCGGGCGGCTCCTCGGCGCGCTTGCAGGCCGAGAGGAGCGTCAACGTGGCAAGCGCGGCGAAGACAATCGCGCGCGACAGGCAGGCAGGTCGCAGGAACGCAGGTTTTCGAGGCACGGCAGAACTCCGTAACGGTTCGACCCGCATTTTCTTCGGTATTCCGCTGCGGCGCAATGGCACCGCACATGCCGCGGCTGCTTGCACGTATTTCGCGCGGCGTGCCTTTGTATTAACATGGCTCGCGAAGCTAGGGACAGGAGATCGCGATGCAACTGACGCCGCGGGAATTCGACAAGCTCATCATCCACATGATGGCCGAGGTCGCGCTGAAGCGCAAAGCCAAGGGCATCAAGCTCAACTACCCGGAGGCCGTCGCGATCATCTCCGCCAACGCGCTCGACGGCGCGCGCGCAGGCAAGTCCATCGAGGAAGTCACCAAGGATGCGCGCACGCGCCCTCACCAAGGACGACGTGATGGACGGCGTGGCCGACCTGATTCCGATGGTGCAGGTCGAGGCGGTGTTCACCGACGGCAGCCGCCTCGTGACCGTCCACACGCCGATCCAGTAAGCAACGCAACCCGAGGGAGCCTGCCATGGCAGGAGTCAAAGCCGGGCCCGGTGATCGCCGCCGACGTCGATCCCGCGACGGAGAAGGTCGCGCGTGGGCGGCTATGTGTGCCATCCCGCGCCGATCGTCTTCCACGACAAGCTCAAGGTGACGACGCTCAAGGTGCGCAACACCGGCGACCGCCCGGTTCAGGTCGGTTCGCACTTTCATTTCTTCGAAGTCAATCGCGGCGCTGGAATTCGACCGGGCCGCGGCGTTCGGCCAGCACCTCAACATTCCGGCGTCCACGGCGCTGCGCTTCGAGCCCGGCGACGAGCGCGAGGTGAAGCTCGTGCCCTACGGCGGCAAGCGCGCCGTCTACGGCTTCAACAACCTCGTCGACGGCCCCACGTCCGGCAAGGCCGGCGACGCGGCCAAGCCCAAGGCCGTGGCGCTCGCCGCCAAGCGCGGCTTCCGCTCGAAGGCCTGACGCCGGGCGCGCGGGTTCGCTCCAATCCCGGCGCAGCGGCTGCGCCGGCCAAGTCTAGGAACCATCACATGGCAACCATCTCTCGCAACGAATACGTGGGACTGTTCGGCCCCACCACCGGTGATCGCATCCGCCTGGGCGACACCGGCCTCTTCGTCGAGATCGAGCGCGACCTGCGCGGCGCGTACGGCGACGAGATCGTCTTCGGCGGCGGCAAGAGCCTGCGCGAAGGCATGGGGATGGACAACCGGCTGACGTATGCCGGCGGGCCGCCCGACCTCGTCATCACCAACGTGACGATCATCGACGCGGTGCAGGGCGTGGTGAAGGCCGACGTCGGCATCCGCGACGGGCGCATCTGCGCGATCGGCAAGTCCGGCAATCCGCAGACGATGGACGGCATCACGCCGGGCCTCGAACTCGGCCTCGCCACCGACGCGATCTCGGGCAACCACCTGATCCTGACCGCCGCCGGCATCGACACGCACATCCATTTCATCTCGCCGCAGCAGGCGTACGCGGCGCTGTCCAACGGCACGACGACGCTGATCGGCGGCGGCACCGGCCCCACCGACGGCTCGAACGCGACGACGGTCACGCCGGGCCCGGGCAACATCACGAACATGCTGCGCGCGTTCGAAGGCTGGCCGGTCAACGTCGGCATCCTCGGCAAGGGCCACGGTCACGGCAAGGATGCGCTGGTCGAGCAGATCGAGGCCGGCGCGGTCGGCTTCAAGTGCCACGAGGACTGGGGCACGACGCCCGCGGTGCTGCGCTCGGCGCTGACGGTGGCCGACGAGATGGACGTGCAGGTGTGCATGCACACCGACACGCTGAACGAATCGGGCTTCGTCGAGGACACGATCGCCGCGTTCGAAGGCCGCACCATCCACTCGTTCCACACCGAAGGCTCCGGCGGCGGCCACGCGCCGGACATCATCAAGGTGTCGGGGCTGCCGAACGTGCTGCCCGCGTCGACCAATCCCACGCTCCCCTACGGCGTCAATTCGCAGGCGGAGCTCTACGACATGATCATGGTGTGCCACCACCTGAGCCCCGACATTCCGTCGGACGTGGCGTTCACCGAGAGCCGCATCCGCGCCGAGACCATCGCGGCCGAGAACGTGCTGCAGGATCATCGGCGTGATCTCGATCTTCTCCAGCGACTCGCAGGCGATGGGACGCATCGGCGAATGCTGGCTGCGCTGCATCCAGACGGCCGACGCGATGAAGACCGGCCGCGGCAAGCTGCCGGAGGACGCTCCCGGCAACGACAATTTCCGCGTGCTGCGCTACGTCGCCAAGATCACGATCAACCCGGCCATCGCGCACGGCATCTCGCACGTGCTGGGCTCGGTCGAGGTCGGCAAGATCGCCGACCTCGTGCTGTGGGAGCCGGCGTTCTTCGGCGCCAAGCCCAAGATCGTGCTGAAGGGCGGCGTCGTCAACTGGGCGGTGATGGGCGACCCGAACGCGTCGCTGCCGACGCCGCAGCCGACCTACTACCGTCCGATGTTCGGCTCCTTCGGGCCAGCTGCTGTCCGCACACGTGCGTGACGTTCGTGTCGCAGGCGGCGGAGGCCGCCGGAATCGCCGAGCGCCTGGACCTGCAGCCGGCAGGTGATCGCCGTGAAGAACACGCGCAAGATCGGCAAGAAGGACATGGTGCGCAATTCCGGAACGCCGAAGATCGAAGTCTCGCCGGAGACGTTCGCCGTCACCGTCGACGGCGTGCATGCGACGGTCCCGCCGCTGAAGACGATCTCCCTCAACCAGAAATATTTCTTCAGCTGAACGGCGCCTCCTTGATCCTCATCGAAAAAGTGCTGGGCAACGCCAGCGACCCGGAATGGGCGGCGCGGCTGGCCGCGGGCACCGTCGAGCCGCTGGCGCTCGACCACTGGGAAGCGCAGAAGAACCGCTTTCGCAAGAAGACCGCGAGCGGACGCGAGGTCGCGGTGTCGCTCGATCGCGGCGCGTTCCTGCGCGACGGCGACGTGCTGCTCTGGGACGCCGCGGCCGCGCGCGCGGTCGTCGCCCGGATCAGCCTGCGCGACGTGATGATCATCCACCTCGACGAGCTGGCGGCGCAGGACCCCGAGTACGCGATGCGCACCTGCGTCGAGCTCGGCCATGCGCTGGGCAACCAGCACTGGCCGGCGCTGGTCAAGGGCACGCGCGTGTTCGTGCCGCTGACCGTCGATCACAAGGTCATGGCGTCGGTGATGAAGACGCATCGCTTCGAAGGCATCCGCTACGAGTTCGTGCCGGGCGAGCGACATCGTTCCCTATCTCGCGCCGCACGAGTCGCGGCGGCTCTTCGGCGGCGCGGAGGGCCCGGTGCACACGCACACGCAGTGATCGCTACGTGGCGGTCGACCCGGAGACGGGCCGCGTGCACGGGCGCTCGCCGGTGCGCGCGCCATGCGCACGTCCATCCGCACATCCGACACCGACCGCCGCCGCATGAACGGCCGGCGATGACGGCGCCGCGCTGCCCGTCACCGCGACGCACCTGGCGCGGATGCTGCAGTTCGGCGACTCGGTGTTCCCGATCGGCGGCTTCGCGTTCTCCGGCGGGCTCGAGTCCGCGATCCAGAAGCGTGTCGTCACCGATCGCGGCCACGCTGCTCGCCTTCACGCGGACCGCCGTCGAGCAGGCCAGCCGCGGCGACGGCATCGGCGCTCGTCTGCGCGCATCGCGCCGCGTCGGCGGGCGACATCGACGAAGTGGTCCGCATCGACGCCCTGGTCTACGCGCGCAAGCTCTCGGGCGAGACGCGGACGATGTCGGTGCGCATGGGCAGGAAGTTCACCGAGATGGGCGCGCACGTGACCGGCTCGCCGCAGCTGCGCGACTGGCGCGAGCGCGTCGTGGCGGGCGCGACGCCCGGCTGCTATCCGGTGGCGCTCGCGGTCAATTTCGCCGCGCAGGGACTGGCGGCGCGCGACGCCTTCGTCGTCCACCAGTACGGCGTGGCGTCGACGATCCTGGGCGCGGCGCTGCGGCTGATGCGCATCAGCCACGTGGACACGCAGCAGATGCTCTACGCGCTCAACGCCGACGTGGACGCGGCCTACGCCGACCGCGGCGGCGGCCGCCCTCGCCGACATGGCCGGCTTCGCGCCGCTGGCGGAGATCCTCGCGGCCGTCCACGTCAAGGCGCACGTGCGCCTGTTCATGAACTGAATTCCTCGACCTGGAGTGAAACGCAAGTGAAGAAAATTACGCGCATCGGGATCGGCGGCCCCGTCGGCTCGGGCAAGACGGCGATCGTCGAGGCCATCACGCCGCGGCTGCTCGAGATGGGCATCAAGATCCTCATCATCACCAACGACGTGGTGACGACCGAGGACGCGAAGCACGTCCAGCGCACGCTGAAGGGCATCCTGCTCGAGGAGCGCATCATCGGCGTCGAGACCGGCGCCTGCCCGCACACGGCGGTGCGCGAGGATCCCAGCATGAACCTCGCGGCGGTCGAGGACATGGAGGCGCGCTTTCCCGACGGCGACGTCGTGCTGATCGAGAGCGGCGGCGACAACCTCACGCTGACGTTCTCGCCGGCGCTGGTCGATTTCTTCATCTACGTGATCGACGTCGCCGCCGGCGACAAGATCCCGCGCAAGAACGGCCCCGGATCACGCAGTCGGACATCCTCGTCATCAACAAGACCGACCTCGCGCCCTACGTCGGCGCGAGCCTCGAGGTGATGGCGCGCGATTCGAAGCTGATGCGCGGCGACAAGCCGTTCCTGTTCACCAACTGCCGCACCGGCGAGGGCATTCCCGAGCTGGTCGAGCTGATCCGCGAGGACCTGCTGTTCGACCTCAAGCTGCCGGCGGGGCAGCCCGCCTGATGAGCGCGCCCGAGCGGGCATCGGCGCTCGCGCCCGCCGGCCGCGCGGCCGCCGTCGGCCCGCCGCCGGCGGAGTTCGCGGCCTATCGGCGACGAGCCGCCGCAGATGCGCAGCGGCGCCGTCGGCAAGTCGGGCTTCCTGCGCCTGGGATTCGAGCGCCGCGGCGAGCGCACGATCCTGGCCGATCTCGATTCGCGCACGCCGTACCTCGCGCAGCGCGCGTTGCATTGCGACGACGCGCTGCCGGACATGGCGTGGCTGTTCATGATCACGACCGGCGGGCTGCGTGCTGCAGGGCGACCGGCTGGCGCTGGACGTGTCGCTGGGGCCGGGCGCGCGGGCGCACGTCACCACGCAGTCGGCGACCAAGATCCACTCGATGGACGCCAACTACGCGCAGCAGACGCAGTCGTTCACGCTGGACGAGGGCGCCTACCTCGAGTTCCTTCCCGATCCGCTGATTCCGCACCGCCAGGCGCGGTTCGCCAGCGACACCCGGATCATGATCGACCCGTCCGCCTCGATGCTCTGCTCGGAGATCGTGCAGCCGGGACGCAAGCACCATCACCCGGACGAGTGCTTCGGCGCGACGCTGCTGTCGCTGGCGACCACGGCCGCGCGGCCCGGCGGGCAGCCGTTGTTCAGCGAGAAGCTGCTGATCGAGCCGCTGCGCAATCCGATGCGGCAGATCGGGCGTGATGGACGGCTTCGACGTGTTCGGCAACGTGATCCTGTGCACGCCCGCGGACGTCGCGGACCGCGTCCATGCGCGCGTCGACGCCGAGGTCGACCTGGAGGCAGGGCGTGGCATTCGGCGCGTGCCGGCTGCCCAACGACGCCGGCCTCATCTACAAGGTGCTCGGCCGCGAGACGGCGCAGGTGAGGGCCAAGGTCCGCGAGTTCTGGGAGGTGGCGCGCCAGGAAATCACCGGCGCGGCCATTCCGCCCCCTTTCTTCTGGCGCTAGCCGCGGTGCTGCGCCGCGTTCGACGGAGGCGTCCAATGAAGAAATTCCTGGCAGGCTGGGAATCGCTCTGCGCGTCGTCGAGCGCGCTGCGCTTCGTCGACATCAACCTGCGCGGCATCGGGCAGGTGATGTTCCAGGACAACCCGCTGAGCGGCGCGCTGTTCCTCGCCGGCGATCGCCTGGGGATCGTTTGCCGCGGGCGTGCCGCAGGTCGCTGTTCGGCGGATTGCTCGCCGTCGTCGTCGGCGACGCTCACCGCGCAATGGCTGCGCGTCGAGCCGGCGTCGTTGCGTGCCGGCCTCTACGGCTTCAACGGCGTGCTCGTCGGCCTGGCGCTTGCCACGTTCATCGCGCCGGGTCCGCTGCTCTGGGCCTATGTCGTGCTGGGCGCCGCCGTGTCGGTCGTCGCGATGGGGGCCACCGCCAACGTGGTCAAGACGTGGGGCATGCCCGCGCTGACGTTCCCGTTCGTGCTCGTCACGTGGCTGCTGCTGCTCGCGACCTACGGTTTCGCCGGCCTCGCCGGCACCGCGCTGCCGGCGGCCGGCGTGGTGGCGCCGTTCGAGTCGATGGCGGCCGACGCGGCTGGACGCCGGCGCTGTTCGTGCAGGCGACGCTGCTCAGCATTTCGCAGGTGTTCCTGAAGGGCAGCGTCATCGCGGCGCTGCTCTTCCTGGCCGGGCTGGCCGTCAATTCGTTCGCGGCGGCAATCGCGGCCGTCGGCGGAGCGATCCTGGCCGTCGATCACCGCGCACGCTGCTCGGCGCCGAAAGCGACCTGATCACCGGCGGCCTGCTGGGCTTCAGCCCGGTGCTGACGGCGGTCGCGCTGGGCACGGTGTTCCACCAGCCGAGCCTGCGCGTCGCGGCGTATGCGGCGCTGGGCACGGTGTTCACCGTCGTTGCGCAGGCGGCGTTCAACGTGGCGCTGACGCCGCTCGCCATACCCGCGCTCACCGCGCCGTTCGTGCTGGTGACGTGGCTCTTCCTGCTGCCGCGGCTGGCGCTGGACAAGCGCCGACGCGGGACCGGCAGGCAAGCTGATCTCGCGCGCCGGTCAGTCGGGCGACGCGGGCGGGCCGGCGTTCGCGTCGCGCTTCGCCCTGATGGCGATGATGACCGGAGCAAGCACCGACGCCACCAGCCCGGCGGCGAAGCCGTTGTTGTACAGGTTGAGGCCCGCGTGCAGCGAGCCGACGCTCAGCGCCGCCGACGAATGCACGAATCCCGCCACGACGCCCCAATGCCAGCCGAAGCGCCCGGCGATGGGCGCCAGCGTCGTTCCGAACAGCGCCGCCAGCACGATCGACGGATCGGCCGCGCTCCACGGCTTGGAACAGCGAACCCAGGAACACGCCGAGCCATGATCGGCACGATGTTGCGCGGATGCTTGCCGAACGCCGCGAAGCCGACGATGGTCAGGATCGCGCCGATCACCGGCCCGTTGAGGTCGCCGCCGACCGCCAGCACGTAGAGCCGTGCCGACGGCGCCCGCCAGCCCCATGTTGGCGAGCGTCGGGCCGAAGCCCGCGAGCGCGATGAAATCGGTCGGCGCCTGGCCCGCCTCGCGCCATGATCAGCTTGCAGTCGCGACGGCAGCGCGCGATCGAAATAGAAGCCGAGCGCGACCATCGACGCGAACACGGCCGCCATGAACGCCGCCGAGCAGGCGGTTGTTGCCCGTCGTCCAGATCATCACCGGGTCCGGCACGAATCCGTAGGACTTGTACATCGCGACGACCAGCGTGCCCACGATGCCGGCGGTGAAGCCCATGTTGTACAGGCTGTAGCCCATGTGCGCCTTGAACAGCTGCGCGGCGGCCGGCGCCAGGACGAAGCCGATGACGAGGCTCGTGACGATCGCGAGCGGCACGCGGAACTCGAGCGCCAGCGTCGTGCTGAACAGGATTTCCGAGAAGACGGGAGCGAGCGCCGCGCCGAAGAACGCCGTGTTGAGGTGCGCCGAGAACGGCTCGCCCTTGAAGCGCGCGTAGAGGAAGACGCCGAGCGACGATCGACCAGATGTTGAGGAGATTCTTGCCGAAGAGGCCGAAGCCCAGGACCAGGAACAGGCAGGCCACCGACGCGCCGGTGATCTTTGCGCTGCGCGACACGATAGACCAGGCATGCGCACAGCGTCAGCAGGCCGGCGTTCACGCAACCCGCGCCGATGCCGCCGACCCCGAAATAGTCGGTCAGCAGCGCATCGCGCGTCGTGACGATCTGCACGAGGCCGTGCAGCACGCGCTCCGGGCCGTCGACGGCGAATCCGAACACGACGAAGGCCGCGGCGTAAAGGCAGACCACGCTCAGGATGACGTGGTCCGCGAGCGGTGCGACGGCGGATTGGGTCGCGCCTTCCGCGGTCATCCTTCCGCTCGTGCCGGCCCGCTTTCCGGTATCCGCATCATCCGGATGCCGGCGTACGCGATGGCGACCGTGATGACGGGGCTCAAGTAGCTGAAGAACGCCCACGGCGCGTAGCTCCACGTGGCCACGCCAAGCGTCGCCGCCATGTAGGCGCCGCAGCTGTTCCACGGGATCAGCGCAGACGTCGGCGTGGCCGAGCTCGCCGACGGAGCGGGACAGCACGACGGGCGCCAGGCCGCGCCGCGCAAACGCGGTCTTGAACATCCGGCCGGGCAGCACGATCGCGATGTACTGGTCGGCCGTGATGATGTTGGTCGCGATGATCGAGGAGACGAGCGAGGCGACGAGCGCGCCGTCGACTTCGCCCGCTCGATGACCGGCGCGATCAGCCGCTCCAGGACGCCCACCTTCTCGACCACGCCGCCGAAGGCGAGCGCCGTGATGATGAGCCAGATCGTGTTCAGCATGCTGTCCATGCCGCCGCGCGATGCCAGCATGTCCAGTCGAGGCGACACCGGAACTCGACTTGTATCCGCTCGCCAGCGCAAGCCAGACGCCCTTGAACAGCGCAACCATGCGCGGCAATTCTCCGCCCGGGTCGGCAAAGGCGACGACCCGCCCCGGTTCGAGGATCGCGGCGAGCACGCCGCCGGCGAGGGCGCCCAGGAAGATCGACGTGAACGGCGTGAACTTGAATGCCGCGAGCCCGACGACCACGACCAGCGGCAGGAACAGCCAGAGGGAGATGTGGAACGACTCCTTGATGCCGGCGATCTTCGCCGACGCGTCGAAGTCCCCGGGCTGGCCCAGCATGAAGAAGATCGCCAGCGAGATCGCGACGGCCATCGACGACGTCAGCAGCGTCTCCCGCAGTGCGGGTAGAGTTCGACGCCCGACGCGGCGGCCGCCAGATTGGCCGAGTCCGAAAGCGGCGAACACGTGTCGCCGAAATAGGCGCCGGAAATGATCGCGCCGGCGGCGATGGCGGGATTCAGTCCCATGTTCGCGGCGATGCCCATGAATCCGATGCCGATCGTGCCGACGACGGTCCACGAGCTGCCGATGCTGATCGCGACGAGCGCCGAGATCGCGCAGGCGGTGACGTAGAAGTAGTTGGGGCTCAGCAGCTGCAGCCCGTAGTAGACCATCGCGACCAGCGTGCCGCTCATCGCCCAGGTGCCGATCAGCGCGCCGACGGCGAACAGGATGAAGATCGCGCCGATGCCGGTGCTGACGCTCTTGCTCGCGGCTTCGCCCAGCGATTCGAGCGTGTGGCCGCGGCGCCAGCCGATGAACACGGCGATCATCGTCGCGACGACGAGCGCCACCTGGTTGGGTCCGCCCGCGCCCGGCATCGCCGAACAGGAAATAGGAGAGCGCCACCAGCAGGATGAGGCTGGCGACCGGAATGATCGCTTCCGTCAGCGTGAGCGGCTGCGGTTGGTCGGGCTGGGTCACCCTCGTTGCCCCCTGGATTTGCGCAAGTACGCTTCCGCCGAAAACTTCAGGTCGCCGGCCCTTTCGGCGCCGGCGACAGTCCCTGTCTTGCTCGCGCTGCTAGAAGTCGACCGGGTCGCGGATGATCGGGCAGGTCATGCAGTGGCCGCCGCCCCGTCCCGCGGCCCAGTTCGGCGCCGACGATCGTGATGACCTCGATGCCTTCCTTGCGCAGCAGCGTGTTCGTGTACGTGTTGCGGTCGTAGGCGTACACGACGCCCGGCGACGCGCAGACCAGGTTGGCGCCGCTGTCCCACTGCGTGCGCTCGCGCTGGTAGTCGCTGCCGCCGGCTTCGACGACGCGCAGCTTCTTCAGTCCCAGCGCTTCGCGCACCACTTCCATGAACGCCTTCTTCTCGCTGTGGAACTCGACGCCGCTCGGATGATTGCTCGGGCGGTACGAGAACGTCGTCGTCTTGGCCAGGAAGTCGGGCGCCAGCAGCACGCAGTCGCGGTCGGCGAACGTGAACACGGTGTCCAGGTGCATCGCCGCGCGAATCTTCGGCATCGCGGCGACGATGACGCGCTCCGCCGCGCCCTTCTTGAACAGCGTCGCCGCCAGTTGGCTGATCGCCTGGCGCGACGTGCGCTCGCTCATGCCGATCAGCACGTTGCCCTTGCCGATCGGCATGACGTCGCCGCCTTCGAGCGTCGCCAGGCCGTGGTCCTGCGTCGGGTCGCCCCACCAGACGTTCACCTTGCCGGCGAAATCCGGGTGGAACTTGTAGATCGCCGTGGTGAGGATCGTCTCCTCGTGCCGCGCCGGCCAGTACAGCGGATTGAGCGTGACGCCGCCGTAGATCCAGCAGGTCGTGTCGCGCGTGTACAGCGTGTTCGGCAGCGGCGGCAGCAGGTATTCGGTGGCGCCCGCGGCTTCCTTCACGACCTTGAGCGCCTTGCCGCCGATGCGCTTCCGGGAAGTCGTGCGTCGACAGGCCGCCGATCAGCGTCTCCGCGAGCTTGCGGTTGTCGAGGCCTTCGAGGTAGCTGCGCAGCTCGTCGATGAAGCCCAGGCCCACCTGGTTGGGAACGACCTGGTTGTCGAGGATCCACTTCTTGCCCTGGGGCACGGCCACCGTCTCGGCGAGCAGGTTGTGCATTTCCACCACCTCGATGCCGCGGTCGCGCATCTTGGTGACGAAGTCGAAGTGGTCGCGCTTGGCGTTCTCCACCCACAGCACGTCGTCGAACAGCAGCTGGTCGCAGTTCGACGGCGTCAGCCGCGAGTGCGCGACGCCGGGCGCGCAGACCATCACCTTGCGCAGCTGGCCGACCTCCGAGTAGACGCCGAACTTGGATTCCTTCTTCGCCTCCTTCTTGGGGGCCTTCGCTGCCTGCTTCTTTGCCGCCTTTGCCTTTGCCATTTCGTGGATCTCCGATGCCTAGATGGTGATATAGCCGGTGATCAGGCCGACCAACGCGTAGATTGCGCCGACGACGAAGACGCCGAATATGACCCACTCCGCCATCGTGAAGACCTGCTTGCCCTGTTCGCGCCGCGTCTTCAGGTACAGCAGCGTACCCGGCGCGTAGATCAGGAACGACAGCACCAGGAACTTCGTGCCGCCGGCGAACACCAGGAAGACCGAGTAGATCGTCGCCAGGACCGCCACGATCATGTCCTTGTTGCGCTCGTCATCCGTCGGCGCGTACGTCTCGCGCGACAACACGAGCTTGAGCAGGTACGCCGCCGACAGCAGGTAGGGCAGCAGCGAAAGGTGGCTGCACAGCGACAGCGCGAAGGTGAAGGCATCGGCCGAGAACAGCGTCGCGACGAGGACCGCCTGCACCAGCAGCGTGCTCATCAGCAGCGCCTTGGACGGCACCTGGTTCGCATTCTCCTTGGCCAGGAACGCCGGCATGTCGCCCTTCTTGGCGGCGATCGACAGCACCTCGGACGCCATCAGCGTCCAGGCCAGGTACGCGCCGAGCACCGAGACGATCACGCCGACGCCGATGAACACCGCCCCCCAGTTGCCGACCGCCGCCGCGAGCACGCCGCCCACCGACGGCTGGCTCAACTGCTGGATCTCGGCGCGCGGCAGGATGCCGAAGGACAGGATCGACACCGACGCGAACAGCGCCAGCACGCCGAGGAAGCCGATGACCGTGGCCTTGCCGACGTCCTCGCGCTTCTGCGCGAAGCGCGAATAGTTGCTTGCGCCTTCGATGCCCAGGAACACGAAGACCGTGATCAGCATCGTCGCCATGACCTGCTGGAACAGGCTGCCGTAGTCCCGCTTGGCGCCCGGCGCGCCTTCGGCGACGAGATCGCCGTGCGCGTGCAGGTACTCCTGCGACACGGCATTGCCGCCCCACAGGTTGGCCGCGAAGACGTCGGGCTTGAACGCGAAGATCACCAGCACCAGGAACAGCAGCAGCGGAATGACCTTGGCGATGGTGACGATCTTGTTGATCGCCGCCGCTTCCTTGGTGCCGCGCAGCACCAGGAAGTGGAACGCCCAGATGCCGACCGACGACACGGCCACCGCGCTGATCGTGTTGCCGTCGCCGAAGAAAGGAAACACCGCGCCGAGCGTCGACTTGATCAGCACCCAGTACGAGACGTTGCCGACGCATGCGCTGGCCCAGTAACCGAAGGCCGACGCAAAGCCCAGGTACGGGCCGAAGCCCGCGCGCGCGTAGGCGTAGACGCCGGCGTCGAGGTCGGGCTTGCGATTGGCGAGCTTCTGGAAGACGAAGGCCAGCGTCAGCATGCCCGCGCCGGCGATCGTCCACGCGATGAGCGCGCCGTAGACCCCCGTGGCCATCGCGAAATTGCGCGGGATCGAGAACACCCCTGCGCCGACCATTCCGCCCACCACCATCGCGGTGAGGGTCGCCAGCGGCATCTTCTCCGTTGTTGTGGTAGCCATCAGCCAATCTCCCGTTGAACCGCCCCGACTTCGAGCTACGCCACTTGAACGCAGCGCGCGCTTCTTCTTCGGACGCCGCCGCGCCCGCGTGTCAGCGGAGCATTCTATTGCAGATTCGGCCCGGTGTCGCGGCGTGGAGCGGCCACGGCGCGCCGCCCGCGCTGCCCGATCAACGGGCGGCGATTCGCGTCAACACGCGCGGATTGGTCGTCCTGAACTGCGAGCTCGATGCGCAGGCGCTCGATCGGGGCGTCGCGCGCGCCTGGTTTGCGCTTCACGACATAGCCGCCCGCGCGTTTCGCGCAACGCAGTGCCGCTGGCATCGGCGATGGTGATCCATCCGCCGCGCGCATCGCGCCGCGCCTGGACGCGCACCCGCTGCAGGCCGGTGCCTTCGATGCCAAGCAGAAATTCCTCGGCGCCCTTGACGCTCGCGGGCAACGCGGGCGGCGACAGCAGGACGACGCGGCGATTGGCGTCCGGCTGCATGCGCGCCTTGCCGTTGGCCACCGTCATCGTGCCGCGTTCGGCGGTCCAACCGCCGGTGCCGGGAACGGGCGTGCCGAATGCCCACGCCATCGTGGCGGACTGCCGCCGGCGCTGCGGCAGGCAGCGGCGCCTTTTCCTGCGCCGTGTTCTGCGCGAATGCGGCGCACGAACCGATGACGGCGAGCGCGGCGGCCAATGCGCGGGCGCGCAGCCCGCTGCGGACGACGAAGTTTTTCATGATCACCATTGTGGATTCCGCCGTAGTCGTGCGCACGAATATACCACCGCTCTGTCGGAAGCTGTCGTCGCGCCGCGGGCCACCCGACGCGCGCCGTTTCGCGGCCCATCCAATTCCAGCACAATGGACGAGGTGGAGACAACGACATCGCCTGTCGCAGCGCGGGCATCCTGGATGCCGATGGTGGTCATCGCCATGGGCCAGGCGCAGATGTCGCTGAACATCAATGCGCTGCCGGTTTCCATCGGCGGCATCGTGGCGGAATTCACACGCCGCGCCGACCACGGTCGGAACGCGCCATCGTCGCGCATTCGCTCGCCGTCGCCGGCTTCACCATGCTGGGCGCCAAGCTTGGGCAGAAGCTCGGGTCGCTGCACGTCTTTCGCGCCGCGAGTCGGCCTGCTGCTGGCGTCGATGGTGCTGATGACGTCCAGTCCCGAACGTCGCGGCGATGATCGTGGCGCAGGTCGTTGCCGGGTCTGGCGGCGGCGGCGATCGTGCCGACGCTGGTCGTGCTGATCGTGGACAACTACTCGGGCGCGCAGCAGGCGCGCGCGCTGGCGATCCTCGGCGCGGTCCAGGCCATGGCCGCCGTCACGGCGTTCTTCGTCGCCGGCGTCGTCGGCACGTTTCCTCGGCTGGCGCTACGCGTTCGCCCTCGTGGTCCCGTTCTCGGCGCTCACGCTGTGCTGAGCTGGCGCCTGAAGCCGGTCCCGCGGTGCCCGGCGTTGAGATCGATGGCGTCGGCGCGGTGCTGGCGGCCGCGGCGGTCGCTGCTCATCAGCCTCGGCGTCAACAATCTCTCGCGACTGGGGCGTCGTGCTGCGCCAGCGCGTCGCGCCGTTCAGCGTGCTCGGCCTGTCGCCGGCGCTGGTGATGGTCGTCGCCGGCGTCGTCGGCGTGCAGCTCTTCGTCGCGTGGGCGCAGCGGCGGCAGGCGCGCCGCTGCACGCCGCTGCTCGCGCTGCAGGTCATCGAATCGCCGCGGGAGCACGCCGCCGCGCTCGCGATGATGGCGATCTTCATGCTCGCCAACGCGCTGACGTTCCTGGTTCCGCTGTACATCCAGATGGTCCAGGGCAAGTCGAGCCTCGAGACCGCGGTCGCGATGATTCCCTATCAGTTGGCGGTGTTTGCGGCCGCCATCTTCGTCCTTGGCCTTTACGACCGGCTGACGCCGCGCCAGATCGCGCGCTACTCGTTCGTGCTGGTCGCCGCCGCGCTGCTGCTGCTCGGCGTGTGATGAATAACGAGTTGAGCGACCTGCTCGTGGTCACCGGCCTGGTCATGTTCGGCCTCGGGCAGGGCGCGCTCGCGACGCTGCTGTTCAACGTGCTGGTGATCTATGCGCCGAGGCAGTTCGCCGGCGACGTCGGCTCGCTGCGCGGCACGATCAAGAATCTCGCGGCGGGCGTCGGCACGGCGGTGGCGGGCGTGCTCGTCGTGGGGATCCTCGGCGTCAACATCGAGCGCAGCCTGGTCGACAATCCCGTCGATTCCGCCCGACTCTGATCATGCAGGTCGACCTCGACCGCGCGAACTTCGTCAGCAACGGGCGGCTGAAGGACGTGATGGTGGGCACCACCGCGACGCCGGAGCAGATCGACGAGGCCGTGCGCATCAACGCCGATTCGCGGCTGCGCGCGCTGAAGCTTTCCTTCCTGCTGCTCGGCGGCATCGCCCTTCTGGTGATCGTCCCGGCCGGCCGGCTACCGAACCATGTTCGCGGCAAGGAGCCCGGCATCGCGCCGCCGCGGAAATGAATTTCCTTTGCGGCGACTACGGCGCCGAACGCGGCGGTCGTCCGCCGCCGGACGATCCTCCGGAGGGCGGCCGCCCGCCCGGAGGCCGGTTGCCGCCCTGGCCGGGCCGATCTCCCGCGGGAGGCGGTCCGAAGTTGGGCGGGCCCTCGGGCGGCCGGCCAGGCGGTCCGCGCGTTCGGTGGTCGTGTGGTATTGGGTGGACGCGGCTGCGGCGGCGGACGCCATCCCGGCGATCCCCAGTTGTTCCAGCCCGATTGATTGCCGAACCACGGACGGCCTTGATAGTGGGCGCCCCAATACGACCCGACCGAAAATGTGATCACGGGTGCGCGGCTGCGAATGGGACCCGATAAATAGCGGGAGTAGAACCAGCCACGCCACGGACCGGCGACTGACGTCGCACCACCGCCATCAGCGCCACGACACATCCCAGTGCGATTGCTCACGGCATCGTGTCCTCCGTGAACTGTGCGTGCTCCGCGCGCGCAACATACGTCGCAATGTCGTGGCGCGTGAATGGCAGCGGCGGATGACGCTGTGGACGGTGAACGCCGTGGTGTAAAATGCGCGACGAAAAGTCCACTGCGCGAGCCGCGCTGTGCGATCGCTTCCCGCCGTCCAACGTTTTCTGGTCCAACGTTTCCCGGAGTATCCATGCACAAGAACCTGTTTGTAACGCTGATCGTCGCCGCAGGCCTGGTTGCCGGCAGTGCCGCCGCGCAGACCGCTGCCAATTCGCTGGGGAAGATCAAGGCGGCCAAGGCCATCAATGTGGCGTATTCGCCGGAGTCGCTTCCCTTCTCCTTCAACGAAGCCAACAACCAGCCCGCCGGTTATTCGATCGACCTGTGCAAGCGCGTCATCGCGCAGATCGGCCGCGCCGTGGGCGAGCCGAACCTCAAGGTGAACTGGCTGGCCGGATCCGTGACCGAGCGCCTGCAGATGGTCGCCTCCGGACGCGCCGAACTCGAATGCGCCAACACGACGCAGACGCAGTCGCGCCTGGCCAATGTCGATTTCTCGAACCTGATCTTCATCGACGGCGGCGGCTTCCTCGTGAAGGCCGGATCGCCGATCAACCAGATTCCCGATCTCGCCGGCAAGAAGATCGCGGTGCTCAAGGGCACGACGACCGAGACGCGGCTCAACGACGTGCTGAAGAAGCGCCTGGTGAACGCCACGGTCGTGCCGATCGCGGACGCGGGCGCGGGCGTCACGATGGTCGAGTCCGGTGCCGTGGATGCGTACGCCGGGGACAAGATCAAGCTGATCGGGCTCGCGGTGCTGTCCAAGGACCCGGCCAAGCTCTCGCTGCTGGCGGAGGAGCTTTCGTTCGAGCCGTACGCGCTGGCGCTGCCGCGCAACGACTCCGCGCTGCGCCTCGAGGTCAATCGCGCGCTGACGCAGGTCTACCTGAGCGGCGAAATCGAAACGATATTCATGCAGTGGCTGGGCAAGCTGGGCCGGCCGTCCGGATTGCTTGCCGCCATGTACATCTTGAATTCCATACCTGAATGAGCATGTCGAACTCGAACCGGAGGAACAGGATGATCGCAGTTTCAGGATGGCGGCGCTGCGCCGCGGTGCTGAGCGCCTGTGCCGCGATGGCGCTCGCGGGCTGCAACACGCCGCCCGCGTTCCAGGTCGAACAACCGTCGTCGCGCGTCGGCACGGTGGAGTCGATCAACCAGGACAGCGTACAGAACGTCGACTCCACCGTCGGCGCCATTGGCGGCGCGCTGATTGGCGGCGGACTGGGCAGCCTCATCGGCGGCGGGACCGGCCAGGTCGTGGCCACGGTCGTCGGCGCGGTCGGCGGGGGTTTCGCCGGCAACGAACTGGCGAAGCGTAGCCAGACGCTCGTCTGGAGAATTGGCGTGCGCTACGACGATGGCAGCTTTGCGACGATCCAGCAGACTTCGGCGCCGAACCTGCGGATAGGCGACCGCGTTCGCGTTACGGGAACCGGAATCGAGCTGTTGCGCTAACCCGCCGCAGACGGAGAGCGGGCCACGCAGCGCGGGCAGGAACGATCGGCGATTGCCATTGTCTTGAGAGGCTCTCTCGACGAGAATGAGCTCTTGAACCTTCGCCGACCCCTTCGCCGCCTCTGGCTGGCGGCCTTTGCTCTGGCCGTATTGTCCCGCCCGGCCTTCGCGCAATCCGACGCCGATTTTGTGGCCGCGAAGGGAGCCTATGACAAGGGCGACCGCGCGAAGCTCGCCTCGCTGGCGCCGAAGCTCAACGGTCACATCCTGCAGCCGTACGTCGAATACTGGCAGCTCAAGCTGGCCATAGACGACGCGGCGCCGCAGGCAGTCCGCGACTATCTCGATCGCTATCCCGACACGCCGCTCGCGGAAAAACTGCGCGTGGACTGGTTGAAGTCGCTGGCGAAGAAGTCCGACTGGAATCGTTTTGCGCTCGATTATCCGCCGCCTTCCGGCGAGGATCCGGAGCTGGCCTGTTACGGCATCCAGTACCGCCGCCAGCGCGACGGCGATGCCGTGCTGGCCGACGCGAAACCGCTCTGGTTCAATGGCCAGGCGACCCCTGACGCGTGTGAGCCGCTGTTCGCGGCGCTGATCGCGCGTGGCGATTTGACGGTTGCCGATCGCCTGGCGCGGTTTCGTCTCGCGTCGGAGGCCGGCAGTGTCCGCCTGGCGCATGCGCTTGCCAACGATCTGCCGGGCAGCGCGCGCATCGCCGAGCGGGACTTCTTTTCCGCGAGCAAGGACTTCCAGCGCGCGCTGACGGCCGGCGCCTTTGCGTGGAATTCGGCTTCGGGCCGCGAGTTGGCTCTCTATGCGCTGGAACGCGTCGCGCGCGCCGATGCCGCAGCCGCGCGGCCCGGCTGGGTCAAGTGGCGCGACAAGCTGCCGGAAGCGGACCGGCGGTACGGCAACGCGCGCCTTGCCTACCACGCGGCCCGGCAGCTCAATGCCTCGGCCAACGACTGGTTTCGCGAAGCCGGGGATTCGCCTCTGCCGCCGGAAATGCAGGCCTGGCGCGCGCGCGCTGCACTGCGCGCGCTGGCATGGGGCGACGTGCTTGCGGCAATCGATGGCATGGGGGAGACGCAGCGCCAGGAATCGGCGTGGCGCTATTGGAAAGCGCGTGCGCTGACGGCCAAGGGGCGTGCCGCGGAGGCCAACGCGCTGTTTGAGCCACTGTCGGCCGAGACGAATTTCTACGGCGTGCTCGCCGCGGAAAGCCTGGGGCGGCGCTTCGAGCCGCCGAAGAGCGAACCGCTGCTGTCGACAACGGAAGTTTTGAACGCGTTCGGCGCCCGTCCCGCGGTGCAGCGCGTCGTCAAGCTCGCCCACCTCGACATGAGGGCGGAATCGCAGCGCGAGTGGCTGTTTGTCGTGCGCGGCCAGCCGGACGACGCGCTGCTGCTCGCCGCCGACTACGCGCGCCGGGTCGCACTGTACGACCGCGCGGTGAACACCGCCGACCGTACCGCCACGCGCCACGACTATTCGTTGCGCTACATGGCGCCGTTTCGCGCCGAATTCGACGCGGCGTCGCGCAGCAACGATGTCGACGTTGCGATGCTCTACGGGATCGCGCGGCAGGAGTCGCGATTTTCCCCGGACATCGTGTCGTCGGCGGGCGCAGTCGGCCTCATGCAGCTGATGCCGGGCACCGCGCGCTGGGTCGCCCAGCAGCTCGGACGCAAGGACTTCCGCGGCGCGGCGATTTCCGACGTCGAGTTGAACACGCTGTTCGGCGCGTACTATTTCAAGTACTGGTTCGAGCGGCTCGACCGCATGCCGGCGCTCGCGGCCGCTGCGTATAATGCGGGGCCGGGACGCGCGCAAAACTGGCGCCCGCCGGCGCCGCTCGAAGGCGCCGTGTGGGTCGAGACGATCCCCTTCAACGAAACCCGCGATTACGTGAAGAAAGTGCTCGCGAATTCGATGATCTACGCGCAGGCATTGGGCGGCGCGCCGCAATCGCTGACCACGCGCTTGGGCACAGTCGCGCCGCGCGGCGCCGCGGTGATCGATCCGATGGCGGCAAGGACCGAGTGAACAGCGCCGCGCAACGCGTCGTGGTCGTCGGCGGCAGCGGATTCGTCGGCCGCCACCTGGTGGCGCGCCTGGCCGCCGCCGGACACGACGTCGTCGTGCCGACGCGCCGCCGCGAGGCGGCCAAGCATCTGATCCTGCTGCCGACGGTCGAGGTGGTCGAAGCCGACGTCTTCGATCGCGTGGCGCTCGCGCGCCTGCTGGCCGGCGCGAATGCCGTCGTCAATCTCGTGGGAATACTGAACGAGTCCGGCCGCGCGACGTTCGCGCGTTCACACGTGGAGCTCGCCCGTACGCTGACGGCGGCGTGCGCCGCGTCAGGCATCCGGCGCTTCCTGCAGATGAGCGCGCTGCATGCCGATCCGGCAGGGCCCGAGCCGCTACCAGCGCAGCAAAGGCGAAGCCGAGGCGATCGTGCGGTCGTCGCCCCTCGGCTGGACGATCTTTCGCCCCAGCGTCATCTTCGGGCCCGAAGACTCGTTCCTGAACCTGTTCGCACGGGTAGCGCGACTGTTGCCGGTCATCGCCCTTGCGTCTCCCAACGCGCGCTTCCAGCCGGTCTACGTCGGCGATGTCGCGCATTGCATGTCCCATGCGCTGACCGATGACGCGACCGAAGGCCAGAGCTACGACCTGTGCGGGCCGACGCGTCTACACGTTGCGGGAACTGGTTCGCTACGTGGGTGAAGTCAGCGGCGCGGACCGGCCGATCGTTCCGCTTGGCGCGGGACTGTCGAAACTGCAGGCCACCGTGCTGGAAATGCTGCCGGGCACAGCTCATGAGCCGCGACAACCTTGCGTCCATGTCCAGAGACAGCGTGTGCGATTGTCCCTTTCCGGCGATTTTCGGCATCGCGCCCACGGCGCTGGAAGCGGTGGCCCCCGAATATCTGGCGCCCGCCGCCATGCGCAGTCATTACGCCGCCTACCGCGCGGGCAGCGGACGCTAGCAGGCGAAGGCCGGATGGTCTCCCGCAGCGCGGTGGTGTCCCTGCGCGAGATCACCGCCGACACGGTCCGCACGATCTGCGCGCTGCGCGTCGCCCCGGCGCAGGAACGGCTGGTCGCGCCTAACGCCATTTCGATCGCGCAGGCCCATTTCGAACCCGCCGCGTGGTTTCGCGCGATCTACGCCGACGAGACGCCCGTCGGCTTCGCGATGCTCTTCGACTCGACCCGGGCAGTTTCGCCCGAGCATCCCGACACGTGTCACCTGTGGCGGTTCATGATCGCCGAGCAGTATCAGCGCCACGGCCACGGCGGCGCGGCGCTTGCACAATTGATCGACCATGCGCGAGGCCTCCCGGGCACGAAGAAATTCTCGCTGAGCTTACGTTCCGGATGGCGCCGGCCCGCGCGATTTCTATGCTCGCTTCGGATTCCGCGAAACCGGTGAAATCGACGAGGGTGAAGTCGTCATGGAACTTGCGCTGTGAGCGGGCGCCACCCGTTGCGGCTGCGCTGACCGCGATGGCCCGTCCGCTTCCCCAGCCAGCGCGGATCTATGAGGTCGGCGGTGTCGTCCGCGACGAACTTCTCGGCCGCGGAATCGCCGACCGTGACTACGTCGTCGTCGGCGTGACGCCGGAGACGATGCTGGCGTCGGGATTCCGCCCGGTGGGCCGCGACTTCCCGGTGTTCCTGCATCCGGAAACGAACGAGGAATACGCGCTCGCGCGCACCGAGCGCAAGCACGGACGGGGCTATCGCGGCTTCGAGTTCTTCGCGTCGCCCGATGTCACGCTGGAAGAGGATCTCGCGCGGCGCGACCTGACGATCAACGCGATGGCGCGCGGCGAGGACGGCGCCGTCATCGACCCGCATGGCGGCAGGGCCGATCTGGCGGCGGGTCTGCTGCGCCACGTGTCGCCGGCTTTCGTCGAGGATCCGCTGCGCGTGCTGCGCGTCGCGCGGTTTGCCGCCCGGCTGGGCTTCGCCGTCGCCCCCGAAACCGAAGCGCTGATGCGGACCATCGTGGCCTCGGGCGAACTCGCGACGCTGGCGCCGGAGCGAATCTGGCAGGAGCTCGCGAAAGGCCTCGCGGAAGCCCGTCCGTCGCGGATGCTCGCCGTCCTGCGCGAATGCGGCGCGCTCGCGCGATTGCTGCCGGAGGTCGATGCGCTGTTCGGTGTTCCGCTGGCCGCCGCGCACGATCGCTCGATCGATGCGGGCGTGCATGTCGCGCGCGCCCTCGACTGGTCGGCGGAGCACGGAGGCGGACTCCCCGCGCGCTTCGGGGTCCTCGCGCTGTACCTTGCCGTGGCCGCGGTTCCTCGGGCCGACTGGCCGGTGCGAAAGCCGCGCGCGTTGCAGGGCATGCGCCTCGCGGACAAGCTGTCGGAGCGACTGAAAGTGCCCGTCGAATGCAAGGACGCCGCGCGGCTGGCCGCACGCTGGCGCGGAACCGTGCACGCTGCCGCCGAACTGCGGCCGGCGGCGATGCTGGAATTGCTGCACGCGACGGACGCGCTGCGCCGTCCCGCGCGTCTCGACACGCTGCTCGAAACCTGCGCCGCGGATGCCTGTTCGCCAGCCACGGCCACGCAGGACTATCCTCCCGCAGCCCTTCTGCGCGAGGCGCTCGCAGTCGTGAAGGCGGTCGACGCCGGCGCAATCGCCCGCGAGGTCGCGACGGAGAAGGGCCGGCGAAGCGACGATGACATCGCCGACGCGGTGCGCGCTGCGCGGCTCAAGGCGTTGCGCGCGTGGCGCCGGGCCGGGACCGACCGGCGCTAGATCCGGTACGCGACGGCCTTCATCACGCTCGCGGCGACGCGCATCAGCTCGCGCGCCGGAAGCGGAAGTTCCAGGGCGCCCGCCTCCTGCGCCATCGCGCCGTGCCTCGACTCGTCGTCGCGCATCACGGTCACGATCGCGCGGCTCTTCGCGTCGGCATCCGGCAATTCATCGATGTGACCCGTCAGGTGTTCCTCGACCTGCCGCTCGGTCTCGACGACGAAGCCCAGGTTCACCCGGTCGCCGGCCAAGCCTGCCGCGACGCCGATTGCAAACGACCCCGCGAACCAGAGCGGGTTGAGAAACGAAACGCGTCCATTCAGTTCGGTGATGCGCGTCTGTGTCCACGCCAGGTGGTCTTCCTCCTCGCGCGCGGCGCTGGCGAACCGTGCGCGGATGTCCGGGTTGCGGGCCACCAGCGCCTGCGCCGCATAGAGCGCCTGCGCGCACACCTCGCCGGTGTGGTTGACGCGCATCAGTCCCGCGGCGCGGCGCGCCTCGTCGGCAGTCAGTTCGGACTCCGGAAGCGAGGCGCCCGGAACGGGGCGCGACGACGTCGCGGTTCCCGCGAGCGTGCGCAACGCGCGGTCGAAGCCCACGATCATTCGGTCCAGCATCGGATCGGTCATCCGGAGATGCTACCAGTTGGCGGCGCCGTTGTTGCGGCGCGGGAACGGATCAGGGACGAAAAAAACGGGCACCCGAAGGTGCCCGTTTCCATGCTGCTGTTTGCCTGCCCGAAATTCCGGGCCACGCGGACTGTCCTCTTAGAAGAAGTGGACGAGACCGGTGATGAGGCCTTGCGGCTTGGCGGAACTGCCGCAACCGCCGGCCACGTTGCCGCTGGCCGACAGACCGCAGGCGCCGCCGATCTGCGTTCACGCCGAAGTTGTAGGCGCCGTTGCTGCGGTTGGCGATCTGCACGTAGCCTGCGTACATGAGCGTGCGCTTCGACAGCGCATACGTGTAGCTGACTTCCCACTGTTGCGCGCCGGTGTTGTCGCCCTTGCGGACGGCGCCGACCTGCGAGTTGTCGAGTGCCGAGCCTTCGCCGTCCTGCGCGTAGCCGTACATCGCGTACAGCTGTCCCGGCCCGAGGTTCCAGGTCACGCTGGCGCCGTACATGTTGCGCTTGAGGTTGCCGCCGGTGGCGATGTCGTACCTGACCTGCTCGAACACGCCGCCGATCTTGGCCGGACCGAAGTTCCACGAGGCCGCGACCGAGAACGCCTCATCCTGCAGGCGGATTCCGCTCCATTGGTTCGTGTCCGGGTTGGCCGGGGTGGCGAGGTTCGGCGTTGTCGGCGGCCGCATGTTGTTGTGCACTTCGTATGCGATGCCACCCTGGAACGGGCCGTTGTTGTACAGGCCGTTCAACGACAGCAGGTACGCATGGCGACGTTGCTGCGCGAGCGTGGTGCCCGTCGGCGTGCCGCTGGCGACGATACCCGTCGTGATGGCCTGCGGTCCGTTGGTCGGATCGCCACCCGCGGTCGCGGCGCTGACCTGCATGCTGCCGGTGAAGCCCGCGATGTTCGGCGAATCCCAACGCACGGAGTTAGGCGCACGGTCGTCGAACGCACCACCGTATTGGTAGTTGCCGGCCCAGCCGGTGTTCGACCAGAGCGCTTGCGTGCCCAGGATCGACGTCGCCAACGTCGGGACGTTACCGAAGATCGGGTGGATGTCGTCGTACGGGGTCAGGAAGTAGCCCAGCTTGACCGTGCCCCAGCCGCCTTGCAGGCCGACGAACGTTTCGCGCGTTCCCAGCGTGGAACCCAGGCCGCCACCGGTGGCCGCTCCAACCGCCGATTCAATCTGGAAAATGGCCGACAGGCCACCGCCCAGCGCTTCGGAACCCCGAACGCCCAGGCGCGAGGAGTTGGACATCACGCGGAAGACGTTCTGCTTGCCGAAGCCGTTTTGATTGGCAGGCGGATTGGCCGTGGCGTCCTGCTTCACGTTGACGACTTCCATATCCAAATTCAAGCGACCGTACAGTGTGACGTTCGCAGTTTGCGCCTGCGCGGCCAGCGGGGCGGCAAGCATCCCCGCGACAGCGACTGCGACGAGCTTCTTATTCATGGAGTCTCTCCTCTAACGGATAAAATTGGCAAGGATCAAGCCTTTTGCGCCTGCCATCGGAACCTTCTCAAATCTCTCGAGAAGCTACGGCCTATTGTGCCAAAGCGCGCAAACCATTGGCAAGCCGAAGGCAGAATGGGGTCCTGTGTCTCTCAGGCCTGTTGTGCCGTAGCAACAAGAAAATCGCGGGGAATGGTGTCGTAGTGCATATTGCGGAGGTTGTTCTGGTATCTGTTGTTCAATGGGAACAGTGACGTAACACAATGATAAACAACAATAATTCGTTTCAGTGCGGCTTTTTTTCCGCACCTTTGCCCGAAATGGTGCAATTTCGCGACTTTGGCTACGGTGCGCGCGCCGGCGAAAGCGTGGATTGCAAGCCTCAGGGCCTTGTTTTTGACCGTTTTTCCTGGATTGGCCGGGATGCCTCGGCGACGCGGGCCAGGGCTGTCATATGAGCCTGCCGGACAGCCTGCCGGTCGGCTGGCCCGGGATTGCCGCAGGCATGGCCGCCGCGTTCGCAGTCAGTGGATTGACAATTGCCATTCTGTTGCGCGCCCGCGCCGGCTTGCCGCAGGACGTTCCCAATGAACGTTCGCTGCATGCCGCGCCGCTGCCGCGCGGCGGAGGCATTGCCATCTGGGCAGGGTGGCTGCCGGTGGCTCTGTGGGCAGCGCCGGCTGCGGGCATCTCGACGCTGCAGTGGCTGATCCCTTTCCTGTTGCTGGCGCTGGTCTCCCTTCGCGACGACGTCCGCGCGCTCGGCGTGGGCGTGCGACTGCTGGTTCACGCGCTGGCCGCGCTCTGGTTCGCCGTCGCCGTGGCGTGGCCGCACGCGGCGGCGGGCCCGTCGCTCGGAACGGCCGCGCTCGTGCTGGGCGCGGGCGCCATCGTGGCGTGGTCGCTCAATCTCTACAACTTCATGGATGGCAACGACGGTCTGGCCGCGGTCATGGCCATGTTGGGCTTTTCCGCGTTCGGTTTTGGCGCTGTCCTCGCGGACGTGCCGGCCATCGCGTTTTTCTCGCTCGCCGCCGCCACGTTGCCGTTCTTGGCCGTCAATTTTCCGCCGTCGCGCATGATCATGGGCGATGTAGGCGCGGTGCCGCTGGGTTTCCTGGCCGCGGCGTTCGGCATCGCCCTGGTCGCCGCCGGCAGCTGGCCGCCGTGGTTTCCCGCCCTCGTGTTCCTGCCTTTCGTCGCGGACGCGACGACCACGCTCGCGCGCCGCGCATGGCGCCGCGAGAAGGTCTGGGAGGCGCACCGCAGTCACTACTACCAGCGTCTGCACCGGCTGGGCGCCGGTCATCGCGGAACCCTCGCGATCTATGCGTGCTGGATGGCGGGTACCGGGATCACGGCGCTCGCATGCCTGCGCTGGGATCGCGGGCTGGGCTGGCCGGCGTTTGGCCTCTGGTGCATCGCGGGCGCGGCGCTTTTCGCGGCGATTGATTATCATTGGCGTATTCGTCCCGATACACGGCAATGAAAAAGCGCTCCAACTGGCGTGGCTCGCTCGCCTTCGCGCATGACGTATGCGCCGCGGCGCTCGCGTGGGCGGTACTTTATTGGCTCCGCTTCAACCTCGACGTCAAGGAATCCCACGGCGCCGACATGCTGCGGACGCTCGCGTGGATTTTGCCGTTGCAGGCGGGAATCTTCCTGGCGCTCGGCCTGTATCGCGGACTGTGGCGATTCGCGAGCATTCTCGACCTGCAGCGCATCGTGCTCTCCGCCGCCCTGGGCGCCGTCGTCGTTCCGCTCGTGCTGGTGATGCTGCGGATGGAAACGGTGGTGCCGCGCAGCGTGCTCATCCTGTACCCGATCCTGCTGATCTTCATGATGGCGGGTAGCCGGTTCGCCTACCGGATCTGGAAGGAGCACCGGCTGTACAGCCCGCTCGAAGCCTTGGGAGAGCCCGTGCTCATCATCGGCGCCGGCGAGGCCGGGGCGCGGCTGGCGAAGGACCTGGCCCGCAGCCGGCAATGGCGTGTCGTGGGCCTGCTCGACGACAATCCGGCCAAGCAGGGCCGCCTGCTGCGCAATGTCAGCGTGCTGGGCCCGATTTCGGAGCTCAATGCCTGGTCCGAGCGTTACGGCGTGCGCAAGGTCATCCTCGCGCTGCCGGCGGCGAATCACGTGGTGCGCAGGCGCGTCGCCGAGCTGTGCGCCGCCGCCAACGTGGAAGCGCTCACGGTGCCCTCCTACGAGGACCTGATCAGCGGGCGCTCCACGCTGACGACGCTCCGCAATGTCGAACTCGACGACTTGCTTGGCCGCGATCCGGTGGTTCTGGACAACGCCGGGCTGGCCGAGTGGCTGGGCAACAGGGTGGTGATGGTCACCGGCGCGGGTGGTTCCATCGGCGCCGAACTCACGCGGCAGATCGCGCGCTTTCGTCCCGCGCGCATCGTGCTCTTCGACATTTCCGAGGCCGCGCTCTACGAAATCCAGATCATGCTGGACGACGCGTTCCCGCAGTTGCCGCTCACGACGGTTGTCGGCGACGTCAAGCACCGCGCGCTGGTCGAAGAGGTGCTGGAGCGCGAACGGCCGAGCGTCGTCTTCCACGCGGGCGCCTACAAGCACGTCCCGCTGATGGAGGAGACCAACGCGTGGCAGGCGGTGCGCAACAACGCGTGGGGAACCTGGATCCTGGCCCGCGCCGCAGTCGCCGCCAAGGTCGAGAAGTTCGTGCTGGTGTCCTCGGACAAGGCGGTGAACCCGACCAACGTGATGGGCGCGACCAAGCGCCTGGCGGAAATCGTCTGCCAGAGCCTGCAGGGCCGCGGCACGCAGTTCGTCCTGGTGCGCTTCGGCAATGTGTTCGGCAGCGCCGGCAGCGTCATCCCGCGCTTTCGCGAACAGATCGCGCGCGGCGGCCCGGTGACCGTCACGCATCCCGAGATCACCCGCTATTTCATGTCGCTGTCCGAGGCCACGCAACTGCTGCTGCAGGCTGGCCTGCAGGGCAAGGGTGGGGAGATCCTGGTCCTCGACATGGGCGAGCCGGTGCGCATCGTCGATCTGGCGCGCGACCTGATCAAGCTCTCCGGCGCCGACCCCGACAAGATTGCCGTCGTATTCACCGGGCTGCGCCCGGGCGAGAAGCTGTACGAGGAACTGCTGGCCTCCGAGGAGGCGACCAAGCCCACGCCGCATCCCAAGTTGCGCATCGCGCAGGCGCGCGAAGTGAACCGCGATCTCGTCGGACAGATGGTCACGTGGTGCGAAAGCGACCGCGCGGCCGACGACGCCGAAGTGCGGGCCCGCCTCAAGGCCTGGATTCCGGAATACATGCCGCCCGCAGGCGTGCCGGTCATGCCGATCCCGACCGAAGCGCCGGCCGGGCGCGAGGATACGAAGCCACTGCCGTTGCGCATCACCCGCAAGCGCTGATTTCGCGATCGCGCGGCGCCTTCGCGCGCCGATCAGATCGCCGGCAAATCCACGCCGTAGACTTTCGCGATGCGTTCGACGGCCTTCCTGCGGCTGGCGCCGACGCTGGCCGCGTTGCGCATCCACGGTCGCAGTCGCCGGCGGGTGACGCCGTGGTAGTGCGCGACGGCCGTCGGCCACCATGCCGAACCGAGATCGGCAAACGCCAATCCGCGCCGGTTCGACCAGGTAATCGTGCATGTCGGCGCCGGTGTCGCAATAGACGTAGTGGGGCGTGAGCCCGTGATAGTCGCGGCGCGAGCGTTGCAGCGCGTCGAGCGACAGCGAGCGCAGGCCCGGGACCCGGAACCGCAGGCGTAGAAGCTGCGACACCCAGGGCCATTGCGGCATTTCATTGCCGATCACGCGCTGGCGAAAACTCTGGCCGGCGGCGAGCGCTTCACCGACGATGGCCGCGTCGAGCATCACGCAGGGAATCCACATCCGTTCCGCGTAATAGCCCTTGTGGTCGCCGCCGCCGTGCTCGGCGGCAAGCCATTCCGCTGCGTGCAGAAAGCCGCTGCCGTAGGTGCCCGGCCGCAGCGCCTGCTGCATGGCGGGCACCAGACGCGGGTCGAGGATTTCGGCGTCGGAATCGAGCAGCAGCAGCGCGTCGCGCGTGGTTTCGCGAAATATCCGGTCCAGCGTCTCGCCGTGCCGGCGCAACGGAAGCTGCGCCAGGTCGAATTTCAACTGCCGCTGCAGCACCTGGAAGAATTCCATGCTGCCGTCGGTCGACTCGCAGTCGATCACCGTCACCGGCAGCCCGCCGTGGCGCAGCGCGCTCACCAGCGCGAGCGCAGTGAGCTCCCTGGTGCTGCAGTTGATGATGACGATTTCGGCCGAAGGCGCCGGCATGGCGTGAAAGCCCTAGCCCGCGGCGCCGCGCGCGGAAAGCCGCGTTCCCAGTCCCACGAGTATCGAGATCATCGCCCAGAACTCCTTGGCGTTGCTGCGAAACAGGAAGTCGTCGGTGAAATTCTTGACGATGAATCCCGTCAGCACGCACAGCCCCACGACGCCGAGGAACGCCAGCACGTCGTCGCGGGCGCGGACATACCGCACGAACGTGGTGGCGATGGCAGCCAGCATCGCGACAAACAGGCCGAGCCCGACGGCGCCGGTCTGCAGCCACTGGCTGGCGAACAGGTTGTGGGCATGGGTCAGCTGCAGGTCCGCCAGGTCGTTGGCGATTTCCTCGGCCTGGATGCGCCGGCCGAATCCGTAACCCTGCCAGACGCGGTCGCCGATTCGTTCGCTCAGTTGCTGCCACAGCCGGATTCGCGGATCGGCCTTGATGGTCGCCTCGACCGACGTGTTGGGTGGAAACACCGACAATGCCCTTTCCCTGGCGGCATCGGCAAACGCGAAGCCGAGGATGACAAGGAGCGCCGCCACCGGCGCCAGCCAACGCCACGGAGAGCGCATGAAGGTCCGCGGCCAGCGCGCCGCGGACGCGATTGCCGCGATGGCGAACACGGCGGCCAGCGCGATCCAGACCATGCGGTTTTCGGTCAGGCGGGCCGACGCGACGAGCAGCGCCAGCAGCACGGCGCCCAGCGCGAGCGCCAGACCGCGCCGCCGCAACCCGACGGGCGTGGGTGCGATCAGCGTGAGGAACCACGGCGCGACGAGTACGACGTAGGTCGAATACGGACCGACGCCGTTGTGCTTGAGCGCCGGATCCCAGCCCGCCGGCGACATGGCGTAGCCGATCGCGAGCGTTGCCATGATCACGAAGCCCGCCAGGGCGGTTGCCGCATAACGGCGCAGGATCACGATGTCGAAGCACGCAACGTAGAAGGCCACGACCAGCAGCGCGTTCTCCGCGACCTCCCGGGCGAGCTGCCCGGACGTGTAGCGCGGCTTGACCGACCAGAAGTACGACGCCGCGGACCACGCGAACCACGCCGCGACCGTCAAGACGATCGACCATGGGGGCATGGGTATTCGCGCCTCGGGCCTCTCGCCGCGTTCGCGCAGGCTCCAGCCCAGCGCGAAAACGGTGAACAGGATGGACCCGCCGAACGCGATCGACCGCAGGTACGTGCCGTGGTTGGTCGGCAGCAGGAAGAGATAGACGGCCAGTGAGGGCGGCCAGCCAACGCAGGTTGAGGACCGTCATTCAGCGACCGCCGGTCCTGGCGACCGCCGCTTGCATGGCCGCGTCGACCCGATCCGCGAACTGTTCGAACGAGAACGGAGCGAAATGCGCGGGCGCTTGCGCGATGTCCGCCTTGCGGGTTCCGTCGGCAATGCCGGCCAGCAGCTGCGCGAAGTGCCGGCCGCGATCCTGGCGCGGATCCGTGTACAGGAAGCCCGTGATGCCATCGCGCATCGTTTCCGTGAACGGTGGCGCGTCGACCGCCAGCACCGGCGTCCCGCACAGGCAGGATTCGATGACGTTGAGGCCCAGCGCTTCGCGGTCCGGCAATCCGGTCAGCAGGTAGTCGATGCCGCGGTAGGCCGGCGCGACATCGCGCTGGTGTCCCCAGAAGCGGACCCGCGGTCCAAGCGGGCTCACCGCGCGGCGCAACGCTTTCAATTGCTTCAACCCGACCGCGATTCCGAAGATCTCGACGTTCACATGAGGCTGCGCGTAGATGATCGGAGCGAGGACGTCGAACAGCGCGGGAAACTGCTTGGCGCGGGCGATGCGTGAAACGATTCCCAGCGTGAGTCCCGGCCGCTTCGTGTAAGTCGGCCCGGTTCCGGAACCTCGGAAGGCCCGCTGCGCGGCGGCGAGAAGCCTCTCGAAGGGCTTGCGCTCGTCCCATTCGCACAGCGGCCCGCGCACCGGTGCGGCGGCGCTGTGCATGCGCTTGATTTCGCCGATGCCGAAGAGCGGCTCGGCGTGGACGTTGGCGACGCCATTCTCCCGGAGCGTTGCGACGACGTGCCGCGACACGCCGAACACGATGTCGGCGGTCCCGTAGTACGCGGGCCGCGTCGAATCGTAAATGGCCTGGTGCGCGATGCCAACGACGGGGCCGCGCGCTCCGAGCTTGGCCAGCACCTGCGCGGGGAGCGATCCGTGGATCAACGCGATGTCCCCCGGCTCCAGCGCGGCGACTGCCGCCATGCCATCCGCCACGGGCAATCGTTCCACGCCGCCGAAATCGAGGTCGCGCCAGAAGTCCGCGTCGGCGCGGACGAGCACGCGCGTCGGCCATCCGCGCGCGGCCAGCGCCCGGCTCATGAATGCGGTGAAGACTTCCGCGCCGCCGAGCGTCGGCGCCAGGTTGATCTGGACGATCGCCGGCCGCGCGGCCATTACACCGCGACGCCGAGTTCGCCGGCGGCGGCGATCACGGCGTCGAGCGAGATCGCCTGCATGCAAAGATGTTCCGGACACTGCGCGGGCGTTCGCGCGCAGCGGCGCACCCATTCGATTTCGCGCCGGAACAGCACGCGCTGATCGCGGCAGGGGAACGGGTCGATCGTGACCGCGCGATAGGGGGAGTTGCGCCAGAAATCGCCCGCGCCGGTGACCACCGCCGAGCCGGGGCCGAACAGCGCGACCGTGCGCGCGCCCGCCACGCGCGCGAGGTGCGCGACGCCGGTGTCCGGCGCCACCAGCAACCGCGAATTCGCGAACAGGTGCCACAACTGCGGCAGGTCCAGGCGTCCGGCGAACGACGCATACCGTTGCCCGGGATCGCAAGCCGCGATGATCTCTTCCTCGTCGCGACCTGCCGACCACACCGGCGTGATTCCGCGTGCGTCGAGCCTGGCCGCGAGCGCTGCCCACCGGTCCGCCGGCCACAGCTTGAGTGGCGTGCTGGCGCCGACGTGCAGCACTGCATAGGGCTGCGCCGGCGCCGGAAAGAGCTTCGCGGCGGGCGCGGGCCAGTCGCCGGGCGCAAATGGCGAAGGCGGCGGCCCGTCCAGCAGCGTGGCCACCATGTCGCCCCATGCGGCCGGAACGTCGGGATAGCGGCGCAGCTCGTCGATGGGCCAGTTCTTGCGCTCGTTGGGATCGCCCGAAAAGGCGATGATCCAGCGCGCGTGCATCGCTGCCGCCAGCCACGCGTAGCGGTTGTCGCCGGCGACGAATGCGAGGTCGAACCGCGATTCGGAGAACAGCTTTTCGTTGGCGTGCCGCGGGTCCCACGGCAGCGCGCGGACGCCATACGGATGGGTCGAGTACAGCGGAGCGATCGCGCGGGGCACGGTCATGCAGATTTCCGCTTCCGGATACCGCGCCCGCAACTTGGCGATGAGCGGCGTCAGCATCAGCGTGTCGCCCAGCAGCAGATGGTGGGCGAGCAGCACGCGGCGAACCTTCGTCGGATGCTTGCGTGGCCGGTTGGCGCGGGCCGCGATCGCACGCGCGACGACTTCCGCCTGGTTGATGAAACGCGAGCGCGTCGCAATGATGGTGGTCATGGCGATCCCGCGTCGGCGAGCGCGCGGCGGAAGGCGGCCTCCATGCGGTCGAGCATCGCAGGGAGTCCGTAGCGAGGCACGACGAACGCGTGGGCGTTGGCCGCAAGCCGCGTGCGCAACGCGTCATCCGCAAGGAGCCGTCCGAGGCCGTCGGCGAGAGCCCCGGCGTCTTCCCGACCGACGATCAGCGCGGTCTCGCCGTCGCGCGCGATTTCCGGGATGGCGCCCGCATCCGTGGTGACGCACGCCAAGCCGCAGAACATGGCCTGCAGCAGCGCCTGGGGCACGCCTTCATTCGCGTAGGAGGGCAACGCGAACACGTCGATTGCGCGCAGCCACGGCGCGACGTCGTCCTGCTGGCCGGCGAACGTCACCCGCGGCCGCAGCGCAAGCGCGTCGACTTGCGCCTCGAGCGCCGCGCGCTGCGGCCCATCGCCGACGATGACGAGGCGCACGTCGCGGTCGGGAAGTCGCGCGATGGCGTCGAGCAGATAGCGGTGGCCTTTCCAGCTGCGCAGCGTGGCGACGATTCCGACCAGGCGCGGCCCTTCGGCCAGGCCGACCGCGGCGCGCGCGGCGAGCCGGTCGCCCGGCGCGAAACGCGTCGCGTCGATGCCGGTGGGAATCGATTCGATGCGGGCCGGATCGATGCCGTTGTCGCGGATCAGCGTCGCGCGCAACGATTCGCCGGTCGTGATCAGACGCGTCGTCGCCTTGCGGTAGAGCCACGATGTCGCGCTGTCGTTCGGCACGGGGACGGAAACGTGCCGGGTGCGGACCAGCACGGGTCGCGCGCGGCTCGCGAGGCGCAACGCGGCCGCGGTCAGCCAGGTGTCGGTCGAGCTATGCGTATTGACGATGTCGAAAGGCGTGGCGCGAAAGGCCCGGCGCATCGCGAACACGCCTGCCGGGCGCTTGCGGCCGATGGACAAGGCGATCGCGGGGACGCCGAAACGCGGCGCCTCGGCCACGATGCGCGAGCCGTGCGCGCCATGCACGACGACGCGGTGGCCGCGCGACTGCATTCCCGCGGCCTCGGTCAGGATGCGGATCTCCTGGCCGCCCCAGCCATCCGACGATTCGGTATGGGCGATCGCAAGCGGGCGCGCAGCGATCTCGCGACCCTGGTCATTGTTCGGCGCGCCGGACACTGCGCGCTGGCTCACGGGTAGGCCGCGGCCGGCGCGGCCACCGCGAACTGGAGCTGATGCAGGCGGGCGTACACGCCGTTGCGGGCGAGCAGGTCGGCGTGCGAGCCGTACTCGACGATGCGGCCCGAATCGAGCACGACGATGCGGTCGGCGTGCTCGATGGTCGACAGGCGATGCGCGATCACGATCGTCGTCCGGCCCTGCATCAGCACGTCGAGCGCCGCCTGCACCTGGCGCTCGGATTCCGAGTCCAGCGACGACGTGGCTTCGTCGAGGATGAGGATCGGCGCGTCCTTGAGGATGGCCCGCGCGATCGCGATCCGCTGGCGCTGCCCGCCCGACATCCGCATTCCGTTCTCGCCCACGCGGGTGTCGAACCCCTGCGGCGTGGCGCGGATGAATTCGAGGGCGTTCGCGGCGGCCGCCGCGCGCTCCACTTCGTCGCGGCTGACGCCGGCCATGGCGCCATAGGCGATGTTCGCGGCGATCGTGTCGTCGAACAGCAGCACGTCCTGCGAGACCAGCGCGATCTGCGCGCGCAGGCTCGCCAGCGTCAGCGTCGTGATGTCGTGGCCATCGACGAACAGCCTGCCAGCCGAGGGCTCGTAGAACCGGGGAATCACGTTGACCAGCGACGTCTTGCCGGCGCCGGAGCTGCCGACGAGGGCCACGGTCTCGCCGGGCCGGATCGTCAGCGAGACGTCGGTCAGCGCGTCACGCTCGCTGCCCGCGTACTTGAGCGAGACCCGGTCGAAGCGCAGCTCGCCGCGCGCGCGCTCGAGCCTGACCGTGCCGTTGTCCGGCTCGTCCTCGAGGTCGAGCATCGCGAAAATGGACTCCGCCGCGGCCAGGCCGCGCTGGATCGACGCGTTGATGCCGGACAGCGCCTTCAGGCGTTCGAGCAGCGTAAGAAGCGCCGCGGTGTAGGCGAGGAAGATCGGCAGGTCGAGCCTGCCGTCCTCGCTCTGGCCGAGCGCGATCCAGATGATCACCGCCACCGCCAGCACCGCGAGGATCTGCGTGATCGGCGAACTCGCCGCGCTGGCCGACGATTGCTTGGACATCGAATTGCGCAGCGCATTGGCCGCGCGGACCGCGCGTTCCCGCTCGTAGGCCTCGCCGCCGAAGATGCGGACGATGCGGTGGCCGCCGATCATCTCCACCAGCACGTGCGTCAGCGCGGCGGTGCGCGTCTGCACGTCGCGCGCGATGCGCCGCAGGCGCCGGCTGAAATAACGTATGACCACGGCGACCACCGGCAGGATCGCGAAGGTCCATAGCGTCAGGCGCCAGTTGAAATACATCAGCAGGCCGAAGCTCGCCAGGATCGTCATCGTGCTGCGGATGGCGGTGGTGATCGTGTTCGACGCGGCGGAGGCGAGCTGGTGCGCGTCGAAGGTGAGTTTCGATTGCACGACGCCGCCGGGCGTGATGTCGTAATAGGGCGTGGGCAGCTTGAGCAGCTTGTCGACGAGCGCGCGACGCAGGTCGTACACGACGCGGAAACCGGTGTACGCCATCCCGTAGTCGGAAACGTAGGAACCGATGCCGCGCAGCACGAACACGCCGACGATCGCCAGCGGCAGCCACTTGGTCTTTTGCGGATCCGGGTTCTGGAAGCTCTGGACGATCGGAACGACCATGTACGTCATGATCGTGTCGCCGGCGGCGACGACGACCATGCCGACGACCGCGAGCGCGAACGCCCACCAATAGGGGCGGACGTAGCGCAGCAGGCGCGAATAGAGGTGGAGTCCGGTGGTCATCGAGGCGGGAGAAGCGGCGGCGCGTCTTGTGGGCGGCGCGAAAAGGGGCAGGCAGCGCGTGCGGCGCGACGTTATCGGATCGCGGTCGGCCCGAATTATACCAAAGGCGGTTTGCCGCTCCCGGTCGGTGGCGCCGGCAGCGATTCGTTGGCCAGGCCGTCGTCGCCGTGCAGCGGCGGCGCCTCCCGCGCCGGGTGGGTCGCGTTCGCCGCGGTGGTGGGCGGCGCCGACGCGTGCGGGGCCCTGGACTGCTTCGGCTGCGCGACGCTTGCTTCCAGCAATTCCTTGTACAGCAGCACGAGCTTCAGCGTCATCGCCGACGGCGTCAGCGGTTCGATCGCGCGCCGCGCGTTGGCTCCGAGGCGGTTTCGCGTGGCGGCATCGAGCAGCGTGCGCATGTGCGCCGCAAGTCCCGCTACGTCCCGCGCGTCGCACACGAGCCCGGCGTCGTATTCCTCGACGAGCTCGGCGGCGCCGGATTTGCGACTCGTGATGACCGGGAGCGCGCAGGCCATCGCCTCGAGCGCGGCGTTCGGGAACGGATCGTAGATCGCGGGGAGCACGAAGGCATCCGCGCAGCCCAGGAATGGCTTCACATCCAGTTGCGGGCCGGCGAACGCGATCCTTTCCCGGATGCCCAGCGCGCGGGCGTGGCGCTTGTAGCCGTTCATGTGTTTTTCCCGGCCGACGATCATGAGATGCGCCGACTCCGGCAATTGCGCCAGCGCCGCGATGGCTGCGGCCACGCCCTTGCGCGCGTAACCCGAACCGACCAGCAGGAAGAGCGTGGCGTCCTCGGGGATCTTGTATCGCGCCCTCAGCCGTTCGCGATGCTCGCGCAGGCCGGGATGAAACGCGGCCGAGTCCACGGCGCTGTAGATCACCGGCAGGCGATCGTCGGGAAGGGCGAAGCGCGCCTTGATCTCGTCGCGCACCATTTTCGAATTGCAGATCACGGCGCGCAGCCACGGGCTCGCGAACAACTTCCTTTCCATGGCAAGCGTGTACCGGTGCCACGGATTCAGCGCGACCCGCAAACGCCCCAGTGCCGACGCGCCGCGCAGGCGCTCCTCGAGCCAGACCGCGTGGACGCCGTCACCGGCACGGTAGATGTCGCAGCAGAGCAGCCGCTCGTGCGATTGCACCAGGTTGGCCTTGGTCGTGCCGACGGCGCGGCAGACGGCGCGCGCGAATCCCCAGTCGCGCCACAGGCTGCCGAGATAGAACGGGTCGCAGATATGCGGTTCGATCAGCTGCAGGTTGGTCTGCGGCCACTCGCGGGTGTAGAGCGTGATGGCCACGTTGCGCTCGAGCAGGGCTTCCAGCGCGCCTTCGATGAAGCGCTCGGCGCCGCCATAGGGCGTGTATCGCTGGCGGATCAGCGCGAGCCGCATCAGGCCGTCCCTGCTGCCGTTTGCGCGAGCAGCGAGCGCAAGCCCTCGTGCACGCGCGCGACGGGCAACGTCGTCAGGCACTCGGACACCTTGCCGCCGCCGCACCCGTCGAGTCCGCAGGGACGGCAGGGATGCGCGTCGGAGGCGATCACGCGCGCGGCGACGCCCCACGGCCCCCATTGCATCTCGCCGGACGGCCCGAACAGCACGACCACGGGCGTGCCCATGGCCGCCGCGATGTGCATCGGCGCCGAGTCCACGCCGACGAAGGCGCGCGCGCGGCTGGTGACCACGGCGAGCTGCGGCAGCGTCAGCTGCGCGCTCAGGTCGACGATCCGCTCCCGCGTGGCGGGCCGGACGGCCGCGGCAATTTCGGCGATCAGCGCGCGCTCGCGCTCGTCGTCCGCGCCGGTGACCACGATGGCGAAGCCGTCCTCGACGATGAGGTCGAGCAGCGCCGCCGTGCGCGCCGCCGGCCAGCACTTGAACAGCCAGCGCGAGCCCGGGTGAACATGAATGAAGCTGCGTTCGGCCAGTTGGTGCCGGGACAAGAGCGCGTCGGCGCGCGCCCGCGCCTCGGCGTCCGGCACCAGGACCAGGCGCTTGTCGACAGGTTCGGGGTAGATGCCGATGCGCCGCAACGCGTCGAGATTGGCTTCAACGGTGTGGCGGCGCGCGGCTTCCGGCTGGCGATAGAAATGCGTGAACTGCCGGCGCCACAGGCTTCCACGCGTGGCGCGCTCGCGCGTGACCGACCAGCGCGGCCGCAGCAGTCGCGCCAGTTGCAGCCCGCGCGAATGCTCGGTCAAGTGGACGAGGAGGTCGAAGCGGCGTGCGCGCAGCCGCCGCAACAGCCGCCATTCCTCGGTGAGCTGGGTGACGATGCCGCGCTGTTTCCAGCCGCGGTCGATGGTGTGCACCTGCGCGATGGCCGGGTGCCCGGCCAGCATCGGCTCCGTGCCGCGGTAGACCAGCGCGTCGATTTCCGCGCCGGGCATGGCGCGGGCAAGGGTGGTGAACACCGGCGAAGTCAGCAGTACGTCGCCATGATGGCGCAGCTTGGTCACGAGCACGCGATGAATTTCCTGCAGGGGAACGGGGTCCGAGAGCGGGCTCGCCATGGTGGACAACGATACCAAAATCCGCGTGCCTGCGCCTGACGCGCGTACGCCGGCGTCAGCGCTCACTCGTGGCGCATGGCCCGATGACGATGGGTCCGCGCCGATAGGGGTACAATTCGCGCAGGTTCCGGCCGTCCCTTGCGGCCGACCGGCCCGACCACTGACCCGACGCTCCCCCATGTCCTCCGATGCCGTCAATACCGCGCTGAAGGCGCAGATCCTGGCGGAAGCGCTCCCCTACATCCGGCGCTTTCACGACAAGACGATCATCATCAAGTACGGCGGCAACGCCATGACCGAGCCCGCGCTCAAGGCCGGGTTCGCGCGCGACGTCGTGATGCTGAAACTGGTGGGAATGAACCCGGTGATCGTCCACGGCGGCGGCCCGCAGATCGGCGACCTGCTGAAGAAGATGGGCATCCAGAGCGAATTCCGGCAGGGCATGCGCGTCACCGACGACAAGGTGATGAACGTCGTGGAAATGGTGCTGGGCGAGCTGAACCAGGAAATCGTCGGCCTCATCAACCAGCACGGGGGCAAGGCGGTCGGGCTGACGGGCCAGGACGGCGCATTCATCCATGCGCGCAAGATGCTGCTCAAGTCCGAAACCGCCGAAGGCGAGTTCGTCGACATCGGCCTGGTCGGCGAAATCGAGCGCATCGATCCGGAAATCATCCAGCTGCTCGATTCCCGCGATTTCATCCCGGTGATCGCGCCGATCGGCGTCGGGCTCGAAGGCGAGGCGTACAACATCAATGCCGACCTGGTCGCGGGCAAGCTCGCCGAGACGCTCAAGGCCGAGAAACTCGTGCTGATGACCAACACCGTCGGCGTGCTCGACAAGAATGGAACGCTGCTGACCGGACTCACGTCGAGCGAGATCGACGCGCTGTTCGCCGACGGCACCATATCCGGAGGCATGCTGCCCAAGATCGGCTCCGCGCTCGACGCGGTCAAGAACGGCGTGAAGAGTTCGCACATCATCGACGGCCGCGTCGAGCACGCGCTGCTGCTCGAAGTGCTGACCAACGAAGGCGTGGGCACGATGATTCGCGCCGACGACACGCCTCCCCGGTTTGCGGCCTGACGCTTCCCGCGACGAACCCGGACGCGACCCATGACGATGAAACCCGGTGAACGGCGGCATTCGATCCTGCAGATGCTGGCCACGATGCTGGAGAACCCCCGCAGCGAAAAGGTGACGACGGCGGCGCTGGCGGCCAAGCTCGAGGTCTCGGAGGCGGCGCTGTACCGCCATTTCGCGAGCAAGGCGCAGATGTACGAGGGGCTGATCGAGTTCATCGAGACCACGCTGTTCTCGTTCATCAACAAGATCCAGACCGAAACCACGGAAGGCGCGGCGCAGGCCGAGCAAACCGTCGTGATGCTGCTGTCGTTCGCCGAGAAGAATCCCGGAATGACCCGCGTGCTGATCGGCGAAGCGCTGGTGCACGAGGACGAGCGGCTGCAGGCGCGGATCAACCAGTTGACCGACAAGCTCGAAGCCGCGTTGCGGCAATCGCTGCGCATCGCGCAGGCGGCGAACGGATGGCACGGCGACGCCCAGGCCGATGCCGCCGTGCTCATCGCCTATGTGCTCGGGCGGTGGCAGCTGTTCGCGAAGAGCGGCTTCAAGCGCACGCCCCAGGATGGCTGGGCGTTGCAGCGCAAATTCCTGTTCGGCTAGCGTGCGTTCCAGCGCACGTCTCGTCGGCGCGGGGCGTTCTTCTGGGCACGCTGCTGTTCGGCGCGACCGTCGCGGCGCAGCAGGCGGCACCGCCCGCCGCGAGCGTCGCCCCAGCGCCGTCGCGCTGGCAGGAGCAGGTCGACCGCCTCGACGAGGCTTACCGCGCCAGAATGCTGACGGCGAACGATCCGCGGTCGAACTGGATCGCGGGGCAGCTCGATCGGGGCGACATCGAAGCGCAGGTCCGCCATTTCGCGGCGGCGCGCGTGGCCGCACCCGACAACCGGCTCTATCTCGCGTCGCTGGCCACGGCGTGCCTCGAACCCGTGCAGCCGCGGCTGCCGGAGTGCGACGGCGTCGACCGCCTTGCCGATTGGGCGACGCGGGACGTGGACAACGGCTGGCCCACGCTGCTGCTCGCCGAACGCGCGCGCAGGCACAAGAATCAGGAGGCGATGCTGGCCTACCTGCAGCAGGCGGCGGGGCAGCCGCGATTCGTCGAATATTGGGAGGCGGGTTCCCTGGAGTTCTGGGAGGCCGTGCGCGCGATACCGCTGGAGGCGGAGGAAGCGGCCAAGCTCGAGCTCGCCGTCATGTACGCGATGGCGCGCTCGCTCGCGTGGCCGGACGCCGCGCGCGCGACGTGCATGGGCGCCGGCCAGCGAGCGACCGAAGTGCGTTCCGCCTGCGCGCAACTTGGCGCGGCGATGCGGGAGCGCGGCTCGACGTGGATGTCGCGGCTGATCGGCGCCAGGATGGTCGCGGCCAATGCGGGATCGGCGGAGGCTCTCGCGGCCGCGGAAGCGAAGGTTGGGTCCGTTCGCGCGCAGATCGCCGCATGCAGCCGGTCCACCGGTTCGATCCTGGACGGCCTCGAGGCGGCCGATCAAGCCGCGCGCGCGAAGGCCGTCGCCGCATGGGACACGTGGCTTCGGCGCGAAGCCGCGGTGGGCGAGGCGCGCGCCTGCGAGGAGCGGCTCGGCGCTACGTCGACTGCGCCTTCGAAGGCGCGATGACGCAGCCGGCGATGCGCCAGACCCCGTCCCTCTGCTTCTCCATCCGGTAAAGCGCGACCACCACGCTGCTGTCCGGCAACACGAGCTGCAGCGGCTGGATCGTGATGCCGTCGACCACGGCGCCGTCGAGAAACGCGCTGGACCGCGCGTCCAGCAGCGGACGGAAGCCTTCCCGCACCATGCGCATGAACCGCTCCGGCGTGCCGAACCGCTGGCGCAAGCCGGGAGCGGCGTAGGACATTGCCTTGGCGCCGTCGCCGGCCCGCAATGCCTTGAGCTGGTCGTCGATCACGAGCTGAATGGAATTCCATTCGGCGGACCGCAACGCAGCGTGGCCGGGCGGCGTCGCCGCGGACGCCGACGGCGCGCCGGCGGCAAGCGCCATGGCGATGATCACGATCGTCGCGATGCGCTTCATGTGGAGCGATGCCCGCACACCGGGCATGCGGGATCGCGCGGAACGCGCATTTCGCGCCAGCGCATGGCCAGCGCATCGAGCAGCAGCAGCCGGCCCGCGAGCGATTCGCCGACGCCCGCAATGAGCTTCAGCGCTTCGGCCGCCTGCGTCGCGCCGACAATGCCCGTGAGCGGCGCGAAGACGCCCATCGTCGCGCAGCGGGTCTCTTCGAGTTCCTCGCCCTCGCCGAAGAGGCAGTGATAGCAGGGGGACACGGCGTCGCGCGTGTCGAACACGGCGACCTGGCCGTCGAAGCGGATCGCGGCACCGGAGACCAGCGGCTTGCCCGCGGCAACGCACGCGCGATTGACCGCGTGGCGCGTCGCGAAGTTGTCGCAACCGTCGAGCACCACATCGGCGGCCGCGACCAGCGGCGCCAGCGCCTCCGGCCCGACCCGCTCGGGAACGCGAACGACGCGCACCTCCGGATTGATCGCGGCGAGCCGCTGCGCGGCGGCGTCGACCTTGCGCGCGCCGATGTCCGCAGTCGCATACAGCACTTGTCGCTGCAGGTTGGTGAGGTCGACATGGTCGGCGTCGCAGATCGTGATCTCACCGATGCCGGCGGCCGCCAGGAACTGCGCCGCGGGCGTGCCCAGGCCGCCCATGCCGATGATGAGCGCGTGCGCGGATACAAATCGCTGCTGCGCGTCCGGCCCGAGCTCGTCGAGCAGGATGTGCCGGCTGTAGCGAAGGAGTTGGGCATCGTCCATGAGGCGCTACTTTACTCGCGAACCCACACCGAGTGGCCCGGTCCGCGAGGGTCAACGGCCGGCAGCCGGCGGCGCATTGCATCACGCGCACCGCCGGTCGACAATGTGCTTGCGATGACGACAAAAAAACAATCAGGAAAGACGCCGACTCCACACGCACAGTGCGCATAGCCTTCCCGGCTTTCACGTCCGCTCGGAAAGGCTCGCGTTTGGCAAGACCCTCCGCGAGCGGGTTCCGCGCGAGAGCCACGCGGAATGGAAGGCGCCGCGCCGGGGACGGGACCCCATCGCGATACTCGAAGCCTCCAACCGCGGCCGGCTGCAGGAACTGGTGCCGATCCGCTATGGACGCATGGTCCGCAGCCCGTTCACGTTCCTGCGCGGCTCGGCGGCGCTGATGGCGCGCGATCTCGCCACGATGCCGGCCACCGGCATCGACGTGCAGGCGTGCGGCGACTGCCACCTGCTCAACTTCGGCGCGTTTGCCACGCCCGAGCGCAACCTGGTCTTCGACCTCAACGATTTCGACGAGACGCTTCCCGCGCCGTGGGAGTGGGACCTGAAGCGCCTGGTCGTGAGCTTCCTGGTCGCGGCGCGGGACAATCGCCAGTCGGACGACGCCGGCCGCCGCGCGGTGCTGGAGTGCGTGCGCGCCTATCGCGAGCATCTGCGCGAGTGCTCGAAGATGAGCCCGCTGGAAGTCTGGTACGAGCGCCTGGATGCGAAAGCGCTGATCGACGCGGCGCCCGATGCCGGAGAGCGCAAATTCCGGCGGCAGATCGCCAAGCGCGCGCGCGAACGCGTCCTCGAAAATCTCTTTCCCAAGATCACGACGCTGGTCGGCGGGCGCCACCGCATCGTCGACCAGCCGCCGATTCTGTTTCATGTCGCCGAGCCGGACTTCGCGGAGCGTGTCGAAGAGGGGTTGGCGGACTACCGCAACACGCTTTCCGACGATCGCCGCGTGCTGCTGGACCGCTACCGGCTGGAGGACTGCGCGCTCAAGGTGGTGGGCATCGGCAGCGTCGGGACGCGCTGCTATATCGGGCTGCTGTTCTCCGAAGACGGACATCCACTGATCCTGCAGTTCAAGGAAGCCGTCCGCTCCGTCCTCGAGCCCTATGCCGGGAAGAGCGCGTACGCGAACCAGGGCCAGCGCGTCGTCGCGGGGCAGCGGCTGATGCAGTCGTCCAGCGACATCTTCCTGGGCTGGGTGCGCGGGCGGCGCGGCTACGACTTTTACGTGCGCCAGTTGCGCGACATGAAGATGTCCATGCCGGTCGATGGATTCAGCCCCGTGCAGCTCAAACGCTACGCGCGGATGTGCGGCTGGACGCTGGCGCGCGCGCATGCGAAGTCGGGAGACGCCGCGACGATCAGCGGCTATCTCGGGCAAGGGCGACGCCTTCGACCTTGCGCTGGGCACGTTCGCCGTGGCTTACGCGGACCAGATCCAGAACGACCACGCGGCGCTGGTGAATGCGATTCGTTCCGGCCGGGTCAAGGCGTTGTCAGAGGAATAGGCAAGGCGCCTCCTGCACCATCCCGCTTTCGACTTCAATTCTTCGCGGCCATTTTCAGCGGAAGCTCTGAGCGCCAACCCGGCGCGGCAAACGACGTCCGACGGGCGAGCGGCATCCGTCGCGTGTCGATCTGATACTCTGCGCCCCCGCCACGACCTTTCATGAATCCGAGAATGAATTCCAAATCGATGCAATACCGTGGCGCCATTGCCATCACTTTCCTGCTTGCCACGGGCGCCGTCGCCGCAGTGGAGCCGGCCGCCCGGCAAGGCAAGGCGAACTTCGAAGCCGCACCCGTGGTCGCGGGAGCCATGCTCGCGCCTGCCCCGTTGCTGAAAGGACCGTTGCATACGGTCGCCGAGCCGGTGTCTCTCGAAGGATTTTTCGGGCGCTTCGTGATCGAGTCCAAATTCGGCAACTTCACCGTCGCGGGCGTGAACATGCTGGCGGTGCGCGTGAACGAGCTGCAGGCGATTGCCACGCTCCAGGAAGTCCAGAGCAGCCGGGCGTTCCAGGATTCACTGGTGAGGGCAGCGTCGGCGCCTGTCCAGCTCGTACAGAGCGCGGTGACCAATCCGCTGGGCACCGTCGAGAACATCGGACAGGGCCTGGGCTCGGTCCTTGGCCGCGTCGGATTCCTGGCGCGCTCGAGCGCGCAATCGGTGGCGGACAGTACCGGCAGCGCGTCGCCTGCCATCGCCGGCCTCCCGCCGGCCCCGGCCGGCGAAACGATTCCGTCGGCGTTCACCGGTGATCCGTTCGGCTACAACAAGGCGCGGCGCGACTGGGCGCGGCAACTCAACATCGACCCGTACACGTCCAACCCGGTGTTGCGGCCTCTGCTCGACAATGCGTCGGCCGCCAGTTTCGCTGGAAGCTTTGCGGTCAACACGGCCATCAGCGCGGTCTCGATGGGCGCGAACCTTGTCGTCGGATTCGATACGGACGTTCGCGACGCCGTGTGGAACCAGCCCGCGGTCGACTTGGCCAGGCAAAACGAATCGCGGCTCCTTGCCATGGGCGTCAGCGGACGCACCACGCGCGATTTCCTGCGCAATCGCTGGTTCACGCCATCGCTGCAGACCGCGCTGGTCATTGCGTTGACCAAATTGGGCAACGTTTCCGGCGTGGAGTCCGTGATCCAGGTCGCCTCGCAGGTACAGGGCGAGACTCGCGTCCGATTCCTGGTGGAATCGGTGCGGATGCTCGGGAAGTTCCAGGAAAAGGAAGCGCGACTCGTCAAGCTCAAAATGAGCGAGATGGTGCCGATCGGAATCGAGGAGGATGGGACGCTGGTCGTTGCCGCCGCAGTCGACTTCGTCTATTGGGACAAGACCGCAGCCGAATTCGCCCAGCGCAAGGCGTTGAAGGGGAAGCGCCGGGTCCTGCTGGTTGCCGGAATCGCGAGCGAGCGCGCGAAGCAGGAGTTCGAAAGCGCGGGCTGGAAGTTTGAGACCGGGCAGCGGCCGTAGTCGCGCATTCGGCTTAAGGGCAACAGACGCGAACCGGAACTGAAACGACAACGCCCGGCGAACCGGGCGATCTTGCTGGCCTTGCCCGTCTCGAGGTGATGGTCGAGATTCGCTTCGCGGATGCGGTTAGGGGAATCGCAGTCCGGAGCGCGTGCGCCGATACGAATCGCTGCTGCGCATCCGGCCCGAGCTCGTCGAGCAGGATGTGCCGGCCGTAGCGAAGGCGTTGGGCATCGTCCATGGGACGTTACTTTACCGCCGATGGCGATTTGCCACGATACGCACCGGATCCAATGGGGTCGGAGCACATGAGCCCATCTGCCCGGCAATCCGCTCCGGGTGCTGGCCGTTTTTACTGGCGTTCCCAATCGGCCCGGGTCGGCAGATTTGACGGTGAAAGATCTACCCGCGTACGCACGCAAAGACGACGTCCGGCCCGTTGCCTTCGGCAGTCCATCGCGTGGCGGTCATCGACGCGCGCACCAGGGGATCGATGGTGTAGCGGTGATTGGGCGCCCCGCCCATGCCGTTGTTGTAAAGCCTGTAGAGGGGAATCGTTCCGGGCGGACAGTATCCGGTCGGGGACGGCATCATATAGAAGGCGTTGGGCGATTCCAGCAGCCACACGCCACCGTCCTGCAGCGCGGGACATGCAAGCGGATCGTTGCTGTAGAAGTGTGAACTCAAAGGCGCAAACGCCGCGCTGAAGAAGCGGCAAACGTTCGTGATGTTCGTGCTCGGGCCCTTCCACGCGGTGAACGTCAGTCCCGTCGGAACCCAGGGAGGCAATTGTCCTGCAATCAACAATGCCGTTTCGCCCGCGTCAGCGGTAATGAAGTAATGATTGAATTGCGGGTGATAGAACTCGGTCACGGTCACCGGCCCTGATGGCGACGCCGCGCCGATGGCAGCCAACACCGCGCCTTGCGCGTCGAGCATCCCCGCGCCACAGGTGGTGGTCGTGCAGTAACACTGCAGCTGGTCGACTTGGGGGGAGCCGCTGGGTTGCGGTGCCGTGCATTGTTGCACCGGTGTTCCGTCGCTGTTGACGCTACCCGTGGTCGGGAACGGACGCGCGGCAGCCTGCAACAGGGCAAGCGCCTGGTCCGGAGAAAGGGACGGCTGGACCGAAAGCATCAGGGCCATGGTGCCGGCTACCAAAGGTGCCGAGAAGCTGGTGCCCAACGAGGCATTGAAGGCGTCGGTATAGATCGAGCCCCCCGCCGAATCGGCAATGGGCGTCGTGAGCCCGGAATTGGCAGTGGTGAGAATCGGGTACAGGCAGGGGGCGTCGGCGGCAGTGTTGACGCAGTTGCCGGCGGGGGCGCTGATGCTGATTTGAGGCCCCATATCGGAGAAGCCGACCTTGGTGCCGAAGTGCCGCAAACCTGCCACCGCCACCACGCCCGCGCAATTCGCCGGCGACCCCAACGCGTGCCCGCTGCTGTTGCCTGCGGCGACCACGATGATCGCGCCAGCCACCTTGATCCTCGCGATCGCGTCGGCGTAGGCACTGGTGCAGGTTCCGACACCATGCAGGCTCAAATTGAGCACGCGCGCCGGGCTTGGATTGGCAGGCACACCCGGCACGCTCAAGCCAGCCGCCCACAACATGCCGGCGATGATATCGGAGTCGTAGCCGCCGCATTTGCCCAGGACCCGCACGGGCAGGATGTGCATGCTGCGCGCGACGCTCGCCATGCCGATGCCGTTGTTCGTCAACGCGCCGACCAAGCCGCTGGTTTGCGTGCCATGCCAGGAACTGTCTTCCGGCGTGTCGATGCAATTGTAGAATGGCCCGCCTTTCAGCGAGATTTCGGCCTGCGTCACCCCGTCGCCCGGATCGGACGCGTCGGCGTCGCGCCCGTCGCCGTCGTTGGCCATGTCGACGTCGCTGATCATGTCATAGCCGGGCAGCAGATTTCCGCCCGCGGCGACACGCAACAGGTCCGGGTGATCGAAGCGCACGCCAGTGTCGATCATGGCGACGACAATGGGCTTGCCGCCGACGCTCAAGTTCCACGCCGGCTCGACATTGATGGACGACTGCACTTCGCCCGACGGTGCACGCAGGTACCATTGGCCAACCGCCGGTCCGCCAGTCGCAGCGGCAACAGCCGGGCCTGTCAGATACAACGGATCGTTCGGCACCGACGTGTGGTGGCGGCGCTGGTCGGGCACGGCGTATTCGACGTCGCTCTCCGCGCCAAGACGCTGCGCCAGTTGTTCCGAAGTGATGCCGCTTCCGAACACTACCTGAGTGCGTTCGGCAACCCCGGCGCCCGCGCCCAGCACCAGCCCGATACGCTTGCCAAGGGCTCCGGTCCGGTTCGCGAGTTGCGCCCCCGCGGTGGCCGAATCCATCGGCTGCAGCGTGGACTCGGACTTGAACTTGACGATTACGCGGGCGGAGTTGTCACCCGTGACCGACTGCGCCGACACGCGCATGGATGGTAATGCCGACAGCATCGCACATGCCAGGGCCAAGATCAGGTGAGGTCGCATGTGGATTCGCATCGCAATCTAGGCATGAATTGAGTTATCCGGTCCCGGTCGGCAATCCGTTGCAACACCTTCTTAGGAAATGCAGACGATCGCTAGCCGCCCGATTTGGCCATGAGACGCGCAGCGTGGGGTGGTGGATTGGGTGCATCAGCGAAGGAGCTTCGCGCTGAAACCACAACGCCCGGCGAACCGGGCGTTGTTTGGATGCAGTGACGGAGCTACTGCTTGGTGGTTGCCGCCGGAACCGCGGCATTCGCGGCCACCGCCTTGGTCGACGCGATCACGGGCAGGCCCTTGAGCTGGTTCATCGCCTGCTGCAGCTGGAAGTCTTCCGCATCGCCGAACTGGAAGCGCGGCACCAGCGATGCGGGCTCGATCCTGCCGATGTCGGTCTTGGCGTCCACCGTCTTGGCACGCGCTTCCGTCGCCGGGTCGATCTTGTTGGCCTTGCCCGTCTCGAGGTGATGGTCGAGATTCGCTTCGCGGATGCGGTTCGGCGAATCGCGTCCGTCGTCGATGATGACGTCCGGTTCGATGCCCTTGGCCTGGATCGACCGTCCCGCCGGCGTGTAGTAGCGCGCCGTGGTGAGCTTGAGCCCCGCGTTGTTGCCAAGCGGCAGGATCGTCTGCACCGAACCCTTGCCGAACGTCTGGTTGCCCAGCACCGTCGCGCGCTTGTGATCCTGCAGCGCGCCGGCGACAATCTCGGAGGCCGACGCCGTGCCGCCGTCGACCAGCACCACCATCGGCACCTTCTTCACGCCGGCCGGCAGGTCACGGAAGAAATCTTCGCCGCGGCGCGAATAATTGTCCTTGCTGGCGGTGAGACGCATGCGCGCATCGGGCGTGCGGCCATCGGTGTAGACGACCAGCACGTCCTTGGGCAGGAATGCCGCCGACACGGCGACCGCCTGGTTGAGCAGTCCGCCCGGGTCGCTGCGCAGGTCGAGCACGAGGCCCTTCAGTTCGCCGTCCTTGTACAGATTCTTCAGCGCCTTGGCCAGGTCCTCGCCGGTGCGCTCCTGGAATTGGGTGACGCGCACGAATCCGTAGCCGGGTTCGACGAGCTTCGCGCGCACGCTCTTGAAGTTGATTTCCTCGCGCGTCAGCGTGAACAGGATGGGCGTGTCGACGTCCTTGCGCACCACGGTCAGGACGACCTGCGTGCCGGGCTTGCCGCGCATCTTTTCCACCGCCTTGGTCAGCGGCAGGCCGCGCGTGGCGACGTCGTCGATCTTGACGATGAGATCGCCCGACTTGATGCCGGCGCGAAATGCCGGCGTGTCCTCGATCGGGGAGGTGACGCGAATCACGCCGTCCTCGACGCCGACTTCGATGCCCAGGCCGCCGAACTTGCCGGCCGTCTGGATGTGCAAGTCCTGGAAGGCCTCCGCATCGAGGAAGTCCGAATGCGGGTCCAGCCCGTGGACCATGCCGTTGATGGCTTCCTTGATGAGCTTGTCGTCGGGGACCGTTTCGACGTAATCGCTCTTGATCTTGCCGAACACCGCGGAGAGGAGCTGCAGGTCTTCGTAGGGGATCGGCGTGCGCGACTCGCGCTGCGCGACCGCGGAAAAATTGAGCGACAGCAGGACGCCCAGGACCGTGCCGAGCCCGATCAGGCCGGCCTTCTTCCAGCCGTTGCCCCGGCTCGTTTCCGTCTTTCCCGCGTCGGACTGCGCCATCGATTGCTCCCGCAAGTGTTGAATCCAAGGATCCGGCCATGCCGCTTGAGCGCGAATCGTCAATCCGGAACGTCATGCACGCGCCGCCCTGGCCAGCGGGCGAACGTAAAGTATACGCCCGCGCCCGCCGCAAGACTTTCGCGTGGCGGTCCGACAAAGACAGCGTGGTCGAACGAACGTTCCGGGAACCGCGCAAAGCGGCCGTGACTCCTCGCTACATGGCATTGGGCGGGATTTGGCCGCGCAAGTTCCCCTGCCGGATCCGGAGGGGTCAGGCGGGCGCTAGCAGCGGACGTCCGGTCATTTCGGCGGGTTGCGGCAGGCCCATGAGCTTCAGCATGGTCGGGGCAATGTCCTGCAACGCGCCGCCGGTCGCCATGGCCGCCGGCCGACCGACATACAGGAACGGGACCAGGTTCAGCGTGTGCGCCGTATGCGCCTGTCCGGTCGCCGGGTCGTGCATCATTTCGGCGTTGCCGTGGTCCGCGGTGATCAGGACTTCGCCGCCGGCCGCGCGGGCAGCGGCGACCACCCGTCCGATGCAGACGTCGAGTGCTTCCACCGCCCGGCGCGCGGCATCCAGGTTGCCGGTGTGCCCCACCATGTCGCTGTTCGCGTAATTGCACACGATGGCGTCGTACTTTCCGGATGCGATCGCGGCGACGAGCTTGTCGGTGACCTCGGGCGCGCTCATTTCCGGCTTCAAGTCGTAGGTCGCCACATTCGGCGACGGCACCAGTATGCGGTCCTCGCCCGGATAGACCGCCTCGACGCCACCATTGAAGAAATACGTGACGTGCGCGTACTTCTCGGTCTCGGCGATGCGCAGCTGGTTGAGGCCGAGTTCGGAAATGAACTCGCCGAAGCTGTTGCGGATGGTCTGCGGCGCGAACGCGACGGGCAGGTGCGCGAATTCGTCGCCATACGAGGTAAGGCACACGTAGGCCGCGAGCTTCGGCACGCGGGCGCGCGGGAACGCGCCGAATGCAGGGTCGGTGAGCGCGCGCGTCATTTGCCGCGCGCGGTCGGCGCGGAAATTCATGAACACGACCACGTCGCCGTCGGCCATCGTCGCGGTCCGGCCATCGCGATCCGGTATCACCGTCGCCTTCACGAATTCATCGTTCTCGCCGCGGGCGTAGGCCGCATCGAGCCCGGCCCGCGCGGTCGCGGCGATGAAAGGCGCGCGGCCATCGACCAGCAACTCGTAGGCGGCGGCGACGCGATCCCAGCGCTGGTCGCGGTCCATCGCGTAGTAGCGGCCGACGATGGAGGCGATGCGCGCACCGGGGGTTTTGCGCGCAAACGCCGTCCATGAACGCCAGCGATGCGGCGGCGCTGCGCGGCGGCGTGTCGCGGCCGTCGAGGAACGCGTGAACGAGGATCCGAGTCACGCCCGCGGCCGACGTCATGCCCACGAGCGCGGCGATCTGCCGTTCGTGGCTGTGCACGCCGCCGGGCGAGAGCAGGCCCAGCACGTGCACTGCCGAACCGTTGCGTCTTGCCGCGGCCAGCGCGGCGGCGAGCACGGGATTGCGCTCGAACTCGCCTGTCTCGATCGCGTGGTCGATGCGCGTGAAGTCCTGGTAGATCACTCGCCCCGCCCCGATATTCAGGTGACCCACTTCGGAGTTGCCCATCTGGCCCGCGGGCAGCCCCACATGCAGTTCGGATGCGTCGATCGTCGTGTGCGGCGACGTCGCGAGCAACCGGGTCCAGTTCGGCATCGCGGCCTGGCTGATCGCGTTGTCCGGCGCGGCTTCGCGGCTGCCGAATCCGTCCAGGATCAGCAGGATCACCGGGCGCGCGCGAGGCGTTGGTGGCGCTTGCTGCGCGACGGGCGAGGGTTCGGCAATGATCGTGGACATCGGCGAGCGGGAAGAGTGACGCCGCCGCGCAGGCGCTGCACGGCGATCGGGTATCATTTTACCTTTTGCAATCCACTATTTGCAGCGATTTGCTGTGGCGAGGCGGTTTTCCCAATGTCATTCATCATCAACAACTGGATGCTGGAGCTCATCATCGTCCTGTCCGGCGCCATGCTGCTGTGGCCGCTGGTGCAGGGACGCTTTTCCAAGACGAAGGAAGTGGGCACGCTGCACGCGACGCAACTCATCAATCGCAACAACGCGGTCCTGCTCGACGTGCGCGGGGCGAATGAATTCGCCGTCGGGCACCTGCCGAATGCCGTGAACATCCCGTTGGCGGAACTGGGCAACCGCGGCGCGGAACTCGCGAAGCTCACGGCGCGCCCCGTCATCGCCTATTGCGACCGCGGTCAGCGCAGCCGTGCGGCAGGATCGGCGCTCGCCAAGCTGGGATTCACCGACATCTACCAGCTCACCGGCGGGATCAAGGCGTGGAAGGATGCCGGCCTGCCGGTGCAGAAATGATGCGGCCCGCAGCGCGAGTGATGATGTACACGACGTCGCACTGCCCGTATTGCGTGCAGGCGGAGCGCCTGCTGACGCACAAGGGCGTTACCGACGTGGAAAAGATCCGCGTCGATTTGAATCCCGAGCGACGTGCCGAAATGATGCACCGGACCGGCAGGCGCAGCGTGCCGCAGATCTATATCGGTGACCTGCACGTTGGCGGTTATCGCGAACTGGCCGCGCTGGACCGGGCGGGCGAACTCGATCCGCTGCTGAGTAACCAGCCCAATGACTGACCGGCGGGTCCGCCGGTTCCTCAGGTAAAATAAGCGGTTTTCCTGCAATCATCCACCTTCAGATCAGGATTCCCAAGCATGGCTGACCCGCAAATTCCCGCGCCGCAAGACGGCGGCGAACCGCAACCCGCGACGTTCTCGATCGATCGCATCTACACCAAGGACCTGTCCCTGGAAAACCCGGGCGCGCCGCAATCGTTCCAGCTCACCGAGCAACCGTCGATCGAGGTCGGCATGCGCACCCGCGGCGAACAGATCGCCCCCGACGTCTACGAGTACGTGCTGACATTGACCGTGACGGCGACGATCGCCGGAAAGACGTTGCTGCTGGTCGAGACTTCGCAAGCGGGAGTCTTCACCATTCGCGGCGTTCCGGCGGAACAATTGCAGCCGATGATGGCGATCAATTGCCCGACCGTGCTGTTCCCTTATGCGCGCGAAGCGATTGCCGACGCGACGATGCGTGCGGGCTTTCCGCCGATCCACCTCGCGCCCATCAATTTCGACATGCTCTACCAGCAACAGATGGCGCAGCAGCAGGTGCCAGCGGTGACTAACTGAGGCAGGACGCAAAGCCCGGGCACGCCATGAAGCGCCGTTCCCCGACGATTCCGCCGCTGGTGGCAATCTGGCTGGCAACGCTGGTCATCTCGGGAAGCGCCCACGCCGCGGATTACCGGACGACGGCCGAGGCGCCAACGCTTCTCTACGACGCGCCGTCGACCAAGGCGCGACCGCTTTTCGTCTATGGCCGCGACGTACCGCTCGAGGTGGTCGTCGCCGTCGAAGGCTGGACCAAGGTCCGCGACGTCGGCGGAGCGTTCGGCTGGATCCCCAACAAGAACCTTTCCGACAAGCGCGCGCTGCTGGTGCGCGTTCCGGTTGCGGACATTCGCGCCAATCCCGATGATGCCGCGCCTGTGGTGTTCCGGGCCGACCAGAACGTGCTGCTCGACCTGGGCGAAAGCGCGACGTCACCCGGAAACACCTCCACCCCCGGTTGGGTCAAGGTGCGTCATCGCGACGGGCAGGTGGGATATGTCCGAGTGAACCAGGTGTTCGGGCTCTAAAGCGCGTTCGCCCGGGTGGCTCCATGACCACTGTCGCGATCCTCGGCGCGGGTGCCTGGGGGACTGCCTTGGCGATTCATCTCTCCGGACGCGCCGCGGCGCATCCCACGGTGACGTTGTGGACGCGCGACGAACGTCATGCGCGTGCGATGTCCGCAACGCGCGTCAACACGCGCTACCTGCCGGGAATCGTGTTGCCGGCGGCGATCGTCGTGACCTCGGACCCGCAGGTGGCGGCGGGCGCGGAGTTGCTCGTCGCCGCAACGCCCGCGGCGGCGTTGCCCGGGCTCGCGCAGCAGTTCGCGGCAGCGGGCGCGAGAGTGCCGCTCATCTGGCTGTCGAAGGGATTCGTCGCCGCGCCGGCGCTGCCCGCAGGCGTGGGTCTCGCGCACCAGGTGATTGCGCCAATGTGGCCCGCGCCGGTCGGCATCGTGTCCGGTCCGACGTTCGCGGAGGAAGTTGCGCGCGGATTGCCGGCGGCGCTGACGGTGGCCGCGACGGAGCCCGAACTCTCGGCGGCAGTTGCTGCGCTGCTGCGCGCCGATTCGCTGCGCGCTTACGAAAGCGACGACCTGGCGGGCGTGGAGATCGGCGGCGCGATCAAGAACGTGCTCGCCATCGCCGCCGGTGCGTCCGACGGCCTGGGATTCGGCAACAACGCGCGCGCCGCATTGATCACGCGTGGATTGGCCGAGACCGGCAGGCTGCTGGCGGCGCTGGGCGGCAAGCGCGAAACGCTGATGGGACTGGCAGGCCTGGGCGACCTCGTGCTGACCTGCACCGGCGACCTGTCGCGCAACCGCCGCGTCGGCCTGGCGCTCGCGAAAGGCAAACGCCTGCCTGCGATCCTGGCCGAATTCGGCCATGTCGCGGAAGGCGTGACCGCGGCGATCGCCGCCCGCGCGCTGGCCGCGCACCATGACGTCGAGATGCCCATTTGCGAAGTCGTCTGCCGCGTGCTGCACGAAGATCTGCCGGCGCGCGCCGCCGTCGAGGAACTGCTGCGGCGCGAGCCGCGGTCCGAGCAAAGCTAGAGAAGGGACTCCGCGTCATGTCGCCGTCGCGCATTGCCCCGTGGGGTGCATTGATCCAGCTTGCATTGGCCGGCGCCGCCGGCGCCGCGGACATTTCGTTCTTCGCGCCCGCCACGCCCGAGCGCCCGGTGATCGAGACGCTGCACGGCGTCACGCTTACCGATCGCTACCGCTGGCTCGAGGACGGCAAGAACGCGGAGGTCCAGTCGTGGACTCGCGCGCAGCACGCTGCGACATTGAATTATCTCGACCGCGCGGCGCCGCCCATCGCAGGGATGAAGGATGAACTCACGCGGTACTTCGACCGCAATCGCACCGACGCGCCGTTCTTCAAGTACGGACGTGAATTCTTCAAGCGCGTCGCCAAGGGCGAGCCGCAGGCGAAGCTGTATACGCGGCTGGATGGCAGGGAAGTTCTGCTCTTCGATCCCGTCGCTCTCGATCCGTCGGGGAAGACGCGCCTGGGTTCGATCATTGCCAATCGCGACGGATCGAAGCTGGCGGTCGGCATCTACTCGGGCGGCTCCGAGATCCAGGACGTCCGGATCACCAACTCGCGCACCGGCGCGGCAATCGGCCCATTGCTCAAGGGCGTCGGCGGTTTTCACTGGGCGCGTGACGAACGCTATGTGTATTTCACCCCCCGCACCGCCGAATCCGATGCGAAGCAGGAGCCGCACCGCTGCATCCGGCACCGGCTGGGCAGCGACCGCAAGGACGACGAGGTCCTGATCCAGATGAAGGACGCGAAGAACTTCTGCCGCGTGTACGAGCCGGAGGAAGCCGAGGTGACGGTGTTCGAGACCGGCGACTTCTGGTCGAACACGATTCGCATCCGTCCGATTGGCTCCCGCGCCGAGCCGAAGACCATCTATTCCAGCGACAAATTCAAGGCCGAGCCCAGCTTTCGCCCCGATCGCATCTATTTCCGCACCAACCAGGATGCCCCGAACTGGAAGGTAATGGCCGCGTCGTACGCCAGGCCGGAGGCGGCTTCCTGGACGACCCTCATCCCCGAACAGCCCACGGTGCTCGACGATGTCACGGTCACCAACGACTGGATCGTCGTGCAGGACCGCGAAGACGTGCTGTCGCGCCCTCTCCGTCTACGACAAGGACGGCAAGCGGATCCGGGACTTGACACTGCCGGTGTTCGGCAACGTGACCGAATCGACGTACGACTTTGCCACCGACACGATTTACGCGACTCTGGCGTCGCACGCGGCTCCGTACAAGGAGTACTCGCTGGGCAGCAAGGCGCTGGACTGGACTCTGGTGTGGCAGGACGACCCGCCGCTCGACCTGTCGCAGATCGTGGCCGAGAGGCGTGTATGTCCCCGCCAAGGACGGCGCGAAAATCCCGGTATTCATCGCGCGCCGCAAGGACTCGAAGCTGGACGGCGCCAACCCGACGCTGCTGAACGGCTACGGCGGATTCAACATTCCCATCGCGCCGTTCTCCTCGGCAGCTATTCGTCATTCATCAACCGCGGCGGCATCCTGGTCGACGCGGGAATTCGCGGCGGCAGCGAATACGGCGAGCGATGGCACGAACAGGCGATGTTCGGTCGCAAGCAGGCGACGTTCGACGACATGATTGCCGTGGCCGAATGGCTGATCGCGCAGAAGTACACGCAGCCGTCGAAACTCGCGTCTCCGGCGGCAGCAACGGCGGCCTCACCGTGGGGGCGGCCATCACGCAGCGCCCCGACCTCTTCGCGCGGCGATCTGCCAGGTGCCGCTGCTCGACATGGTGCGTTTCCACAAATTCCTGATTGCACGCTACTGGATCGCGGAATATG
>CAWIAK010000003.1:0-437500 GCA_963834045.1 uncultured beta proteobacterium | reverse complement strand
GACTGCATGAAGTCGGAATCGCTAGTAATCGCGGATCAGCATGTCGCGGTGAATACGTTCCCGGGTCTTGTACACACCGCCCGTCACACCATGGGAGCGGGATGTACCAGAAGTAGGTAGGCTAACCGCAAGGGGGCCGCTTACCACGGTGCGTTTCGTGACTGGGGTGAAGTCGTAACAAGGTAGCCGTATCGGAAGGTGCGGCTGGATCACCTCCTTTCTCGGAAATGCATCATCAAGGTGTCAGTACCCACAACCTATCGGTTGCCAGCGCTGCGAGTACCCACAACCTATCGGTTGCACGCACACGCAGCAGCATGACGCCGGACAACGGGCCTGTAGCTCAGTTGGTTAGAGCACCGTCTTGATAAGGCGGGGGTCGATGGTTCGAATCCATCCAGACCCACCAGGTTAGTAAGCGGCGCCGAAGCGTCAGCGAGAAGCGAGCGAGGCGAGGCGCGAGGGGCCGACGTTTACCAGGACGTAAACGAGGGCCCGAGCAACGAAGAATCGGCGAAGCGTAACGGGGCTGTAGCTCAATTGGGAGAGCGCCTGCTTTGCAAGCAGGAGGTCGTCGGTTCGATCCCGTCCAGCTCCACCATTACGGCAGTACACTATCGGTTGCGCAATGCGCAGCATTCAACTCTGGGCTTCTGCCTGAGAGTCCAGAGTTGAAAGCTGTACTGTTCTTTAACAATTCGGAAGGCAAGGGTTCATCTGGACTTGATGAGAGTCCGGGTGGACATAGGGTTGAGTTGTATCTTAGCCTGGCAACCTTTAAAAGGGGGGTGTGCGGTGGCGCAAACACGCCATGACGGTGGGTCTACGGCAACTGCGAGGGCTCACAGTTATGGGGTCAAGTGACTAAGTGCATGTGGTGGATGCCTTGGCGATTACAGGCGATGAAGGACGTGGCAGCCTGCGAAAAGCTCCGGGGAGCTGGCAAACGAGCATTGATCCGGAGATGTCCGAATGGGGAAACCCGGCCCGCAAGGGTCACCGCGCTCTGAATACATAGGGCGGAGGGAGCTAACCCAGTGAACTGAAACATCTCAGTAGCTGGAGGAACAGAAATCAACCGAGATTCCCAGAGTAGTGGCGAGCGAAATGGGACCAGCCTGCAAGTTTTAGCGATCGACTTAGTGGAATGCTCTGGAAAGGGCAGCCGTAGTGGGTGACAGCCCCGTACGCGAAAGGTCGATGGTGGAACTAAGCTTGCGACAAGTAGGGCGGGACACGTGAAATCCTGTCTGAAGATGGGGGGACCATCCTCCAAGGCTAAATACTCGTAATCGACCGATAGTGCACCAGTACCGTGAGGGAAAGGCGAAAAGAACCCCGGAAGGGGAGTGAAATAGATCCTGAAACCGCATGCATACAAACAGTGGGAGCCTGGGCAACCGGGTGACTGCGTACCTTTTGTATAATGGGTCAGCGACTTACGTTCTGTAGCAAGCTTAACCGCATAGGGGAGGCGCAGCGAAAGCGAGTCCGAATAGGGCGCTTTAGTTGCAGGGCGTAGACCCGAAACCGGATGATCTAGCCATGGCCAGGTTGAAGGTGGGGTAACACCTACTGGAGGGCCGAACCCACGTCTGTTGAAAAAGACGGGGATGAGCTGTGGCTAGGGGTGAAAGGCTAAACAAATCCGGAAATAGCTGGTTCTCTCCGAAAACTATTGAGGTAGTGCCTCCTGTATCACTGCCGGGGGTAGAGCACTGTAATGGTTGTGGGGGTCATAGCGATCTACTACGCCATAGCAAACTCCGAATACCGGCAAGTGCGAGCAGGGGAGACAGACATCGGGTGCTAACGTCCGGTGTCGAGAGGGAAACAACCCAGACCGCCGATTAAGGTCCCCAAGATCTAGCTAAGTGGGAAACGAGGTGGGAAGGCTCAGACAGCCAGGATGTTGGCTTAGAAGCAGCCATCATTTAAAGAAAGCGTAATAGCTCACTGGTCGAGTCGTCCTGCGCGGAAGATGTAACGGGGCTCAAGCTAGGCACCGAAATCGCGGATCTTTGTCATCTTCGGATGGCATAGATGGTAGGAGAGCGTTCCGTAGGCCTGTGAAGGTGGCTCGTAAGGGCTGCTGGAGGTATCGGAAGTGCGAATGCTGACATGAGTAGCGATAAAGCAGGTGAAAGGCCTGCTCGCCGTAAGCCCAAGGTTTCCTGCGCCACGTTCATCGGCGCAGGGTGAGTCGGCCCCTAAGATGAGGGCGAGAGCCGTAGTCGATGGGAAGCGGGTTAATATTCCCGCACCGATTTGGAATGCGATGGGGGGACGGAGAAGGTTATGCTCGGCCGGGTGTTGGATGTCCCGGTTTAAGCGTGTAGGCGTGCCCGGTAGGCAAATCCGCTGGGCTTAGCTGAGGCGTGACGACGAGGACTGGCTTGCCAGTCTGAAGTGAGCTGATACCCTGCTTCCAGGAAAAGCCTCTAAGCTTCAGTTCCAGAGTTGACCGTACCGCAAACCGACACAGGTGGGCGAGCTGAATATGCTCAGGCGCTTGAGAGAACTCGGGTGAAGGAACTCGGCAAATTGACACCGTAACTTCGGGATAAGGTGTGCCCTTATTAGGTGAAGGCGTACAGCCGGAGCTGAGAAGGGTTGCAAAGAATCGGTGGCTGCGACTGTTTAACAAAAACACAGCACTCTGCTAACACGAAAGTGGACGTATAGGGTGTGACGCCTGCCCGGTGCCGGAAGGTTAAATGATGGGGTGCAAGCTCTTGATTGAAGCCCCGGTAAACGGCGGCCGTAACTATAACGGTCCTAAGGTAGCGAAATTCCTTGTCGGGTAAGTTCCGACCTGCACGAATGGCGTAACGATGGCCACGCTGTCTCCACCCGAGACTCAGCGAAGTTGAAGTGTTTGTGAAGATGCAATCTCCCCGCGGCAAGACGGAAAGACCCCGTGCACCTTTACTGTAGCTTTGCATTGGACTGTGATGAGGTTTGTGTAGGATAGCTGGGAGGCTTTGAAGTGGGGGCGCTAGCTCTCATGGAGCCAACGTTGAAATACCAGCCTGACGTCATTGCGGTTCTAACCTGGATCCATTATCTGGATCGGGGACCGTGCATGGTAGGCAGTTTGACTGGGGCGGTCTCCTCCCAAAGCGTAACGGAGGAGCTCGAAGGTTCGCTTAGCGCGGTCGGACATCGCGCTGGACGTGCAAGGGCACAAGTGAGCTTGACTGCGAGACTGACAAGTCGAGCAGGTACGAAAGTAGGACCTAGTGATCCGGTGGTTCTGTATGGAAGGGCCATCGCTCAACGGACAAAAGGTACGCCGGGGATAACAGGCTGATACCGCCCAAGAGTTCATATCGACGGCGGTGTTTGGCACCTCGATGTCGGCTCATCACATCCTGGGGCTGTAGCCGGTCCCAAGGGTATGGCTGTTCGCCATTTAAAGTGGTACGTGAGCTGGGTTCAAAACGTCGTGAGACAGTTTGGTCCCTATCTGCCGTGGGCGTTGGAGATTTGACGGGGGCTGCTCCTAGTACGAGAGGACCGGAGTGGACGTACCGCTGGTGTACCAGTTGTCTCGCCAGAGGCATCGCTGGGTAGCTACGTACGGAAACGATAACCGCTGAAAGCATCTAAGCGGGAAACGCGCCTGAAGATGAGATCTCCCGGGGACTAGATCCCCCTGAAGGGCCGTGGCAGACCACCACGTTGATAGGTCGGGTGTGGAAGCGCAGTAATGCGTTAAGCTAACCGATACTAATAACCCGTGCGGCTTGACCTCATAATTGTGGGTCTTGACCGAGTCGGCATCGACGACTCGAGATGGACTGCGCCATGAGATCCAGCTCGACACCTAAGTACTACCCAAACCTTGCCTTCCCCCTACAACGTTCAGCCGTCGGCTGTCGCGAGCACGGAGATACCGCGCCGCTACACGTAACGACTGGACAAACCGTCAATGCCTGACGACCATAGCCCGCTGGAACCACCCCTTCCCATCCCGAACAGGACCGTGAAACGGCGGCACGCCGATGATAGTACGGAGTTCCCGTGCGAAAGTAGGTCATCGTCAGGCACCCATAAGTGAAACGCCCAGCCAGATCGGCTGGGCGTTTTGCTTTGGGCGGGCCTGGACGCGTGGCCTGCGCCTGCGTTCACTCATGTCCGCAACGCGGACGTGACGTGAACGCTCAACTCGCCAAATCGTCAGGCACCCATCAAATGAAACGCCCAGCCAAATCGGCTGGGCGTTTTGCGTTGCGGACCTACTGACGGAGTATTGCGTTATGCCTCCGTCGTTGATGCCGGCCTGGTGGTCAGCCGTTGTTGCGGCGAACCGCAAACCCCATCAGGCCCAAGGCCAGGAAGAGCAGCGCGTACGTCGACGGTTCCGGGACCAGTGTGATCCGGTTGTCTGTCACCTCCTGGAGCCAAGGAATGTAGGAGGCCAGCAGGATGCCGCCGGAGTAAGTCGCCGAATTCGCCCGGAACCTGACCTTGCAAGGTTGCCGCTGAATGTATTGTTGCCCATCAGCAAATATTGGCCGGTCCTGCGTGTGATAGAACGACGGGCCGCCGGAGTCGCCGCCGCCGATGCTGGTTTCGACGTTGTTCGCGTAAGTGCGGTGTGCAGACACCGAACATACGTGCAGAACGTGTCCTGAAGGACGCCGGCGCGATTTTGCCGTCGAAGTCGGAATACCAGACTTCCTGCGGGCCGTTGGGCGAAATGTCTGCTCTCGTTGATGTCGAACAGATCCATGATGTTCTGACCGGTGCGCTTGATGCGGAAGTCCGGGCCGGTCGTGTAACCATTGATGCCGTCGCCGGAAACGCCGTAACCAGCCATCGTGTCGTGTTGCCCGGTCGTCACCGCGCCTGCCAGCACGCTGTAGATCTTGGCCGTGGCAGGCGCGTCCGCGTTCATGTGAATGACCGCGAGGTCGTCGTTGACGCAGAAATCCGGTGGCGTGGACGATAGCCGGGCAGTTGCCGAAACCCTGGTAGAACGGGTTCATGTAGACGGCATCGGCCGTGATAATGGCGCGGCCGGGGTCGCCCGACAACCGGTTGGGCGTTGAAGACCACCCGCACGTCGTTGCCGGGCTGCGTTGATGTCGATGACATGACCTTGGCCATCGGTATCGACGCAATGGCCGGCCGTGATCACGTCGCGCTTGGAAACGAGCGTTCCCGTGCAAATGAAGGAATCTGCCGATTGGCATAGCGAATGTTGATGCTGACCACGCCGGAGAATGGCGAGGTCGGCAGGTTCGGATCGACCCTGTGCGGCGGGCGAGTCGGGCGGAGCGCCGGCAACGATCGTTCGGGACGATCGTGCCCAGATTGGACCGAGTCGGGACGATCGTGCCGAGACTGGCATAGGGGCCCGCAAAGGCGGAACTCGCCACGGCCAAACCCATCGCCAGCGAAAGGCCGGCGACCACCAAGTTGCGCTTATTGTCTTTCAAAGGGACCCCCAAAGTTGTCGATCCAGTGCCGGGACGTCTGGCGCTCGTCCCTGACGCGACCCCTTGTGGGGGCCCCGGATGTTGCAGAATGTTTTGATAGTCCGGAGCGTGAACCCGCGTCCGCATTCCCCTGTAGGACCGCGAAAAAATCCTTGCAGGCAACACGAAACGCATACGCCGTGCCAGCGCGTTAATCGATTGATTGAATTACAAGAATTAATGCGCTGGTCGGCGGATGAACGGCGCGACCGTAAAAATATCCGACGCGAGACTGGTTCAGAACTTCGAAGCGTGCGGCGGTTGTCCGTACGTGGCGAATTTCTCCAGCACGCGCGCCATCTCCGCGTCCGGCAGCAGGACCGGCTCGCCGACCTGCAGCGCGCGCCAGTACATCTCCGCCAGAGTCTCGACTTCCACGGCGAGGGCCAACGCCCGTTCCAGCGACGCGCCGACGGCAATCATCCCGTGGTTGGCGAGCAGGCATGCGTGGCGACCCGCCAGCGCCGCGACGGCATGGTCCGAGAGTTCCTGCGTGCCGAAGGTCGCGTACGGAGCGCAACGGATGTCGTTGCCGCCTGCCACCGCCACCATGTAGTGGAACGGCGGGATGCCGCGATGCATGCACGCGAGCGTCGTGGCAAATGGCGCGTGCGTGTGGACGATGGCCTGCGCGTCGCCGCGCGCCGCATAGATGTCGCGGTGAAAGCGCCATTCCGACGACGGCAGCAGTGACCCGCGGACTTCGCCGGCCAGCGTCATCGCGACGATTTGCTCCGGCGAGGTCCTGGCGTACGGCACGCCGGTCGGCGTGATCAGGAATCCGTCGAAGTCCTCACCCCGCCAGCGCGCGCTCACGTTGCCCGACTTGCCGCGATTGATGCCCGCCGCGTTCATGGCGAGCGCGGTTGCGATGACCTCCGCCCGCAACGCGTGTTCGTCGCCCGCCTGCGGCTTGGGTCCCGCCGGCATCGTCAGGACGCCGCGGCGTGCTCGGGAAACATCGCGGCGAGCCAGTCCGATGATGCGCGCGTGACGCCTCGCTCGGTGACCAGTCCGCTGACCAGCCGCGCCGGCGTCACGTCGAACGCGTAGTTGACCGCGCGCGTGCCGTGCGGCGCGATGGCGACGCGGACCGTCTGTCCGTAGTCGTCACGACCCGCGACCGTCAGCACCTCGTCGCTGTCGCGCGCCTCGATCGGAATCGCGGCGCCCGTGGCCAGCTTCCAGTCGATCGTCGGCGACGGCAGCGCCACGTAGAACGGCACGTTGTTGTCGCGCGCGGCGAGCGCCTTGTCGTAGGTCCCGATCTTGTTGCAGACGTCGCCGTTGCGGGCGACGCGGTCGGCGCCGACGAACACCACGTCGACGTCGCCGCGCTGCATCAGGAGACCGCTCGCGCCGTCGCTGAACAGCGTGTGCGGAATGCCGCGCTGCTCGAGTTCCCAGGCGGTGAGGCTGGCGCCCTGCATGCGCGGGCGCGTTTCGCTCACCCACACGTGCAGCGCGAGCCCCTCGGCATGCGCGCGAAACAGCGGCGCCATCGCGGTGCCCCAGCCGCACGTGGCCAAAGCGCCGGCGTTGCAATGGGTCATCACGGCGATCGGCCCGGGCCGCCGCTGCGCGATCCCGCGCAGCAACGCCAAGCCGTGCTCGCCGATGGCGTAGTTGATGCCGATATCCTCGGCGGCGATGCGGTCGGCTTCCGCCCACGCGGCATCGGCGCGCGCCGACACGGCGAGCGGCTGCACTTTCGCGCGCACGCGGTCGAGCGCCCAGCGCAGGTTGACGGCGGTGGGACGCGTCGTGTCGAGCGCGCTGTGCGCCTTGGCCAACGCGGCATCGCCGGCGTCGCGGTCGAGCGCCAGCGCGAGGCCGTAGGCGCCGACTGCCCCGATCAGCGGCGCGCCGCGGATCCACATGCGCCGGATGGCCAGCGCCGCGGCCTCCGCGTCGCCGATGACGACCTTGACGACGGCGTGCGGCAGCGCGCGCTGGTCGATGACCTCGATGTGACGCGCCTTGGGCGGCCGGATCAGCGCGCGGTAAGGCCCGGGGTCGGCGGGAGAGGGAAGCGCTTCGCGAGGCATGGGCCGATTCTAGTGCAGTGCGCCGGGATTGCGGCTACTTCAGCACCTGCACCAGATTGTTGAAGTCGTCGGTCCACACGCGCCAGTCGCGCCGGGATTCGATCGGGCTGGACGGGTCCGTCAGGCGCGTGTCGTTGAGCCGGGACGGGTCCTTCGCGAGCAGCACCCAGCTGGAAGCGTTGCCGAAAGTTTCCAGGCCGGGGTCGTCGATCCACAGCGCGTGCAGACCAAGCTCGTTCGCGATGCCCTCGACCACGGGCACCAGATTCAGGTAACGGTTGGTGACGTGGAACGCGATGACGCCGTCCGGCTTCATATGCCGCAGGTACACCTCGACCGCTTCCCGCGTGATGAGGTGCACCGGGATGGCGTCGCTGGAAAACGCGTCGATGGCGAGGACGTCGAATTGCTGCGGCGCTTCGCGCTCGAGCGACAGGCGGGCGTCGCCCAGCGACAGTTCGATCGTGGCGTCGCTGTTCTTGAGGAACGTGAAATCGCGCTGCGCGACGCCGACCACGCCGGGATTGATGTCGTAGAAGCGGTAGACATCGCCCTTGGCGCCGTACGTGGCAAGGGTTCCCGTGCCCAGGCCGATGACGCCGACCTTGATGCTTCCCTTGCGCGGGTGCATGGCCTCGATCAGGCGGCCGATGCCGGAGTTGCGCGTGTAATAGCTCGTCGGCTCGGACCTGAAGGATGGGATGCAGGTACTGCTTGCCGTGCATGATCGTCCCGTGGATCAGCGTGCGGCGGCTGTCGACGTCGGCGCCGGATTCCTGCACGCGCAGCATGCCGTAGAAATTGCGCGACGTGACTATCGTGTCGCGGTAGAACTCGACCATGCTCCAGATGCCGCAGCCGATCGTGACGAGCAGCGCTATCGCGGCCAGCGCCGGAAAGACATGCGCCTCGCCGCGCGTCCGCCACAGCAGCAACAGCGCGCACGCGACGAGCACGATGGCGAGATCGAAGTTGGCGGAAAAGACGAGAGGCGCCACCACGCCGACGAGCACCGACCCCAGCGCGCCGCCGAGAGCGACCATCAGGTAGAAGCGCGTCAGGTACCGCGGCGCCGGCTTGCAGGTCACGAGTTCGCCGTGGCAGAACATGCACGCGATGAAGAATCCCGCGCAGAACACGTCGATCTGGATCGCCAGCTCGTGCGTCAGCTTCGGGTCGGCCAGCGTCCATCCCATGACGCCCAGCGCCGCCGCGAGCATCGCGAGGAAGATCTCGCGGCGATACCAGCCTTCGCCGTCGAAGCAAAGGATGAAGGTGATGAGATAGAGCGACAGCGGAACGATCCAGAGCAACGGAACCGCGGCGACGTTCTGGGTGATGTGGTCGGTCACCGCCAGCAGCATTGCCGAACTGGTTGCCGCCAGCGCGCACCAGAGCAGTTGCCGGCTCAAGGTCGGCGGCTCGCCGGCGGGCGCGTCATCGACAGGCCGCGCCGCCAGGTGAGCGGACGCTTCGGCGGCACGTCCCCCTTTTCGCGCCGCCAGCACGCACAGTCCGACAAAGGCCGCATAGCCCGCCGACCATCCCCACGCCTGCATGCGTGTGGCGATCCAGGGTTCGAGCAGGAACGGGTAGCCCAGCAGCGCCAGCATCGAAGCGAGATTCGACAGCGCGAACAGCCGATACGGGCTGCGTCCGGGAAAGGTGCGCGCGAACCACGCCTGGATCAGCGGGCTGGTCGTGGAGAGCACGAAATAGGGGAGCCCGATCGTTGCGGCGAGGAGTCCCAGGATCATCCAGATCGGACTTTCCTGCCCCGTGGGTTTCCAGAACTCGCCCGGGATGATCGGCAGCACGGCGAGGCTCAGCACGAGCAGCACCATGTGCAGCTTTGCCTGGGCGCGTGGCGTGAGCCTGCGCACGGAAAAGTCGGCGTAGGCATAGCCGAGCAGCAGCGTCGACTGAAAGAATACGAGGCAGGTCGTCCAGACGGCCGCGGAGCCGCCGAACCAGGGCAGGATCTGCTTTGCGACGATGGGCTGGAGCAGGAAGAGCAGGAACGCGCTAGCGAAGATCGTCAGGGCATAGAGCATCGGCGGGCGCGATCGCGGCTAAGAGGACAACGCCGCATTGTACGGGCAAGCCTCGACGTCCGCGAACCGCTTGGGATTGACCGGCCCGGATGGCTCCCGATTGCTGCGCGCGACCCGTCAGTACGTCGTGCGCCCCCGGAAGTATTCGACCCGGTCGATGGATTTGACGCGCACCTCCCGCACGTCCACGCCCTGCAGCAACTTGAGCGGGATTTCGTCGCCGGCGTTGCCGCGGCTCCATACCTTCCGGTAGAAATCGGCCTGCGTCCGCACGCTTTCGTCGCCGACGGCCAGGATGATGTCGCCGACGGACAACCCGGCCAGGTCGGCGGGACCTTCGGGCGATACGCGCGACACCACGAGACGTCCCTGCGACTCGTCGGTCGACACGCCCATCCACGGACGGGCGGGTCCGGCTCGGCGACCGCCCTTGACCAGGTCCGTCAGGATCGGCTTCAGCAGGTCGATGGGAACGAACATGTTGCCGGGAAGCCTGGGATCGTCGTCGTTGGCGTCGCGGACGATCAGCGAGCCCACGCCGAGCAGCTTGCCATCCTTGTCGAACAGCGCGGCCCCGCTCCAGTTGAGCGTGGGCGGGCTCGTGAAGATGGCCTGGTCCAGCGCATATTCCCAGCTGCCCGAAAACGCGCGCTTGGAGACCACATAGGCGAAGGAAACGCCGTCATCGCCCGCGCCGGCGATCATGACCGGTTCGCGATTGGCGAGCTTTCCCGAATCGCCGAAGGTCACCGGCTTGGCGTCCAGCGGCGCGATCGTGCGCACGAGGCCGAGCCCTGTCACGTGATCGTAGGCGACGACGCGGGCGGTGTATGTCCGGCCGCGACTGTCCGTGATGCTGACGTCGTCCGCCTCGACGATGAGGTAGCCGATGGTGAGTATCAGGCCGCGCTCGCCGATGACGACGCCCGAGCCTTCGCGTTCCGCGCCCAGCGTAGCGGCGCTGCGCGCGTCGGGAATGGCCTGCACCGAGACCTTGACCACGGCGCCAAAGACCTTGTCGGCGTCGACGCCTTTCCGGCTGCCGGTTGCGCTGTCGGCCTTGTTGGGTTTCGGCCTGCGCGTAGGCGGCGGGTGTGGCGACCAGCAGGCAGAACACCATCAGGGCCAGCGCGCACGCGATGAGTGCGCGCACACGCGAAGGGACGATCGGTTCGGTACAGGGACATGGAAACCTCCGAGGGGAGGTGGCGAGCGCCGGTGAGACCCAACTATAGCGCTATGGGCGAGCAACGCAATGCCCGTCCCGAGGCGTGACGGCAATGGGTCGCGGCCCCGGCGACGACATGCGGAAACCGCCGATCGCTTCCGTATAATCGGATCCGGCAACTACAAGAACAGAATCGGAGGACGTACGTGAAATCCGCCTCGACCGCGCTCGCCGGCATGACACGCATGGCCACGTCATGAGCGCGCGCAAGAAGCCCACCGACCTGCGCTCGCACCGCTGGTTCGGCAACAACGACATGCGCTCGTTCGGCCACCATTCGCGCACGTCGCAGATGGGCTATTCGCGCGCCGATTACCAGGGCAAGCCGATCATCGCGATCGTCAACACGTGGAGCGACATCAACGCGTGCCATTCGCATTTCCGGCAGCGCGCGGAGGAGGTGAAGCGTGGCGTGCTGCAGGCAGGCGGATTTCCGCTGGAGATGCCGGCCATCGCGCTCGCCGAAGTCTTCCAGAAGCCGACGACGATGCTCTACCGCAACCTGCTGGCGATGGAGACCGAGGAGCTGCTGCGCTCGTATCCGGTCGACGGCGCGGTGCTGATGGGCGGCTGCGACAAGACCACGCCGGCGATGCTGATGGGCGCGATCAGCATGAACCTGCCGGCGATCTTCATGCCGGCGGGGCCGATGCTGTCCGGGCACTGGCGCGACCAGAAGCTGGGCAGCGGGTCGGACGTGTGGAAGTTCTGGGCCGAGAAGCGCGCCGGCAACATCACCGACGCGCAATGGAGCGAGATCGAGGACGGCATCGCGCGGTCGCCCGGACATTGCATGACGATGGGCACCGCGTCGACGATGACCTCGGCCGCGGAAGCGATGGGCTTCACGCTGCCGGGCGCGGCGTCGATTCCCGCCGCCGATTCGCGTCACGGGCGCATGGCGACGGAGACCGGACGGCGCATCGTCGACATGGTGTGGGAAGACTTGAAGCCGCGCGACTTCCTCGACGCGGCCAGCATCGACAACGCGGTGACGACGGTGCTGTCGCTGGGCGGCTCGACCAATTCCGTCGTGCACATGGTCGCCGTGGCGCGCCGCGCGGGCATTCCACTGACCATCGACCGTTTCGACGCCATCGCCCGCAAGACGCCGCTGATCGCCAACCTGCGCCCCGCCGGCAAATTCCTGATGGAAGACTTCTTCTACGCGGGAGGCCTGCGCGCGCTGCTGAACGAAATCGGCGACCTGCTCACGCTGTCGGCGCGCACCGTGAATGGCAAGACGCTCGGCGAGAACATCGCGGGCGCCGAGGTGTTCAACCGCGACGTGATCCTGCCGCGCGACAAGGCGCTGGTGGCGTCCGACAGCCTCGCGGTACTGCGCGGCAACCTGGCGCCCGACGGCGCGGTCATCAAGCCCGCGGCGGCGGAGCCGCACCTGCTGCGGCACACCGGACCCGCCGTCGTGTTCGCCGACTACAACGACATGGCGGCGCGCATCGACGATCCCGCGCTGCCGGTGACCAAGGATTCGGTGCTGGTGCTGCAGCACGCGGGACCGCTGGGCGCGCCCGGCATGCCGGAATGGGGGCAGCTGCCGATCCCGAAGAAGCTGCTGGCGCAAGGCGTGCGCGACATGGTGCGCATCTCCGACGCCCGCATGAGCGGCACGAGCTACGGCGCGTGCGTGCTGCACGTGGCGCCGGAGTCGTTCGTCGGCGGGCCGCTTGCGCTGGTGCGCGACGGCGACCTCATCGAACTCGACGTTCCCGCGCGCAAGCTGGAATTGAAGGTCGGCGCCGACGAACTGGCGCGACGCCGCGCGGCGTGGAAGCGGCCCGCGCCCAGGTACGAGCGCGGCTTCGGCGCGCTGTACCAGCAGCACATCACGCAAGCGGACCAGGGCTGCGACTTCGACTTCCTCGAAGGAACCGCGGCGACGACCGAACCGGAAATCCACTGATGAAGACGATCGCGGCCAACAAACTGACGAATCTCGTCGCGGCGATCATGCAGGGCGGCGGATGCTCGGCCGACGAGGCGCGCACGGTGGCGCGGCGGCTGGTCGATTCCAATCTCGTCGGCCACGATTCCCATGGCGTGCTGCGCGTCGGCAAATACCTCGAGTGGGTGGGCATGGGCTGGCTCAAGCCCAACACCGATCCCACCATCGTGTTCGACAGCCCTGCGCTCGTGATCGTCGACGGCAACCGCGGCTTCGGCCAGGTGATCGGCGAGTTCGCCACGCGGCTGGGCATCGCGAAGGCGGCGAAGTCGGGCATCGCGATGGTCGGCCTGCGCAACTGCGGGCACTTGGGCCGCCTGGGGGACTGGGCCGAAATGGCGGCGGAACAGGGCCAGGTGTCGCTGCACTTCCTCAACACGTCCGGCGCGCAGCGCGTGGCGCCGTTTGGCGGCAGCGATCGCCGGCTGTCCACCAATCCGCTGGCGATCGGCGTGCCGTGCGCAGGCGGCCCGCCCGCCATTCTCGACATCACGACGTCGACGGTGGCCGAGGGCAAGCTGATGGTCGCGTCGAACAAGGGCGAGCAGGTTCCCGCGGGATGGATCGTCGACAAGCACGGCAAGCCGACGACGGACCCGAAGGATTTCTACGATGGCGGCGCGCTGCTGACGATCGGCGAGCACAAGGGCTCCGGCCTGTCGATACTCACCGACCTGCTCGCCGGCGCGATCACGACGGGACGCAGTTCCGATCCCGACGACACGGTCCTGCGCAACAACATGCTGTCGATCTTCATCGCGCCCGCGGTCTACGATGGCACGGGAGGCGTGCTGGCCGAAGCAGAACGCCTGATCGAATGGGTGAAGGCGTCGCCGCCGCTGGTGGCCGGGCGGCCGGTGCTCGGCCCCGGCGACGTCGAACGGCAGACGCGTGCCGCGCGGCTTGCGAACGGCGTGCCGCTGGACGATACGACGTGGAACAACCTGATTGAAGCCGCGCAGTCCGTGGGCATCGACGCGGCGCGCGCCAACGCATTTGTCGCCTGAAGGGGTCGCTGATGAAACGTGCTGTCGCGCTGTTCCTGGGCCTGGTCCTCGCCGTCGCGGCGCCGCTTGCGTTCGCGCAGGCGTGGCCGACGAAACCCATCAAGTGGGTCGTTCCGTTCGCGCCGGGCGGAACGACCGACATCCTCGCCCGCACCATCGGCGAAAAGCTGGGTGTCGCGCTCGGGCAGCCGGTCATCGTCGAGAACAAGCCGGGCGCCGGCGGCGGCCTGGGCGCGGATTTCGTGGCCAAGTCGGCGCCCGACGGCTACACGATCCTGGGCGGCACGATCAGCACCAACGCCATCAACGCGTCGCTGTACAAGGACCTGCCCTACGATCCGGTGAAGGATTTCATCCCGATCACGCTGATCGCGCGCGTGCCGAACATGCTCGTCGTCAACAACGACGTGCCGGCGAAGACGGTGGCGGAACTGATCGCGCTGATGAAGAAGAATCCCGGCAAGTACACGTTCGCGTCCAGCGGCAACGGGACGTCGCAGCACCTGTCCGGCGAATTGTTCAAGGGCATGGCGGGCGTGGACATGCAGCACATCCCGTACAAGGGCAGCCCGCCCGCGCTGCAGGACGTGATGGGCGGCAGCGTGACGATGACGTTCGACAACATCACGACGGCGTGGACGCTGGCGAAAGGCGGCAAGCTGCGCGCGCTCGGCGTCACCACGGCCAAGCGTTCGCCCGCGGCGCCCGACGTTCCGACCATTGCCGAAGCCGGCGTCGTCGGCTATGAAATCGGCTCGTGGCAGGGCGTGTTCGCGCCCGCGGGAACGCCGCCGGCCATCGTCAAGCGGCTCAACACCGAGATCGTGAAGATCATCAACCTGCCCGACGTGCAGGAGAAATTGCTGGCGCTTGGCGCGGAACCGGTCGGCAACTCCACCGAGGAATTCACGGCGTTCGTGAAGACGGAAGTGGTGAAGTGGGGCGACGTCGTGAAGAAGTCGGGCGCCAAGGTCGACTGAAGCGCCGGTCTGCGCATGAGCTGACCAGGCGTGGACACGCTCTTTCCCGGATTCGCGGCACGGCGCATTCGCACGGCGGGCACGGAAATCCATTGCGTCGTCGGCGGCGCCGGGCCGCCGCTCCTGCTGCTGCACGGCTATCCGCAGACGCACGCGATGTGGCACGGGCGTCGCGCCGGCGCTGGCGCGCGACTACACGGTCGTGTGCGCGGACCTGCGCGGCTACGGCGACTCGGGCAAGCCCGCGAGCGACGCGACGCACGCGGCGTACTCGAAGCGCGCGATGGCGCAGGACATGGTCGAGGTGATGCGCGAACTCGGCTTCCCGCGCTTTCGCCTCGCCGGTCACGACCGCGGCGGCCGCGTCGCGCATCGGCTGTGCGTCGATCATCCCGATGCCGTCGAGCGGGTCGCGGTGCTCGACATCTCGCCGACGCGCACGATGTTCCGCGCAACCGACCAGGCGTTCGCGACGGCGTACTACCACTGGTTCTTCCTGATCCAGCCCGTTCGACATTCCGGAGCGGATGATCGGCGCCGATCCCACGTTCTATCTTCACCGGATGATGAGCCGGCTGGGAACCGGACTCGAGCATTTCGATCCGCGCGCGCTGGCCGAATACGAGCGCTGCTTTGCCGCGCCGGCAACCATTCACGCGACGTGCGAGGACTATCGCGCCGCGGCGTCGATCGACCTCGAGCACGACGACGCGGATGTCGCTGCGGGCCGCAAGGTGCGCTGTCCGCTGCTCGCGCTGTGGGGCGCCAAGGGCGTCGTCCACCGCTTGTTCGCGCCGCTGCGCGACTGGGGCGCGGTTGCGACGGATGTCAGCGGCAAGGCGCTGCCGTCGGGACATTACCTGCCCGAGGAAGTGCCGCGACGAGACGCTGCGCGAGCTGCAGACGTTCTTCGCGTCCTAGCGCCTCTGGTCCGTCTTTCGCGCGGGCCTGAACTTCCTGCGCTGACGCGGGTCGCACTTCTTGGATCGGCGTTTCACGAGTTGAAGCGCCAGGCGCGCCGGGGACGCGCACACGCCCTGCAAATAGTTGTTGCGGGCGCAATCCAAAGGGCGCACTATGACATTGGCATATTTCTTCATGTAGGGAGGGTCCCCATGCTCAACTTCAATCGCGACACGGCCAAGTCCCCCGACAAGTCCGCCGTCAAACCCGCGCCGTATCCGTATGCGCCGGCATCGGCAGCGACCGGATCGGCCGCCAAGGCGCCGGTGCCGGCCCCGGCGCCCCCGCAACCCGCCCCGGCAGCGGAACCGCCGGTGCTTTCCAAGGCGATGCCGGAGGCGGTCTGCGCGCGCCATCGGTCCGGACACTCCCGGCAGCCAGCTGTTCGTCGGGCCCAATATCAAGCTGTGCGGCGTGGAAATTTCCGATTGCGACGTGCTGATCGTCGAAGGACACGTCGAAGCGACCATCAACAGCAAGGCAATGCAGATCGCCAAGCCGGGAACGATGAAGGGCGTGGCGGTGATCGACATCGCGGAAATCGACGGCGAGTTCTCGGGCGAATTGACGGCGCATGCAAAGCTGATCGTGCGCGGTACCGGTCGAGTGTCGGGCAAGATCCGCTACGGCCGGCTGATCGTCGCCGAGGGCGGCGAGATTTCCGGCGACGTGCAGCGGATCGACTCGGTGCCGGATGCGCCGGTCAAGACCGCCGCGCCCGCCGCGCGACCGCAATTGTCGCCGCAGCCGCCGGGGTGATTTCCGCGGTCGTGCGCGTGACGGCTGTTCAGACGACCAGGCGATAGCCGACTGCGGTCTCCGTGATGAGGTGCTTCGGCTGCGCCGGGTCGTCCTCGAGCTTTTCGCGCAGGTGCCCCATGTACACGCGGACGTAATGCGGGCTCTCGACGTGTGACGGCCCCCACACGTCGCGCAGGATCTGGCGGTGGGTCAGCACGCGTCCCGCGTTGGCGATGAGTTGCGCCAGCAGGCGATATTCGATCGGCGTCAGGTGGACGAGTTCGCCGCGCCGCTTCACGATGCGATGCTTTGCAAGCGCAGGTTGCGCGGCCTTGAGCGCGCTGCCGACGAGCTCCTCGAAAGGAGGATGCCAATGGCTGCGCAACTTCACTATTCGATCGTGCCATCTAGAGGAGGGTGTTGACCTGCGCGCTCATCCGGCGCGCTTCGTCGATGGCGTTCGCGGATTCCAGTTGCTCAGGTGACAGGGGCGGCCTGGTCAGCACCGGCGACCGGAACGAGTATCGCCACCTTGGCCCTGAACGTATTCGTGATGATCTTGGTCGCCGCCTCGACGACATCGCCGGTCAAGAGCAGGCCCGACATGTCGCGCGCGAATTCGTATAGCACGCGCGCGCTCCTCGCGGTAGGACGCGACGCGCGCCTGGTTAGCGCAATACCGCCGTCCGATGAAATTCGGCCTTCACGTTGATGGCCATTACCTATCTGCCGGAACTCAAGTTCGAGTCGATGCTGGGGCCCTGAGGGCTGTCGACTCCTCGGGTTCTGCTTCGGCACCGCGAAAGTCCTGATGACGGCGCGGAAAATTTCCACATCTGCTTGTGCACGCCTTCGATCTGGTCGAAGATGTCGCGAAGTCCTCGCGACCCGTCTCGGAGCCATGAACAAGGTGGATGTGCTGGTGATCGGCGGCGGCAACGCCGCGCTGTGCGCTGCGCTGATGGCGCGGGAGGCGGGCGCCAGCGTGCTGTTGCTCGAAGCGGCGCCGCGTGAGTGGCGTGGCGGCAATTCGCAGCACACGCGCAACCTGCGCTGCATGCACGAGGCGCCGCAGGACGTGCTGGTCGACGCCTATCCCGAGGAAGAGTACTGGCAGGACCTGCTGAAGGTCACCGGGGGCGCGACCAACGAGGCGCTTGCCCGCATCGTGATCCGCGAGTCGTCGCGCTGCCGCGACTGGATGCGCACTGCATGGCGTGCATTTCCAGCCGTCGCTGTCCGGCGCGCTGCACACGGCGCGCACCAACGCATTCTTCATGGGCGGCGGCAAGGCGTTGGTCAACGCCTATTTCCGCAGCGCGGAGGCGCTCGGCGTGAAGGTCCGCTACGACGCGCCGGTCGATGCGCTGGAGTTGGACAACGGCCGCTTCGTCGCGGCGCGCATCGGCAGCGAGCGCATCGAAGCGCGCTCCTGCGTGGTGGCCAGCGGCGGCTTCGAGTCCAACCGCGAGTGGCTGCGCGAAGCATGGGGCCGCAACGACGCGGGCGAGTGGCCGGCCGACAACTTCCTGATTCGCGGCACGCGCTTCAACATGGGCGTGCTGCTCAAGTTCCTGATCGATGCCGGTGCAGACGTCATCGGCGACCCGACGCAGGCGCACATGGTGGCGATCGACGCGCGCGCGCCGCTGTACGACGGCGGCATCTGCACGCGCATCGACTGCGTCTCGCTCGGCATCGTGGTCAACCGCGACTGGCGCAGCGCTTCTACGACGAAGGCGAGGACTTCTGGCCCAAGCGCTACGCGATCTGGGGCCGGCTGGTCGCCCAGCAGCCCGGGCAGATCGGCTACTCGATCATCGATGCCAAGGCGATCGGCCGCTTCATGCCGCCGGTGTTTCCCGGCCGGCAGGCCGACTCGCTGGCCGAACTGGCGCGCCGGCTCGGGCTCGCCGAGGCGGTGTTCGTGCGCACTGTCGGCCGAATTCAACGCGGCCTGCCGCGTCGGCACGTTCGATCACGCGACGCTCGACGACTGCCACACCGTGGGCCTGACGCCCGCCAAGACGCATTGGGCGCGTCCGCTCGACACGCCGCCGTTCTACGGCTACGCGCTGAGGCCCGGCATCACCTTCACCTACCTCGGGCTCAAGGTCGACGAGCGCGCGGCGGTGCATTTCGGCGGCAGGCCCAGTCGCCAACCTGTTCGCCGCCGGCGAAATCATGGCGGGCAACGTGCTCGGCAAGGGCTATACGGCCGGCGTCGGCATGAGCATCGGCACCGCGTTCGGTCGCATCGCCGGCACGCGAGCCGCCGCCGCCGCGCTGCAGGGAGCCGCCCATGCAGCCGCTTGACGCGCTGACCCGCGATCGCGCTATCGAGCGCGAACGAGACCGAAGTCGCGCGCCAGATGCAGATCTGCAATGCCTGCCGCTACTGCGAGGGTTTTTGCGCGGTGTTCCCGGCGATGACGCGGCGGCTGGAGTTCGGCAACGCCGACGTCCACTACCTGGCCAACCTATGCCACAACTGCGGCGCGTGCCTGCACGCGTGCCAGTACGCGCCGCCGCACGAGTTCGCCGTCAACGTGCCGCAGGCGATGGCGCGGGTGCGCCTCGAGACCTACGCGGAGTATGCGTGGCCGGCGGCGCTCGGCGCGCTGTACCGGCGCAACGGCCTCACGATGGCGGTCGCGCTCGCCGCCGGCCTTGCACTGTTCCTGGTCTGGCCATCGCGCCAAGGGGACGCCTGATGCATGCGCCGCTCGCCGGCGACTTCTACCAGGTGTTTCCGCACAACCTGATGGTCGCGATGTTCGCGCCGGTCTTCCTGTTCGCGGTGCTGGCGCTCGCGTGGGCGTGCGCGGTTCTGGACGCGACATGCGCCCGGGCCGGGTTCCGCGGCCGCGGCGGCCGAGGCGACGCACGACGTGCTGCGCCTCAATACCTGGACGGCGGCCACGGCCGAGGGCTGCAACGAGGCGGACGACGCGTTCACGCTGGCGCGCCGGCGGTTCCATCACTTCACGTTCTACGGTTTCCTGCTGTGCTTCGCGGCGACCTGCGTGGCCACGCTCTACCACTACTGTTCGGCTGGCACGCGCCGTACGCATGGACGAGCCTGCCCGTCGTGCTCGGCACGCTGGGCGGCGTGGGTCTGCTGATCGGACCGGCCGGCCTGCTCTGGCTCAACCTGCGCCGCCATCCGCTCCATGGCGACGCGGCGCAGAAGCCGATGGACCGCGGCTTCATCGCGCTGCTGTTTCTGACCAGCCTCACCGGCCTCGCGTTGCTGGTGTGGCGCGACACGGGCTCATGGCGCTCTTGCTCTCGCTGCACCTGGGCGTGGTATGGCGCTGTTCCTGACGCTGCCCTACGGCAAGTTCGCCCACGGCGTCTATCGCGCGGCCGCGCTGCTGAAGTGGGCGATCGAGAAACGGCAGCCGGCCAACCTGCAGCTGGGCGACGAATAGGCGGCGTGGTTCACGCCGCACGACGGTCGTCAGATATGCGTATGGCATCAATCGAGGCTCTTATTGCATTTCCGACGGAACGCGCAATGCGCTCATAATGTTGCGGGAGTTAAAGAATTGACACGGGCGGTACGCGACACGTGACCGCACGCCGGACCAGATCCGGCAACGACCGGACAACGTACGGAGGAGATTCATGAAGTACGCATTCGCGATGGTGCGACGGCTGCGGCGCTCGCGCTGACTGCCGGCGCGCCGGCTTGCGCAGCAGCCGATCGTCATCAAGTTCAGTCACGTCGCCGCCGCCGACACGCCGAAGGGCCAGGCCGCCGAGCAGTTCAAGAAGCTCGCCGAGGAGCGCACCAGGGCAAGGTGAAGGTCGAGGTGTATCCGAACAGCATGCTCTACAAGGACAAGGAGGAGCTGGAAGCCCTGCAGCTCGGCTCGGTGCAGATGCTGGCACCGGTGCCCGGCAAGTTCGGACCATCGGCCTGGCCGAATTCGAGGCCTTCGACCTGCCCTACCTGTTTCCGGATCTGGAGTCGCTGCACAAGGTCTACAACGGTCCCGTGGGCGAGGGCATGCTGAAGAAGCTCGAGACGCGCGGCCTGGTCGGCCTGGCGTTCTGGGACAACGGCTTTCGCGTGATGAGCGCGAACAAGCCGATCCACACGCCCGCCGACATGAAGGGCCTCAAGATGCGGATCAACTCGTCCAAGGTCAACGCGGCGATCATGAAGTCGGTCGGCGCGATTCCGCAGACGATGGCGTTCTCCGAGGTCTACCAGGCGCTCGACACGGGCGTGGTCGACGGCACCGAGGGCCCGCTGTCCAACCTCTACACGCAGAAGCAGTACGAAGTGCAGAAGCACGTGACGCTGACGTTCCACACGATCAGCAACTATGTCGTCGTCGCCAACAAGAAATTCTGGGACGGCCTGCCGCCCGACATCCGCACGGCGCTCGAAGGCGCGATGAAGGACGCCACCAAGTACAACGACCAGGTGTCCGCAAAGGACGAGCAGGCGGCCATCGCGGGCATCAAGGCGTCCGGCAAGTCCACGATCTACACGCCGACGCCGGCCGAGAAGGCGCAATGGGTCAAGGCGATGCGCCCGGTGCAGGACGAGATGGCGTCGCGCGTCGGCAAGGAAACCATCGCGAAGATTCGCGCAGCGACGGCATAGGGAAGTAATCGCCGGCGCGGGCTCGTTCGGCGTTGCGTCCCGGACGCGCGCCGCGCGGTGCTGTCCATCCCGGCCCGGACGGAGGGGAGCGTGAAAATCCTGGATCGCTTCGAGGAAACGTTCATCACGTTCCTGATGGGCGGGGCGACGCTGCTGATCTTCGTCGCCGTCGTCCACCGCTACGTCACCGGATGGCCGATCCCGGGCGTGCAGGACCTGATGCTGAAAGTGGACCTGTCCTGGGCGCAGGAGCTTTGCATCATCATGTTCGTCTGGATGGCCAAGTTCGGCGCCGCGTACGGCGTGCGGACCGGCATCCACGTCGGCGTCGACGTGCTGATCAACCGGCTCAACGATCGCAACCGCTTCAATCTCATCGTCTTCGGCCTGCTCGCCGGCGCGCTGTTCACCGGGATCGTCGCCACGCTCGGCGCGCGCTTCGTGTGGGAGAACGGCGCGCACTATGCGATCTTCAATCTCTTCGGTGTCGCGACAGACGACATGTTCCCCGGGCCGAACACGCCGGATCTCGAATGGCCGACGTGGATGGTCTACTCCGCGATTCCGCTCGGCTCCTCGCTGATGTGCTTTCGCTTCCTGCAGGTCCTGGTGGCGTTCGTGCGCACCGGCGAACTGCCGCACCATGACCACGGCCACGTCGAGGGCCTCGAGGAGGAATCTCGCTCACGCCCGGCGACGAAGACCAGGTCGACCTGCACGACGACGACCTGCATCCGCGCGACATGAAGAGCCGCCGCCCGGACGGCAACGGAGACGGGGGGCCGCGCCAATGAACACCGCGATCATTTTCGGGCTGCTGCTGGCGCTGATGCTGACCGGGATGCCGATCTCGATCTCGCTCGGCCTCACCGTGCTCTCGTTCCTGTTCCTGATGACGACGGTGCCGATCGAATCCGTCGCGCTCAAGCTCTTCACCGGCATCGAGAAGTTCGAGATCATGGCGATCCCGTTCTTCATCCTCGCCGGCAATTTCCTGACGCATGGCGGCGTCGCGCGAAGGATGATCAACTTCGCGAGCTCGATGGTCGGGCATCTCTACGGCGGCCTGGGCCTCGCCGGCGTGCTCGCGTGCGCGCTGTTCGCCGCCGTGTCGGGGTCGTCGCCCGCCACGGTGGTCGCCATCGGCGCCATCCTGCTGCCGGCGATGATCAAGGCGGGTTATCCCAACCGCTTTGGCGCCGGCATCATCACGACGTCGGGCGCGCTCGGCATCCTGATTCCGCCGTCGATCGCCATGGTGATCTACTCGGTCTCGACCGGCACCTCCGTCGGCGCGTTGTTCATGGCCGGCGTCATTCCCGGCATCCTGCTCGCGTTCCTGCTCGGGCTGACCGCCTGGTTCCGCGCGCGCAAGTACGATTATCCGCGGCAGCCGAAGGCGAGCTGGGGCGAGCGCTGGCAGACGTTCCGCAAGTCGATGTGGGGGTTGTTGCTGATCCTCATCGTCATGGGCGGGATCTATTCCGGCGTGTTCACGCCCACCGAGGCCGCGGCGATGGCGGCGGTCTACGCGTTCGTGATCGCCGTGTTCGTCTACAAGGACCTGGGGCTCAAGGACATCCCGAAGGTGCTGCTGTCGTCGGCGAACATGAGCGCGATGCTGCTGTACATCATCACCAACGCCGTGCTGTTCTCGTTCCTGATGACCAACGAGAACATTCCGCAGGCGATGGCGGGCTGGATGCTGAATCAGGGCCTGGGCGTGATCACGTTCCTGCTCGTCGCCAACATCCTGCTGCTCGCCGCCGGCAACTTCATGGAGCCGTCGTCGATCCTGCTGATCCTGGCGCCGATCCTGTTTCCGATCGCGATCAAGCTCGGCATCGATCCGATCCACTTCGGCATCATCATGGTGGTGAACATGGAAGTCGGCATGTGTCACCCGCCGGTCGGGCTCAATCTCTACGTCGCCTCCGGCATCGCCAAGATGGGCATCACCGAGCTGACGATAGCGGTCTGGCCCTGGCTCTTGACGATGCTGGCTTCCTGGTGCTGGTGACGTATTGGCCGCCGCTGTCGACGTGGCTGCCGAAGACGCTGGGGATGGGCGGTTAGCTTCGATCGCGGCGATGAGCCGGTGCGCACGTTGCCACGCGAGCGCGGTCGCTGCACGCCGATGATGGCGAGCGCCAGCGCATGGTCAATGTCGGCATCGCCATTGAGCCATTGCAGCGCGCTGATGCGACCAGGCTGCCGCTGACATAGCTGGTCACCAGCCATGCGCATAGCCGCGCGAGCGGCCGTCCCGCTGCAGCGCGCGAGGGTTCGTGCCTCATTCGAGCAACTGAAGGCATCGAACGTGTGGGACTTGCATCTGGCACTCCTCGTGCCCGCAAGGGCGTCATCGCGTGATGCACCTGAAACGGCTGGGTGCCTGCACGGATAACATAGGCGCTCCCTGCGGCATATCCAATCGCGCTTTTCGATGGCGGGCATCCGTCGCGCCGATGGCCCGCCAACTATTTGTTCAAACGGCAATTGCCTGCGGTGACTCCGCGCCGTCCGTCAGTGCGACGACCTCGAGCGGCCCTTGGCGCCGGCGCGCGCGGCCAGTCGCAACTGCTGCGACAGGATGTCGTGAAGATCTGCGCGGCCGGCGACAGCGTCGCGCTTTTCCTGCGGATCAGCACGATCGTGCGGTCGATCACCGGCCTCGCGAGCGGGATCCGGCGCACGCGCGGATAGGTGCCGTCCTGGATGGTCGAGTACGGCAGGATCGCGGTGCCCACGCCCGCCGCGACGAGCCCGATCGCCGTCGACAGGTGCTCGACCTCGTACGTGCCGTGCAGGCGCAGCCGCTTTCGCGCCAGTTGGTAGTCGAGCAGCGCGCGATTGCCCGACAGGCCGCTCACCAGGATGAGGTCCGCCTCGGCCAGCTCGCTCCCATGTGACGACCTTCTGATCGCTCAGCGGATGCTCGTCGCGGCAGAAGAACATGAACGGCTCGCGCAGCACCGGCTCCTCGACCAGCGTCGGCGTGGCGCTCGAGCTGGATCGTGATGCCGAACTCCGCCTGGTCGAACAGCACGGCGCGGCCACCTCGGACGCGTTCGATTCGATGATGCGAATGCGGTTCCCCGGGTGTTCTTCGGCGTAGCCGCGGATCACGCCGGGCAGCGTATGGTGCGCCATCGTCGGGATGCTGGCGATCGTCACGTTGCCCTTGCCCAGCCGCGACATGTCCTTCAGGCGCCCGACGGCGGACGTCATCTCGTCGACCAGGCGCCGCGCCTGCGGCAGGAAATCGCGCCCACCGCCGTCAACTGCACCGACCGCGTCGTGCGGTCGAGCAGCCGCACCGCGAGGTAGGCCTCGAGCTTCTGGATGCGCCGCGTGAGCGCCGTCTGGGTCAGGTGCAGCTCGATCCGCGGCGCGGCTGAAGCCGCCCAGTTCCGCGACCAGCACGAACGCCTGGATGCCGTCGAAGTCGATCTTCATCGCCGCGTCCTCCTGGTCCCGATCATTCATTCCCCTCGCGCATCAATCGACACCTTTATTGCATTTCACATGCGGACGCGCGACTCGGACAATGGAGTCAGCCTTAGGCCCGGCCCGTGGGGAAAGGACGTTGCGCGATGATGGCCAGCATTCCCTGCGTCCTGATGCGCGGCGGCTCCTCCAAGGGCCTCTACTTCCTCGCGTCGGACCTGCCCCCGCCCGCGGCCGAGCGGGACCGCGTGCTGCTGGCCGCGATGGGCTCGCCCGACGTCCGCCAGATCGACGGGCTGGGCGGCGGCGACGACCAGAGCAGCAAGGTGATGATCGTCGCGGCCGTCCACGCGGCGCGGCATCGACGTCGAGTACCTGTTCGCCCAGGTCTCCGTCGTCCGCAATCTCGTCGACTTCACGCCCACCAGCGGCAACATGCTCTCGGGCGTGGCGCCGTTCGCGATCGAGCGCGGCCTGGTCGCGGCCCGCGATCCGATGACCGTCGTCCGGATTCTCGACCTCAACACCGGCAAGATCGTCGAAGCCCGGGTGCAGACGCCCGGCGGACGCGTCACCTATCAGGGCGACTACGAGCTCGACGGCGTGCCCGGAACCGCGGCGCCGATCCGCCTGCGCTTCCTGGACCCGGCGGGCGGCAAGACGGGCCGGCTGCTGCCCACCGGCCGCCGGTCGACCTCATCGACGGCGTTGCAGTCTCCTGCGTCGACTTCGCCAATCCGGTGGTGATGCTCGCGGCGCACAGCGTCGGCAAGACCGGCCACGAGAGCAAACAGGAGCTCGACGCCGACACGGCATGGCTCGCGCGCATCGAGCGCTGCGCCAGCACGCGGCGCTGCTGATGGGCTTGGGCGACGTGGCCGGCACCGTGTTGCCCAAGGTCGTCGTGCTGGCGGCGCCCGCGACGGCGGCACGATCGCATCGCGCTACCTCGCGCCGACGTCCTGCCACGCCACGCACGCGCTGACCGGTGCCGCCTGCGTGCTGGCCGCGTCCAACATCCGCGGCAGCGTCGCGGCGCGCATCGCGAATCCGGAAGGCGGCCCTCGCACGCATGGTCATCGAGCATCCGGGCGGGCGCATGGAGGTCAGTTGCGACCTCGCGAGCGCGACGCCGACGGCTGCCCGCGCTGCCCGAGCGCGAGCGTCGTCACCACCGCGCGGCCGCTTTTCACCGGCAGCGTTCGTCCGCGACGGCACCGCATAGCGCACGCAATTACCATGGAGAGCCTCGATGAATCTCGAGGAATGGATCGGCCGCTCGGAAACCGTGTCCGACATCGCGACGCCCACGCCTTACGCGGCGCTGTCCGCGACGCTCGACCGCGACCCCGCGCGCCCGCCGGCCGGCACGCCGCTGCCCGCGCTGTGGCACTGGCTCTACTTCCTGCCGCTGCATCGCCAATCGGAGATCGGGCCCGACGGCCATGCCAAGCGCGGCGGCTTCCTGCCGCCGGTTCCGCTGCCGCGGCGCATGTGGGCCGGCAGCCAGTTCGAATTCCGTCCGCCGCTGCGCATCGGCGACGCGCTCACCCGCACGTCGACCATCCACGACGTCACGGAAAAGAGCGGCCGCACGGGGCCGCTGGTGTTCGTCAAGGTGCGCCACGAAATTCGCCGGCAGGACGACGACGGACGTCGGCGCTCACCGAGTTCCACGACATCGTCTACCGCGAGGCGCCGAAGCCGGACGACGTCGCGCCGCCGCCCAAGGCGGCGCCCGCGCGCGCCGCGTGGGAGCGCAAGTGGATCCCCGACGACGTGCTGCTGTTCCGCTATTCCGCGCTGACGTTCAACGGCCACCGCATCCACTACGACCGCCGCTACGTCACCGAAGTCGAAGGCTATCCGGGGCTGATCGTCCACGGTCCGCTGCTCGCGACGCTGCTGCTCGACCTTCTTCGCCACGAGCGGCCCGACGCCGTCGTGGCGCGCTACGAATTCCGGCGGTGCGCCCGGTGTTCGACATCAATCCACTTCTTCGTCTGCGGCGAGCCGCAGTCCGACGGCAAGACGTTCAAGCTGTGGGCGAAGGACCACGAAGGCTGCGCTGACCATGGACGCCACGGCGGTGATCAATGAGGAACAGATGAGGAACAAACGATGAGACCGCTCGACGGCATCACCGTCGTCACGCTCGAGCACGCGATCGCGGCGCCGTTCGCCACGCGGCAGCTGGCCGACCTCGGCGCGCGCGTGATCAAGGTCGAGCGCCCCGGCGTGGGCGATTTCGCGCGCGGCTACGACGAGCGCGTGCGCGGTCTCGCGTCGCACTTCGTGTGGACCAACCGCTCGAAGGAAAGCCTGACGCTCGACGTCAAGCACCCGGAGGCGCAGGCGATCCTGATGCGCCTGATCCGCGAAGACGCCGACGTCGTCGTGCAGAACCTGGCGCCCGGCGCCGCGGCGCGCCTCGGCCTGTCGTACGAGGCGCTGTCGCCGGCCAAGCCCGCGCATCATCGTGTGCGACATTTCCGGCTACGGCGAGCGACGGCCCCTATCGCGACAAGAAGGCCTACGACCTCCTGATCCAGAGCGAGTCGGGCCTCGTGTCCGTCACCGGCACCGAGGAGGAGCCGTCGAAGGCCGGGCCCTCGATCGCCGACATCGCCGCCGGCATGTACGCCTATTCGAGCATCCTCGCCGCGCTGTTGCACCGGCAGCAGACCGGCCGCGGGCAGCACCTCGACATCTCGATGCTGGAGTCGCTGGTCGAGTGGATGAGCTATCCGCTGTACTACGCGATCGACGGCGCGGCGCCGCCGGCGCGCACCGGCGCGAGCCACGCGACCATCTATCCCTACGGCCCGTTCCCCGCCGGCGACGGCAAGGTGGTGATGCTCGGCCTGCAGAACGAGCGCGAATGGGCGGCCTTCTGCGACAAGGTGCTGCGCCAGCCGGAGCTCGCAAACGAGGAGCGGTTTTCCACCAACTCGAGGCGCAGCGCCGCGCGCGACGAACTGCGCGCCATCATCGTCGAGGCTTCGCCGCGCTGACCGCGGACGCAGGTGGTCGCGCGCCTCGACGACGCGCAGATCGCCAACGCGCAGGTCAACACGATGCACGACGTGTGGGCGCATCCGCAACTGCGCGCGCGCAACCGCTGGCGCGACGTCGACACGCCCGCCGGCGCGTGCCGGCGCTGCTGCCGCCGGGCTCGTGGGAGGAAGGCGAGCCGCGCATGGATCCGGTGCCCGCGCTGGGCGCGCATACCGACTCGATTCTCGGCGGCTCGGCTATTCCGCCGAGCGCATTGCCGCGCTGCGCGCCGAGAAGGCGGTCTGATGCGCATGACGACGCCCGCCTGCACGTCCATCGATCGACGCGATGAAACTCCCCGTTACCTACCTGTTCGTCCCTGGCGATCGCCCGGAGCGCTTCGACAAGGCGGTCGCCTGCCGGCGCGGACGCCGTGATCCTCGATCTCGAGGATGCGGTGCGCCCGCGCGACAAGGACCGCGCGCGCGACGCGATCGGCGACTGGATCGCGTCGCCACCCGGATCAGGCGTCGCGCATCGTCGTGCGCATCAACGATGCAGCCTCGCCGTGGTTTGCCGCGGACCTGGCGTTCCTTTCGCAAGCAGGCGTCGCGATCCGCCATGCTGCCCAAGGCCGAGTCCGCGGCGCAGGTTGCCGTCGTCGTGTCGGCGCTTGCCCGCGGCGGCCGCGTGCTGCCGCTGATCGAGACCGCGCGCGGCGTGCAGGCCGTCGACGCCATCGCCGCCGCGAACGGCGTGCAGCGCCTCGCCTTCGGCACGCTCGACTACGCCGTCGACCTCGACCTCTCCGGCGACGAGCGCGGCCTGATCTACCCCGGCTCGCGCATCGCGGTCGCGTCGCGCTGCGCCGGCATCGCGGCGCCCATCGCCGGCGTCACCGCGGCGCATCGACGACGAAGCAGCAGCTGCTCGCCGATCTCGCATTTGCCCGCGCGCTGGGCTTCGGCGCCAAGCTGTGCATCCATCCGCGCCAGGTCGCGGCAATCCACGAGGCGTTGCTGCCGACGGCCGGCGAGATCGCCTGGGCGCGGCGCGTGCTGGCCGCAGCCGCGGGCGCTCCGGCGCGGTGCAGGTCGACGGCCGGATGGTCGACCGGCCGGTGATCCGCAAGGCGCAGGCCATCCTCGATCGCGCGGCGAGCGGTTGAGCGCCGGATCCCAATCCTTTTCCATCATCTCAATTCACATCCCACGGAAACGAGAACCGCCATGGCCGCCACCATCATCGACTCCCGCATCTTCGGCAACATCTTCAGCACCGACGCCATGCGCCACGTGTGGTCCGACGAGAACCGCACGGCGAACTACCTCGACGATCGAGCGCGCGCTGGCCATCGTGCAGGGCCGCCTCGGCATCATCCCGCAGGAAGCCGCCGACGAGATCGTGCGCAATTGCGACATCGGCAAGATCGACATGGACAAGCTGCGCCAGCAGACCGAGCGCATCGGCTACCCGATCCTCGGCGTCGTGTCGCAGCTCAACGCGCTGTGCCGCGACCAGCTCGGCGAGTACTGCCACTGGGGCGCGACGACGCAGGACATCACCGACACCGCCACGGTGCTGCAGATCCGCGAGGGCCTCGCGCTGTCGACGCCGATCTCGCGGCGATCTCCGGCGGCGCTCGCGGCGCTGGCGCGCAAGCACCGCGATACGCCGGTGGCCGGCCGCAGCAACCTGCAGCAGGCGATTCCCGTCACCTTCGGCTACAAGATGGCGACCATCCTCGCCGCGGTCGAGCGGCATCGCGAGCGGCTTGCGCAACTGCAGCCGCGCGTGCTGGTCGGCGAGTTCGGCGGCGCGTGCGGCACGCTGGCTCGCTCGAGACAGGCGCGATGGAAACGCAGGCCGGGCTGATGACCGAGCTCGGACTGGGCCAGCCGGCGATCGCCTGGCACACGGTGCGCGACACCATCGCCGAGGTCGGCTGCTTCCTCGGACTGGTCGGCGGCACGCTCGGCAAGATCTCGATGGACGTGAAGCTGATGATGCAGACCGAAGTCGGCGGAAGTGTTCGAGCCCTTCGCGCACGGCCGCGGCTCGAGCAGCACGATGCCGCAGAAGCGCAATCCGATCTCGTCCTGCTACATCCACGCGGCGGTGTCGGTCGTGCCGCCAGCACGCGGCGGCGCTGATCGACGCGATGATCGCCGACCACGAGCGCTCGACCGGGCCGTGGGAGATCGAGTGGATCGCCCTGCCCGAGGCTTCTGCCTGATCGCCGGCGCGCTGAAGCAGACGCGCTTCGTGCTCGAAGGACTGGAGGTCGACGCCGCGAAGATGCGCGACAACCTCGACATCACCAACGGCCTCGTGATGTCGGAGGCCGTGATGATGGGACTCGGGCCGCTACTTCGGCCGCGAATACGCGCACGACCTCGTGTACGACCTCTGCCGCGAGGCGATCAAGCACAATCGGCCGCTCATCGACCTGCTCGCCGCGATCCGGAGATCAGCCGCATCTCGATCGCGCGGCGCTGGCGGACTGTGCGATCCCGCGAACTACCTGGGCCAGGCCGGCGTGATGGTCGACCGCGTGCTGGCGAGTCGCGGCGCCCGATGACAGACGCCGCTGCCACCGACACCTGATCGCCACCCGCCATGCTGACGAACATCCGCTGCCTGCTGATGCGCGGCGGGACCTCGAAGGGCCCGTACTTCCTCGCGCAGGACCTGCCCGCAGATGAGGAGGCGCGCGACCGCGTGCTGCTGGCCGTGATGGGGTCGCCGGACGTGCGGCAGATCGATGGCATCGGCGGCGGCGATTCGCTGACCAGCAAGGCGGCCATCGTCGGGCGTTCGGCAAGCGACCGGCGTCGATGTCGATTACCTGTTCGCGCAGATCGCCATCGGCAAGGGCGGCGTCGACACGACCCCCAACTGCGGCAACATGCTGGCGGGCGTCGGTCCGTTCGCGATCGAGCGCGGACTGGTCGCCGCCGGCGACCCGACCACGACGATCCGCATCTACAACGTCAACACGAACAAGATCATCGAGGCCGTCGTGCAAACGCCCGGCGGCATCGTCACCTACGCCGGCGACGCGAAGATCGACGGTGTGCCGGGCACCGGCGCGCCGATCGTGCTCAACTTCCTCGACGCCGCCGGCGCCAAGACCGGCAAGTTGTTGCCGACAGGGCAGCCGGTGGATGTCATCGACGGCATCGAGGTTTCGTGCGTCGACATGTCCTCGCCGCTGGTGTTCGTGCGCGCGGCCGATCTCGGCAAGACCGGCCACGAGACGAAGCGCGACTACGACAGCGACCTCGAACTCATCGCACGTATCGAGGTGTTGCGCCGCAGCGCCGCGCTGCGGATGGGCATGGGCGACGTGGCCGGCAAGGTGCTGCCGAAATTCGCGTTGGTGGCGCCGCCTCAAGACTTGGGCAATATCGCGGGACGCTACTTCGTTCCGTGGAATTGCCACTCGGCATTCGCGGTGACCGGCGCATTGTGCCTGGGCGCCGCGGTCAACATTCCGGGCACGGTGGCGCACGCTGTGGCTCGCCACGGCAATGAAAATTCAAGCGCCGATCCGGGTGTCGTCGTCATCGAACATCCGGCGGGTGTGCTGGAGACGCGGATGTCGACGCGCGCGGTCGCAGGGTCCGCTGTGCCTGTGTTCGAGCGCGCCGGCATCGTGCGCACCGCACGGCCGTTGCTTGAAGGCGTCGTCCACATCAGCGACGACGTATGGAAAGGCGCCGCAGCATGAGCAATCCGACTGTGGCATTGACGCTGCAACTGCTCGAGTGGCTTGACGACCGCCCTCGGCACTACGCGGAGGTCATGGAAACGTGGCGCACCAGTTGTCCACGCCTGACCATCTGGGAAGACGCCTGCGAAGACGGGCTGATCGACTATGAGTCCGGCAGCCGCACCGTTTCGGTCAGCGCCAAGGGTCGCGCACTGCTGCGCGGCGACCCTTCTCCGGATCAGACGACCAGGCGATAGCCGACCGCGGTCTCCGTGATGAGGTGCTTCGGCTGCGCCGGGTCGTCCTCGAGCTTTTCGCGCAAGTGTCCCATGTACACGCGGACGTAGTGAGGGCTCTCGACGTGTGACGGACCCCACACGTCGCGCAGGATCTGCCGATGCGTCAGCACGCGTCCCGCGTTGGCGATGAGTTGCGCCAGCAGCCGATATTCGATCGGCGTCAGGTGGACGAGTTCGCCGCGTCGCTTCACGGTTCGCGCGACCAGATCCACTTCGATGTCGCCGAACGTGATGGCCGGCTTTTCGCTGCCGGCCGGTTGCACGCGCCGGCGCACCGTTGCGCGCACGCGTGCAAGCAACTCAGCCACGCCAAACGGCTTGGTCAGGTAGTCGTCGGCGCCAGCGTCGAGCGCGTTCACCTTGTCGGATTCGTCGGTGCGCGCCGACAGGACGATCACCGGCACGCCCGACCACGTCCGCAGGTCGCGGATCAGGTCTACGCCGTCGCCATCGGGCAGGCCCAGATCCACGACCACGAGATCGGGTTTGCGCGTTCCGGCTTCGACCAGGCCCTGCTTCATGGTCTCGCTCTCGTGCACGGTCCAGCCTTCCGACTCGAGTGCAGAACGCACGAAGCGCCGGATCTGGCGCTCGTCCTCGATCAGCACGGCCACGGGGGAAGGCTCGCCCATGCGGGCGATGATAGCGCGTACCGCGTGTCCCTACACACGGCCACGTCAACGCGTACACCGGGACAGCCGGCGAAGCTAGACAAATTGCCGTTGCGTCCAGTCGCTGAACACGCGGGCCGCATCGTCCGCGGTCGCGGCCGAATCCAGTTCCTCGCGCAGGTGCACATCCGAACACGCCCGCGCGATCGCCGCGAGGAGGTCCAGATGGTCCTGTGCGCGCCCGTCGGCCGGCACCAGAATGACCCAGATCCTGGTGACCAGCCTGCCATCCGGTGCGCCGAACTCGATCGCGTACTTGGGACGCATGAAAAGCATTAGAGGCTTGGCAATGCCGGAGATCCGGGCGTGCGGCAGCGCCACGCCATGCCCGATGGCTGTTGAGCCTATCTGCTCGCGCCGCCATAGCGCGCGAAAGACCGGCGCGGAATCCAGTCCGTGCGCGCGGCAGATCACTTCCGCCGCACGTTCCAACGCGCGCTTCACATCAGGAACGTCGACGTCGAGTTCAATTTGTTGTGGTTGCAACTCTTGGCAGGACCGCGGCGGAGGTGGGCCGGGTTGAAGCGAAATGCCGCTGCGATTCCCTTCGCGGCGATTCGATTCCGGAACCGACCCTGACTGAACGGTACCGTGCATGGATGCGCCGGTTGACGGCCCATCGGTCATCACGCGGGGCCGCTGCGACCTGAACATGGCGGTTAGAAAGTTCATGGCATCTCCTTTCGTGATGCGATTGAAGATAGCAGGTCGACTGTAACGACACCGTGGAATCCTTGCGTCGTCTCGTAAAGGCGGCGTAAATACTTCACGCGGCGGGACGCCACGGGCGGGCGGTTCAGACCGATGCGGAGCCGGCGTCCTCGGGGGGCGTTTTGGGCGGCGTGCCCAGCGGCAACGTGAAGGTCAATCGGGCGCCACCTGCGGGACCATTGCGTGCCGTGATCTTCCCGCCATGCGCCTCGACGATGGCCCGGCTTATCGCCAGGCCGAGACCGACGCCCGGCGTCGTCGATTCGCGGGCGCCACGGGTGAATTTCTCGAAGATGGCCTCTTCCTGTCCACTCGGGATGCCAGGGCCGTTGTCGCTGACGCTTACGACGAGATTGCCGCCGGCCGCTTCGGCCGCCACCGTGATGGTCGAACCCGCCGGCGTGTATTTGCTCGCATTCTCGATGAGGTTGTACAGCACGCGTTCGATCAGCGTCGCGTCGAATTCGACCAGCGGCAGGTCGCGTGCCAGGTCCAGCACGATGCGATGGTTTGCGAGCGCAGGATGCGCGGCCTTGAGCGCGCTGCCGACGACCTCCTCGAAAGGATGCCAATGGCTGCGCAGCCTGACTTCACCGCTTTCGATTCGCGCCATCTCGAGCAGGTTGTTGACCAGCGCGCTCATCCGGCGCGCCTCGTCGGCGATGGCGTTCGCGGATTCCAGCTGCTCCGGTGACATGGGCGGCTTGGTCAGCACCAGCGATTCCGCCAGTCCCACGACGGCGGCCAGCGGAGTGCGCAGATCGTGCGAAAGCGCCGAGAGCAGCGAGTTGCGCAGACGTTCGGACTCCATGTGGATGAGCGCCTGCTGCGCGACCTCCACGTAGTGCACGCGTTCGAGGGCGATGGCGGTCAGTGCGGCGAAGGTGTCGAGGTGCCTGCGTTGTTCGGGTACGAGTAGCAATCGTGGATTGTCCGGCTTGATCACCAGCACGCCCCGCGTGCGCATCGGCGCGCGCAGAGGCAAGTACAGGTATTCGTTCCCCGCGAGGGTGTCGGTGCCGGCGCCCGCCGGCTGCGCCTTGTCGTACGCCCACTGCGCGGCGCCGATATCGATGGCCGCCTGCAGGGCCGCTCCCTGCGGTTGGCCGGATACGGTCCTGGCTGTCCGGCACGAGGATCGCGACCTTCGCCCCGAACGTGTTCGTGATGATCTTGGTCGCCGCCTCGACGACATCGCCGGTCAAGAGCAGGCTCGACATGTCGCGCGCGAATTCGTAGAGCACTCGCGCGCGCTCCTCGCGATAGGACGCGACGCGCGCCTGGTAGCGCAGCCCCGCGGTCATTTGCCCGATGATCAGTGCGACGATCAGCATCACCGCAAAGGTCAGCAGATATTGAAAGTCGCTTACGGCAAACGTGAACCTCGGGGGAACGAAGAAGAAATCGAACGATGCGACACTGACGAAAGCCGCCAGCACCGCCGGACCTCGTCCCCATTTCACCGCTACCAGGACGACGGCCAGAAGAAACAGCATGACGATGTTCGCAAGATCGAAGTAGGGCAGCAGCGGAGTACAGACAAGCGTCGTTACAAGGCACGCCAGTAACGCCCACAGATAGCGCAGGCGCTTGGCTCCGCGCCGCGGATCGGCCTCGTCATCGAGGTTCCGGTCCGCCTGCGCCGCCACCGGCTGCTCGGTACTGCGCCCGACCTCGATCAGGTCGATGTCCGGTGCCAGCTCTCCAATGCGGCGCGCTGTGCCGCGCGCCCAAGGCCAATTCGCCGCGCCACGCTTGCGTCCGACGACCAGCTTGGAGCAGTTGTGCGTGCGCGCGTACTCGATGATCTCCGCCGCCGCATCGCCACCGGAGAGTACGGACGTCCGGGCGCCGAATTCCTGTGCGAGCTTGACGGTCCGCAGTATCCGCTCGCGTTCCTGCGTTGGCAGCCGCTGCAACGTCCGCGTCTCGACATAGACGGCGGTCCAATCTACGCCGAGTTGCGACGCCAACCGGGCGGCGCTGCGCACCACGTCCTCGCCCCCCGGGCCGGGCCCGATGCAGCACAACAGGGAATCCTCGGTCTTCCATACGCGCTCGATCGACTTGTCGGAGCGGTAGGCCTGGACGTCCTCCTCCACGCGGTCCGCCGTCCTGCGCAGCGCGAGTTCGCGCAGCGCCATCAGGTTGCCCTTGCGGAAGAAATTCTTGGCGGCCCGTTCGATTTGCTCGGGCAAGTAAACTTTTCCGGCGGCGAGGCGCCCCAGCAGGTCGTCGGCGGAAACGTCGACCATCACCACTTCGTCGGCCTTGTCGAAGAAGAAATCCGGGACCGTCTCCCATACCTTGATGCCGGTGATCCCGCCGACGACGTCGTTCAGGCTCTCGATGTGCTGCACGTTGAGCGTCGAGTAGACGTCGATGCCTGCAGCCAGCAGCTCGTCGATATCCTGCCAGCGCTTCGGGTGGCGCGCGCCGGGAACGTTCGTGTGCGCGAGTTCGTCGACGAGAATCAGCGCCGGATGGCGCGCCAGCGCACCGTCGAGATCGAATTCCGGAAGCGTGCGATCCTGGAACGCGATTTGCGCACGGGGAAGGACTTCGAGCCCCTGCAGCAGCGCCTCGGTCTCCTTGCGCCCGTGGGTCTCGAGCAGGCCGACGACGACATCCTTGCCTTCGCCGCGCAACGCCCGCGCCGCAGTCAGCATCGCGTAGGTCTTGCCGACGCCTGCCGATGCGCCGAAATAGATCCGCAGGCGGCCTCGCCGTGCGGCCTCCGCCTGCGCCGTTACCTGCGCGAGCAGCGCATCGGGGTCGGGGCGGGCATTGGTCATCGGCTTTGGAGGTGCGCGAAGTGCAGGCAGCCGCAGCCTACCTGTTGCCGACCGGAGCCGCTACCTGCGCCGCTATTTGCCCGCGCTGTCCAGCGCCAGGTTGAGCTTGACGACGTTGACGCGCGGCTCGCCCAGCACGCCGAAAGTGCGACCCGCCGTGTTTTGGCTCACGAGGACGCGAACTGCATCGGCTTGCATTCCCCGCGCCTTGGCGACGCGCGCCAGCTGGTACTCGGCCGCGGCAATGCTGATCTCCGGGTCGAGCCCGCTGCCTGACGCCGTGACGAGATCCGCCGGAACGCTTGCGGCATTGCCCGGATCCGCATCGCGCAGCGCCTTGATCCGATCCTTGACGGCATCGGCCAGCGCCGGATTGGTCGGCCCCTGGTTGGAGCCCGACGACGCGGCGCCGTTGTAGGGCTGCGGCGAGGTCGCCGAAGGGCGGCTCCAGAAATACTTCGGATCGTCGAATGGCTGACCGATCAGCGCGGAGCCCACGACCTTGCCGTTCTGTTCGATCAGGCTGCCGTTGGCGGCGCCGGAGAATGCCAATTGCGCGATGCCCCAGGTCACGAACGGATAGACCACGCCGGCCAACACGGTGAGCACGACCAGCATGCGCAGCGAGGGAAGGAAGGAAGCGAACATGAGTGTTCTCCGGTATTCAGGCAAGGTGCAGCGCGACGAGCAGCACGTCGATGATCTTGATGCCGACGAAAGGCAGCAGGATGCCGCCGACGCCATAGATCAGCATGTTCGTGCGCAGCACCTGCGCCGCGCCGACGGCGCGGTACCTGACGCCGCGCAGCGCCAGCGGGATCAGCGCGGGAATGATCAGCGCGTTGAAGATGACTGCGGACAGGATGGCGCTTTGCGGCGTGGCGAGGTGCATGACGTTGAGCGCGTCCAGCGCCGGATAGGTGCTGGCGAACGCGGCCGGAATGATTGCGAAGTACTTGGCCACGTCGTTGGCGATCGAGAACGTCGTCAGCGCGCCGCGGGTCATCAGCAGCTGCTTGCCGATCTCGACGATCTCGATCAGCTTGGTCGGGTTCGAGTCGAGGTCGACCATGTTGCCCGCTTCCTTCGCCGCCTGCGTGCCGCTGTTCATCACGACAGCGACGTCGGCCTGCGCCAGCGCCGGAGCATCGTTGGTGCCGTCGCCGGTCATCGCGACCAGCTTGCCTTCGGACTGGATCTGGCGGATCAGCTTCAGCTTGGCTTCCGGCGTGACTTCGGCAAGGAAGTCGTCGACGCCCGCTTCGGCGGCGATCGAGGCGGCCGTGAGCTTGTTGTCGCCGGTGATCATGATGGTCTTGATGCCCATCCGGCGCAGCTCGGCGAAGCGCTCCTTGATCCGCGTCTTGACGATGTCCTTCAATTCGATGACGCCCAGCACGTGCCGTCCCTCGGCGACGACCAGCGGTGTCGCGCCCATGCGGGCGACTTCCTCGACGCGCACGACGACTTCGGTCTCCACCGTACCGCCCTGCGCCACGACCCAGGAGCGGACGGCGTCGAGCGCGCCTTTGCGCAACTCGCGACCATCGTGGGTCACGCCGCTCATCCGTGTTTGCGCCGAGAACGGAATGATCGTGAACCGGCCGGGCGTCAATGGCGGCGGAGAGAGGCCGAACGCACGCTTGATCAGTGCAACGATGCTCTTGCCTTCGGGCGTCTCGTCACCGAGAGAAGCCAGCAACGTCGCCTCGGCGAGTTGCTGCTGAGTGACGCCGGTCACCGCGTGCAGCGAGGATGCCTGGCGATTGCCGAACGTGATCGTTCCGGTCTTGTCGAGCAGCAGCACATCGCAGTCGCCGGCAGCCTCGACCGCGCGGCCGGACGTGGCGACCACGTTGGCCCGCATCATCCGGCCCATTCCGGCCACGCCGATCGCGGACAGCAGTCCTCCGATGGTGGTCGGAATCAGGCAAACCAGCAGCGCCACGAGCACCGTGATCGACACCGGCGTGCCCGCCTTGGCCACTTCGACGCTGTAGAGCGAGTACGGCAGCAGCGTCACGGTCGCGAGCAGGAAGACGAGCGTCATCGCCACGAGCAGGATCATCAGCGCGATCTCGTTCGGCGTCTTCTGCCGCTTGGCGCCTTCGACCATGCCGATCATCCGGTCGAGGAAGGCCTCGCCCGGATTGACGCTGATGCGCACGATGATCCAGTCCGACAGCACGACCGTGCCCCCGGTCACCGTGTTGAAGTCACTGCCCGCGGCGCGTATGACCGGCGCGCTTTCACCGGTGACGGCGCTTTCGTTGACCGACGCGGCGCCGACGACGACTTCGCCGTCGCCGGGGATGAGGTCGCCCACACCGACGAAGACGAGATCGCCCTTGCGCAGGTTGCTCGACGGGACCGAGGTCGCCGGAGCGCCGAACTCGGCGACGGAAATCTTCTTCGCCACCGTGTCCTTGCGCGCGCTCTTCAGCGACGCGGCCTGGGCTTTGCTGCGGCCCTCGGCGATCGCCTCGGCGAAATTGGCGAACAGCAGCGTCGCCCACAGCCACAGCGTGGTGGCCAGGATGAAGCCGGCGGGCGCCTCGCCCTTGCCGGCGATGGCCTGGACCCAAAGTATCGTGGTCAGGATGCTGCCGATGTAGACGACGAACATCACCGGATTGCGCCACTGGTAGCGCGGCGTCAGTCGCAGGAAGCTGTCGATCAGGGCGTGCTTCATCAGGTCCCGGTTGAAGAACCAGGAGAGAGCGCTTTGCTTGACTGCAAGGGTAGCCATGGTTATGCCTTGTTCTCTGATGGGCGCTTCACTGCGCACTGAACAGATGCAGGTGCTCGATGACGGGGCCGAGCGCCAGCGCGGGGACGAACGTCAACGCGCCGACGGTGATCACCGTGCCGATGAGCACGACGATGAACAGCGGCGTGTGCGTGGGCAGGGTGCCGCCGGACGGAGGAACGCTCTTTGCCGCCGCGAGCGCGCCGGCAAGCGCGAGCACCGGGATTGCCAGCCAGTAGCGCGCAAAGAGCATGCAGATGCCCAGCGCGGTGTTGTAGAACGGCGTATTGGCCGAGATTCCGCCGAACGCGCTGCCGTTGTTGTTGCTTGCCGACGAGAACGCATAGAGGATCTCGGAGAAGCCGTGCTCCCCGGGATTGGCGACGCCCGCCTTGCCCGCGTCGAGCATCACGGCGAGCGCCGTGCCGCACAGGACAAGGAACGGCGGGATCAGTATCGCGATCGATGCCATCTTGATCTCGAAGGCGCCGATCTTCTTGCCGAGGTATTCGGGTGTGCGGCCGACCATCAGGCCCGCAATGAAGACCGCGACGATCGCGAACACGATCATGCCGTAGAGTCCCGAGCCGACGCCACCGAATACCACTTCGCCCAGCTGCATCAGCCACATCGGGATCATCCCGGAAAGCGGCATCAGCGAATCGTGCATCGCGTTGACCGATCCGTTCGATGCGGATGTCGTGGCGACCGACCACAGCACCGAGTTGGCGACGCCGAAGCGCGTCTCCTTGCCTTCCATGCTGCCGCCGATGTTGGTTGTCGCTGGCGACCTGATCGACGCCGAGCTGCGTGAGGACCGGATTGCCCGGCGCCTCCAGCGTATAGGCCGATGCCAGCAACACGACGAACATGACCGTCATGGCGGCGAGCAACGCCCAACCTTGCCGCGTATCGCCGATCATCTTCCCGAACGTGTAGCACAGCGCTGCCGGAATCAGCAGGATCGCAAGCAACTTCCAGGAAGTTCGGTGAGCGGGTTCGGATTCTCGAATGGGTGCGCGGAATTCACGTTGAAGAAGCCGCCGCCGTTGGTTCCGAGCTGCTTGATGGCGATCTGCGACGCGGCGGGGCCGAGCGGAATCGTCTGTTCGGTGGCCGTCGCCTTTTCGGTGACCGCATTGCCTTTCTCGTCCTTGAGCGGCTGCCCGTCCGGACCGTTCTTCGGTGCGTCGTAGGTGACCGGCTGGACCAGCGTGACCGTCGCGTATTTGTCGAAGGTCTGCACGACGCCCTGGCTCACCAGCGCCAATGCCAATACGAGCGAAAGCGGCAGCAGGATATAGACCGTCGAGCGCACCAGGTCGAACCAGAAGTTGCCGATGCCCGAGATCTGCTTGCGGGAAAAGCCGCGAATCAGCGCCACCAGCACGGCCATGCCCGATGCGGCCGAGACGAAGTTCTGGACACCCAGTCCCAGCATCTGCGTCAGGTAGCTCATCGTGGACTCGCCGCCATAGCCTTGCCAGTTGGTATTGGTCGCGAAACTCGTCGCCGTGTTGAACGCGGAATCGGGACTGACGGCCGCCATCCCCTGCGGGTTGAGCGGCAGGAACACCTGGAAGCGCTGCAGCGCATAGACGGCGAGCGCGCCCAGCAGGTTGAACCAGAGCATCGCCAGCGCGTAGTCCACCCAGTTCATGTCGCGCTGCGCATCGACTCCGGCGCCGCGATAGATAAGGCGCTCGAGCCAGCCGCCGATGCGTTGCGACGCGAACGGCGCGTCCCTCATAGACGGCAGCCATGTAGGCGCCCAGCGGCTTGGCGAGCAGCAGCAGGACGACCGTATACAGCGCGAGTTGCAACCAACCCCAGGCGTTCATTCGAAGAGCTCCGGCTTGAATAGTGCGACGATCAGGTAGACGAAGATCACCAGCGTGGCGAATCCGCTCAGCCAATAGACCCAGTTCATGGCCGGCCCCCGCCGGAAAGAAGGCCGGCGCAGAACCGCACCAGGCCCACCGAGATCGCGAAGAAGGCGACGATCATTGCGACAAAGACGAGATCCATCATGGCTGGACTCCCAAACGGCCACCGGCGATCCCGCCGGCCGCCTGCTTTTGCCGCCAACCGACGAAGCATACATAGACCAGGAAAATGCCGAGCGCTGCCAAAGCGCCGAGCCCGCGTAGTTGATGCCAGTTGAATGACGTGTCCATGTGTTGCTCCTTTCGCGTCTATTTCTTGCGCCGCAAGTGATCGCACAACGCGCCCAGTCCGACCGACAATCCGACGACCGCGCAAATTGCTGCCAGAAACACGGAAATCCATGCCGCGCTTCCAAGTCCGTTGCGACGGACTGTAGCGTAGGGATTCCGGGCTCAAAATGCGGCAGAAAGAATGCTCGCCGGTGTATCGAATGTGTAAATGCGGCATGCAGTGCGGCCGCCGAATGCAAGCGGATCAAGGACTTAGGAGGGAAAGGCCGGCTTTGCTATAATTGCCGGCTTGGCCAAGTAGCTCAGTTGGTAGAGCAGCGGACTGAAAATCCGTGTGTCGGTGGTTCAATTCCGCCCTTGGCCACCAGATTTCACGCGCCGCGAAGCAGACCGCAAAATCTCGGAGGTTTCTCTCCCGCCGTTCCCCGTTCCGGGGCAGCACAAGGGGCAGCACAATGAGATGGCGGCTCACGCAGCGGTCGCGGCGCATTCCTCTGTGGCGTCACGGCAAGAATGCTGCGGTCTGCACACGAATGCCGATGATCGCGGACCACTGGTCCGATGGCCCGCTGAAGCGATTGCCGTAACTCGCGTACGCTTCAAAGCGGTCAGGGACAATGATGTAGCGCGCGCCGACCTGATACCTCGCGCTCCCGGGTTCATCGCGAAATATTTCAGCGAGCAGTTGCACGTTGCTGATGACCGCATATTGAATGGCGGCGCCTGCAAGCGTGAACGTTCCTGACCCGTATGCGTTCGCGGCACCGAGATTCAGGTCGATCTCCAGATCGCTGCGCGGATACCATGAGGCCAGCGCCTTGGCGTAGTAGAGCTGGAATGCCGAGCTGCCATGCGGTGCTCCGGTATCTCGGGCACTGCCCCCAACCACGCCGAACGACCAGACACGGTCATCGAGTTCGTACAGAACTGTCTTGGCCTGAAGCTGAACGATATTCGACGATTCGGCGTCGTCGAGGCTGGCACGAGCGCCGCCGATATCCAGTTCCAGGTTGCCGCCAAAGTTGCACGCCGGCTGGATCCCATCAAGGCGCCCGCGGTGCGCCGACCGAGACCATGCCTCGAGCTGACAGGTCTTTGGCGCGACCACGGCTGCGTCGTCGGTCACCAATGGTTGCCCCGCTTCGGCGAACGCAGCGGTCCCAAGCAGTACCACGATGAATAACTGGGCCGAACGTCTGCCAATCATTGTCTTCATTCCCATTGGCCGTGGCGGCATGCGGCGACGAGGATACCCTGTCTTTTTGCGTCGGTCTCCCGCCGATTGGCCCGCTTCTGGGCCTTCATTGCGCCACGTCAAGCCGCAACATCGACCCCGGAAGTTAGACTTCGCCCCGTGGCGCAGATGCTTCGATCGGAAGCGTCCGGACGCCTTTGCGAATGGAGAAGCGCATGAAGAAGTCGCTAGCGGCGGTGGTGCTGATGCTGAGCTTCGGTCTGGCCTGGGCCGCCGACGGGCCGGATTCGAACGGGCCGCTTACCGGCAAGGTCCTCGAGGTGAAGGACGTCGACAGCTACACCTATCTTCTGCTTCAGACCACCGACGGCGACGTATGGGCCGCGGTCGCAAGAGTACCGGCCAAGGTGGGGGATCAGGTCACGATCGAAGACGCGGCGTTGATGCCGCAATTCTTCAGCAAGTCGCTCAACCGGACTTTCGACCGGATCTATTTCGGTTCCGTCGTCGGAGGCCGGGACGGACAGCCGCAGCGGGACAGCCGGGGCGGGACGGACAGGCCGGACGGCCGACGGAATCGCCGGAGCGGGCCACGACATGGCGGCCATGCACGCGTCGGCCGCGCGATCGACGAACATCGCAGATGTCAACGTTGCCCGGGCCACCGGACCCAACGCGCATACGGTCGCGGAAGTCGTCTCGGGACGCGCGACACTCAATGACAAGCCCGTGCTGGTTCGCGGCAAGGTCGTGAAATTCACGGCCGACGTGTTGGGCAAGAACTGGATCCACCTGCGCGACGGATCGGGGTCCGCCTCCGACGGCACCAACGACGTGCTCGTGACGACGATGGACGTCGCCGGAGTCGGCGATGTCGTGTTGGTCATGGGGGCCGTCCGCACCGACCGCGATCTTGGATCCGGCTACGCCTACAAGGTGCTGATCGAGGAAGCGAAGCTGCAGAAGCAAGCCGCGATGAATTGAGGCGCGGCGGCATCTCCGCCCGGTCCGCACTCCAGGCCGACCTCGAATGAGCGCGCCGCGCGAACGACCATGAAAGCATCGCTTCGCACCAAGGGCATTCTCGCGGTGATGGTCCTCATCGGCTATCTCGCGTTCATCAGCGTGTTCCTGGCGCATCAGCGGCAGAACCTGCTGTTGATCGTGGACCACATGGAGACCACGCAGGTGCACCAGGCGGTGCTCGCGCCGATCGTCAGCATGCTGGCGCATTCGATCGTCGAGACGCACGTCCTCCTGCACTCCGCCGAGCAGGCACCCGGCCGCGCGGACAGCTACGGCGACCTGCCGGACGAATTCGAGTCGATCGGTTCCGGCCTGGCGGAAGCCCAGAAGCTGTACCCGGAGCTGGAACCCTATGTCAGGGAATTTGGCATGGCCACGGCGTCGCTACGTGCGTCGCGCGGCGGTCAGGATCTGAAGCAACTGGATGGACTCGAGCAGTCGGCGATGGCCGCGCTCAGCAAGCTGACAAACGAATTGGACGCGCGCAGCAAGGAGTTGACCCAGCGATATCGCGATACGCAGCAGTACATCAGCGTATTCGCCATCGCCGCCAACGTCGTCGGCGCCATCGCCAGCATCGCGGTCATCATCGTCTTCTTCACGCGGCTGGCCAAGGACATCAAGCGGCTTCAGGACCGCGCGGTCGCCATCGTTGGCGGCTATTCCGGCGAGCCTTTGAGGAATACCCGCAAGGACGAGGTCGGCGGCCTCATCGACGCGGTGAACCGCATGCAGGGCGATCTGCGCCGCTGGGAACAGCGACTGGAAATCGAGCGGCAGCAGCGTTCCCATCACGAAAAGATGGCGGCGGTGGGTTCGCTCGCCGCGGCGATCGCGCATGAGGTGAGCAATCCGATCGCGGCGATTGCCGGTGTCGCGCAGTTCATCGTCGACGAGACGAAGCGGGAGGACCAGCGCTCGAACAAGACGGTGAACGAATTCGCCGCCCAGATACTGAGCCAGACGGAACGCATCGCGCTGATCATGCGCAAGATGGCGACGCTCACCGCGCCGCATCCGCCGGAGGCCGAGATGCTGGACCTCAATGCGCTGATCCAGTCGACCTGCGGCTTCATCGGATACGACAACAGATTCCGCGGCATCGAATTCGAATACCACCTCGATCACGAGCGTGCCGGCCGTCACCGCCGTGGCCGACCACCTCACGCAGGTGCTGATGAATCTGCTCATCAACGCGGCGGATGCGATGGATCACGGCAAGGAACCGGGTCGCCGCAAGATCCGGATCGCGACCCATACGGTGGCCGACGGCGTGCAGGTGTCGGTGAGCGACAGCGGCCGCGGCATGACCCCGGAGGTCATGGCCAAGGCGTTCGACGAATCCTTCACGACCAAGGCTGCGGGCGGTGGACGGGGCATCGGATTGTTCGTCTGCAAGTCGCTGATCGAGGAGGCGCGGCGGCCGCATCGTGCTGCAGTCGGCCGTCGACGCGGGGACGACGGTCAACCTGTTCCTGCCGTTGTGCCCTCCCTTGAAGGCCGCGGCCTGAGCCATGTCCCCCACTTCACACATCCTGGTCATCGACGACGAGCCTGCGCTGCGGCAGATCCTTGCCCGCGTGCTGGACGATGCCGGCTACTACGTGGAGTTGGCGGCGGGAGCGGAGGAGGCCATCGAGAGGCTGTCGCGCGGCGACATCGACGTAGCGCTGTGCGACATCAAGATGCCCGACGGCAATGGCATCGACGTGCTGCGCCGAACGCGTTCCGCCGGCATCGACACCGTCTTCGTGATGATCACGGCGATCGCCTCGGTGGAATCCGCCGTCGAGGCGCTGCGTGCGGGCGCCTTCGATTACATGGTCAAGCCGGTGCGCAACGAGGAGCTGCTGTATCGCCTCGCGCGGATCGAATCCATGCGCGGACTGCGCGAGGAAAACCAGGCGCTGCGCAAGGCCGTGAGCGACAAGGGAACGTCGCATTTCCACTTCAAGTCGCCGGCGATGCTCGACGTGGAGCGCCTGGTCGACAAGGTTGCGCCGACCGGCAGCACGGTGCTGATCGTCGGCGAAAGCGGAACGGGAAAAGGCGTGCTGGCGCAGTCCATCCACCAGAAGAGCTCGCGCAGCGAAAAGGCCTTCATTGCCGTGAACTGCAGCGCCATTCCCGAGCATCTGCTGGAGAGCGAATTCTTCGGCCATACCAAGGGCGCATTCACGGGGGCCGACAAGCCGCGCAAGGGTCTGTTCCTCGCGGCCGACGGCGGCACGTTGTTCCTGGACGAGGTCGGCGAGCTGCCGCTGCCGATGCAGACCAAGCTGCTGCACGCGATCGAGGACAAGCAGGTCAGGGCCGTGGGCAGCGAGCAGGCCCGGCAACGTGGACATCCGCATCATCGCCGCCACCAATCGCGACCTGACCGCCATGGTCGCGCAAGGCACGTTCCGCGGCGACCTGTTCTTCCGCCTGAGCATGTTCCAGATCGCGATTCCGCCGCTGCGCGAGAACAAGGCCGACATCGGGGAGCTGGTCAAGTTCCTGATGCAGAAAGGCCGCGGCGAATCGGGCGCGCGGGCGATGGAGCTCGATCCCGAGGCGGAGGCGTATCTGCTCGCGTACGCCTGGCCGGGCAATGTGCGCGAGCTCGACAACGTCATCAACCGCGCGCGCATCGTCGCCGAGAACAATTCGCATCTCGGTCGCCGACTTGCCGGCAGCGCTGGTCGGCGCGGTCGATCCGAAAGTCGCGAAGCCGCCGGAGCTTGCGGCGGAGGGGAGCCTGCGCGAGCAGTTGCAAAGGATCGAGATCGAACTCATCACGCGCGCCATCGGCGCCGCGCACGGCGACCGGCGCGTGGCCGCGCAGCGATTGGGCATCAGCCTGTCGAGCCTGTACCGCAAGCTGGGAGAGTTCGGGCAAGGCGTGAATCGCGCGCCCGCGCGCTCGCGGCATAGGCGCAGCGGCCACTCGCGGTCGTATCGCGCAATGCGTTTCATTCGGCAATTCCGCTTCGCCAGGGTTGATGCAGATCAAGGTATCGCAACGCGAGCGAGGCAACGGCTCCGTTGCGATGGCCGGACTCGCGCGAGATCAATCCTTATGTCCGGCGTGCAGGACAGCGTTGACTCAGATCAACGGCCCCCGGCCGTGACACGTTTACCGTTACAACCACGGCGATTCGGCAGGTCGCATTCGCGTTCCAGGTTCGAAGGAGATCGGGATGTTCAGGGGCAAATGGTCGAGCAGGTCAGCGATGGTGGAGGTCGCTGCGGCGACCATGATGGCGTTGTCGGTGATGCTGTCCGGCTGTGCCACGGCGCCGCAGCCGGTGAAGGAAACGAAGATGGTGTGGCCGCCGCCGCCGCTGCCGGCGCGCATCCAGTTCGTGCGCAACATCACCAGCGAAAAGGACCTGACGAACGATTCGACGTTCACCGATTCGCTCGCGGCGTTCCTGACCGGCGAAAAAATTCCGTCGGGCCGCATCGCCGAGCCCTCGGGACTCGCCGTCTCGGACGACGGCAACCGGCTTTATGTTGCCGACATGATGCAGCAGGCCGTGTTCATGTTCGATTTCAAGACCCAGAAGTTCACCCAGCTCGGCGACGTCGGCGTTGCCTCCGGCGTCGCGCTCGACGCCAAGGAAAACCTCTACGTCGTCGACATGGGGCGCAAGACCGATCGGCGTCTTCGGGCGCGACGGCAAGCAGCAGAACGAATTCTCCGACCCCGAGCTCGATCACCCGAACGGCATCGCGATCGACAAGGTGCGGGGCAAGATCTACGTCGTCGACACCGGATCGCGCGCGGCGAAGGAACAGAACGTCAAGGTCTACGACCTCAAGGGCCGGCGCATCGGCGCGATCGGCGGGGCGCCCGGCGGCGGACTTCGGCGAGTTCAGCTATCCGACCTACGTGACGGTCGACGACAAGGGCTTCGTCTACGTCGGCGACACGCTGAACTCGCGCGTGCAGAAGTTCGATCCGGACGGCAAGTTCGTCACGACGTTCGGCCAGCTCGGCACCAACTGGGGCGAATTCGACAAGCCCAAAGGCGTCGCCGTCGATACGTTCGGCAACCTCTACGTCGTCGACTCGGGCTGGAGCAACGTGCAGATCTTCAACCCGAAGGGCCAGGTGCTGCTGTTCTTCGGCGGCCGCGGACCGGTGCCGGGCATGCTGAAGAATCCGCTGGCGATCGCCATCGACAAGAACAACAAGATCTACGTCGGCGACTACCTGAACCACCGCATCGGCGTCTACGAACTCGTCAACACGACGGCCGCGGACAGCTTCCTCAAGCCGCCGCCGAACCCCCAGTCCGAAGAAATAGGCGCAGCGCGGACGACGCAGAGGCGGGACACTCAAGTGCGCACACGGCCGGAAACGGCGGCGGCGGCTGCGTGCCGATGGCGCGCACGTGCGGGACGATCGGCGCGGTGCTGCTGGTCGCCGCGTGCACCACGGCGAACCCGGTCGCGACGTTCTTTTTCGACGGGCTGCCCGCTCCGGGCGAAACGCGCGTCGCGCAGGACGTCGTGAAGCACGCCGAGGCGCCTTCCGTACGTGAAGCCGCCGCCTCCGGTGACAGTTCGTCGAGGTGCCGGACCTTCCGCCGGCGATCGACTGGAAGGGCAAGTACGCGGCGCTGCCGCGCAATGACGATGGCGACGTCGCGTGGACCAAGGCGCTCGACGAAAAGCTGATCACGCCGAAGCCGGGCATAGCCGCCGATGCCAAGGACGAGGACCCGACGGACATGGACGTCGAGATCTCGACGTCGGGGAAGCGCGAATACCGGGTGACGTTCCCGCACAAGGCGCACACGCAGTGGATGGGGTGCCCCGTCGTGCCACACCGGCATCTTCGAAATGGAGAAGGGCAAGGTCAAGATGACGATGGCCGCGATGGGCGAGGGCAAGCAATGCGGCGCGTGCCACGGCAAGGTCGCGGCGCCCGACATCGCCGCCTGCCCGGCCTGCCATAAGGCGATGGGCTCATGAAGCGCGGCGCGCTCGCCCGCGTCGCGGTGGACCGCGGCGCTGTCGCTCGTGGCCGCGCTCGCGTGGCCGCTGTGCTACGCCGCCGAATACGGCGACATCCAATACAAGCGGAAGGCGGAAGGGATGGACGACATTCCGCCCGCCATCTTCCCGCACTGGATACACCGGATGCAGTACAAGTGCGGCGCCTGCCACGAAGAGCCGTTCAAGATGAAGGCCGGCGCGAATGAAGTGACGATGGACATGATGAGCGCAGGCCAGTCGTGCGGCGTCTGCCACAACGGGAAAATCGCCTTCGAGTCCAACTTCGACACCTGCCTGCGCTGCCACTACAAATGAGCGCGGCCCGCTGGCGCGCCGCAGCCGCCATCACGATCCTTGCCCTGATGGCGATATCTATTGCGCGCGCTGCGGACGCCCCGGCGCCCCCGGACGCGGCGCCAACGCCTGCGCCCGCCACTGCATTGCCGACGACGCCGCCACCTTCGGCCGCCCCTTCGGGACCCGTGCCAGTTGGAAGGCCCGGTGCCGTCGACGGACGCGACCGAGCCGGAGTCGTCGGGCGTGGACCTGCTCGCGCCGCTGCGCCGGTTCGGCGTCGAGTCGTGGTGGGACGTCTTCCAGATGCAGCCGTGGACCGGCACGCTCGGCTTCACTTTCGACGACCAGGAGCAGCGGATCCGGGCGCCGGGCAGCCCGACGCAGACGTTCAGCAACCGGCTGCTCACCGAAAGCGCGACCATCAGCAACGACAATTTCGCCATCGTCAATCCGCTGCTGTTCACCGGGTCGCTGATGGTCGGCGTCTCGTTCCAGCAGGGATGGCAGGAGTCTCTCGGTCTCAGCCAGCACGAGACGGCCACGCTCGACACGTACTGCGTTCGACGGCAATTTCCTGCCGCAGAGCCCTTACAACGTCAACCTGTTCGCAGTCAAGACGCAGACCACGTACGTGCAGCCTTCCGGCTCCGCGACCCATTCCAACATTCAGAACCAGGGCATCAACTTTCAGCTGCGCGAGACCAGCATCCTGCGCGACATGGAGATCCTGCCGTATTTCAGCGCCAACCTGCGCGTGCTCCAGCAATACGAGAAGCAGACGACGACCTACGGCGGCCAGTCCTTCGTGCAGAACGACCGGCGCGACCAGGTCGCCGCCGGCTTCCAGAACGGCGGCGAGACCTCGGACCTCACCTTCCAGTATCAGTACACGAAGCTCGACAACTACGCGTACACCGCGGGGTCGTACAACTCCCAGAACGGCAATCTCTACTACAGTCGCGACTTTGGGCCGACGCTCAACTGCCGCTCGGATTCGCGCATCAACTATTACTCGCGAACCGGGCGCGGACCCGCTTTCCGACCTCAACACGCTCGACATCAATGAATTCCTGACCATCGACCACAATGCCGAGCTGTCGAGCAACTACAACTATCAGCTGACCCGCCAGTCCGCGGACTTCGGCAACGCGACAACGCAAAGCCTCGGCGCGCAGGTCAACGAGCAGGTCTTCCACAACCTTTCGCTGACCCAGGGCCTCACCGCGATCTACTCGACGCTGCCCGGCGGCACCATCAGCAGCGCCGGCGTTGCCGGCAACTTCAACTACGGCCACGTCGTCCCCTGGGAGGGGCAGCTGAACTTCGCCGGCGGTGGCGGCTACCTCGTCACGTCGACCGAAGTCCCCGCGGGCGTCGTCCCGGTGGTCGACGCGCCCTACGTGGTGCCGCCGAACATCGGCGCCGGCGCGACGATCCAGTTGCGCGACCGCAACATCGTGACCGACTCGATCGTCGTCGTCGTCCTGAAGAACGGCGTCCGCGTCACGGCGGTGCTCGACGTCGACTACAGGGTGCAGGTCGACGGCGACCGGACGAGCCTCGTGCCGCTCGCCACCAGCGCGCTGATGCAGCCGGGCGACCCGCTCAACGTCAGCTATGTCTACCAGGTGGCGCCGAGCTCCAAGTTCCAGACGACGTCGGGCTCCGCGTCGTTCGGCATCGACTGGCCGTATTTCGGATTCAACTACAGCCACGACCAGACCGATCAGACGCCGCTTTCAGGAAGCGACAACACGTTTCTCCTCTCCGAGACCCGCGATGCAGGCGTGATCTACGTTCGCGGCATCTGGGACCAGTTCCAGGCGAGGGCGGGCGCCGGACTCACGAGCTACGACAGCGTTCGGCTCAGCTACACGGAGCGGCGCTTCGACGCGTACCTGTCGTATTCGCCGTACCTCAACCTGAACTTCAACCTGACCGCGAACGAGTCCCGGACCGACTATCAGAATCCGGTGCATTACCACGACCAACGACGCAGTGCGCTTCGACGCGCAATGGTCGTGGGGGACGTGGCAGACGTCCGCGTACGCGTCCTGGCGCCGGTTCGTCGACACGGAGCAGCCCACCGAAACGGTGGCCGAGGCAGGTTTTCGATTCCGGCGGACCTGGACCAAGCTCGATCTGAATTTCGTCGCGGCGATCCAGCAGCGGACCAAGGGCGAGATCGTATCGCCCAACGGCATCGTTCACTTCGCCGTGGTCCGGCGGTTCTGACGCTTGCCATGAACGACCATCCACTCCATTCTGCGAACTCCATGTCGATACGATTCCGCGCAGCACGAACACAGCGAAGCATGGCCGCGCCGCGTCGTCGCGGTTCACTGCTTCTTCTCTGCATGGGCATCGCGCTGCTCGCCGCCTGTGGCCAGGCGCCCGTCGCGCCGCGCGAGGCGCCGCCGGCGCCCGAATCGCTGGTGTGGCCGAGGCCGCCTGCGCCGGCGCGCATACGGTTCGTGAAAAGCGTCGAAACGCCCGCCGACTGGGGACTCTCCGGCGGGACGTTCCAGCGCTTCATGGACAAGTTGACCGGACAGACTCCGTTTCGCTTCGTCCGGCCGACAAGCGTGGCCGCGCGCGGAACCGCGCTCTACGTCGCGGACCCCGGCGCGCAGGCGCTCGTGATTCTCGATCCGGCGGAAAGCCATGAGCGCAAGATCACGCGTGTGGGTCAGGACAACCTGGTGTCGCCGGTCGCGCTGGCGCTCGGGCCGCCGAACAAGCTGTTCCTGGTCGACAGCGCGCTGCGCAAGATCTTCGTCATCGATGGCAAGGGAGAACTGCTGGCGACGATCGGCGGCGAAGGGCGGCTGGCGCGCCCGGCCGGCGTCGCCTACGACGCGGCATCCGATCGCCTGTACGTTTCCGACGCGGCGGCGCACCGGATCTTCGTCTTCGCGGCCGACGGGCGCCTCGTCGAGTCGTTCGGCAGCAACGGCAACGGGCCGGGCGAGTTCAACTTCCCGACGCACCTCGCGCTGACCCGGAACGGAAACCTGATCGTCACGGACACGCTCAATTACCGCGTGCAGATCGTGCGCCGCAACGGCGATCCGCTCGCCTCGTTCGGCCACGTCGGCGACGGCTCCGGCAATTTCGCCTCGCCCAAGGGTGTCGGCACCGACAGCGAAGGCAACTTCTACGTCGTCGACGCGCTGTTCGACGCGGTGCAGATCTTCGGCCCCGACGGCACGCTGCTGCTGGGCTTCGGCGAGCGGGGCACGCGGGCGGGCCGCTTCTGGCTTCCCAACGGACTGTTCATCGACCCGCAGGACACGATCTACGTCGCCGATTCGTACAACCAGCGCATATCCGTGTTCGAGCGTGTGACGCCTGCCTCCAAGGACGGCAATGACAACGCGAAGTGACAGATCCACCGGCATGCCGATCCGCCGACATCGCGGAGGGTTCGCGGCCGCGCTTGCGCTGATGGCGGTGGCCCCTGCTCGTGCTGCCGCCCGCGGCCCGCGCGCAGTCCGATGTCTCGAAGACCGTCCACAACCTGACGCCGGAAGGCCCGGGCAAGCAGAAGGAGACCGTCAAGACGGGCCTGTGCGTGTTCTGCCACACGCCGCATAACGGCAACCCGGGCCGCGCGCAGTGGAACAAGGAGCTCCCCGGCATCAGCTACCAGCTCTACACCAGCACCACGACGCGCGCCGATTTGAAGCAGCCGACGGGAAGCTCGCGGCTCTGCCTGTCGTGCCACGACGGGTTCGTCGCGATGGGCAACCTGCTGGTGCCGCCGCCCGGCGACGCGTTGAAGCTGGGCGCGCTGACGGGTCCGACGGTGCTCGGCACCGATCTTTCCGACGACCATCCCGATTTCGTTCGTCTACGACGCCGCGCTCGCCGCGAAGCACCCGGGCCTGGTCGACCCCGGCAGCCTGCCGAAGACGCTGCCGCTCGACAGCACCAAGTCGTTGCAATGCACGACGTGCCACAACCCGCACGAAAGCAACCGCGGAAAATTCCTGCGCATGGACAATCCGGCGGGCGCGATGTGCCTCGCATGCCACGACCCGGTCGGCTGGAAGCTGTCGTCGCATGCGATTTCGCCGGCGACGTGGAAGGGCGGCGGCATCAATCCGTTTCCCCCGGGCGGAGCGCCGACGGTGGCCGGCAACGGCTGCAACAACTGCCATCGGACACATTCGGCGCCGCACGCGGAGCGCCTGCTCGCGCGGACGCAGGAACCCGACAACTGCAACGTCTGCCACGACGGCTCGGTGACGCAGAAGAACATCGCGATCGAGTTCACCGGAGGCGCCAAGTACTCGCGGCATCCGATCGAATCGGCGCAGTGGACGCACGATCCGGTGGAGAACGCGGCGAGCATGCCGCGGCACGTCGCCTGCGCGGATTGCCACAACCCGCACGCGGCCACGTCGCGGCCCGCCATCCCGCCGCTCGTGCCGGGCACCATGACGGGCGTGCGCGGCGTCGCAGCCGGCGGCGTGCCGGTGCTGGAGGCGACGTTCGAGTTCCAGGTATGCAGCAAGTGCCACGGCTCCCGCGAGCCTTCCACGGCCGGCATCACGCGCGTCGAGGCGACCCGCATCGTCAGCACCAAGATCGACCCCAGCAACCAGTCGTTCCACCCGATCACGGCCCCCGGCAGGAATGCGACGATCAACGGCCTCGTGCCCGGCTGGACGGCGTCGTCGATCATCAGCTGCACGGACTGCCACAACAACAACGACTGGCAGACGCCGACCGGCGTCGCGCCGCGGGGGCCGCACGCGTCGCGCTACGCGCCGATCCTTCAGCGATTCTACGAGACGACCGACAATACGCCGGAGTCGATGGCCAACTACGACATGTGCTACAAGTGCCACGACCGGAATGCGCTGCTCCGCGACGCGCCCGGCACGTTCCCGCACAAACAGCACGTCGTCGACAGCCAGGCGCCGTGCGCCGCCTGCCACGACTCGCACGGGTCGCGGCAGAACGCGCATCTGATCAACTTCATGACGCTCGACATCAACGGCAAGACCGTGGTGACGCCGGCCCCGACCGGACAGATCCAGTACACGTCGACCGGAACCGAACCAGGGAACCTGCAACCTCACGTGCCACGGCCGCGTGCACAACCCGCTGAGCTACGGCGGCGGTATCGCGAGCAAGCTGCTTCGCCGCCGGTAGCTCGCTGCGCGCGCGCAGCCCGCGAACGGCGGGTTGCCCGACAACCCGAGGCAATCCGGATCGCCGTGACCGGGGAGGCCGCTCCCGCTTGGGCATCCGACCGCGACCAGCGCGACCGATCAGCGACGGGATAACCTCGGATTCCCGAATCCGCAACTTTCGCGCGGCTCGGTCGGCGAATTGTCGCCGTTGACCGATCGACGCCTGCCACGAAGTTGACGCGCGTCAATTTCCGACGCAGCGAAACCGGTTGCGCGCAGCGCGAATGCATGCATCGCCACGCGGACATTTGCGCCGCGCCCGGATTTTGTTGACGTGGATCAATGACACCAGGGCCGTGCCTTGCGCTCGCCTGCGGATTTTCGCAGGATCGAGAAAATCGGCGGCTGCATCGTTCCCAGTCCTGAGAAAAACCCATCGCTTCGCCTCCGACATTTCCGCCGGGGATTCCGATGGCATGCGACAACATCGCTGGAGTTCCTTCCTAACTTCTTGATCACGCGAAGCTTCCCGGTCGCCACTGCGCGCAGGGCCGAAGGGAACGCGATCGAAACGACGCCATGGCACACCGCGTGCATATAGAGAAGCGCCACGATGCCCCGATTCCACCAGACAAGGGTGCTCGGTGTCGGAGCAAAAAAATCCAACTTTTGCATAGGACGACATCATGAAGACTTCACTGAAACTCCTGGTAGGTGCGGCACTGCTGGCCGCATCGATGGCCGCTTCGCTGCGTACGCGCCGGGCGCCGGCATCACCGGCACGAAGCACGACTGGAGCACAGCCAACGGCACGACGCTGCTGCTCTGGCTCGACAGCAAGGGTGCGCAGACCACGTACAACACGGGCGTCGCGTGCATGGATCCCGGTCACCGGCAAGCAAGGCACGACCAAGGTCACGATCGGCCAGTGCACGAAGTGCCATACGCCGCACCAGGCGAAGTCGACGAACCTGCTGTGGAACCACACGCTGCAGGCGATCACGTACAAGTGGGACGAACCCTGCACGACCGCCGGCACCGCGTATGCGACGTTCAAGGGCGACACGTACAAGGGCCCGACGACCAAGTGCCTGTCCTGCCATGACGGTCTGCTCTCCAGCACCGATGGCATGTGGTTCAATCGCGCATCGACGAGCGGCAGCAAGTACGTTGCCGCCGCCGGTTCGCTGAACACGGGCCATGAAGTCGCCGAAGGCACCAACATGTCGAAGTCGCACCCGGTCGCGATGCCGTATCCGCTGAACGGCGCGTCGAACACGTACAACTTCTCGAAGAACGGCGTGAACATCGAGCCGACCGAATGGGTGCAGGACCCGATGGCGACCAACAAGATCCGCCTGTATCAGGACGACGGCGCAGGCAACATCGTTGCCGGCGTCTCGCCGGGCAAGTCGGGGATGGAATGCTCGTCGTGCCATGACGTGCACAACGGCGCCCGCACCAAGGACGTGATGCTCCTGACCGGCCTCCTGTCCGGTTCGAACCGCGCTCCGGGTGGATACATCTGCACGCAGTGCCACCTCAAGTAAGACGAAGTCAGCTTTGGAGGAGGGGCTCGCGCAGGCGGGCCCTTTTTCTTTGGCTCGGCCGCGGCTACCGCGCGAAGTAGCGGTCGTGGAGCGCGGCGAGGTCGACGTCCGCCGCGGGCTGCGACAGAACGACCCGGCCGCCCTGCATCAGGTAGACCTGGTCGGCAGCCTGCACGGCGCGCTGCGTGTTCTGCTCGACCAGCACGATGGTCCGGCCGTCGGTCTTCAGCCGCGCCAGCAGTTCGAAGATCTCCTGCACGACGATCGGGGCGAGACCCAGCGACGGCTCGTCGATCAGCAGCAGTTTCGGGTCGGCCATCAATCCTCGCGCCATCGCCAGCATCTGCGCCTCGCCGCCGGAAAGCGAGCCGGCGAGTTGCGCGCGCCGCTCGGCGAGGCGCGGAAACATCGCGTAGGCGCGATCGACGCGGCGCGCGATGCCTGCCTTTCGCGCGCGCCGGGTACGCGCCGAGCAGCAGGTTCTCGTCGACGCTCATGTCGCGGAAGATCATGCGTCCCTCGGGAATGAGCGCGATGCCGTGGTCGGGCATGCGCCAGGTGTCCGTTCCGTCGATCCGGATTCCGTCCAGCGCAATCTCGCCTTGCGTCACGGGAAGCTGGCCCATGATCGCGCGCAGCAGCGTCGTCTTGCCGGCGCCGTTGGGCCCGATGATCGTCGTGAGCTTGCCGGTCGCGAAGCGAAGGTCGACGTCCCACAGCACGTTGATCGCCCCGTAGCCTGCGCGCACGGCGCGGACCTCAAGCATGGGTGACCGCGCCGGTGTAGCTCGCGACGACGTCGGGATGGCTGAACACGGATTCCGGCGTGCCGTCGGCGATCAGCCGGCCGAAGTCGAGCACCGCCACGCGCGGGCACAGCGTGCTGATCGTCTCGATGTCGTGTTCGATGATCAGGATCGCGAGCTTGTAGCGCTGCGTGGATGTCGGCCAGCATTTGCGTGAACCTGCGCTTTGCCGTTCGCCTCCAGACCCGCCAGCACTTCGTCGAGCAGCAGTATTCGGGGCTGCGTGGCGAGCGCCTTCGCCACTTCGAGCGCCTTCAACTCGGTCAGCGAGAGTTCGGTCGCCGCATCGCGCGACGCGTGTCCGGTCAATTGCACGAGCTCGAGGATCTCGGCCGCGCCCGCGGATCGACGGCGCCCGCGCCGAAGCGCTGGGCCACCGCCAGGTTTTCGGCCACGGTCAGCGTGTGCATCGGCTGCGGAATCTGGAACGTGCGGCCGATGCCGCGGCGGGCGCGCGCATAGGGCGGCATTCGCGCAATGTCGGCGCCTTCGAAACGCAGCGTCCCGCGCTGCGGCCGGATCGTGCCGGAGATGACGTTGAACAGCGTGGTCTTGCCGGCGCCGTTCGGGCCGACCAGCCCGACGATCTCGCCGGCCGCGACGGAAAGCGACACGCCGTCGAGCGCCTGCAGGCCGCCGAAGCGCACGCCGACGTCGCGCAGCTCAAGCATCGCGGGAGGCCGCGGCCACGCGCATTCGGCCCGGCCACGGCAGGCGTTTCGCGAATACGGGCAGCAGCCCTTCGGGCGCGAACAGGATCATCGCGGCCGAGAAGCGCGCCCAGCACGATCTGGTGGCCGATCGGCATGAACTCCTTGAACACGAGCTGGTCGACGAGATAGATCGACCACGGCGCCGATCAGCGGCCCGGAGATCGTCCGGTAGCCGCCGAAGATCGCGGCGACGATCGGCAGCATCGTCCACAGGCCCGAAAACGCATAGTCGGGCTCGAGGAAGTTGATGTAGTGCGCGTTGAACGCGCCCATCACGCCGGTCATGAACGCGGACAGGAACAGCATCAGCGCCTTGAGCAGCGTGCTGTTGACGCCGACGGCGCGGGTCGCGTCCTCGCTGTCGTGCATCGCGCGCAACGCGAGCCCGGGTGGCTGTCGCGGATGCGCGCGTAGATGACGGCGAAGGCGAGCACCAGCGAGAGGACGATCCAGTAGCGCGCCGGTCTTGCTCGAGAAATCGTAGCCGAGCACGACCGGGAAGCGCGGAATGTTGCCGATGCCGCCGGCGCCGTTGGTGAGGCCCTTCCATTCGGTGGCGACGATGCGGAAGATGTGCGCGTAGGCGAGCACGGCGAGCGCGAAGTAGGGGCCGCGCAGGCGCAGCGCGGGGAGGACCAGCACCGCGGACAGCGCCGCGCAGACGCCGCCGGCCAGCAGCGAAATGCCGATCGGCCATCCCGCCTTCATCACCAGCAGCGCCGACGCGTACGCGCCGACGCCGAAGAACGCGGCGTGGCCGAAGCTGACGAGTCCGCCCAGGTTGCCCAGCAGCGCCCAGGCGAGCGCGATGCCGCCGATGGTCAGCGCCGCGACGATCATGCTCATCAGGTAAAGGTTGCCGGCGAACAGCAGCGGCACCAGCACATAGGACGCGATGGCCAGCACCGCCCAGACGCCGATGCGCCGATTGGCCATTCAGTGGGCGCGCCGCCAGCGCGAGCCGAACAGGCCGTTCGGCAGCACGAACAGCACGAGCAGGAACAGCACCATGCCGGCCAATTCCTGCAGCGCGGAACTGAAGAACGTCGTCGTCAGCGATTCGGTCAGCCCGAGCAGCAACGCCCCGACCAGCACGCCGGGCACCGAGCCCATGCCGGCCAGCACCGTGATGATGAACGCCTTGATCGTGAGGCTGATGCCGAGCGCCGGCTGGATCACGCCGACGCTGAATATCGCGGCGCCGGCGAAGGCGGCGAGCAATCCGGCGACCAGGAACGACACGAGTTCGACGCGGTGCGGGTCGATGCCCATCAGCTTGCGCGGCGTCGCGGTTCGACGCGACGGCGCGCACCGCGCGCCCGGCCCACGTCCGCGTGAGCCACCACCACAGCGCCGCGATCAGCGCGAGGCTGACGAAGAAGAACAGGAGCTCGCTGCGCATGCTGTAGAACGGCCCCAGCACAATGGCGTCCTGCAGCCACGTCGACTTGGTCGAACGGATGTCGGCCTTCCACAGCAGCAGCATGCCGTTGGTCAGCATGACGCCGATGCCGTAGGTGAGCAGCAGCGAATTCAATTCGCGGTCCCTGCGGATCCGGCTCACCAGCGCATACGTGAGCGCCGTGGCGACGCAGACGATGACGATGGCGACGGGTATCGCGAGCAGCGGACTCGCGCCGAACGCGGATTCGCAGGTGTAGGCGACGTAGGCGGCGAGCAGCACCAGCTCGCCGTGCGCGAGGTTGATGACGTTCATCGTGCCGAAGACCAGCGCCAGCCCCAGCGCGATCAGCGCGTAGGAGCTGCCGGTCAGGACGCCCGACCAGAGCGCCTGCAGCACAAGTTCGGTCATCGCCCGCGCAGCCGGGAGAGTCGGCCGGTTCAGCTCACCACGGCACGCCGGGGAAGATCATCTTGCCGTTGGCGTATTCCTTCGGCCACACGACGGCGATCTGCTTGCCCTGGTGCTGGCCCATCCGGTGCGAGAAGTTCGGGTTGTCGCCCTTGTCGTCGAACTGCACGCGGCCGATCAGCGTGTCCTTGTTCGACTTGCGCAGCTCGGCGGCGATGCCGCCCGACTTGAGCGTGCCGGCGTCGTAGGCGCGCACGATCGCGTCGAACAGCAGCTGCGACTGCACGTAGCCGAACTGGCCGAGATAGTCGGGCTCCTTGCCGTAGAGCTTCTTGTAGGTCTCGGCGAAATCCTTGCCGTCCGGCGTGGTGAACTCGGCAGGGAAGGGCAGCAGCGCGGTGCCGTAGACGTCGGACATCAGGTCGGGAAAGTCGTCCGCCATCTTCGACGTCGCGAGCGACCACACGCCGACCATCGCCTTGACGTCGGGCTTCAGCACCTTCGCCGCGCGCAGGATGCCGACGTAGTCGTTCTCGTAGCCGGACATCGCGATGACGTCCGGCTTGTCCTGCAGCTTGATCTTGTTGATGATCGGCTTGAAGTCGGTGATCGCCGGATCGAACGCGTGCATCGTCACCTTGACGCCCTTGGCGACCAGCGCCTTCTCGACGTCCTTGGCGAGGTCGGACGTCGCCTCCTTGGTCAGGTAGACGATGGAGACGTTCTTCGCGCCCATGTCGGCGAGCAGGCCCAGCATCGCCTTCGAGTAGCCGGCCGTGTTGTTGATGCGGAAGAACGTCTTCAAGCCGCGCTGCGTCAGCGCCTCGTCGACGCCGCCCGACGTGATGTAGACGAGTCCGGCCTTGTTCGCCGCATCCGAGGCCGGGCCGATGTTGCCGGAGCCGTAGCCGCCGTCGATCGCGACGACGCCCTGCGACGCGAGCTTCTCGACGGCCGCCACCGCCTTGGCGGGCGACGACTCGTCGTCGATCGTGATGAGCTTGATCCTGTGCTTGCCGTTCTTGCGGTTGAACACGTCGGCCGCGACGTTGATGCCTTCGCTCATGCCGGTGCCGACGCGGGCAAGCGAGCCGGACAGCGGCACCTCCACGCCGACGACGAATTCCTCCGCGCATCGCGCCGCCCATGGCGGGCAACAGGCAGCCGACCGCTGCGAGCACCCACATCCGAACGCATTGCGCTGGTCATGATCCTCCTCCTCCTTCAACGATTTTCAGTTGCGCGCGCGCCGGCGCGGCGGCCGCGCTTGCGCCATCGTTCGCAACTGCTGCTTGAGTATCTTGCCCGTCGCCGAGGCGGGCAGCGCCGGCAGTATGACGATTTCCGCCGGCCGCTTGTAGGGCGCCAGGCGCTCCGCCGCGAATCGGGCGATCTCCTCGACGCTCGCCGTCCCTGCCCGGCGCCAGCTCGACGAACGCGACGACCTCCTCGTTGTCCGTGACGGCGCGGCCGACGACGGCCGAATGCGTGCACGGCCGGATGCGCGTTCAGCACGGCCTCGACCTCGACCGGATAGACGTTGAAGCCGGAGCGGATGATGAGTTCCTTGGTGCGGCCGACGATGAAGAGCGCGCCGTCGCTGTCGATGCGCGCCAGGTCGCCGGTGTTGAGCCAGCCGTCCGCGTCGATCGTGCGCGCGGTCAGCGTTCGGATTCCGGTAATAGCCGCGCATCACGTTGGGCCCGCGCACCCACAGCTCGCCCGGTTCGCCGGTCGCGACGTCGCGGCCCTGCAGCGTCGACGATGCGGATCTCCACGCCGGGCAGCGCGGTGCCGACCGAGCAGTCGCGGCGCGGCGCGTCGAGGCGCGTCTGGGTCACCGTCGGCGACGCTCTCGGTGAGGCCGTAGCCGTTGTGCAGCGTCAGCCCGAACAGCCGCTCGACGTCGGCCTTGAGCGCCGGGTCGAGCGGCGAGCCGCCGGCGTAGAGGAAGCGCAGCCGCGGCGCCGAGAAGCGGTTCGCCGGCCGCTCGAGGTACTCGAGCAGCCGCGCGTACATCGCCGGCACGCCCTGCGCGACGGTGATGCCGCAGTGCGCCAGCGCGTGCGGCGAATGCCTTCGGCGTGAATAGCGCGCCTCGAGCTGCAGGCACGCGCCGGCGAACAGCGTGCCGAGGCAGACCGACGCGAGGCCGTAGACGTGCGAGATCGGCAGCGCGCCGTAGACGCGGTCGCCGGGAGCGAGCCGGCGCAGCGCGCTCGAGACCCTGGCGATGAACAGCAGGTTGCGGTGCGTCAGCATCACGCCCTTCGGGTCGCCGGTCGTTCCGGTCGTGTAGATCAGCGCGGCGACCTGCTGCGCGGGGTCGGCGATCGACGGCTTCCGGCAGGCAGTTCGGTCGTCGAGCGGGCCCAGCAGCACGCTCGCCCATCGTGTGGACGACGAACGGTCGGTCGCGCCGTGGCGCGCCGCGTGCGCCGCGGCCTCGGCCGAAACGTGGGTCGAGGTAGACGGTGCGGCGCGGCGCGCAGTGGTCGCGGATGGCGTCGATCTCGCGCGCGGACAGCCGCGCGTTGACGAGCACGGCCCACGCGTCGAGCGCGGGCGATGCCGAACAGCAGCGCGACCAGTGCGGCGCAGTTCTCGGCGACGACCAGCACGCGGTCGCCGGGGCGCACGCCGGACGCGGCGAGCTGTCGCGCGACGTCGGCCGTCGCCGCGGCGAGCTCGGCGAACGTCCATGCGCGCTCCTGCTCGCGCAGCGCCTCGGCTTCCGGCATGCGCGCTGCCTGCCGGGTCACGACCTCGTCGATGCGCGCGCGGCAATGCCGGCGAGGAGCCGCGGGATGTCCGCGAGCTCGACATCGGCAACGGCATCCATGTCGCTGGCGCTCATCGCTTTTCACTTCTGCGCGTCCCGGATCATGTTGCGGGCGATGACCAGCTGCTGGATCTGGCTCGTGCCCTCGTAGATGCGGAACAGGCGCACGTCGCGGTAGAAGCGCTCGATCGCATAGTCGCTGACGTAGCCGGCGCCGCCGTGGATCTGCACCGCGCGGTCGGCGACGCGGCCGCACATCTCGGAGGCGAAGAGCTTGCGCACGCCGCCTCGGTCCCGACGTCGCGGCCTTCGTCGCGGCGGCGCGCGGCGTCGACCACCATCGAGCGCGCCGCGTAGATCTCGGCCTTGCTGTCGGCGAGCATCGCCTGCACGAGCTGGAACTCGGCGATCGGCTGGCCGAACTGCTTGCGCTCCATGGCGTAGGCCAGCGCGTCGGCGAGCATGCGCTCGGCGGCGGCGACGCACACCGCGGCGATGTGCAGGCGGCCCTTGTCCAGCACCTTCATCGCCGTCCTGAAGCCGACGCCTTCCTTGCCGCCGATCAGGTTGGCCGCGGGCACGCGGCAGTCCTCGAACACGACGTCGCAGGTGTGCGCGCCGCGCTGGCCCATCTTCCTGTCGATCTTGCCCAGCGACAGGCCCGGCGTGCCGCGCTCGACGATGAACGCCGAGATGCCGCGCGCGCCGTCGATCGCGGAGTCGGTGCGCGCCATCACGGTGAAGATGCCGGCCTCGGGCGCGTTGGTGATGAAGCGCTTGGTGCCGTTCAGCACGTAGTGGTCGCCGTCGCGCTTCGCGCGTGGTGACGAGCGACGCCGCGTCGGATCCGGAGCCCGGCTCGGTCAGCGCGAACGACGCGACCAGTTCGCCGGACGCGAGCTTCGGCAGCCAGCAGGTCTTCTGTTCCGGCGTGCCGTCGAGGATGATGCCCTGCGAGCCGATGCCGTTGTTGGTGCCGATCAGCGAGCGGAACGCCGGCGAGGTCTGGCCGAGCTCGAAGGCGACCTCGACCTCCTCCTCCATCGTGAGGCCGAGACCGCCGTATTCCTCGGGTATCGACAGCCCGAAGAGGCCGAGCGCCTTCATTTCGGCGACGATCGCCGGCGGAATGGCGTCGGTTTCGGCGACGAGGGCTTCGTTGGGAACCAGCCGTTCGCGGACGAAGCGCGCGAGGCTGGCACGCAGCGCCGCGAGAATTTCGGGATCGCGGATCAAAGAGGCGCTCCCCGCAACGCTCCCTTTCTCGCGCTGCACCATCCCCGCGGTTTAGTCACCGACTCCTCCCGGTCATCGAATCGCGACATAATAGCTCCCCGCAGTCGGTTACCGCAGGCGTCCTGCCGAATACGCTTCAAGGAGGTTTTTCCGATGAAATCGAAAGTCGCCGATCCGGACCGCCGGACCGACAGCCTGGACGAAGTCATCGCGCTCGTCCGCGCCAAAGTCGCGCCGGATCAGCAGAAGACTCTCGAGGCGTTCGTCGCGCGCTATTTTGCGCAGGTCGATCCGGAAGACCTCGCGGAGCGGCGGCCCGCGGACCTCTACGGCGCGGCGCTGTCGCACTGGAACTTTGCGCGCAAGCGCGAGCCGGGCAAGCCGCGGTTGCGCGTGTTCAACCCGACGCTCGAGGAGCACGGCTGGCAGTCCACGCACACGATCATCGAAATCGTCAACGACGACATGCCGTTCCTGGTCGACTCGGTGACGATGGAGGTCAACCGGCACGGGCTGACGCTGCATCTCATCATCCATCCGCTGCTCCTGGTGGATCGCGACGCGGAAGGCACGCTGCGCGGGCTCGGCACCGAAGGCACGCCGTCGGCGCGGCGCGAATCGTTCATCCACGTCGAAGTCGATCGCATCACCGATCCCAAGCGCCAGGAAGCGCTTGCGGCCGACGTGATCCGGGTCCTGGGCGACGTGCGGGTGGCGGTCGCCGACTGGAAGGCGATGCAGGACAAGGTGCATGAAGTAGTCGCGGAACTCGAGAAGCGCCCGCCGCCGATACCGCGGGAACAGTTCGAGGAAGGGCTCGCGTTCCTGCGCTGGCTCGCCGCCAACCACCTGACGCTGCTCGGCTATCGCCGCCATGAACTCGTGACGGTGGATGGCCAGGATGCGTTGAAGATCGTGCCGGGCTCGAGCCTGGGGCTGTTGCGCGAAGGCGCGACGAAGGACGTGTCGTCGAGCTTTGCCGCGCTGCCGCCCGCGGTGCGCGCCTATGCGCGGCGGCCCGAGCTGCTGGTCATCACCAAGGCCACCACGCGCTCGACGGTGCATCGTCCCGGCTACCTCGACTACATCGCCGTCAAGCGCTTCGACGCCGCCGGCAACGTGTGCGGCGAGGACCGCTTCCTCGGCCTTTACACGTCGACGGCCTACAGCGCCAATCCGGCCGACATACCGCTGCTCCGGCGCAAGACCGCCAACGTCGTCGCGCGCTCGGGCGTGCCGCCGGGCGGGCATGCCGGCAAGGCGCTCATCAATATCCTCGCCAACTATCCGCGCGACGAGCTGTTCCAGATCACCGAAGACGACCTGCTGCACACCGCGATGGCGATCCTGCGCCTTGGCGAGCGCCAGCGCTTCCGGCTGTTCGTTCGCCGGGACCCTTTCGAGCGCTTCCTGTCGTGCCTCATCTATGCGCCGCGCGAGAACTTCACGACGGCGCTGCGCCGGAAGTGGCAGGCGATACTCACCGAGGCGTTCAACGGCAGCAGTTCCGAGTTCAATGTCCACCTGTCCGAATCGATGCTGGCGCGCATCCAGATCACCGTGCGCACGACGCCGGGCAAGATTCCCGAGTTCGACGTGCGCGAACTGGAGGCGCGGCTGGCGGCCGTCGGCGCGGCGCTGGGACGACGACCTGAAGGACGCGCTGGTCGAGAAGCTGGGCGAAGCGCGCGGCAACGAGCTCCTGCGCCAGTTCGGCGATGCATTCCCGGCCGGCTATCGCGACGAAATCGCGGCGCGTTCCGCGGTGCCGGACATCGAAATGATGGCGAAGCTCTCCGAAGCGCAGCCGCTCGGCATGTCGCTGTACCGGCCGCTCGAGGCCGGGGCCAGCACGCTGCGCTTCAAGATCTTCCACCTGGGCGCGCAGGTCACGTTGTCCGACAGCCTGCCGATGCTGGAGCACATGGGCTTGAAGGTGCTCGACGAGCACCCGCATCGCGTGGCGCCGCAGGGCAGCAGCCCCGTCTGGATACACGATTTCGGCATGGTCGCGGCAGGCACCGACACCGAAGTCGAGGTCGACGCGCTGCACCAGGTGTTCGAGGATGCATTCGGCCGCATCTTCCGCGGCGAGGTCGAGAGCGACGACTTCAACCGGCTGGTCGTCGCCGCGCGCATGCCGGCCGACGAGATCGTCGTGTTGCGCGCCTATGCCAAGTACATGCGCCAGATCGGCTTTCCGTTGTCGCAGACGTTCATCGAAGGCACGCTCGCCGCGCATCCGGACATCGCCGGCCGCGCTGGTGGCGCTCTTCATCACGCGCTTCGATCCGGCGCAGGGCGCAGGCGCGGGCTCGCGCGCGGCCGAACAGCAGCGCGCGATCGAGACGATGCTGGAAGCGGTGGACAACCTGTCCGAAGACCGCGTGCTGCGGCAGTATCTCGCGCTGATCCTCGCCACCAATCGCACCAATTTCTGGCGCCGCGACGCGCAGGGCAACCGCCGCAGCTTCCTGTCGTTCAAGTTCGACCCGTTCAAGGTTCCCGGCTTGCCGGAACCCAAGCCGATGTTCGAGATCTTCGTCTACTCGACGCGGTTCGAAGGCGTGCACATGCGCGGCGGCAAGGTCGCGCGCGGCGGATTGCGCTGGTCCGACCGCCCGGAGGACTTCCGCACCGAAGTCCTGGGACTGGTCAAGGCGCAGATGGTCAAGAACATCGTGATCGTCCCGGTGGGCTCCAAGGGCGGCTTCGTGCTGAAGCGCGCGCCCGCGGCATCGAACCGCGACGCCTTCATGAAGGAGGGCATCGCCTGCTACCAGGACTACCTGCGCGGCCTGCTCGACCTGACCGACAACCGCGTCGGCGACAAGATCGTTCCGCCGCCGCAGGTCAAGCGGCACGATCCCGACGACCCGTACCTCGTGGTCGCGGCGGACAAGGGCACGGCCACGTTTTCCGATTTCGCCAACGCCGTCAGCAAGGAGTACGGATTCTGGCTGGGCGATGCGTTCGCCTCCGGCGGCTCGGTCGGCTACGACCACAAGGCGATGGGCATCACGGCGCGCGGCGCGTGGGAATCGGTCAAGCGGCACTTCCGCGAAATGGGCGTGGACACGCAGACGACGGACTTCACCGTCGCCGGCATCGGCGACATGTCCGGCGACGTGTTCGGCAACGGCATGCTGCTGTCGCGCCACATCAAGCTCGTCGCGGTGTTCGACCACCGCCACATCGTCCTCGATCCCAACCCCGATCCGGAGACGAGCTTCAAGGAGCGCGAGCGGCTGTTCAAGCTGCCGCGCTCGACGTGGGCCGACTACGACGCCAAGCTGATTTCGAAAGGGGGCGGCATTCACTCGCGCGGCGCGAAGTCGATTGCGCTCACGCCGGAGGTGAAGGAGTTGCTCGGCATCCGGGCCGATGCGCTGACGCCTACGGAACTGGCGAATGCCATCCTCAAGGCGCCGGTCGACCTGATCTACAACGGCGGCATCGGGACGTACGTCAAGGCCACCGGCGAAACGCATGCGGAGGTCGGCGACCGCGCCAACGATTCACTGCGCGTGAACGGCAACGACCTGCGCTGCAAGGTCTTCGTCGAGGGCGGCAACCTGGGCTGCACGCAACTGGGTCGCGTCGAGTACGCGATGGCGGGCGGGCGCATCAATACCGATGCCATCGACAACTCGGCCGGCGTGGACACCTCCGATCACGAGGTGAACATCAAGATCCTGCTCGGGATGGCGATTGCCGAAGGCGAACTCACCGAGAAGCAGCGCAATGCCCAGCTCGCCGAAATGACCGACGACGTGGCGGCGCTGGTGCTGCGCGACAACATCTTCCAGACGCAGGTGCAGTCCGTCACCGGCCGGATCGCGCCGACGCTGCTCGATGCGCAGGCGCGGTTCATGCAATACCTGGAAAAGGGCGGCAAGCTCAATCGCGCCATCGAGTTCCTGCCGACCGACGAGGAGATCGCCGAGCGGCGCGCCAAGGGGCAGGGCCTCACCAGCCCCGAGCGCGCCGTGCTGCTCGCCTACGGCAAGATCTGGCTCTACGACGAGCTGCTGGCGTCGTCGCTGCCCGATGATCCCTGGGTCGCGACGGCGCTCATCCGATACTTTCCAGGCGCGCTGGAAGAGCCCTACGCGTCGTACATGGCCCGGCATCCGCTGAAGCGCGAGATCATCGCCACGCACGTGACCAACAGCATGGTCAATCGCGTCGGCAGCACGTTCGTGCACAGGCTGGGCGAGACCACCGGCGCGCGTCCGCACGAAGTGGTTCGCGCCTACCTGCTGAGCCGCGAGATCTTCGGCCTGGTGCCGCTGTGGATGGCCGATCGAGGCGCTGGACAACAAGGTCGACGACGCGGTGCAGTCGACGATGCTGATCGACACCAGCGCGCAGCTGGAGCGCGGCACCAAGTGGTTCCTGCGCTCGCGACGGCTTGCGGACGACATGGGCGCGACCATCGCCAATTTCGCGCCGGGCGTCGCCGAATTGTCCGAGCGGCTGCCCAAGCTGCTCGACGCCGGCGAACGCGCGCGCATCGATGCCGCCGTGGCGCGCTACGTGGCGCAGGGCGTGCCGAAGGAACTGGCCGTGCGCGTGGTGACTTTCGACACGCTCTACGCATCGCTCGACATCGCCGAGGTGACCGCCAGCGCCAAGCGGCCGGTCGAACTGGTGGCGGCCGTGTATTTCGATCTCGGCGACAAGCTGGGATTGTCCTGGCTGCGCGAGAAGATTGCCGCGCTGCCGGCCGACAAGCATTGGCAGCTGCTGGCGAAGAGCGCCATGCAGGACGACCTGTCGGGACTGCAGCGCGCGTTCACCGGAACGGTCGTCGGCGGCGCCGATGCGGACGTCGCCGAGGAAGCTTGTCGCCGCGTGGCAGGACGCCAATCGGCGGGCGCTCGAGCGCACCGAGCGCCTTCTGGCGGAGCTGCGCGCCGTGCCGGCGCCGGATGCCGAAATGCTTTCCGTGGCGATGCGCGAATTGCGCAATTTGGGATGAGCGTCCCGACCCTGAATCTTCCCGCCTGCACTGGAGATTGCCGCCATGACCGCGAGCCGCCACGTCACGTTGTTCCATGCCCCCAATACGCGGTCGGCCGGCGCGCTCACGCTGCTGGAGGAGCTCGGCGCCGACTTCGAATTGCACGTGCTGAACTTCAAGGCGAACGAACAGCGCGGCGCGGCGTACCTGGCCGTCAATCCGATGGGCAAGGTTCCCGCCGTCAAGCACGGCGACGCGCTGATCACCGAACAGGTCGCCGTCTTTCTGTACCTTGCAGACCTGTATCCGGAAGCCGGCCTTGCGCCGCCGATCGGCGATCCTTTGCGCGGGCCCTATCTGCGCTGGATGGTGTACTACGGCTCCTGCTTCGAACCCGCGCTGGTCGATCGTGCAATGAAGCGCGATCCGGCGCCGCCTTCCACGTCGCCGTACGGCGATTTCGACACGATGCTGAAGACGCTGACCGATCAGCTCGCCAAGGGTCCGTGGCTGCTGGGCGACCGATTCACCGCCGCCGACGTGCTGTGGGGAACGGCGCTGACGTGGACCACGGGGTTCAAGCTGGTGCCCGCGCTGCCGGTGATCCAGGCGTACATCGATCGCTGGAACGCGCGCCCGGCGCCGGCGCGGGCCAAGGCGCGAGACGCCGCGCTGGCCGCTCGCCCAGGCCGCATGACGCCACGCTACTCGGTCGTCATCCCCGCCTACAACGAGGAGAAGCTGCTCGGCCGCCTGCTCGATTCGCTGGACGTCGCGCGGGCCGCCTACGGAAATGCCGACGCCATCGAAGTGATCGTCGCCGACAACGTGTCGACGGACCGGACCGCGGAGATCGCCGGGCCCGTGGTTGCCGCGTCGCGTCGGTGGAAAAGCGTGTCATCGCCGCGGTCCGCAATGCGGGCGCGCGCGCTGCCGTCGGCGAACACCTGGCGTTCGTCGACGCCGATACACAGGTGCACCCGCAGACGTTCGTCGAGATCGACAAGGCGCTCGCCACTGGCCGCGTGGTGGGCGGCGCGACCGGGGCCACGCTCGAGCGCCGCTCGCTGGGCATTGCGATGGTCTACCTGACACTCGTGCCGATCGCGTTGTTGACGGGCATGGACACCGGCGTGGTATTCGTGCGCAGGCGGGACTTCGAGGAACTCGGCGGCTACGACGAAAGCCGCCTCGTGGCGGAGGATGTGGCCTTCCTGCTGTCCTTGAAGCGTCTGGGGAAGACGCGCGGGCAGCGATTGAAGCGCGTCACGAGCGCCAAGGTCATCGTCTCGACGCGGAAGTTCGACGAGTTCGGCGACTGGCACACGATTTCGCTGGTCTCCGAGGGGTTGCGGCACTTCTTCAACGGCAAACCCACCGAATTCACCGACCGGTACTGGTACAAGCCCAAGCGCTGAACGCGCCACCGGCGCCGCTGCGGGGACCGTTCGCCCATGGCTTCTTCCGGACCATCGGGGTAGAGTCAAGCTTCAAGGCAGCGAACCCTTCGAGGGGCTTTCATGCCAAACCGAACCATCAGAGAGATTGTCGCGAAGCGCAAGGTAGTCTCGGCGCCATCGAAAACCACGGTCGCTCACGCCGCCCGGCTGATGGAAGACAACCAAGTTGGCGCGTTACTGGTCATGGAAAAAGGGCGATTGGTCGGAATCTTCACCGAGCGTGATGCGCTCTTTCGGGTACTTTCGGCTGGACGCGATCCAAGGACCACGCCATTGTCAGAGGTCATGACCCGCGACCCGCAATCGATTCAACCGGACAGGGCCTTCGGCCACGCCATGCTCATGATGTACGAAGGCGGCTTCCGCCATGTCCCGGTCGTGGAGAAAGGCCATCCGCTCGGAGTGGTTTCGACGCGAGACGCGCTTGGACCGGAGTTGCAGGAATTCGAATCCCAACTCAGCAACCGGGAACACATTCGCGAAATCCTGGGCTGACCGCTGCACCGGCGCACACGCCGGTACTGTCGATCTAGCGCCGCGTCATCTCGGCGGACGGTAACCGGACAATTCGAGCTTCGCGATCTGGTTGCGGTGCACTTCGTCCGGACCGTCGGCGAAGCGCAGCGTGCGCGCCTGCGCATAGAAGAACGCCAGCGGAAAGTCGTCGCTGACGCCCGCCGCGCCGTGCACCTGCATCGCCCAGTCGATCACCTGGCACGCCATGACGGGCGCGGCCACCTTGATCATCGCGATCTCCTTTTTCGCGGCCTTGTTGCCGGCGACGTCCATCTTCCACGCGGCGTGCAGTACCAGCAGCCGCGCCTGGTCGATGGCGATGCGCGCGTTGGCGATGCGCTCCTGCGTGACGGTCTGGTCGGCGACCGCGCGGCCGAACGCCACGCGGCTCACCGCGCGCCGGCACATGTAGTCGAGCGAGCGCTCGGCCTGTCCGATCAGGCGCATGCAATGGTGGATGCGTCCCGGCCCCAAGCGACCCTGCGCGATTTCGAAGCCGCGCCCTTCGCCGAGAAGGATGTTGGCGACGGGAACACGCACGTTGTCGAAGTCGAACTCTCCATGGCCGTGCGGCGCGTCGTCGTAACCGAACACCGGCAGCACGCGCACGAGCTTGACGCCCGGCGTGTCGACCGGAATCAGGATCATCGACTGCTGCTTGTGGCGGTCCGGGTTGGCGGCGTCGGTCTTGCCCATGAAGATCATGATCTTGCAGCGCGGATCGGGCCCGCCGGTGGTCCACCACTTGCGTCCGTTGATCACGTAATGGTCGCCGTCGCGCCGGATCGATGCCTCGATGTTGGTCGCGTCGCTGCTGGCGACATCCGGTTCCGTCATCGCGAAGGCCGAACGGATCTCGCCCGCGAGCAGCGGCTCCAGCCATTGCTTCTTTTGCGCAGGCGTGGCGTAGCGCACCAGGACTTCCATGTTGCCGGTGTCCGGCGCGTTGCAGTTGAATGCCTCGGGCGCGATCCACGACCGGCCCATGATCTCGCACAGCGGCGCGTATTCGAGGTTGGTGAGGCCCGCGCCCAAGTCCGACTCCGGCAGGAACAGGTTCCACAATCCCGCGGCGCGCGCCTTCGCCTTCAGCGACTCCATGACCTGCGTCGGAATCCACGCATTGCCGGATTGGCGATTCGCCAGCACCTCCGCCGCGAACGCCGGTTCCGCCGGATAGACGTTCTCCTCCATGAAGCGGGTGAGCCGCGCCTGCAGGTCCTGCACCTTGCCGGAATAGTCGAAGTCCACGTGCGGCCTCCCGAAATTTAAGACAGCCGGCTGAACCGGCCTCGCTGACTGGATTGCCTATCTGCCGATCTTGCCGCGCAAGTCCTGCTTCATCCGCTTCGAGTCGAAGGCAATTCCGTTCTTGAACACGAGATCGATGCGGGAGAGCTGCGCGATGTCCTCGTCCGGCTTGCCGTCGATCAGCAGCAGATCGGCCTGCTTGCCGGCGGCCAGCGTGCCGACGCGATCGTCGATGTGCTGGAAGCGGGCGCCCGCCTGCGTCGCGATGCGGATGACTTCGAGCGGCGTGAAGCCGGCCTCGACGAGCAGCTTGAGCGCCGCATGATTGCCGGGTCCCGGCAGCGTCCCGCCCCAGCCCGTGGGATCGGTGCCGACCAGCAGCGTTCCGCCGGCGGCGGCGAACGCCTTCTCGAATTGCATTTCCGCCTGCAGCAGCCGCGCGCCGCGTTCGCGGCGTTCCGGCGCGCGGTTGATCGCCGCCAGGCGTTGCCACGCCCACAACTGCGACTGCTCGTTCAACATCGCGAGATCGTCGGCCGCGGGAAACCAGTTCACGATGCCGGCCGCGAAGACCGCCAGCGTCGAGGTCACCGCCACCTTGCGCCGGACCAGCGTCTGGATCAGTTCGGTCATCTCCGGACCGTCCGCCTTCAGCGCGAGCAGCGCGTCGCCCGCGGCGCTTCCCGACGGACAGCGGTCCGCCTTCTTGTCCGCGACGAAGTCCGTGGCGACGACCACGCCGTGTTCCAGACCGTCGATGCCTGCGGCGGCGGCCTCGTGGAACGTGACCGAGCACAGGTGGCCGGTGACCTGCAGGCCGCGCTTGTGCGCCTCGTCGATCGCGGCAGCGAGGACCTCGCGGGAGATGTTCATGTAGATCTTGAACGACGTGGCGCCTGCGTCGGCCCAGAAATTCACGATCTGCCGGGCGCGCGCCGGATCGCTGATCGGCACCATCTGGTAGGCGAAGCTGCCGTTGCCTTCGAGGAACGGCGCGGTGACGTTGATGTCGGGGCCGGCGAACTGGCCTTCGCGGACCATCCGCGCGACCTGGATGTCGTCGCTGCCGTTGAACGTGCCGGCTGTGCGGATCGTCGTCGCGCCCCAGGCGAGATACGCTTTCGGCGAAGCCAGCGGTTCCGACATGTACGACGGCGCATCGGCCAGCGGGTCGAGGAACAACAGATGCTCGTGCATCATCACCAGTCCGGGCATGACCGTGCGGCCCTTGCCGTCGATCACGACGTCCGCGGCGTCCGCGGCGCCCGGTTCGGGCGGGCCGATCCGGATGATCTTGCCGTCGCGCATCAGGATCGATTGGCCGGCGCTGGCTGGCGCCCCGGTACCGTCGATCACGCGCACGTCGTCGATGCGGATCGTCGGCGCGTCGTGGACCACGTACTGCTTCACGCGCTGATGAAATTCCGCGGCTCGCTGCGCGTGAACAGCGATCGGCGCCCACGCAAGCACGAGCGCCAGCGCAGGAGCGACGAGAATCCGGCGGGCGCCGCGCAGCGGCCGGCACAGCGGAGGATGGACAAGCGTCATGAGTACTCGCAATCGTCGATGGTCAATTTTGGCGAAGGTGATCCGTCCAGCCCGCTACGCCAGGCTTCGCGTCATGTGCAAGGCGACCTCGGCCACCGGACGCGCGCGGCTGCCCATCGCGATGGCGTCGGCGCTGGCGGCATTGCCCTGTTGCGCTCGCGACAACACGCCGTGCAGGATCGCGGCGATGCGGAACATGTTGAAGATCAGGTAGAACTCGAAGTGCGGAATTCCGGTCCGTCCGGTGCGCTTGCAATAGGCCGCGACATACTCCGCTTCGGAGGGAATCCCGAGCGACGCGAGGTCCGCGCCCTTGAGCCCGCGGAATTCCTGCGGCGACAGGCGCCACGCCATGACCTGGTAGGCGAAATCGGAAAGCGGATGCCCGAGCGTCGAAAGCTCCCAGTCGAGCACCGCCAGGATCCGCGGTTCGGTCGGGTGGAAGATGACGTTGTCGAGGCGGTAGTCGCCGTGGACGATGCTCGTCTCGTCGCCGTCCGGAATGTGCGACGGCAGCCATTCGATCAGGCGGTCCATCGCGTCGATGCGATCGGCGCCGGCGGCCTGATACTGCTTCGACCAGCGGGCCACCTGCCGCTCGATGTAGTTGCCGGTTCGGCCGAAATCGCGCGAGACCGATGGCTGTGTAGTCGACGAGGTGCAGCGCGGCGATGACGCGGTTGAGTTCGGCGTAGTGCGCTGCGCGCTGCGAAGGCGTTCATGCCGGGAAGCGTGGGATCCCAGAGAATGCGGCCCTCGACGTATTCCATCACGTAGAACGCGGTGCCGATCACGGCGTCGTCCTCGCACAGCGCGTGCATCTTCGCGACCGGCACGTCGGTCGTGGCGAGCGCAGACATCACGCGGTATTCGCGGTCGATGGCGTGCGCCGACGGCAGAAGCTTGCCGGGAGGCTTCCGCCGCAGCACGTAGCGGCGTTCGCCGGCGGTGACGCGATAGGTGGGATTGGACTGCCCGCCCTGGTACTGCTCGACGACGAGATCGCCGATCCCGGCATCCACGTTGGCGCGCAGCCATGCGGCGAGCCTGGCCGCGTCGATCGGGTGCGCGGGCGCGATGAGCTTCGCGCCCGGATTCGGCGGACTCGCGTCATTTCAGATGATGGTGCAGCCGCCATCGACGGCGATCACCTGGCCGGTCACGTGCCGCGACGCTTCGGAAGCCAGGAACACGGCGCTGCCCTTCAGATCCTCGTCGCCGCCCAGCCGTTGCAGCGGCGTCAGCGCGAGCACGCTTTCCGTGATCCGGTCGAGCGTGACCTTCGTCATCTTCGACGGGAAGAATCCAGGGCAGATCGCGTTGACGTTGATGTTGTGCTTGCCCCACTCGGCGGCAAGCGCGCGCGTCATCTGCACCAGCGCGCCCTTGCTCGTGTTGTAGGCGATCGTCTCCATTCCCCAGTCCGGCGGGTTGCCGAAAAGCCCGGCAATCGATGCGATGTTGACGATCTTGCCGCTGCGCGCGGGAATCATCGAGCGCCGGCCGATTTCGCGCGAAAGGAAGAAGGCGGCGTCGATGTTGAGGTTCATCACCTTGCGCCAGCCGTCGTCAGGATAGTTGTCGGCGGGCGCAGCCCAGTTGCATCCGGCGTTGTTGACGAGGATGTCGATCCGGCCCCACGGTTTGAGCACGGCGTCCACCATGGCGGGGATCGACGCGAATTGCGAGAGGTCTCCCGCGACGCGCAGGCATTCGACGTCCATGCTTTCGAGATGCGCGCGCGCCTCGTCGAGTTCGTCCTGCTTGCGCGCGGTGATGGCCACGCGCGCGCCCATCTCGCCCAGCGCTTCCGCGATCTGCAGCCCGATCCCGCGCGACCCGCCGGTAACCACCGCGACTTTTCCGCTCAGGTCGAGCAGGTCCCTGACACTCATCGCATCTCCCGGGCTTGCCAATTGACAGTCGCAATTGTACGGCCGGGAGAAGTCGCGGCGCGACCGATTCCCGCCGCTACGAATTTCTCCGGGGCGAACGCCTCCACGTCGCGAGCATGATGAGTCCGGCCAGCAGCACCAGCGCCCAGCGACTGTCGACAGGCACCGGATTCACGGGTGGTGTCGGGCCGGAGGAGAAGATCGCGTTGCTGTCGGACGCCGATGCCACGGAAGCCGATGCAGGGTCGCTGGCCGTCGCGATGTTGACCAGCGGATTCGTCGTCATGCCGATGGCGAATTTCACCGGCAGCGTGTACACCAGCCGATTGCCGGCCCCGGCCGCGATCGTCGCGCCGGTCGCCGTGAACACCGTGCCGCCGGCCGCCCCCGTCACTGCTCCGCAGGTGGCCGCACCCACCGCTGCGCACGTGACGTTGCCGGTCAACGTCACGCCTGCGGGCAGGTTGTCCGTGACGCTCATGTTGTTGGCGTTCGACGGCCCGTTGTTGGTCACGGTGATCGTGTAGGTTCGCCGTGCCGCCCGGCGTATACGTGGCGCTGCCGTCGGTCTTGGTGATGGCCAACCCGGCTGCGGCTGCGGGCGCATCGGTGTCGGTCGCGCTGTTGTTGCCCGGATTGGGATCCACGATGCCCGGAGGAACTGCGATCGTCGCGGTATTCACGAGATTGCCTGTGGCCCCGGCCGCGACATTGCCGGTGAGCGTGAACGTGACGCTGCCGCCGGCGGGCAGATTGACGTTGGCGTTGATGTTCCCGGCTCCGGCGGGCGGACAGGTTCCGCCTCCGGCGCCGACGCACGTCCAGGTGGCCCCGGCGATCGCCGCGGGGAGCGTGTCGATGACGGTCGCTCCAAGCGCGGCCCCCGGTCCGGCGTTGCTGGCGACGATCATGTACGTCACCGTCGAACCCGGCGTGTACGTCGGGCTGCCATCGGACTTCGTGATGGCGAGATCGGCGGTCGGAGTGGCCGTGATCGTGTCGGTGTCCGTGGCGCTGTTGTTCGCCCGGAGCGGGGTCCGTGACGCCGCCCGGCGCCGTCACGGTTGCCGTGTTGGACACGATGCCCAGCGCCCCTGCGTTGAGGCTTGCGGTCACCGTGTAAGTGATCGTGCTGCCTGCGGGCATGTTGACCGTGTCGTTGATGTTGCCGCCGCCGTTGGCGGTGAAGCCCGACGCGCCACCGCTGCCAACTGCGGTGAACGTGGCGCCGGCAAAGGCGGCCGGCAGGATATCGCTGACCGTCGCGCCGACGACGGCGCTCGGTCCGCCGTTGGCGACGACGATGACGTAGGTGGTCGACCCGCCTTGCGCGATGGCGACGACGCCGTCGGTCTTGGTGATCGACAAGTCGGCCGTTGCCGCCAGCGTGTCGGTATCGGTGGCGCTGTTGTTGCCGGGATTGGTTTCGGTGACGCCGGCGGGTGGGGTCACCGTTGCCGTGTTCACGAGATTGCCGGTCGCGCCGGCGCTGATGTTGGCGACGACCGTGTACGTGATGGTGCTGCCCGACGGCATGTTGACGGTGTCGTTGATGTTGCCGGCACCGGCGGCGGTGAACCCCGAGGCGCCACCGCTGCCGACCGCGGTGAAATTGTCGCTGGCGATCGCCGCCGGCAGGATGTCGCTGACCGTCGCGCCGACCACATCGCTCGGCCCGTTGTTGGCGACCACGATGGTATAGGTCGTGGCCGTGCCCGGCGCGGCGCTGATCGCGCCGTCGGACTTGGTGATCGACAGGTCGGCCTGCGCGGCCAGCGCATCGGTATCGGTGGCCGAGTTGTTGGCCGGGTTGGTGTCGGTGACGCCGGCCGGGACGGTTGCCGTCGCCGTGTTCACGAGATTGCCGGTCGCGCCGGCGCTGATGTCGGCGACGACCGTGTACGTGATCGTGCTTCCTGCCGGCATGCTGACGGTGTCGTTGATGTTGCCGGCGCCGGCGGCGGTGAACCCCGACGCGCCGCCGCTGCCGACCGCGGTGAAATTGTCGCTGGCGATCGCCGCCGGCATGACGTCGGTCACCGTCGCACCGACCACGTTGCCTGGGCCCGTTGTTGGTGACGACGATCGTGTATGTGGTCGTGGTGCCGGGAGCGACGCTGACGACGCCATCCGTCTTGGTGATCGCGAGGTCCGCCTGCGCCGCCAGCGTGTCGCTGTCGGTCGCGCTGCCGTTGGCGCCCGAAGCAAGGTCGTTCGCGGTCGCGGTGTTGAGCAGTGGATTGTCGGCGAGGCTCGCCGCGAACGAAACCGGCACCGTGAACGTAAGGAAGTTGCCCGCGCCCGCGCTGACCTGCGCGCCGGTGGCGCCGAAGCTCGTTTGCGGGGCGATGCCCGTCACGACGCCGCAATTGGCGGTTCCGGTCGCGGCGCAGGTGACGGCGCCGCTCAAGGTCACGCCCGCCGGCAGCGTATCGCCGACGGTTACGTTGAGCGCATCGGACACGCCGGTGTTGGCGACGCCCACCAGGTAGGTCGCGCCCGTGCCGGGCGTGTAGGTCGCGCTGCCGTCGGACTTGCTGACGGCGAGCGTGACGAGCGCGGCGCGCGTGTTGCTGTCCGTGGCGGAACCGCCCGCGCCGGAAAGCACGTCCAACGCGGTCGCCGTGTTGTCGAGCGGATCGGTGGCCATGCCCGGCGCGAAGGCTTACCGGTGCCGTGAACACGAGCGAATTGCCGGCGCCCGCGGTGATCTGCGCGCCGGTCGTGCCGAAAACAGTCTGTCCCGTTGTTCCGGTCACCGTTCCGCAATTCGCGGCGCCGGTCGGGGCGCAGGTTGCGTTGGCGGTCAGCGTTACGCCGGCCGGCAGCGGATCGTTGACGGTGACGTTGGTGGCATTCGACAGGCCGCCGTTCGTGATCGTCACCGTATACGTCGCGGTGCCGCCCGGCGTGTAGGACGCGCTGCCGTCCGTCTTGGCGACGGAGAGGCTGACCTGCGGCGTCAATGCGTCGGAATCCGTGGCCGACGCCGTGGAACCCGTGGCGATGTCGGTCGCCGTCGCGGTGTTCAGCAGCGGATTGGACGTCATGCCCGGCGCAAAGGCGACCGGCACGGTGAACACCAGCGAATTGCCCGGGCCGGCGCCGACGATGCCGTTGGTCATGCTGAAGCTGGTGCCGCCGATGCTGCCGATGACGGGAGCGCAGGTTGCGTTGCCGTTCGCCGTGCAGGAAACGTTCGCGGTGAGCGTCAGTCCGGGCGGCAGCAGATCGGTCACCGTGACGTCCAGGGCGTCGCTGGCCCCGGAATTGGTGACGGTGACCACATAGACCGCGGTCCCGCCCGGCGTGTAGTTCGCGCTGCCGTCGGTCTTGACCACGGCCAGCGTCACCTGCGCCGTCAGCGCATCGGTGTCGGTTGCGGAATTGTTGGCCGGCGTCGGGTCGGTCACGCCGCCCGGCGGCGTCACCGTGGCGGTGTTGACCAGCGTTCCCGTGGCGCTTGCCCGGATGTCGGCGACGACTGTGTAGGTGATCGTGCTGCCGGCCGGCATGTTGACGGTGTCGTTGATGTTGCCGCTGCCGTTGGCGGTGAATCCCGACGCGCCTCCGGCGCCGACGGCGGTGAACGTGGCGCTCTGGATCGCCGGCGGGAATGACGTCGGCGACCGTCGCGCCGACGACGCTGCTCGGCCCGCTGTTGCTGACCACGACCGTGTAGGTGGTCGTGCCGCCCGGCACGGCGCTGGCGACACCATCGGTCTTGGTGATCGCCAGGTCGGCCTGCCGCGTCAGCACGTCGCTGTCGGTCGCCGAATTGTTTCCCGGGTTGGTGTCGGTCACGCCGCCCGGCGCCGTGACGGTCGCCGTGTTGACCAGGTTGCCGCTGGCGCCGCTGTTGATGTTGGCGATGACCGTGTAGGTGATCGTGCTGCCCGCGGGCATGTTGACCGTGTCGTTGATGTTGCCGCCGCCAACGGCCGTGAAGCCCGTGGCGCCGCCGGTGGCGACCGCGGTGTACGTGTCGCCGGCGATCGCAGCGGGCATGACGTCGGTGACCGATGCGCCGACGACGTTGCTCGGCCCGTTATTGCTGACCACGATCGTGTAGACGGTCGACGCGCCCGCCACGACGCTGACGACGCCGTCGGTCTTGGTGATCGCGAGGTCGGCCTGCGGTGTCAGCGTATCGGTGTCCGACGCCGTGTTGTTGGCGAGGTTGGTGTCGATCACCGTGCCCGGCACGACGATCGTCGCCGTGTTCGTGATCGAGCCGGTGGCATTGGGCGCGATCGCCGCCGTCACCGTGTACGTCGCAGTGCCGTTCAGCAGCAACGTGACCAGCTCGTTGATCGGGCCGCTGCCGTTCGCATTGCCGCACGCCGAGCCCGCGGACGCCACGCATGTCCAGCCGGTGAACGCCATGCCCGGAGGAGGCGTGTCCGTGAAGCCCGCGCCCGCGACGGGCTGCGGTCCGTTGTTCCTCGCGACGATCGTGTACGTGGTGGTCGTTCCCGGGACCACGTTCACGACGCCGTCGGTCTTGGTCACCTGCAGGTCGGCGCTGCCCGTGGCGGCGAGCGTGGCCAGCGCCGGAAGCGGATTGCTCACGCTTTGCGCCGAGGTAAAGACGCCCGCAGGCAGCGTATTGATGAGGTTTCCGCTGGCGTTGGCGACGACGCTGACGGCGATGGCGCACGTCGCGTTGGCCGCGATGCTCCCGTTCGCGATCGAGATCGTCGATGTGCCTGGCGTCGCGGTAAGCACGCCGCCGCAGGTGTTCGTCGGAGCAGGGTTCGGCGGTACCGGCGCAATGACCATGCCGACCGGCAACAGGTCGGTGAGCGAAGTGGCCGTCAGCGCCAGCGCGTTGGCACCGGTGTTGAGGATGTTGATCGTCATTCGCGACACGCCGCCGACCAGCACCGTAGCGGGGCTGAACGACTTGTTCAGCGTGACGTTCGTCACTACGCGCGTGATGGTCGCCGTCGCCGCCGCCGCGTTGACGAAGCCCTCGGTTGTCGTCGCGCCCGTCGCTGCCGGTATCGTGTTTGTGGCGGCGCCGGCGCCGGCAGGGGTCGTGATGTTGACCGCGACCGTGCACGACGTGGCGCCTGCGGCCAAGCGATCCGCCGGCGAGCGAGAAGACCCCCGTGCCGCTGACCGCGGTGACGACGCCGCCGCAGGTGGTCACGGCATTCGGCGTCTGCCGCGATCGTGTGGCCCGCGGGCAGGTTGTCCGTGAACGCAAGGCCGGAGAATGCCGGCGCGCCGTTGGCGTGGGTCAGCGTGACCGTCAGCCGCGAAGTTCCCAGTGCTGCGACCGTCGCCGGGGCGAATGCCTTCGCCACCACCAGCGCGGCGGACGTGGTGAGCGTCGCGGTGATGGGAAATTGCGTGCGGCCCTGCGTGGTCTGGAGAACGGTCTGCGCGATCGTGTTCACGCGCCCGCCCGTGACGGCGTTGGCGGCGACCTGCACGGGAATGGTGATCGTGCAGGACCCGGCCGCGGGGATGGTCGTGCCAATCGGCAGCGAGAACGATGTCGCGCCCGGCACGGCCGTCAAGGCGCCACCGCAGGTTGTCGCGCCCGCCGGCGCCGCAGCGATCGTGTATCCGGCGCCCATCGATGCGAGGCTGTCGGTGAATACCGCCGTCAGCGACGCCGCCACCGCGGCGGCATTGTTGATCGTGACCGTGAGCACCGAGGTGCCGCCCTGCACGACGGCGGCCGGCGCGAACGCCTTGGACGCGGTGATGCTGGTCACCTGGTTGACGGCCAGCACGCCGCCGGCGGACGAATAGGCGACGCCGCCGAAATTGCCGACAGGGAGGGTATTGGTCAGGTTCAGCGGATTGACGCCGGCGTTGACCGCGGTGACATTGATCGTCACGGTGCAATTGGCGTTGGAATTCACGCCAACAGTCGCGCCGGGCAGCGACCCGCCGCTGACGGTGAAGGACGCTGCACCGGCAATTGGCACCGGCGTGAACGCCAGCGTCGACGTCGCGGGAGGAGGCAGGCAGGTCCCGCCGGTCGTCACCGGCGCGGCGACGGTCATGCCGGCAGGCAGGTTATCGGTGAATCCGATGACATTGCTCAATGGCGACGTGTTGAAGTTGCGTACCGTCACGGTCAGCGTCGACGTTCCGCCCGTCGTGATCGGCGTCGGGGCGAAAGTCTTCTCGACGCGCGCGCCCGTTTGCAGCGTGACATTGGCCGAGAAAGCGGCGGTATTCGTGACGCCCTGCGCCGTGACGAGCGCATTGATCGGGATGGTGTTGGTCACCGCGCCGTTGGAGTACGCGTTGGGATTGCTGGCCACCACGTCGAACTGGAAGTTGCAATTGAGGTTGGCCGGAATGGTGCCGCCGGCCAGCGTCGCGCTGTTGGCCGTGGTGGATACGGTCCCGGGGCCGCACGTCGTCGTCGGGTTGGGCGTCGGCGCAATGGAAATGCCCACCGGCAGCGTATCGGTGAGCGAGGCGTTGGTGAGCGCCACGCCATTCGGATTGGTCAGCGTCACGGTGATGCGCGATGTCGGCGCGGGCAGCGTCGTGCTGCCGTGCAGGATTGTCGGGTTGAATGCCTTGGCGCCGGTCACCGGTCGCAGCGCCGCAACGGTCAGCGTGGCCGATGCCGCTTGCGAGTTGTTGCCTTGCGACGAGGCGACCGCGTTCGCGGGAATGGTGTTGATGAACACGCCGGCCGCCGGGGAAACGACGTCGACCTGCACCGTGCATTGACCGGCGGTGAGGCCGACCGCCGCCGGAATCGTTCCTCCGGAAAACGAAAAGCTGGTCGCGCCGGAAACCGCGGTGACGCCGCCGCCGCAGGTGTTGGATGCATTTGCCGGCGTGGCGATGACGACGGTGCCGGGCAGGTTGTCCGTAAACGCCGTCGCCGTTGCCGCGGCCGGGTTGTTGTTGATCAGGATGACCGTCAGCGTCGACGTCTGCCCGGCCGAGACGTTGGTCGGATTGAACGTCTTGTTGACGCCGATGGCCGCCAAGGCAACGGACGGAACCACGAGCGCGGCCGCGAGCAGCGCGTTGCGAACGTGGTTCATACACGCGCGCCATGGCGCGAGGTTGCGTTGGGCGCCGCGAGGCGGGAGCCGGGGCAGGACAAAAGCCCGCAGGAGAGTCAACGGGCGGACGGCGCAAAGCGGAAACTCCTCGATCGGGTGGCTCGGTCCGGAATCGGACCCTGGAGTCTCGCTTCGGCACGTTGACGCTGGCGCGCCATTTCCGACTGGCTGCGCTCGCGCGCGGACGGCGAGGCGGGCCAGTCGGATTTGCCTGGAAAATGTTAACAGCAACATCGTTGATTTTCAATGATAAATGGGCCGATCCACGTATTTCGCGCGCGCGAAACGGGGCGCACCGCGCCCGCAACCCCAAAGGTCGAAGGGACGGAACCGCGCCCGACAGGGCCTCCTGCAGCAACAATCGCGCCGGAAGCCACGCTGTGAGCGCCAGTTCCACGCCCACCTTGCGACGCGCCGTGCCGCGGGGCACCGACTGAACAACACTTTCGACGGCACAAAGAAAAAGGCCGGGCGAACCCGGCCTTTTTGCTTCATGCGAACGCTTGAGTGCGTCAGGCAGCCTGGATGTTGCTGGCTTGCTTGCCCTTCGGACCCTGCGTGACTTCGAAGGAGACCTTCTGGCCTTCCTTCAGAGTCTTGAATCCCGGCATGTTGATCGCGGAGAAGTGCGCGAACAGATCTTCGCCACCGCCATCAGGAGTAATAAAGCCGAAACCCTTCGCGTCGTTGAACCACTTCACGGTACCTGTTGCCATTTCTGTAATTCCTTAGGAAAAAATAATCGGCGGGCGGATGCCCGCCCCATGTTTCATTCTCAAGGACAGAAAAGTACGAGTACCGCGACCGGCCGGGTTTTTAGCCCCTTGGACCGCGTAAAGACGTGCTTTAGTACTTGAAACAAAACACCTTTGGGAGTGTACGCCTGATTTGCCGGTTTGCAAAGACGTCTTTGCCCGCCGGGATCCTGGCCCGTTGCACACGGGCCGGGCGCCTCCTAGCGCCCCAATTCGTCCCGGACCAGGGCGGCGCCGGCCGCCAGCGCCCGGAGCTTGGCCCGCGCCACGTCCCGCGACAGCGGCACCATGCCGCAGTTCGTGCACGGATAGAGGCGCTCGGCGGGAACGAACCGCAGCGCGGCGCGAAGCGTCCCGGCGACGTCCTCGGGCGTTTCCACCGCGTCGCTGGCGACGTCGATGGCGCCGACCAGCACGTCCTTGCCCGCCAGGAGGCCGATGAGATCGATGGGCACGTGGGAGTTCGCGCATTCGAGCGAAACCTGGGTGATGCGCGACTTGGCCAGCAGCGGGAACGTCTGTTCGTACTGCCGCCACTCCGAGCCCAGCGTCTTCTTCCAGTCGTTGTTGGCCTTGATGCCGTAGCCGTAGCAGATGTGGACGGCGGTGGTGCAGGAGAGTCCCTGCGCCGCCCGCTCGAGCGCGGCCACGCCCCAGTCGCGCACTTCGTCGAAATAGACGTTGAACGCCGGCTCGTCGAACTGGATCACGTCCACGCCGGCGGCCTCGATCGCGCGCGCCTCGTCGTTCAGGATTTCCGCGAACGCCCACGCCAGCTTTTCGCGGCTCTTGTAGTGGCCGTCGTAGAGCGTGTCGACCATGGTCATCGGTCCGGGCAGCGTGTACTTGACCTTGCGGTCCGTTTCGCCGCGCAGGAAGCGCGCGTCGTCGACGTAGATCGGATGCCGGCGCGCGACGGGGCCGACCACCATCGGCACGTCGGCGTCGTAGCGGTTGCGGATGCGCACGGTCTTCTTGTTGGCGAAATCGACGCCGTCCAGGCCCTCGAGGAACGTCGTGACGAAATGGCGCCGGGTCTGCTCGCCGTCGGTGACGATGTCGATGCCCGCGTGCTCCTGGTCGAACAGCGCGAGGCGCACGGCGTCGCGTTTGCCCTGCGCCAGCGCATCGCCGTCGAGTTTCCACGGCGCCCACAGCGCCAGCGGCTCCGCCAGCCAGGCGGGTTTCGGGAGACTGCCGGCGATGGTGGTCTGAAGGAGGCGGGGCATCGGATGGGTCTTGGCGAAGGGTGGGGCCGATTATAGTCGGCGCGGCAATGCTTCCCGTGGCAGGCCGTCGCCATCCTGCTAGTGCAGTGCACCAACCGGTCAGGCCACTTGACCAGCCTCGCACGCCGCCCTTACGCTTGCGGGCGATCCAAAGTTCCTGGCTCGCTTCGACAACTTCCCGCCGATGCCGAAAATCCTTTACGCCGACAACGACTATCCCGAAATCGATATCGAGCGCGCGCTGTTCGAACCGGCTGGTGTGGAAATCGTCCAGGGCCAATGCCGGACCGAAGACCAGGTCATCGCATTGGGAAAGGACTGCTGCGGCATCCTGCTGCAGTACGCGCCGATCGGCGCCAAGGTCGTTGCGGCGCTGCCCGGCCTCGGGATCGTCAGCCGGATCGGCGCGGGCTTCGACACCGTCGATACCGACGCCTGTGCCGCTGCCGGCATCTGGGTGGCGAATTCGCCCGACTATGGCGTCGGCGAAGTGGCCACGCACGCGCTGGCGCTGGCATTGGCGTCGATCCGCAACATCGTGGCCTATGACCGTGATATCCATGCCGGACAATGGAGCTTCATGTCGCCGGGTACGATGCGCCGTCCGTCCGAACTCACGCTGGGCATCGTGGGCCTGGGGCGCATCGGCAAGCGCATGGCGCACATTTCGCGCAACGTCTTCAAGCGTGTCGTCGCCTACGACCCGCATATCATCGATGGCGATTTCCCTGCCTACGTCGAGCGCGCGTCCTCGCTGGCCGCGCTCGCCGGGCAGTCCGACGTGGTGTCGCTGCACACGCCGCTCAACGCCGAGACGCGCGGCATGGTGGACGCGAAGTTCTTCGCCGCGGTCAGGCGAGGCGCCTTTTTCGTCAACACGTCGCGCGGCGCGGTGGTCAACCTGCCCGACCTGGTCGAGGCGCTCGAGTCGGGCGCGCTGGCCGGCGCGGCGCTCGACGTCCTGCCCGAGGAACCGGTGCCGCGCGATTCGCCATTGCTCAAGCACCCGCGCGCCATTCTCACGCCGCACGCCGCGTTCTACTCGATCGAGGCGGAAAAGGAGTTGCGGCGCAAGGCGGCACAGAACATCATCACGTGGCTTGCGACCGGCAAGCCGGAATACGTCGTGACGCGCGGGACCCGCAGTCCCTGATCGCTCGTCGTCGACAGCCGGTTAAGCCGCGCGCGGATTGCCCCTGTCGCGCGGCAGATCACACCAATGGGCATGGAGGAACGCGATGGCGGCGGTAAAGATCACCGGCGTCCAGAAGTGGTTCGGTTCGACCCACGTGATCCGTGGCGTCGACGTCGACATTGCCGACGGCGAGTTCTGCGTGCTCGTCGGTCCGTCGGGTTGCGGCAAGTCCACGCTGCTGCGGATGATCGCCGGGCTGGAGGAGATCACCCACGGCGAGGTGACGATCGGCGCCAATGTCGTGAACCGCATGGCGCCGAAGGAGCGCGACATCGCGATGGTGTTCCAGAACTACGCGCTGTACCCGCACATGACGGTGCGCGACAACATGTCGTTCGCGCTTTCGCTCGCGAAGCAGCCGAAGGCCGAGATCGAGGCGCACGTGAAGAAGGCCGCCGACATCCTGGGCCTCGTCCCGTACCTCGACCGCTATCCGCGGCAGCTGTCCGGCGGCCAGCGCCAGCGTGTGGCGATGGGCCGCGCGATCGTCCGCGACCCGCAGGTATTCCTGTTCGACGAGCCGCTGTCCAACCTCGACGCGAAGCTGCGCGTGCAGATGCGCACCGAGATCAAGGAACTGCACCAGCGCCTGAAGACCACGTCGATCTACGTCACGCACGACCAGATCGAGGCGATGACGATGGCCGACAAGATCGTCGTGATGAAGGACGGCCTGGTGGAGCAGACGGGCGGCCCGCTGGAGCTCTACGATCGTCCGGCCAACCTGTTCGTCGCGGGATTCATCGGCTCGCCGGCGATGAACATCATTCCCGGCACGGTAAGGATGGGTGCCGCCGCACCGCAGGGAACGGGTGCCGCCGCGCCGCACGTCGTGTTCGCGGACGGCGCCACGCTGCCCATGCCGACCGGCGCGCGCGCCGCCGACGGTCAGCCCGTGATGTACGGCATCCGGCCCGAACATTGCGCGCTGACAGGCGTCGGCGGATTGCCGTCGGAGGTCGTCGTGGTCGAGCCGACGGGCGCCGATACGCAGCTGTATTGCCGGTTCAACGGGCAGGAAGTGAATGCGATGGTGCGCGATCGCGTCGACTGCCGGCCCGGCGACCGGATCGCGCTGACCCCCGACCTCGGCCGGGCACATCTTTTCGACGCGGCGAGCGGCATGCGGCTCGCAGCATGAAATTCAACCGGGCATCACAAAAACCTACGCCCACTTAACCCACGGAGGCAATGATGAGCGATACCAAACGTCGTGATTTTCTGAAGGCCACTGCCGGCGTCGCCGCCGGCGGCGTACTCGGTGCCGGTTCGGCGCTGTGGACGCCGGAAGCGATGGCGCAGACCTGGAATGTGAAGCCGGAGAAGGGCGCAACGCTGCGCGTGCTGCGCTGGAAGCGCTTCGTGCAGGGCGACGAGGACGTGTGGGCCGCCAACACGAAGAAGTTCACCGAGATGACGGGCATCCCGGTGCGCGTCGATGCCGAAGGCTGGGAAGACGTGCGGCCCAAGGCGGCGGTGGCGGCGAACGTCGGCAGCGGCCCGGACATCATCATCAGCACGATGGAAGACGCGCACCAGTATCCGGAAAAGCTGGTCGACGTCTCCGACCTCGCGAACTACCTCGGCACCAAGTACGGCGGCTGGTACCCGCTGGCCAAGGACTATGCGATGCACGACAACAAGTGGGTGGCGATCATGATGGGCGCGGCCGGCAACGCGATCGTCTACCGCGAGAGCGCACGTGAAGGCCGCCGGGTTCGACACCGTCCCGCGCGACCTGGCGGGCTTCCTCAAGCTGTGCCAGGCGCTGAAGGCCAAGGGCACGCCCGTCCGGCTTCGCGCTGGGCAATGCCACGGGCGACTCGAGCTGGACGCACTGGCTGGTGTGGGCGCACGGCGGCAAGCTCGTCGACGCCAAGAACAACGTCGTCATCAACAGCCCGGAGACCATCGCCGCGCTCGAGTACTCGAAGCAGCTGTACGAGACGTTCATCCCGGGCACGCTGTCGTGGCTCGACCCCAACAACAACAAGGCGTTCCTCGACGGCCAGCTGTTCCTTACCGCGAACGGCATCTCGGTCTACTACGCGGCGAAGACGTCGCAGGACCCGAAGATGCAGGAACTGGCCAACGACATCCAGCACGCGTACTTCCCGGTGGGGCTGGACGGCAAGTCGCGCGAGCTGAACCTCGTGTTCCCGATGATGATCTTCAAGTACTCCAAGTATCCGAACGCCGCCAAGGAATACCTGCGCTTCATGATGGAGAAGGAGCAGTACGTGCCGTGGCAGGAAGCGTCGATCGGCTACGTCTGCCATCCTCTGGCCGCGTACGAGAAGAGCGCGTTCTGGACGGCCGATCCCAAGAAGACGCCGTATCGCGACTGCTTCAAGAACGGGACGCCCGGCGGCTACGCGGGCACGATGGGCTACGCGTCGGCGGCATGCGTCGCCGACTTCATCATCCCGAACATGGTCGCGGAGGCGGCGTCGGGATCGAAGACGCCGAAGGAAGCGGCGGAGCGGGCGCAGAAGCGCGCCGAGCGCTACTACAAGGTATGACGTCGCGGCCGCCGGTGTCAGTTCTCTAATTGAGCGCGGTGCGCGCGACGTCAATACCTGCGCGGATTGGACCGTCGCTGCCGCGACGTTCAATCCGCGCGGTCATCGCCAGTCTCTCGCGCCACTTCTTTGTGTCTATCGCTCGACAACGTTAGCTTCTCAAAGACATTTTGGCCACCCGGCAATCCGCGCTCGCGCGAGCGCTCGACAACCGCACGACGCTCGGGCTCATCTTCATGCTGCCCGCGGCGGCATTGCTGCTGGTGTTCCTCACCTATCCGCTCGGACTCGGCACGTGGCTGGGCTTCACCGACGCCAAGGTCGGCCGCAGCGGCGAGTGGATCGGCATCGAGAATTTCGTCTACATCTGGGGCGATGCCGTGGTCCGCCTCGCGGTGTTCAACACCATTTTCTATACGGTCGTGGCCAGCGTCATCAAGTTCGGGCTGGGGCTGTGGCTGGCGCTGCTGCTGAACAAGCACCTGCCGTTCAAGGCGTTCCTGCGCGCCATCGTGCTGCTGCCGTTCATCGTGCCGACGGCGCTGTCCGCCATCGCGTTCTGGTGGATCTACGATTCGCAGTTCTCGATCATCAGCTGGTCGCTGATGAAGATGGGCATCATCAACGAGTACATCGACTTCCTCGGCCAGCCCTGGCACGCGCGGTTCGCCACGATCGCCGCCAACATCTGGCGCGGCGTTCCTTTCGTCGCCATTACGCTGCTCGCGGGCCTGCAGACGATTTCGCCTTCCTACTACGAGGCGGCGAGCCTGGACGGCGCCTCCGAATGGCAGCAGTTCCGCTTCGTGACGCTGCCGCTGCTCACCCCCATCATCGCCGTGGTGATGACGTTCTCGGTGCTGTTCACGTTCACCGACTTCCAGTTGATCTATGTGCTGACGCGCGGCGGACCGCTCAATTCGACCCACCTGATGGCCACGCTGTCGTTCCAGCGCGCGATCTCCGGCGGCAGCCTGGGCGAGGGCGCCGCCATCGCCACGGCCATGGTGCCGTTCCTGCTGGCCGCGATCATGGTCAGCTACTTCGGCCTGCAGCGCCGCGCGTGGCAGCAGGGCGGGAGCGACAAATGAGCGCGGGGGTCCTTCGTTGAGCGCCGTCGACAACAAGCCGAGCGAAGGAGCGCCCGACGTCGCCGATTCGCAGGGAATGAACTACCTGGTCTCGCTGCCGCGCCGCGTGGTCACCGTGTACATGCCGTTGACGGTGTTCGTGATCGTGCTGCTGTTCCCGTTCTACTGGATGGCCATCACGGCGTTCAAGCCGGACAACGAACTCCTGTCGCGCGAGGGCAATCCGTTCTGGGTCCGCAATCCGACGCTGCAGCACATCAAGAAACTGCTGTTCGACACGGCCTATCCGGACTGGCTGTGGAATACGTTCCTGGTCACCGTGGTGGCGACGTTCATTTCCATCTTCGCCAGCGTGCTCGCGGCCTACGCGATCGAGCGCCTGCGCTTCCGCGGCTCGCGCTATGTCGGCATGAGCATCTTCCTGGCCTACCTCGTGCCGCCGTCGATCCTGTTCATTCCGCTCGCGGCCATCGTCTACAAGCTGCAGCTGTTCGACACGCGGCTGGCGCTCATCCTGACCTACCCGACGTTCCTCATCCCGTTCTGCACCTGGCTGCTGATGGGGTATTTCAAGTCGATTCCCTACGAGCTCGAGGAGTGCGCGCTGATCGACGGCGCCAGCCGCCTGCAGATACTGGTGAAGATCATCCTGCCGCTGGCGGTGCCGGGACTGATCTCCGCGGGCATCTTCGCCTTCACGCTGTCGTGGAACGAGTTCATCTACGCGCTGACGTTCATCTCGTCCTCGGAGGTGAAGACGGTGCCGGTCGGCGTGGTCACCGAACTGGTCGAAGGCGACGTCTACCACTGGGGGTCGTTGATGGCCGGCGCGCTGTTCGGCTCGCTGCCGGTGGCCATCCTCTATTCGTTCTTCGTCGAGTACTACGTGTCGGGCCTGACCGGCGCGGTCAAGGAATAGGCCGGGGCCTCCGAACGCAGTGCGGTAAACTTCCGGGTGGGTATTCCAATGGAGCAAATGATGAGCGTCCAGGACACGATTCGCGACCAGGTCAAATCGAACCACGTCGTGCTGTACATGAAGGGCACCCCGCAGTTCCCGCAGTGCGGCTTCTCGGCCACCGTCGTCGAGATCCTGAAGAGATCCGGTGTCAGCGACTATCTTGCGGTCGATGTGCTCAAGGACCCCGAGATCCGGCAAGGGATCAAGGACTACGCGAACTGGCCGACGATTCCGCAGCTGTACGTCAATGGCGAGTTTGTCGGCGGCTGCGACATCATTCGCGAGATGTACCGACGGCGAGCTGCAGAAGGTGCTGCGCGGGCAGCCCGCCTGACGTCCGCTATCCGTTGCTTGCCCAAGGGGCCGCCACTGCGCGGCCCTTTCTTTGTTTCGATCCCGCAGTCGGCTTCCGCCTTCCGCGTCACGCGGCGGCCCGTTGTCGCGGGCCGCCGCCGATGCACCCGCAAGGATATCCCTGGCGTGACGCTCACGGCGGATAGGTAGGTCACGTAAGAACTTGCTTTCGGTCATACGCGTTTGACAGATTGATCGTAAGTTTTTGAATTAACGAAATATACATGTCATTGGCCTGGGAATTGCTTCAGGAGTGGCCGGAACGACCGTTCTCGAGCCCCGAACCGCGTTCATGAACAAACTGCCAAGGATTTCCATGAACCTCAATCGAACTCCGGTCGCCGCTGCGGTCATCCATCACCGCCAGCAATGGCCGGCTGTGCCTGGCTGGCCGCCGCGTCGCTCGCCGCATGGCCTCTCGCGGCCGGCACGGCGCGCGCCGAATCCAACTTCGTGAACGGCGCGGGCACGGCCACCGCGAAGCTAATTTCACGATCATCATCCCCAAGTTCCTGTTACCTGCAGGTCGGCACGGGCACGTACCCGACGACCTGCGGCACCGTCGACACGGATCACGTTCGACATGTCGTCGCGCCTTGCGTCGATCGGCAACGGTACCGCGCAGCGGCGACCTCCGGCGGCGACGGTACAGGCCCCGGCACGGTCACGGCACGCGTGGTCGGCAACAACTTCACGGCCGCCACGCCACTTTACGGCCACGACGACGGGCGCGTTGTCCAACGGCACCAGCACACGATTTCCTGGAGCGAGATCTTGCGATCGCCGACCGCCGCCACCGTGTCCCGCAACCGCGTCGTTTCTGACTCACCCGGGCACGACCGCCGCGCCGTTCACCGATGGCGGTGCGACCACGGTTTCGCTGACGCCGGTGGGCCGAGTGATCAACCAGGCCGGCAAGTGGGCGTTCACAGTACAAGAACACGAACGTCCCGTCGTCCGGTACCTACGGTGGCGCCGGCGATGCGCCGCCAGGCCGCTGACCTATTCGATCGCGATGCCCTGACGCAACACTGCCGGCATTCGATCGACCGCGAGGTGCCCGGCCCTGGTGGCCCGGCACCTCGTTTGTTGTCGAGATAGCGGCTATCCTGCTGTCAGTTGACGATTGCGCCTCCGCATGAACTCAAGACCTGCCCCGAGACCGCTGCACCCGTTGCGCCGCCATTCAGGACGGCGGCGATGGCGTCGGCGCTTGCCATCGCCCTGGCGTTCGTGCCGGCGCTGCGGCCGCATGGGTGCTGACCATCAGCGCCGGTCCGAAGGCCGCCTTCCTGCAGGTCGGCCTCGGCTCCTACAGCGGCACGTACCAGAGCGGCGGCACGCCGCTCAACAATCAGCATGTCAACTACGGTCAGCGTCACCGTTCCCGCGAACGCCGTCGGGCGGGGCATTGCGCAGGCGATGACGAGCGACAGCACGCAGTCCGCGAGCTTCTACGACAACTTCGCCGTCTGCAATCCGCCCAATCAGGTCTATGTCGGCGGCTGGGTGCGGACGCCGACCGGTACCGGGAGCGGCGTGCTTTCGGTGGTTCTCGCCGGCGTCGCTGACGAGCGGCTGGCGAACACGATTCCGTTCACGCAGATCAGCTGGACCAGCACGGCCAACGGCAACGCGACCGCGGATATTCCCGCGGGCACATTCAACGGCGGCACGCTCGCGCTGCGCAATATCGCGGCGGGCACCTGGGTCGAAAACTGCCACACGTTTTCGTATGCAAATACTGCGGTGGTTGCGGCGCGGCACCTATACCGGGCAGGTGACCTACAGGCTGGTGTTGCCGTGATCGCGCCGCGCGTCTGCCGGCTTGCGGGCATGTGCGTGCTGCTCGCGCTCATGGCCATGGCCGCACCGCCGTCGCCGCGACCTATATCGTCGACGACGCGAGCACGATCCCTTTCGAGACCCAGATGTCGCGCGCGGTGGCGCGATGGCGCCAGCGGCGGCCGGCAGATGAGCAACGATATCGAGGGTGGCGCGACGGTCACCATCCGTCTCAATACGCAGCCTTGGCTCAACCGCATCGGCCGCATCTACCTCGCGCTGCCGCAGCAGCCCATCGGCGTGGTGAACGTCGAATGGGCGACGCAGGGCCGCATGCTGCCCGGCAAGCTGCAGTCGGGCGAGCGCACGCTCGTGTTTATGCGGGCCCGATCCGCACGCCGATGTCCTCGAGGACAACTTCACGGTGCAGCGTCGTCGCCGACGGCCGCCGCGTCGCGGTCACGCAACGCCTGCAAGTTCCATTTCGAAATCGATGTCGACTGAACACCTGAAATACTGCATCCTGGTCTCCGCGTCGTTGGCCCTGCTTGCCGTCGCTCGGCTGCCTGTCGCATGCCGCGGCGCAGGGTTTTGCGGCGATGGTGACGCCGCCCCGCTTCGAGCTCGACGGCAAGCCGGGCGAGACGCAGCGCCAGGTCATCGAAATCATGAACGCGGATCACGCCGCCGGCCACCTACAACGCATGCGCACCGCCGACTGGACGCTCGACGCCAATGCGGCGGTGCAACTGTACCGACGCGCTGGCACCGGGAAGTTGCCGTCCCTGGGTGGCGATCGAGCGGCGCGAGATCACGGTGCCCGCCGGCGGCACGCTACCGCTTTCGCTTCGAAGTCACGCCGCCCGCCGGACGCCACGGGCGAATGCCGGTTCGCGCTCGTGCTCGAAGGCGGCGGCGAGACCGTCCAGGCGGGCCAGAACGTCAGCATTCCGATCCATGGCCAGATCGCTGTCATCGTGTACGTGACGTCGGCGACGCCGCGCCGCGACCTCGAGATTCGTTCGCACCGCGGTCGTCGAGCGCGAGGGCCGGAAGGTTTGCCACACACTCTACGTGAGCAACACCGGGCGCGCGCATGGGCGTCTCGACGGCTTTCTTGCCGGGACCGACGCGAGCGGCCGCAGTTTCGAGTTCATGCCTTCCGGTCTGCCGATCATGCCCGGCGAAACACGCGCGATTGCTCTCGGCATCGCCGGAGACGATCGCGTGCCCGTGGAAATCGCGTTTCCGATCACCATCCGCGGCAATCTCGAATGGGGCGGTCGATCCACGCCGTTGGAGGCGCGCTTTGCGCCATGACGTTGCGGCCGTTCGCCGCATTTCTTGCCGCACTCGGAATCCTGTCGGCTCCCGCTTGCTATGCGCAGGCGTCGGCAACGGGCGGCAACGGAGAACCGGCTACGTCGCCCGTCGCGTACACGGATCGGTTGATCGATGGCGGCGCGCTGGCGCCCGAGCGCTCGTCCGGGGATTTCACTCCCTACGATGCCAATGGCTGGCCCCGGTATTGGCGCGTTGAAGGCGTCTCCAGCTACTACGACCAGCAGGGACAGATCACGCGCGAAAACGGCGCCCGGCTGAGTGCGCAATCTCGACACGCCGGACTATGGCGCGCTGTCGCTCGATGCCACCGCGCGTGCCCGACCGGGCTCGTTCATCGCGACGCTCACCAGCGGGATCTCGCCTTCGACGGCAACTGGCGCGCCAACAACGGACTGGGAGTCCTGACGTCGCTCGGCATCGACCTGACGCGCACCCAATACCGGTTCTACCTGCCGACATTTGCCATCGCCGGGGCCACGACGGAGTGGATCCACGACCGCGACCTGCAGCTGCAGGCGAGCGCCGGTGCAGCCCGGCATTCTACGATGGCTTTCGCCTGTCGGGATTCCAGTCTTTGCACGGCAGCTTCGCCACCGTCGGGGCGCAATGGGCATTCGCGCCACGCTGGCAGGCCGGCGTGCAGATCGCCGATGCGCGCAATGTCGACTCGCCGTTGCGGCAGAACGGCAACGGCACGGATCAACTCGACAGCGGAATACGCTTCGCTGGCATGGAGCGGCGAGAACACGCGACTGCAGGGCAACGTGCTGGCAAGCACGCCAACGACTCGGTGGACTCCATCAATGCGCGTACGGCCTCTGGCTCGACGGCGCGACGCTATGGAACGGCTATACGCACAACTATGGCATCTTCCGTCTCGAGCCGGGCCTCACCTGGGGCTACCAGCCGATGAACAACGATATCCAGGGCGTGTATTACCGCCTTGCCTACCAGAGTCTGCGCTGGCAAATCGACGGGGGAATCGACCGCGTAACTTCGGTGTCTGGGCGCGGCGTCAACGGCACCTATGCGACTGCGAACGGGCACTATCAGCTGACGACGACGCTCGGGCTTGGCGGCAACGGCACGTACCTGCACGGAGGCAATCAGGATTCGTGGACGGGCGTCCGCCTTTGCCGACTACTTCTGGTCGATGGGTTCCAGCCGCGTGGAAGTCAGTGCCGCCGCCAACAACAACATCGTGGACAGCCGCGCCAGCCAGATCGCCCTTTCGCATACGTGGAACATGCCCGCCGGAAGCCGCTTGTCGACTTCCGTTGCCGCGACGCGCGACACGACCCAGGCGGTCGCGCCGGGTGCACCGGACGCCGCACTGGTCGACACGACGTTCCGCCGGCTGGGATTGGGCGTGCTGGGTGGCGGCGACCTGACCAACAACCTTTCGGTGGACGCCAATCTCCAGTACAACGTGCTGAAGCATGGAGCGTCGGCCAACGGCGTGTACGGCAACGCGGTCCTCAACTGGCGGATCGATTCCCGTTGGTCCCTATCCGCAACGTACTACGACAACCGCGACGACACGGCGAGGCTGTTCACGCTCGATCCGTTGATCCCGGTCGTCAATGCGGTGCCCGTCCTGCGCAACCGCGCGGTCCTGCTGACACTGCGCTATGAGGAGCGCGCCGGGAGCCAGGTCGCGCCGCTGGGCGGCCGGCCGGGAGGCCCGGCGGGCGCAATCTCGGGTGTCCTGTTCCTCGATGCCAATGACAACGGCCAGCGCGACGCCGGCGAATCCGGCGCGTCCAATGTCACCGTGCTGTTGAACGGGCGTTTTTCGACACGTACTGATGCCTCCGGCCGTTTCGAGTTTCCGTTCGTTGCCGCGGGCGTCCACACGATCACGGTGCTTCCCGACAACCTGCCCTTGCCCTGGGTGTTCGGCGACTCGAAGCGCGAGGTGGATGTCGGCACTCGCTCGTCCGCAATGGTCGAGATCGGCGCGCGGCGCCTGCGCTAGCCGCAGGTTCCGGCGCGGTCAGGTCCGCGTGCGCTGCACGCGCCGGACTTCGGGAACGCGTCGCAACGACCGCATGACCTGCGCCAGGTGCGCGCGATTGCGCACCTGCACGGCAAAGAACATGGCGAGCACGTCGCCGCCGTCGGGACGCTCCATCGACACGGCGTCGATGTTGGCTTCCGCTTCGGCGATGGCCGTCGCGAGTTCGGCGAGCAGGCCGCGCCGGTCCGCGACGAGCAGCCGCATGCCGGTCTCGAACGTGCCCACGACGTCGGGCGCCCATTCGACGTCGACCAACTCCGCGGCATCGACGCGCTGCTTCTTCAGCGTCACGCAGTCGCGGCTGTGCACGAGCAGGCCCTGGCCGCGCCGGAACTGGCCGACGATGGTGTCGCCGGGGATGGGTCGGCAGCACTTTGCGTACTGGATGGCCACGCCCTCGACGCCGCGCAGCGTCAGCGAGCCGAGCCTGGCGTTGGCGGTGGACTGCGCATCGTCGCCCTTGCCGGGGAGCTTGGTCAGCGCCTGCGCGACGACGAACGACAGGCGCTTGCCCAGTCCGATGTCGGCCAGGATTTCGATATGAGTCTTGGTGCCGTACTCCTTGGCGATCGCCTCCCAGCGGTCCCAGGTGATGGATTCCGGTTCGACCTTGAGTGTTGCCAGCGCCTGGTTGAGCAGGCGCTCGCCCAGCGCGGCCGATTCCTTCTGCTGCAGGCCCTTCAGGTAGTGGCGTATGCGCGAACGGGCCTTGCCCGTCGAGACGAACGACAGCCACGAGGGATTCGGACGCGCTGTCGGCGACGTGAGGATCTCGACGTGGTCGCCGTTCTTCAGTTCCGTGCGCAGCGGCAGCAATTCGTAGTTGATGCGCGCGGCCACGCAGTGATGGCCGATGTCCGTGTGCACGCCATAGGCGAAATCGACGGCGGTGGCTCCGCGCGGCAGCGCCATGATCTTGCCCTTCGGCGTGAACACGTAGATCTCGTCGGGGAACAGGTCGCCCTTGATGTGCTCGAGGAATTCCTTGGAGTCGCCCGACTCCGACTGGATCTCGAGCAGGCTCTGCAGCCAGCGCGACGTCTCCTTCTGCGCCTCCGCCAGGTCGAGTTCGCCGCCTGACTTGTACAGCCAGTGCGCGGCGACGCCCGCTTCGGCGATGCGATGCATGTCGTGCGTGCGTATCTGCACTTCCAGCGGCGTGCCGAACGGGCCGAACAGCGTCGAGTGCAGCGACTGGTAGCCGTTGGCCTTGGGGATGGCGACGTAGTCCTTGAACTTGCCGGGGATCGGCTTGTACAGCTCGTGCAGCACGCCCAGCGCGGCATAGCACGTCGTCTTGTCCGGGACGAGCACGCGCACGCCGTAGATGTCGAACACCTGCGAGAACGTGTAGTGCTTCTCGCGCATCTTCTTGTAGACGGAGAAGATCGTCTTCTCGCGTCCGGTGACGACAGCGATCAGGTCGGACTTGGCGAAGCCCTCGCGGATGACGTCAAGCAGCCGGTTCATGACCTCGCGCCGGTTGCCGCGCGCGGCCTTGATCGCCTTGGCGAGTATCCGGTAGCGCATCGGATACAGGTGCTTGAAGCACAGGTCCTGCAGCTCGAGGAACAGCGCGTTGAGGCCGAGACGGTTGGCGATCGGCGCGTAGATGTCGAGCGTCTCCTTCGCGATGCGCTTCTTGTGCGCCTGCGCCATCGCGTCCAGCGTGCGCATGTTGTGCAGCCGGTCGGCCAGCTTGATCAGGATGACGCGCACGTCGCGCGCCATCGCGAGCAGCATCTTGCGGAAGCTTTCTGCCTGCGCCTCCTCGCGCGTATCGAATTCGATCTGGTCGAGCTTGGACACGCCGTCGACCATGTCGGCCACCGGCTTGCCGAACTTCTTTTCCAGCTCGCCCTTGGTGACCGACGTGTCTTCCATCACGTCGTGCAGGAGCGCTGCGGCGAGCCCCTGTGCGTCGAGGCGCCACTGCGAAAGGATGCTGGCGACCGCCAGCGGATGCGTGATGTACGGTTCGCCGGATTTGCGGAACTGGCCGCGGTGGGCGGACTCGGAGAACTCGAAGGCACGCGAGACGAGCGCGACGTCCGGCGCGGGCAGGTAATGCCCCAGATGCTTGGTGAATTCCGCGATCTCGGGCATGGTTGCGGCGGCCAAGAGTGAAAACCTACTTTTGGCCGAGATCGCTAGTCAAGAATCGCGGGCTCATTGGCCAACTGAGTTGCCAATTGTGCTCGGCGACTCCTGAAGGATAAAGCTGCGCAACAGCGTGGAAGCGGATCGCCGTGCTCCACGGTCGCGGCGTCCTAGAGCTGCGGCGGGATGATCGGCGCCGTCTTGGTCAGCATTTCGATGCCGAACTTTCCGGCCGCCATTTCGCGCAACGCGATGACCGTCGGCTTGTCGCGGTCGGCCTCGACCATCGCGGGCGAGCCCGATGTGATCTGGCGGGCGCGATTGGTCGCCGCGAGCGTCAGCTCGAAGCGGTTGGGAATTCGGGCGAGACAGTCTTCGATGGTGATTCGGGCCATGGCGTACCTCGGTTAGCAACCTGAGAATGGAGTAAATGCCTTGCGTTAACGGTACAGAAGCTGGGCTATGAGCGCCGCATGCCGCACCTGCTGCCGCGTCGCGGTCAGGCGCGCGGCGCGGACGATTGTTGAAAGGTCGTCCACGGCTCTCGCAAAGTCCTGATTCATAATAACATAATCGAATTCGCCGCAGTGCCGCATTTCCTCGCGGGCGGCGTCTAAGCGGCGCACGATCACGTCCGGCGCGTCCTGGCCCCGTTTTTCGAGGCGCTCCTTGAGCGATGCCAGCGACGGCGGCAGGATGAAGATGTGGACCGCTTCGGGCATCAGGCGCCGAACCTGCTGCGCACCCTGCCAGTCGATCTCCAGCAGCACGTCATGCCCGTGCTGCACTTCCTGCCTGAGCCAGGTCGCCGACGTCGCATACCAGTAGCCGTGCACATGGGCGTGCTCGAGGAACTCCCCTCGCTCCTTGAGCGCCATGAACGCGGGTTCGTCGACGAAGTGATAGTGAATGTCCATCCTGCTCGCCCGGCCGGGGCGCGCGCGTCGTGTACGACACCGACAGGCGAATTCCCGGTTCGCGTTCCAGCAATGCGCGCACGAGGCTGGTCTTGCCGCCGCCCGAAGGCGCCGCGAGCACGAACAGGCAGCCCGAAGCCGGCGGCGCCTTGGTGGCAATGACTGCTGGGGAGGTCATGCGGCTCACACCTCGGCCGTCCTGCGGCCTCGACGCCTGCGCGGCCCCTGCGCTCACTCGGCTCTGGACGCCCTGCGCATGACGCGAGGTGGCGTGTCGGCCGAGCTCAATCGTTCGGCGACGCGGCCTTCGGCCCTTGCTCGCATTCGCTCGCACGCCTCGCTCACTCGCGGCCTCCTTGGACGCCCTTCGCATGACGACATGAGGTGGCGTGTCGGCCGCTGCTCGGTCGTTCGGCGACGCGCGCCTTCGGCGCCTTCGCTCGGCCTTCGCCTCGCGCGCCTCGCCTCACTCGACATTCTGCACTTGCTCGCGCATCTGCTCGATCAGCACCTTGAGTTCCAGCGACACCTGGGAAATCTCGGCATCCACCGACTTGCTGCCCAGCGTGTTGGCTTCGCGGTGCAATTCCTGCGCGAGGAAGTCCAGCCGCTTGCCGGCGCTGCCGCCGGCGGCGAGAACCCGCCGCACTTCGGCGACGTGGGTAGTCAGTCGCGACAATTCCTCGGCGACATCGATCTTGGTGGCGAACAACGCGAATTCCTGCTTGATGCGGTCTTCGTTGGGGTCGAGCGCGGCTTCGCGCAGCCTCTGCGCCAGCTTTTCGTTGAAGGCGGCGTGGATGGCCGGAATACGGGGCAGGACGCGCGCGACCTGGGCCTCGATGCCGTCGCAGCTGGCCGCCAGCACCGCCTGCACCTTGGAACCCTCGCGCCGCCGCGACGCCGCCAGGTCGGCGACGGCTTGGTCCACCAGCGCGGTGACATTGGCAGCCAGTTCCTCGGGCGGGACGGACGGTTCGGCCATGACGCCGGGCCAGCGCAGGATTTCGTTGACCGACAGCGGGGTGGCCGCGGGAACGGTTCGCAGGACCTGCGCGGCCGCGCTCGCCAGCTGCTCCACGCGGGCCGCGTCGACGGCAAGGGTCGCGGCCCCGGCGGAAGCGCGGCTCAAACGTCACGCGGCATTCCACCTTGCCTCGCTTCAGCTCACCGGACAGTCGCTCGCGTAGCGCCGACTCAAGGTGACGCAATTCGTCCGGAAGCTTCACCGTGACGTCCAGGTACCGGTGATTCACCGACCGCAATTCCACGGCCAGCGACAGGCCCGGCAATTCGGCGGCCTCCGCTGCAAAGCCGGTCATGCTGAGGATCATTGGAAGGTTCCTGAACCGCCGCGCCACGTCAGCTTCCGGCGACGTTTTGGCGCGATTTCTGGATTTGGCCACGAATTCGCAAGCATTTGAGGGGCTTGCAAACACGATTCCTTTACTTTGCCTGCCGGGTTGCCGAGAATGTAAGCGCTAACCGTGCTTGGCGCAAGCTGCGACAATGGCGGCTGGCATGCGATTTGCGCCTATCTGCGGGCACTCATGGGGCTTCCAGCCGGAATTGCCCGGATTCTACGAAGAATGAACTGATGGCCGTCACCAACCAAGCCCTCGTCGGGGGCTACCAGCTTCTGAACTACCGGATCGACCGGCAGATCAGCCGCGGCGGCTTTTCGATCGTTTACCGCGCGTTCGACGAAACCGGCGCGCCGGTGGCCATCAAGGAATACCTGCCGTCCTCGCTGGTGCTGCGCACCGAGGGCGATATCGTGCGCGCCAGTTCGGCCGAAAACCTCACGTCGTTCCGGTACGGGATGAAGTGCTTTTTCGAGGAAGGCCGCGCGCTCGCCAAGATCAATCACCCGAACGTCGTGCGCGTGCTGAACTTCTTCCGCGCCAACGAGACCGTGTACATGGTGATGCGCTACGAGCGCGGGCGCACGCTGCAACAGCAAATCCAGATGCGCCAGGACCAGATGTCCGAGCGCCTTGTCCGGCACGTGTTCATGCATCTGTTGAACGGCCTGCGCGAAGTGCACACGCACAAGCTGCTGCACTTGGACATCAAGCCCGCCAACATCTACCTGCGCACCGACGGCACGCCGGTGCTGCTGGACTTCGGCGCTGCGCGGCAGACGCTGACCAGCGGGCGCCCGAAGCTGGCGCCGATGTACACGCCGGGGTTCGCCGCGCCCGAGCAGTATCGCGAGCCGGACCGGCTCGGTCCCTGGACCGACGTCTATGGCACCGGCGCGTCGATGTTCGCGTGCCTCGCCGCCTTCGCGCCGCAGGCCGCCGACGCGCGCGTCCAGGAAGACCACCTGGTGTCGGCCAAGAAGATCTGGGCCGGGCAGTACTCCGAGAACATCCTCGAGGTCATCGACTGGTGCCTGCGCCTCGATCCGCTCGAACGGCCGCAAAGCGTGTTCGCGCTGCAGAAGGCCATTCGCGACATCCCGCAGACGAAGCGCAAGCTCACGTTCATGGGCAATCTCAAGAAGATGCTTTTCTCGCAAATCGGCGCATAGTCCACCGGGTTCCCAAGCAGCATGCGCTTCACGATTTTCCAGGAATCCCGCAAGGGTTCGCGCAAGGTCAACCAGGACCGGCTCGCCTATACGTACAGCCGCGATACGCTGATGCTGGTGGTCGCGGACGGCATGGGCGGGCATGCCGGCGGAGAGATCGCCGCGCAGATCGCGGTGCGCCTCTTCATCGAGCGCTTCCAGCAGGAGGCCAAGCCGGTCCTCAAGAATCCGCTCAAGTTCCTGCAGGACACGATGCTGCGCGCGCACGCGGCGCTCGGTTCCTACGCGAATCAGTTCTCGATGCTCGAGACGCCGCGCACGACCTGCGTCTGCTGCATCGTGCAGGCCGGCCACGCATACTGGGCGCACGTCGGCGATTCGCGCCTTTACCTGTTCCGGCAGGGCGGCCTCATCGGCTCCACCAAGGACCATTCGAAGGTTCAATACCTGGTCGACCAGGGGATCATCGGTGTCGACGAGGTCATCGACCACCCGGACCGCAACAAGATCTTCAGTTGCCTGGGCGGCCTGGTCGACCCGGTCATCGACCTGTCGCGGCGCACGCCGCTGCGCAACGGCGACGTCATCGTCATGTGCACGGATGGCCTGTGGGCGGTGCTCGACCAGAAGGAAATGGCGACATGGCTCACGTCGACGCCCATCCTCAAGACGGCGCCGCAGATGATGCGCGAGGGCGAGAAGCGCGGCGGGCCCGACGGCGACAACCTGTCCGCGATCGTCGTGCGCTGGGGTCCGGAAACGCTCACCGACGAGCCGTCGACGACGATCACCGAAACGCTCGGGCTGGGCGAATTCGAGACCCAGATCGATCGCACGCTGACGCTGACCGACCGCAAGGGGGCGCAGCGCGACTTGAGCGACGACGAGATCGAGCACGCCATCCAGGAGATCCAGTCCACTATCCAGAAGTACCGCAAATAGTGCTGCGGTGCCGAGCACCGCAGCCACTCTTGCTGTGCGGAGCGGCTCGTTGGAGCGTCGTCGGGCAAACGCGCACCCGCTGACGCTCAACTTTCGCGCCATGAGCCCAGCGCATGATGCTGCGTCGCAGCAATATCGCGAGTTCCGCAGCGCGAAAGTTGAGCGTTGCGGCGCCGTTTTGCCGACGACGCTCCAACGAGCCACGCCGACGTTGAATTAACCGCGGGGCGTAGAATCCGGGTTCTCAGTCTTCCCGAACCCGCTGATGCGCCAGATCATCCTCGACACCGAAACCACCGGGCCTCGACCCCAAGCTCGGCCATCGCATCATCGAGGTCGCTGCGGTCGAGATGGTCGACCGCCGGCCGACTGGCCGCACACTGCAGATCTACTTCGATCCCGAGCGCGAGATCGATGCCGGCGCCTCGGAAGTGCACGGAATGACCTGGAACGACCTGAAGGGCAAGCCCAACTTCGCCGCGGCGGTGCCCCAGTTCATCGAGTTCGCGCGCGGCGCGACGTGGATCATCCACAACGCGCCTTTCGACGTCGGATTCCTGGACAAGGAATTCGAGACGGCCATGCTTCCTCCCTGCGCGGACTTGTATGGCGGCCTGATCGACACGCTGGCCCTTGCGCGCGACGCGTTTCCCGGCAAGCGCAACAATCTCGACGCGCTGTGCGAGCGCTTCGGCGTGTCCAACGCTCATCGCACGCTGCACGGCGCGCTGCTGGATGCGCAACTGCTGGCGGAGGTTTATCTCGCGATGACGCGCGGGCAGGAATCGCTCACCATCGACATGGGCGCGGCGCCATCGCTGGTCGCGAACGCCAGCGCGTTCGCATCGGCGGCGCAGCGTCCGGTGCTGGTGGTGACGCTGCCGTCGCCCGAGGAACTGCAGGCGCACGAGGCGTACCTCGAGGCGCTCGACCGCGACACCAGGGGACGCTGCATCTGGCGCGCCGCGGCGCCGATTGCCGCCTGACGGCCGCCTGACCCGATTCGGCCGTCACCGCTTTGTAACGTCCGCCTGCGACTCTAATGGAACATTCCACAACTTCACCGCTGCCGCAATCCGATTCCGCGGCAGCCGCGGCGATGGCGGCCATTGCCGATGCCATGGGCACGCCGGTTCCCCTGCCGATCAACCGCGAACTGTCGCTGCTCGAATTCAACCGGCGCGTGCTGGCGCTCGCCGAGAACACGTCGGTTCCGCTGCTCGAACGGCTGCGCTACCTGTGCATCGTCGGCAGCAACCTGGATGAATTCTTCGAGATCCGCATCGCGGGCGTCAAGGAGCAATTGCGCGCGAAAGTCGCGCCTTCGGGAATGACGCTTCCGGAAACGCGCGACCTGTTCACGCAGCTGGGCAACGACGCCCGCGCGCTGATGGCCGACCAATATCGCGTCCTCAACGACCAGGTGCTGCCGGCGCTCGACGCTGCCGGCGTCAGGCTTGTGCGCCGGACGGAATTCACCGCGGCCGAGAAGGCGTGGGTGGCGCGCTATTTCGAACGCGAAGTGCGGCCGCTGCTCACGCCCATCGGTCTCGATCCCGCGCATCCGTTCCCGCAGGTCGTCAACAAGAGTCTCAATTTCGTGATCCAGCTGACCGGACACGACGCATTTGGACGCGACTCGGGCATCGCGATCATCAAGGCGCCGCGCGTGCTGCCGCGGATCATCAAGCTGCCGCGCGACGTCAGCGGCGGAGACAACGACTTCGTGATGCTTTCCTCGGTCATGCACGCGCACCTGCACGAGCTCTTTCCCGGGCGCGACGTGGTCAGCTACTCGCAATTCAGGGTGACCCGCGACGCGGACCTCTGGATCGACGAGGAGGAGGTCAAGAATCTCCGCCAGGCGCTGAAGGGCGAGCTGCCGGAGCGACAGTTCGGCTCGGCCGTTCGCCTCGAAGTCGCGGAAGCCTGCCCCGTCCACATCGCCAATTTCCTGCTGCAGCAATTCGACCTGACCGAATCCGACCTGTACCGGTGCGACGGCCCGGTCAACGTCGCGCGGCTGTCGTCGCTGATCGATCAGGTCGACATCGACGAACTGAAATTCGGTACGTTCATTCCGGGCCTGCCCGACCGCGTGGCGGACGCGCCGGACATCCTGACGGCGATCCGGCAGCAGGACATCCTGCTGCACCATCCCTACCAGTCGTTCGAGCCGGTCGTGGAGTTCATCCGCTGCGCCGCGGACGACCCGAATGTGGTCGCGATCAAGCAGACGGTCTATCGCACCGGCGTGAACTCCGTGTTGATGGAAGCGCTGATCGAGGCCGCCAAGCGAGGCAAGGAAGTGACCGTCGTGGTGGAGTTGATGGCGCGCTTCGACGAGGAGGCGAACATCAACTGGGCCGAGCGGCTCGAGCGCGCGGGCGCGCAGGTGGTCTACGGCGTGTTCGGCCTGAAGACGCACGCGAAGCTCTCGCTGCTGATCCGCCGCGAAAGCGACCGCCGCGGAGAGTCGCGTCTCGTCCCCTACGCGCATCTGGGAACGGGCAACTATCATCCGCGCACCACCCGCCTCTACACGGACTTCGGCCTGCTGACCGCCGACCCGGACATCTGCGCCGACGTGAACGAGGTCTTCCTGCACATCACGAGCCTGGCGCGCGCCGCGCGCATGAAGCGGCTGCTGCTGGCGCCGTTCACGATGCACCGGCGCGTGCTGGAACTGATCCGCCGCGAGACCCGCAATGCCAAGGAGGGCAGGCCCGCGCAGATCATCGCCAAGATGAACGCGCTGGTGGAGGAGGGCGTGATCCGCGCTCTCTACGCGGCATCCAACGCCGGCGTGAAGGTCGAATTGATCGTCCGCGGCGCGTGTTCGCTGCGGCCCGGCGTGCCGGGCATGTCCGAGAACATTCGCGTGCGCTCGATCCTCGGCCGCTTCCTGGAACACCACCGTGTCTGGTATTTCGCCAACGACGGCGATGCGGACGTCTGGCTGGCTTCGGCCGACTGGATGGGCCGCAACCTGTTCCGCCGGGTGGAAGTCGCCTTTCCGGTGCGCGATCCGGCCCTGCGCAAGCGCGTCGTCGACGAGGGATTGCGTGCCTATCTCGCCGACAATGTCGACGCGTGGGAGCTGCATGCGGACGGCAAGTGGTCCAAAGTGAAGCGGCGGCGGGGAAGCAGGGCCCGGTCCGCGCAAAGCGCGCTGCTGGCGAAGATGCGCGCACCCGGAAGGCGATTGATGATGGATCTCATCCTGTGGCGGCACTGCGAAGCGGAACCGGGAGAACCGGACCTCGGGCGGCGGCTGACATCGAAAGGGCTGAAGCAGGCCGAGCGGATGGCGCAATGGCTCGACACGCATCTGCCCGACACCTGCCGCGTGCTCGTGTCTCCGGCCGATCGCGCGCAGCAAACCGCGGTGGCGCTGCGAAGGAAGTTCAGGACGGTTCCGGAACTGGCGCCGGGCGCCACCGTGTCCGCGGTGCTCACGGCCGCCAACTGGCCCGATTCGCGCGAGCCGGTGCTCATCGTCGGCCACCAGCCCACGCTCGGGGCCGTCGCGTCGTTCCTGCTCTCCGGCGAGGAAGCCTACTGGTCGGTGCGCAAGGGCGCGGTGTGGTGGCTGTCCAATCGCGCAAAGGAAGGCGGCGCCGCCGTCGTGCTGAAGGTCGTGGTCGCGCCGGACTTCATCTGATCCGCCGCGTGACCGCGCTGCGCGGTTTCCGTCAAGACGTCCGCCACCGCACGCCCAGCGCCGACCATTCCTCGCGCTCCTTGACCAGCAGGTGCAAGGTCAGCGGATGACGCTTCAGCCATCGCTGCGACAGGCTGAAATGCACGGCGCGACCCGACTTGAGCGTGATGCGCGGAGCATCGATCGCTCGCCGCGCGTGGTGGAACAGCACGGCGAGACGCAAGGCCAGAACCTGGGCGATTCCGTCGGCATGGTGAAGCGCGGGCTCCATCTTTGACAGGCCGCCTCGGCAGCCATGCACCAGCACCGCGAGCTGCCACTGTTCCTGCGCGGAGAAGCCCGGCATGTCGGCGTTCTCCAGGATGTAGGCGCCATGCTTGTGGTAGCCGATGTGGGAGACGGTATAGCCGATCTCGTGCAGCAGCCCCGCCCATTCCACGCGTTGCGCGACCACCGCGTCGGGATGCGGCGACGACTGCAGGTAAAGCGCGCGCGCCATGGCCGCGACCCGTTGCGCGTGCGCGCGATCGACATGGTAGCGCTCGAGAAAGCGCTCGACCGTGACCACGCGGCTGTCGCGGCGGCCGGCGCGGCCGAGGAGGTCGTACAGCACGCCCAGACGCAGCGCGCCGCCGACCGGATTCAGGCGCGGCACCGACAGCTCCGCCATGGCGGCGGACATGATCGCGAAACCGCCCGGCAATACCGGCGCGCGTTCGGGCTTGATGCCTTCCAGCGTGAGGCGCGCCATGTGGCCGGCTCCCACCATGCGCTTGCGCAGCCGCGCGAGTCCGTCCGGCGTGATGCCGCCCGCCGACAGGCCGTTTTCCTCGAGGATCGCCGCGAGCGCCAACGCGGTGCCCGACGACGCATAGGCTTCGCTCCAATGCTCGCGCCCGAACTCGCGCGCGATCGCCTCGATTTCCGCGCGCGCATGCGTCTCGGCGGCCACGAATGCGTCGGCGCGCAGCACGCCGCCCGGGAAGAAACGCTGCGAAACGCTGACGCAGCCGAGCTTGAGCGACTCGAGGCGCTCCGGGGTCAGGCCGCGGCCGATGATGAATTCGGTCGAGCCGCCGCCGATGTCGATGACCAGGCGCGGCGCCTCGGACGGCGGCAGCACGTGGCCGACGCCAAGATAGATGAGGCGCGCTTCCTCGTGGCCCGCGATGATGTCGATCGGGAACCCGAGCGCGGCCTCGGCCTGCGGAAGAAACGTCGCGGCATTCTTCGCGACGCGGAACGTGTTGGTGGCCACGGCGCGCACGGCGGACGGATGCAGGCCGGACAGGCGCTCCCGGAACCGGGTGAGGCACGCGAGCGCGGCGCGCTTGGCCGCGGTCGTCAGGCGGCCCTTTTCGTCCATGCCCGCGCCGAAGCGAATCGTTTCGCGCCAGGTGTCGAGACGGAAGATCTGGTCGCCTTCGACGCGTCCCACCTCGAGCCGAAAGCTGTTCGATCCCAGGTCCACGACGGCGAGCGTGGCGGGTGTCGCGTCGGCTTTGCGGGAAGCGCTCTTTGCCTGCGGCATGGGCCGGAGAGTGGCGGAGTGAAAGGCACGGAAGCCTAGCAGAAAGCGCGCGACACGTGCCGAAGCGATGCGCGGAGCATGCCGGCGGTTTCCCCAGCAAGGTCTATCTGCTAGTCTCGCAAGGTTGTGCGTTCCGTCTTTTCAATGCGCGCCATGCCCATCGACTACCTGCAGAAGATCCTTACCGCCAAGGTCTACGACGTCGCGATCGAATCTCCGCTCGATCCTGCGCCCACGCTGTCGCGGCGCCTCGACAATCGCGTCCTGCTGAAGCGCGAGGACCAGCAGCCGGTGTTTTCGTTCAAGCTCCGCGGCGCGTACAACAAGATGGCGCACCTGACGCCGGCGCAGCGCGCGAAAGGCGTGATCGCCGCGTCGGCCGGCAACCATGCGCAAGGCGTCGCGCTCGCTGCGCAAAGGCTTTCCTGCCGCGCGACCATCGTGATGCCCGTGACGACGCCGCACATCAAGATCGCCGCGGTCGAGGCGCGGGGCGCCCGGGTCGTCCTCCACGGCGATTCCTATTCCGATGCCTATGCCAGGGCCGTCGCGCTGCAGAAATCCTCCGGCGCCACGTTCGTGCATCCGTACGACGATCCCGACGTGATCGCCGGCCAGGGCACGGTGGGCATGGAGATCCTGCAGCAATGCCAGGGGCCGATCGACGCGATATTCGTCGCGGTGGGCGGAGGGGGCCTCATCTCGGGCATCGCCGCCTATGTCAAGCGCGTGCGCCCCGACATCAGGATCATCGGCGTCGAGCCGGTCGACTCGGACGCGATGACGCGTTCGCTGGCGGCGGGCCGCCGCGTGACGCTGCCGCACGTGGGACTGTTCGCGGATGGCGTCGCGGTCAAGCAGGTGGGCCAGGAAACGTTCCGGCTGGCGCGGCTGTATGTCGACGAAATGGTGTGCGTCGACACCGACGCCATCTGCGCGGCGATCAAGGACGTCTTCGAGGATACCCGCTCCATCCTCGAGCCGGCCGGCGCGCTCGCCGTCGCCGGAATGAAGGCGTGGTGCGAAACTCACCGCATCCATCGACCGCACGCTGGTGGCGATCGCGGGCGGCGCCAACATGAATTTCGACCGGCTGCGTTTCGTTGCCGAGCGCGCGGAGCTAGGCGAGGCGCGCGAGGCGATCTTCGCGGTGAGCATCCCGGAACGACCGGGAAGTTTTCGTGAATTCTGCGCGCTGCTCGGCAACCGCAGCGTGACCGAATTCAACTATCGCTTTGCCGATGCCAAGACGGCGCACATCTTCGTCGGCGTGGAGGTGGCGGGACGGCACGAGACGCGCAAGCTGCTCGCGGCATTCCGGAGGTCGAAGATCGAGGCCTTCGACCTCACCGACAACGAAATGGCCAAGCTGCATGTGCGGCACCTGGTCGGCGGCCACGCGCCGGCGAGGAACGAGATTCTCTACCGCTTCGAGTTCCCCGAGCGGCCGGGAGCGCTGATGCGCTTCCTGAACAGCATGAGCGCCGGCTGGAACATCAGCCTGTTTCATTACCGCAACCACGGCGCGGACTATGGCAGGGTGCTGGTGGGTATGCAGGTCCCGCCGGCCGACAAGGCCGATTTCCGGCGGTTTTTGCACCGTCTGGGCTATACCTGCGTGGAGGAGACGGACAATCCCGCCTACAAGATGTTCCTGGGCTCGTGATTTCGTCCGCGGGGCCGCCCCCAGACGGCAAATCCTGCCGCGCCACGGCAGGACAGTGTCCCGAAAATTGCCACAGTGTTGCTTTTTGAGCGAATTCGCCGCCGCAAGCCGATTCCGGCAAGGTTTATGCTCTAGTCAGTTCGCTTGGGCCGTGGCAAACTTGAACACGACAAGTGCGGGAGCCAATGGGCGCCGCCGCAACCGTTGCCGCATGGAGCAAGGTGAATTAATTGGGCGACCCGAATCCGTTGCAGGGCGTCAAGGTGATGGTGATCGACGATTCGAACACCATTCGCCGCAGCGCCGAGATATTCCTGCTGCAGGCAGGCTGTACGGTGATCCTTGCCGAGGACGGCTTTGACGCCCTGGCCAAGATCGCCGATCACCAGCCCGACCTCGTTTTCGTCGACATCATGATGCCGCGGCTGGACGGCTACCAGACCTGCGCCCTCATCAAGAAGAACGGCAAATTCCAGCACACGCCGGTGATCATGCTGTCGTCGAAGGACGGCCTGTTCGACCGGGCACGCGGCCGCATGGTCGGCTCGGACCAGTACCTGACCAAGCCGTTTACGAAAGAGAGCCTCCTCAAGGCGGTCGCCGCGCACGTCAATCGCGCGGCTGCCTGATGGCGGCCGCGGATCTGCACTCGCCCAAGCCGGCGCGCGAACCGGCCGGGGCGAAAATCGGGGTAGGAACCATGGCCATCAGAAAAATTCTAATCGTCGACGATTCGCCGACGGAGCGGCACGTGCTGAACGACATGCTGACCAAGGCGGGATACGAAGTCGTGGCCAGCGACAACGGCGAAGACGCAATCCTGAAGGCAAAGTCGCTGAAGCCCGACCTGATACTGATGGATGTCGTCATGCCGGGCTTGAACGGCTTCCAGGCCACGCGCGCGATCAGCCGCGATCCGGGTACCCGCGCGATCCCGATCATCCTGTGCACGTCGAAGAGCCAGGAGACCGACAAGATATGGGGAATGCGCCAGGGCGCGCGCGACTACATCGTGAAGCCCGTCAACCGCGACGAGCTGCTGGAAAAAATCGCGGCGATCGGCTGATATGAAACGCACCCCACGCTCGCCTCGACTGGCGCTCAGGCATCGCTGCCCCCAGGGGGGCGCGTCAGTCCCTCGGGGCGGCCCTTCGGGACTGACATGGCGCGCACCGCAAAACTCGATCTCCGCACGTTCCAGCAGGAACTCGCATCGCGCCTGGCGACCAAGACCACGGCGCAGGTGGAGTCGTCGCGGCTGGGGCTGGCCAGCGGCGGAGAGCGCTGGCTGGTGCGGCTGGCCGATGCGGGCGAGGTCACGACGCTGCCGAACGTGGTGCCGGTGCCGCTGACCCGGCCCTGGTACCTCGGCGTAGCCAACATTCGCGGCAACCTTTTTTCCGTCATCGACTTCTCCGCCTTCCTGGGTCGCGAATCCGGAATCGGCGGCGGACAGAGCCGGTTGGTGCTTTTTGGCCAGCGGGTGGGGGAGATGAACGCCGGAATCGTCGTGCAGCATGTCCTGGGACTGCGCAACATCGTGGAACTGGCGCCGGCGGCTCCGCCGCAGGATGCGCCGGCCTGGTATGCGCAGCGCTGGATGGACGGTGATGGCAACGCGTGGCAGGAAATCGATCTCGCGAAGCTTGCGAGCGATCCGGCATTTTTGCAGGTAGGCATTTGAGGGGTTTCGGCGGAGTGCCTACCCCGGGGAGAAAACAATGGCGCTGAAAATGCCCGCTCTGTTCGGCAGCGAACGGAAGAAGCCGTCGGACATCGAATTCGACATGCCGACGACGCAGGTGAAGATGAACCAGGCCTCGCAGCAGGAGTACGATCCGCTCGCGTCCGTGTCGATCATGGACCAGCTGCGCTCGGCGACGTCGGGCTCGGCCGCGCCGCGAAAGCTCTGGGTCATCGGCGACCTTCCCGTCACCAAGCAATTCCAGACACTGGGCGTGCTGACGGTGATGTTCCTGGTGTTTGCGGCGCTGATGATGTTCCTGGATAACAGGCAGACGGGCCAAAGTGCCGCCGCGTCGGCGACGGCCACGGAAATGCAGATGCTTTCGCAGCGCCTGGCGCGTGGCAGCGCGTTGGCGGCACAGGGCCAGCCCACCGCCTTTGCCGCCGTGAAGGACAGCCGCGATCGCTTCAAGGCCGACCTGGACGCGCTGGTCAACGGGGGCACGGTCCGCGGCGTCAGCCTCGACGTGACGCAGGACGCGGCGCGCGTCCAAGCTGCTGAACCAAGTCACGGGAGAGTTGGGGACGCGTGGATGTCGCCGCGGATCGCCTGCTCGCCAACGAGACGAGCCTGACCACGCTGGCGAAGGGCCTGGAGACGCTGAATTCCGGCAACAGTGCGTTGCTGGAACTGGCGCAGCAGGCGGCGCAACAGATCGGCCAAAGCGGCGGAAGCCTGCGCGAAATCGACTATACGAACCAACTTGCCGTGTTGTCGCAACGCATCGCCAAGAACGCCAATTCACTGGCGTCGTCCGACGAAATCGACCCGGAGGTCGCGTTCCTGCTGGGCAAGGACTCCGGCACCTTCCGCGAAATATTGAACGGCCTGCTGAAGGGTAGCGAACCGCTGCGCCTGGCGCCCGTGCGCGGAGACGACGCGCGTGCGACGCTGGCCGAACTCGCGAAACGGTTCGCGAGCTACGAAAGCGGTGTGAACGCCATCCTGGCGAACATGCCGAGGCTGGTTGTCGCCAAACAGGCGGCGCGCGGCATCAATACCGACGCCGAGCCGCTTCTCAACCAGACCACGCTGCTCGCCAACGAGTTCGAGGGCGGCACGGCGCACAAGTGGACGCTGGGCATGGCGATCTTCTTCGCGCTGCTTGCGTTGCTGGCCATGGTGCTGCTGGGCAAGGTGTTCCTTGACGACGCTCGGGTGCGCGCCTTCGAAAGCGAAGGCGAGAACAAGCGGAACCAGGAGGCCATCCTTCGGCTGCTGAACGAAATGGGCAACCTGGCCGACGGCGACCTCACCGTGCAGGCGTCGGTGACCGAGGACGTCACGGGCGCCATTGCGGATTCGATCAATTTCACGATCGAGGAGCTGCGCACGCTGGTGCGCGGCATCAACTCGGCGACCGACCAGGTGACCAAGGCCACGCAGGAAACGCAGGCGATCTCGAACCGCCTCTACGAAGCGTCGCAACGGCAGAACAAGGAAATCCAGCAGGCGTCGGCGTCGGTGTTGCAGATGGCCGAGTCCATCAACGAGGTCTCGCAGACCGCTACCCAGTCCGCCCGAGTCGCCCAGCAGTCGCTGGCCGCCGCGGAAAAGGGCGGGCAGGTCGTGCAGAACCAGATCTCGGGCATGAACGAAATCCGCACGCAGATCCAGGACACGTCCAAGCGCATCAAGCGCCTCGGCGAATCGTCGATGGAAATCGGCGAGATCGTGGAACTGATCTCGGACATCACCGAGCAGACCAACGTGCTGGCGCTGAATGCCGCCATTCAGGCGGCGTCGGCGGGCGAAGCCGGGCGCGGATTCACGGTGGTCGCGGAGGAAGTGCAGCGCCTGGCGGAACGCTCGGGCGAAGCGACGAAGCAGATCGAAGCGATCGTGAAGACCATTCAGGCGGATACGCAGGATGCCGTCGCCGCCATGGAGAAGTCGACGGTCGGCGTGGTGGAAGGAACCAAGCTCTCCGACGCGGCAGGTCAGGCACTGACCGAGATCCAGAAGGTGTCGCGCGATCTGGCCGACCTGATTTCGCGGATTTCCGCCCAGACGCAGATGCAGTCGGCATCGGTCACCGACGTGACCCGCGGCATGCAGGGCATTCTCAAGATCACCGAGGAAACGACGGAAGGCACCAAGCAGACCAACGTGTCCATCGGACAGCTGACCAAGCTCGCTGCCGAATTGCGCTCGTCGGTAGCGGGCTTCAAGGTCTGACGCCAAGTCGCCATGGCGCGCCGTCCGATGACTGCGCTGCGAGGTCCGATGGAAAGGCGCCCCATCGTTTCCGGTCACGTTGTGCAATACGAATTGATTGCGAAAGGCCGTCGGCCCGGTTCTTGCTGACTTGGTTCCTGTTGCTCCCTATCACTTGATATTCCAGGCACAAGACGAAACGTCCGTGGCGAACGATCCCACTCCGGCTTTTGATGTAGGCCCGCTGTCCTGGGTGCAGGGGGAAATCGACCAGGCGCTGACGCGCGGGCTGGAGACGATCGCCGCGTTCAAGGCGAATCCGAGCGATCCCACGGCGCTGAAGCATGCGCGTGCGCACGTGCACCAGGCTGCCGGCGCGATCCAGATGGTGGGACTGGACGCCGTCGTTGCCTTCACCGACGAACTGGAACGGCAGCTGACGCGGATGGAGGAGTTGCCCGCGGCCGAAGCCCAGGCGGCGTGCGCCGTCGTCGATCGCGCCTGCCGGAAGCTGCGGATCTTCCTCGACGAACTGGTCAACGGCGCGCCGCCGATCCCGCTCAAGCTCTATCCCGAATACGAGGCGATGCAAGTGTCGCGGGGCGTGAAGGCCGCCGCGCCGACGGACCTGTTCTACCCCGACCTGTCGCCCCGGGCGCCGCGCATCTCGGCGCGCGAAGCGATCGCGGCGAACCGGTTGCCGTCGCATATGGTCAAGCAGCGCCGGCTTTATCAGCGCGGCATGCTCGCCTGGCTGCGCGGCGAGGATAGCGGTGCCGCGGCGATGCGCGACGCCGTCGCAGGCATCGAGGACATTACCGCGCAGGGCAGCCTGCGCGCATTCTGGTGGACTGTGGGCGCGCTGCTCGAAGGCATCGTCGAAAATGGGCTGGACCGCGGTTTCGGCGTGAAGCAGCTGTGCGCCCGCATCGACCTGCAGATCCGACGCGTGGCGGAAGGCAGCGGCAAGGTCGCGGACCGGCTGCGGCGCGAAGTGCTGTATTTCGTGGCGATCTGCGCGCCGGTGGCGCCGCAGGTGCAGGCCGTGCAGCGCGCGTTCAAGCTGTCGGGACTCATTCCATCCGCCGAGGTGCTCTCGGCCGACGTCGTGCGCCTGCAGCCGCTGCTCCGGGAAGCGCGCGAGCAACTGGCTGGCGCCAAGGACTCCTGGCTGAAGGCCGCCTCGGGCGCGCCGAGAACCTGCCCAAGCTCAAGCAGACGCTGGCGTCGGTGCATGCGAAGGCGGCGGAGATCCACAACGGCGCGCTGATGAAACTCACCGCGGCATTGGTGGAGCGCATCGACAAGATGCCCGCCTCAGGCGTTTCCGAATCGGTGGCGATGGAATTCGCGACGGCGCTGTTGCTGGCCGAGTCCGCGTTCGAGAACTACACGAGCCTGTCGCCCGATTTCCCGAAGCAGGTCGACGCGATGCTGGCGCGGCTCGACGCCGCGCGGGCGGGCCGGCCCACCGCCGCGTCCGGCGCGCCGATGCTCGACGAAATGAGCAAGCGCGCGCAGGAGCGCGTGCTGCTGGCGCAGGTCGGCCGCGAGATCCAGGCCAATCTGCGCCACATGGAACAGGTGCTGGACGGATTCTTCCGCGATAACGGCAAGCGCGGCGAACTGGCGACGCTGGCCAAGGACAGCCAGCAAATCCGTGGAGCGCTGCGCATTCTGGGGCTCGAGGACGCCGATCGCCTGCTCGAGTTGTGCCAGCATCAGATCGAGACCTACGCCGATCCGGAAACGCCGGTCAGCAACGACGACCTGGAACTTCTGGCGGAATCGCTGTCGGGCCTGGGCTTCTATATCGAGGCGGTCGAGCAGCAGCGTCCCGACCGCGATCGATTGATCGCGCCGTTCATCGCCAAGCGTCTGGGAGAAGCGCCCGCGCCCAAGCAGGAGGCCGCCGATTCGGTCGAGGCCGCGGTCGCGGAGTTGCGCGCGGCCCTTCCCGATCTCGTCCGGGAAGTCGACCATGCTCCGCTGCATTCCGCCGCGCGCGAAAGCCTGAAGCAGAAGCTGGCCGGACTGCGCGACGACGCCGAATTGATCGGCGACAAGGAGCTCGTCGACCAGGTCGAATTGGCACTCAGGCAGCTCGCCAGCGGCGAGGCCGCCGATCTCGCTGCGGCCGTCGGCGCGATGGCGGATACCGCGGCGCCGGCGCCCGAGATCTCCGAGGAGACGCAGCGGCTGCTGGCGACCGACGCCCACGGACTCGACCGCGAGCTTCTCGAGATCTACCTGTTGGAGGCGGCGGAAGTGCTCGATTCGGTCGCGGCGAGTCTGCACGATCTCACCGGCAATCCCGGCGACCGGGAAGCGTTGCGCACAGTGCGCCGCGGATTCCATACGCTGAAAGGCAGCGGTCGCATGGTCGGCCTGGCGCAGCTGGGCGACTTCGCATTCGACACGGAAAAGGTCTGCAATCGCCTTATCGAGGAAGACCGGGCGGTGACGCCTTCGGTGCTGGCGATGATCGGAAGTCGCGCAAAAGAGCTTTCGCCATTGGGTCGATTCACTGACTCAGTCGGGCCGCGTAACCGCCGACCCGCGTGAATTGCACGCTGCCATCGCCGCGGTCGAGGCCGAGATGCATGGTGCGGCTGAGGAGTCGCCGCCGGAGTCGCCGCCGACCGTTCCATCCAACGTGTACGAATTGCCCAAGCCGCACGCCATTGCGCCCGTGGCACCGCCGCCGCCGCTCGACCTGATCGAGCTGCCCGAGCTGGGCGTGGGCGACGCACATAAGGCCACGGTCGTCGCCATCGACGATGCGCCGATCGAGACGATCGAAGTGACGGACTTACCGCATGCGGAACTGCGTGACGACGTGTTGCCCGAAGTGGAGTTGCCGGCGCTTCCGTCCGCCACCGTGCTGAAGCTGGTTACCGAGCCGCCGCCGATGGAATCCGCGCCGCGCGAACCGTCGCCGCCGCTGGAACCCGAGGAAATCACGATCGGCAGCGTGCGCGTATCGGTCGCGCTATGGCGAATCCTTTGCGACGAGGCGCGCCAGCACCTGGGCACGCTGGAGAACGAGCTGTCGGTACTGCAGTTCGACCCACGCACGGTGCCTTCCCCGGAAATGATCCGCGCCGGTCACACGCTTTGCGGCATTCACCGGACGGGTGGCTTTCCGATGGTGGCGGCTGCGGCAAGATCGCTCGAGCAGACGTTGCTGGCGCTGGCCGAGCGCGGCGCGCCGCTGCCCAGCAACGCGCATCCGGTGCTGGCGCGTGCGATCGCCGGCCTGAACCAGTTCGTGCACCGCGTCGAGGCGCGCGAGGAATTTTCGGCCGGCGACCAAACCGAGGCTGCGCTGATTCAGGCGGAATTGGACGAGCTACGCCAGGAAACGGCGAGCCAGGCGCAGGATGCCGAGACTGCCGCCCACGCGGCGGCATTGCACGAGGAAGAGTCGGCGCCGCTTGCCTCTGTCGACGCCGAGACTGTCGACATGCCGCCGGCGGTTCATGCCGACGCGTTGCCGGGCGACCTGCACGACCATGGCCTGTCGGCGGGTACCGGCGGCGACGAAATTCTTCTGCCGCTCGCCCAGGAAGACCCGCTGGCGACGATTCGCGACGACGTCGATGAGCAGGTCCTGCCGATCTTCCTCGACGAGGCGGCCGAGCTGTTCCCGCTGGCCGGCGAAGAGCTGCGCGCGTGGCGGCGCAATCCGCAAGACGCCAAGCCGGTGACCGAGCTGCGCCGCACGCTGCATACGTTGAAGGGCAGCGCGCGCATGGCCGGCGCGATGCGATTGGGCCAACTCACGCACCTGATGGAATCGCACCTCGGGCAAGGCGACGTTCCTTCTGCGACCCCCGAGTTCTTCGAGACGCTGGAAACCTCTCTCGACCGGATCGCGTTCGTTCTCGACCGCCTGCGCAGTGGCGAGACCAACACGCGACTGCCCTGGGTGGCGGAAGCGCCGGAGGATGCGCCGGTGGCAACGGCGCGCAGTTCCGGAGACCGTTGCGCCCGTCCCGCCGCCGGTGGATCAATCGGTGGTCGTCCCGCTCGTGCCGGCGTCGTTGGCGTCACCCGTCATTCCCCTGGCTCCGGCGGCTGCGGCAGCGACGGTGGTGACCGCGCAAGCGGAGGCTGTTCCCGAACTCGAAACCGGCGCGCGCGCCCAACTCCGGGTCCGCGCCGACATCATCGACCGGCTCGTGAACGAGGCCGGCGAAGTGGCCATCGCCCGCGCGCGCGTCGAAGGCGAGTTGCGCTCGCTGAAGGCGAACCTGCTCGAGCTGACCAACAGCGTGATCCGCCTGCGCGCGCAGATGCGCGAGATCGAAATCCAGGCGGAATCGCAGATCCAGTCGCAGATGTCGCTGATGCAGGAACAGCAAGGCGATTTCGATCCCCTCGAATTCGACCGGTATACGCGGTTCCAGGAACTGACGCGTTCGCTGGCCGAGGGCATCAACGACGTGTCCACCGTGCAGCATTCGCTGCTCAAGAACCTGGACGATGCCGACGCCGCCCTGCTGGCGCAGGCGCGGCTTTCGCGCGAAGTGCAGCAGCGGCTGTTCTCGATTCGCACGGTGCCCTTCGGCAGCCTGTCCGAGCGGCTGTACCGCATCCTCCGGGCGACCGCCAAGGAACTGGACAAGCGCGCCAACCTCGAAATCCACGGCGCCAAGGTCGAACTCGACCGCTCCGTGCTGGAAAAACTCGTCGGCCCGCTGGAGCACCTGCTGCGCAATGCGCTGGACCACGGCATCGAAACGCGCGACGCGCGTGTCAAATCCGGCAAGCTCGAGACCGGGGAACTTTCCCTGACGGTGCGCCAAGTCGGCAACGAAGTCGTGATCGATCTTGCCGACGACGGCGCGGGAGTCGACTTCATTCGCGTGCGCGAACGCGCCCGGTCGCTCGCGCTGTTCGCTGAAGGGACGGAGCCCACGGACGCGCAACTCGTCGAGTTCCTGTTCCAGTCCGGATTCTCCACGGCGTCGAAGGTCACTCAGATTTCCGGCCGGGGGATCGGCATGGACGTCGTGCGCGCCGAAGTCGCCGCGCTCGGCGGCCGGGTCGAAGTGGCCACCACGCTGGGCAAGGGCACGCGCTTCACGCTGACGCTGCCGCTGACGCTGGCGGTGGCGCAGGCGGTCCTCGTGCGCGCCGGCGGACGGCTGTGGGCGCTGCCCGCGCCGATGGTCGAGCAGGTCCAGCAGATCAAGAGCCAGGCGCTGCTGGATCTCTACATCCAGCGCAAGGTCGACTGGCAAGGGCGCGAGTACCCGTTCCACTATCTGCCGCGACTGCTCGGCGACATGACGCACAGCCCGGAGACGTTGCGCTACAACTCGGTGCTGCTGCTGCGCAGCGGCCAGACTCACGCGGCGATTCATGTCGACGAAATGGTCGGCACGCAGGAAGTCGTCGTTAAGAACATCGGGCCGCAACTGGCGCGCGTGTCAGGAATCTCGGGTGCCACCGTGCTGGGCTCCGGCGAGATCGTGCTGATCATCAACCCGGTGCAACTGGCCGGACGCGCCGACGTCCCCAAATTCGATCCGGACAGCGACGAACGCGCGGTCGGCGATCGGCCGCGCGCTCCAGTCCCGGTCGTGTCGACGCAGCCGCTGGTGATGATCGTCGACGACTCGCTGACAGTGCGCAAGATCACAAGCAGACTTCTGCAGCGCGAGGGCTTTGCGGTGACCACGGCCAAGGACGGCGTCGATGCGCTGCAGCTGCTGGGCGAGCAAATACCCGACGTGATCCTGCTCGACATCGAAATGCCGAGGATGGACGGCTTCGAATTCGCGAAGACGATCAAGGGCGACCCGAAGTTCGTGAACATCCCGATCATCATGATCACGTCGCGAACCGCGGAAAAGCACCGCAGCCGGGCCGCTGAACTTGGCGTAGACATGTATCTGGGCAAGCCTTACCAGGAAGAAGAGCTGCTGCGGCAGCTGCGCGACATGACCGGCATCGCCGCGCCGACGTAGTTCGTCGCGCGAGTCGCCGCCCCGGGTTGGCAATTGCTGCGCGACCCGCCGCGCTGAGATGGCATTGCTGCGCGACCCGCCGCGCAGGTGCGCGGGATCACGCGTCTGCCACATCAACGCCCGCCGTCTAATCGGCGTCGCCGGCTGCGGTAACATCGCGGATATGTCCTCCCGGCAAGACGCCCTATCCGCCGCGCAACGATGGTTCGACGACGGTCACCTGCTCGCCGACCTGCGGCGCAGGGTCGCGCATCGCACGGAAAGCCAGCGCGAAGGGGCGCTTCCCGAGCTTCGCCGCTACCTGGCGGAGGAATTCGGACCATCGCTTGCGGCCATGGGTTTCCGTTTTCGTATCGTCGACAACTCGGTTGCCGGCGCCGGCCCGTTCCTGATTGCCAATCGTCACGAAGACGACGCGCTGCCCACGGTCCTCATGTACGGCCACGGGGACGTGGTGCCCGGGTACGACGCGCAGTGGCGCGCGGGACTCTCGCCGTGGTCGCTGACCGTGGAGGAGGATCGCTGGTACGGTCGCGGCACCGCGGATAACAAGGGCCAGCACAGCATCAATGTGGCGGCGCTGGGACAGGTTCTGGCGGCACGAGGGAAGCTGGGATTCAATGTGAAATGGCTGATGGAGACCGGCGAGGAAACCGGATCGCCGGGCCTGCGTGCGCTGTGTCAAAGCGAACGAGCGGCGCTGGCCGCCGACGTGTTCATCGCCTCGGACGGGCCGCGGCTCGCCGCGGCGAAGCCGACGCTCTTCCTGGGCTCGCGCGGCGCATTCAACTTCGACCTGGTCGTCGAACTGCGCGAGGGCGGGCATCACTCGGGTAACTGGGGCGGCCTGCTCGCCAACCCGGGCACGATCCTCGCCAATGCCATTGCATCGCTGGTGGATGCGCGGGGCCGCATCCTCGTCGCCGAATTGCGCCCGCCGCCAATCCCGGATTCCGTGCGACGCGCACTTGCCACCATCGAACCCGGCGAGCCCGCCGGCCCGTCGATCGACCGCGACTGGGGCGAGCCGGCACTCTCGCCGGCGGAACGCGTGTTCGCATGGAACAGCCTGGAAGTGCTGGCGTTCAAGACGGGCAATCCCGAGCATCCCGTCAATGCGATCCCGCCTCGCGCCGTGGCCAACCTGCAATTGCGTTTCGTGGTCGGATGCGACCCCGCGAAGTTCATCCCCGCCTTGCGTGCGCACCTTGACCGGCATGGATTCGCGAACGTTGCCGTAGCGCCGGCGCGCATGGAAACGATGCACGCCACGCGGCTCGATCCGGAACATCCGTGGGTCAAACGCATCGCCGCTTCCATTGCCGCGACGACGGGTGCACCGCCCGCGATCCTGCCCAACCTTGGCGGGTCGCTTCCCAATGATTGCTTCGCCGACGTCCTCGGCTTGCCGACGGTCTGGGTACCGCACTCCTACCCCGCGTGTTCGCAGCATGCGCCGAACGAACACATGCTGGCATCGGTAGCCCGCGAGGGGCTCGCGATGATGACGGGATTGTTCTGGGACCTGGGAGCCGAACCGGCGGGCGCGTAGCCGGCACTGTTGCGCCGCATCAACCCGGGCTGCCGATAACACGGTAAATTGATTGCCTGAACCACGGGAGAGCAAGCATGGCGAAATACGCCACGAGCAACATCCGCACAATTGCCATGGTGGGCCACGGCGCGTCGGGGAAGACCACGCTCGCCGAAGCGCTGCTGGTCAAGGCCGGCGCATTGCCTGCCGGAGGCAGCGTCGAGCGCGGCACGACGGCCAGCGACTTCGATCCGCTGGAGAAGTCCTACCAGCACTCGCTGCGCTCGTCGCTGCTGCACTTCGATGCGAACGGCACGCGCGTGCACCTCATCGACACGCCCGGCTTCCCGGATTTCATCGGCCAGTCGATCGGCGCGCTGGACGCCGTCGAAACCGCGGCCATCGTCGTCAATGCGCAGTCCGGCATCGAAATGATCACGTCGCGGATGATGGACTGGGCAGCGAAACGGCAGCTGTGCCGCCTGGTCATCATCAACAAGATCGATGCCGAGAATGTCGACCTCCCCGTGCTGCTTGCGGGCGTCCAGGCCGCGTTCGGCAAGGAGTGCCTGCCGATCAACCTTCCGGCCGGCGACGGCAAGCGCGTCGTCGACTGTTTTTTCAATCCTTCGGGCGAATCGGATTTTTCGTCGGTTGCCGACGCGCATCGCGCGCTGGTCGATCAGGTCGTCGAAGTCGACGAGGAACTGATGTCGCTGTATCTGGAACAGGGCGAGATTTCGGCCGACCAGCTGCACGCTCCGTTCGAGAAGGCGCTGCGCGAGGGCCATCTGGTGCCGGTGTGCTTCGTGTCGGCGCGTACTGGCGCGGGCGTCGCCGAACTGATCCAGATCTTCGAAAAGCTGCTGCCGAACCCGACCGAAGGCAATCCACCGCTCTTCACCAAGGGCGAAGGCGCGGCCGCAGTCGACTTTCACTCCACGCCCGATTCCGCGAAGCACGTTCTCGCGCATGTGTTCAAGGTCGTCATGGACCCGTTCGTGGGCAAGCTCGGGATATTCCGCGTGCACCAGGGCACCGTCACGCGCGACACGCAGCTCTTCGTCGGCGAGGCGCGCAAGCCGTTCAAGATCGGCCACCTGTTCATGCTGCAGGGCGGCAAGAACATCGAGGTCGACAGCGCGGTCCCCGGCGATATCGCGGCGGTGGCGAAGGTCGACGAGATCGAATTCGACTGCGTGCTGCACGATTCGCACGAGGAAGACCACATCCACATGAAACCGCTCGAGTTCCCGACGCCGATGCACGGCGTCGCGATCGAGCCCAAGCGCCGCGGCGACGAGCAGCGTATCTCCGAGGTGCTGCACCGGATGATGGCGGAGGACCCGACACTGACCGTGGCGCACGACTCCATCCTGAACGAAACGGTGCTGTGGGGCCTGGGTGACCTGCACCTGCGGTCGGTGCTGGAGCGCATGGCCAGCCAGTTCAAGCTCGAGGTGACGACGCGGCCGCCGCGCATCCCCTATCGCGAGACGATCACCGCGGCCGCCGAGGGCCACGCCCGGCACAAGAAGCAGACCGGCGGCGCGGGCCAGTTTGGCGAGGTCTACTTGCGCATCGAGCCGCTGCCGCGCGGCTCCGGGTTCGAATTCGTCAACACCGTGAAGGGCGGCGCAATACCCACGTCGCTGATCCCCGCCGTGCAGAAAGGCATCGAGCAGGTGCTGACGTCCGGCCCTCTCGCCGGCTTCCCGCTGCATGACGTGCGGGTGAACGTGTACGACGGCAAGTTCCACGCGGTGGACTCGAAGGAAGTGGCTTTCATTTCCGCCGGCCGCAAGGCATTCCTCGACGCCATCGCCAAGGCAAGGCCGATCGTTCTCGAACCGATCGTCGGCGTGGAGATCAGTTGCCCGGCGGGCAACATGGGCGACGTGACGGGCGACCTGTCGCAGCGACGCGGGCAGGTGACCGGAACCAAGACGATGCAGGCCGGCGCGCTGGCCGTCAATGGCCTTGCGCCGTTGGCCGAGCTCGACGGCTACGCCGCGCGGCTCAAGTCGATGACGGGCGGGCAGGGCGCATGGTCGATGGCGCTGTCGCACTACGAGCCGGCTCCGCCGTTGCTGCAGAACCAGCTCGCCACCGAGTACGCCAAGCATCGGCGGCACGAGGAGGAATAACGGCGCGAGCGGCGAGAGGGGACCCGCGCGCGCAGCGCGTGGGGGTCGAGCCATCGCGAGTCGCCGTGCGAGGCCGACGCGCGGCGCGATGACCTGGCGGGTCGGGTGCAAAGAGGCCGAGGGCATGAGCGGGACCGCGTGAGCAGCGAGGAGGGGCCCCGCGTGCGGGGATCCGAGCGAGTGCGAATCGCGGTCGGCGGGCGACGCGCATAGCGGAACAATTGCTCGTCGCTTCAAGGAGACCGCTGTGAGGGGACCCGCGTGCGCAGCGCGTGGGGGTCGAGCCATCGCGAGTCGCCGTGCGAGGCCGACACGCGACACGATGACCTGGCGGAGCGGGTGCAAGGAGGCCGAGGGCGTGCGCCGTCCCAGTTAAGTCAGGCTGCGCGCTTTTCCATACAACGCCAGCGCCGCAACCCGCGCCGCCGCATGATCGACGATCGGCGCAGGATAATCGCGGCCGATCACCACGCCGCGCGCCTGTTGACTCTCCAGCGGCAGCAGCCACGGCGCATGGATGACCGGAGCGTCGAGCCGCGCGAGTTCGGGCACGTAGCGCCGGATGAACTTGCCGTCGGCATCGAATCTCTGCGACTGCGTGACCGGATTGAATATCCGGAAATACGGCTGCGCATCGCAGCCTGTGGACGCCGCCCATTGCCAGCCGCCGTTGTTCGACGCCAGGTCGAAGTCGATCAGCGTGTCGGCGAAATATTTCTCCCCCAGCCGCCAGTCGACCAGCAGGTCCTTGACCAGGAATGATGCCGCGACCATGCGCAGCCGGTTGTGCATGTATCCCGTCGCGTTCAACTGCCGCATCGCGGCGTCGACGATCGGATACCCGGTCCGGCCGTCGCACCACGCGGCGAAGTTCCGCGCGCTGCCTGGGAATCGCAGGCCGGCGTACTCGCCCTTGAACGCGGTCGCGACCACGCGCGGGTGGTGCCACAGGATCTGCGCGTAAAAATCGCGCCAGATGAGTTCGGACAGCCAAGTGGCGGCGCCGTCGCCATCGGGATGCAGCGAGCGCGCATGCGCGTACGCCGCCAGTTCGCGGATCGATACGGTGCCAAAGCGCAAGTGGACCGAAAGGTACGACGGGCCCTTGAGCGCGGGAAAATCACGCGTCTCGCGGTAGTCGTCGATGCGTTTCCTGAAATCCGCGAACAGCGCGGCTCCGCCGGCCATGCCCGGAACGACGCCCAGTTCCGCGAGATTGGTGCGCCGAAAGCCCATCGCGTCGAGCGAGGGAATCTCTGCCGCAGTGCCGGATGCGGACGGGGCAAGCGCAGCCGCGTACGCGTCCACCGGGTAAGCCTTCACGTGGAACGGCGTCAACTCCTTCAGCCACGCGTTCTTGTACGGCGTGAACACTGAGAACGGCGTGCCCGCCTGCGACAAGACTTCGTCGCGTTCGAAAATGACGTGGTCCTTGGTGGTGTGGAACGCGATGCCGCATTCGGACAGGCGACGGGCCACATCGGCGTCGCGGTCGCGTGCCGCGGGCTCGTAGTCGTGATTGGCGTAGACGGCGCCGGCGCCGAGTTCGCCGGCAAGCCGCGGTATCTCGTCCCGGGCGACGCCGTGCCGGACGATCAGCGCGCCGCCGCGCGCGGCAAGGCACTTCGCGAGATCGACCACCGAGTCGTGGATGAATTCGACGCGCCGGTCGTCCGGCCGCGGCAGCGCGTCGAGAATGTCGCGGTCGAAGACGAACGCGCAATGCACGGACCGCGCAGCCTTCAGCGCATGGTAGAGCGCCGCGTGGTCGTAGTCCCGCAGGTCGCGCCGGAACCACACCAGCGCGCGTTCGTAGCGCGGAGTGGTCAACGACTTCCGGCGGATTTGGGCATGCGAAGGTCGCGCGCGCGAATCTCGTTCCGCCAGAGTCGGTTGCCCGCTTCGTCATAACTCTCCAGCGCGAGCACGCGATCGGTGCCCGGGCCGGTGACGCGCAGCATGCCGAACTGGCGCTTGCCGATCAGCGTGCCCGGCACCACGTCGCCATTCTGCTGCTCTGCGGCGTCCGGATTGGCCCATGGACGCGACGTGAGCGGGCTCGACGTGAATTCGTAGAGTGGATAGGCGCCGGGCCGGTTGATCTTCAGCAGTTCGCTGAAGTGCCGGTCGCCGGACAGGAACACGACACCGTCGATTCGTTGGGCGAGCAGCCAGTCCGCGAATGCCCGCTGCTCGGTCGCGAAATGGTTCCAGCCTTCGAAACGATTGACGCGATTCCACAGCTGGCTGCCGTTGACGACGAGCTTGAAGGGCGCCCGCGAGCGGATCAGCGCATTGCGCAGCCACGCCAGCTGCTGAGCGCCGAACATCGTCTTGTCGGGCCCGTCGCGCGCGTCGTTGGCGGAGCGGTACCAGCGGTCGTCGAGCAGGAAGAATTCGACGTCGCCCCAGCGCGCATGCCCGAAGATGCCCGGCACGTCCGGCAACCCGTAGCTCGGATTGGCCCAGAAGCGGCGGAAGAGCTGCAGCGATTCGCCCTTCATTACATAGGATGCGTCGGCGTCGTTCGGGCCGTAGTCGTGGTCGTCCCAAATGGCAAGGTGGGGTGCGGCGGTCAGCAGCTTCTGCAGCGGCGGGAACGTGCGCTGGCGCTGGTAGCGCATGGCCATGGATGACGGGATCGAACTCGTCGGGCTTCTGGAAGTAGATGGTTGTCTCCCATCCACAGCATGAGGTCGGGCTTCATCGCCGCGATGGCGTCGAAGATGCCGAACCCGCCGCCATATTCCTGCCCGCCCCAGATGGGGTTCGCGTCCGCCAGGAAGAAACACGAACCGAAGGCGATGGCGAGATCGCGCGCGTCCTCCGCCTTGGACCACGCGGGCTGCGTCAATCAGCGTCCCGCTGCGGCTGTCGCCATCGCCGCTGACTCGATACGGGAAGGCCTTGCCGGGAACGAGTCCCGTCAGGCGCGCGAGGACGACGTTTCCCGACGCGGCCGTGGCCTCCAGCGTGAGCTGACGTTCCGTTGCCTGCCCTTCCGGCTGCCAGCTGATGGCGATGGGTCCCGCCGAGTCCGCCATGACCCACAACAGCGCGCTCGTGACGTCGGCATAGCCGTGCATGACGGTCAGCCTTGCCGCGGCGGGGAGCGGGGCGGCGAAAGACGCTGCCAGCAGCAGCAGCGAAACCAGGCGAAGTCGTGTCGAAATGGTCGGCATGAGGTGTGGGAACGGAAGCAGGGGAGTCCGCGACATCCGGAGGAACACGGCCGCACGTTCCCGGACGCTGGCGTCTTTTGATTGTCGCCCACCCCCCTTCGGATTACAATTCGACGTTGATGACCGGCCGATCAACCTCACGCACCACTTCCTCATCGCCATGCCGGCCATGGCGGATCCGAATTTTGCGCACACGCTCACCTATGTGTGCGAGCACAACAAGGATGGAGCGTTGGGCATCGTCGTCAACAGGCCGATCGACATGAAGCTCTCGGCATTGTTCGAACAGATCAACGTTCCGCTCGCCAACCAGGCGCTCCGCGAATCCCCCGTCCACTTCGGCGGACCCGTGCAACTCGACCGCGGATTCGTGCTGCACCGGCCGCTCGGCAACTGGCAATCCACGCTCGCCATCGGCGACGACATGGGCCTCACCACGTCCAAGGACGTCCTCGAGGCGGTCGGCCGCGGCGACGGCCCGGCGGACGTGTTCGTCTCGCTGGGTTACGCGGGTTGGGAGGCCGGGCAACTCGAAAGCGAGCTCGCGCAGAACGCATGGCTCACCGTGCAAGCGGACGCCGGCGTGGTGTTCGAACTTCCCCCCGAACGGCGGCTGCCGGCGGCGATGCAGTTGCTCGGCATCGACCTCGCGCAACTGTCCGAGGACGTCGGGCACGCGTGACGCGTGGTCGCCACTTCCCCCGACGCGACGGTGCTCGCGTTCGATTTCGGAACACAGCGTATTGGCGTCGCGATGGGCAATACGCTGACGCGCCGGGCGCATCCGCTGGTCACCATCGACGGCGAGCGCAGCGACCAGCGCTTTGCGGCGATCGCCGCCCTGGTCGCCGAATGGCAGCCGGGCGCGCTGGTGGTCGGCTTGCCGACGCATGCGGACGGATCGGAACATGCCATGACGCAGCGCGCGCAGCGTTTCGCGCGGCAGCTCGAAGGCCGCTTCGCGCTGCCGGTCGACTATGGTGGACGAACGCTGGACGACGCAGGACGCGCAAGTAGCGCTCGACGAAGCGGGTATGACCGGGCGCAAGGGCAAGTCGGTGCGCGACCAGGTCGCGGCGCAACTCATCCTGCAGCGCTGGTTCGATGAGCGATCCGACGGAAATTCCTGACGCGGAGGCGACGCTGGCCGCGCTTGCCGAACGCATGCGCGCCGCGGTCGCCTTCGACGCCGCGTTCGTCGGCATCTACTCGGGCGGCGCCTGGGTTGCGGACCGACTGGCCAGCATGATTCCCGGCGAGCATCCGGTGGGCTACATCGACGTGTCGTTCTACCGCGACGATTACGCGCGCTCCGGACTGAAGGGCGGCGCCAAGCGCAGCGAATTGCCATTCGATGTCGAGGGCGCGACGATCATCCTGGTCGACGACGTCCTCTACACCGGACGCAGCGTGCGCGCCGCGATCAACGAACTCTTCGACTATGGCCGCCCGGCGCGGGTCGAACTCGCCGTCCTGGTCGATCGCGGCGGACGCGAACTGCCGGTGGAGGCGACCTACTGCGGCGCGCGTCTCGCGGTTGCGCGCAACCTGTCGATCGTGCTGGCGAAGGACGGCGAACGGCTGCGCTTCGGCGTCGAGAGCGTCGAGGACCTGACATCGTGCGCAATCCGCAGCTCAACGCGCAGGGCGAACTCACGCACCTGCTGACTCTCGAAGGGCTGCCCGCGCCGGTCATCCGCAACATCCTCGATACGGCGACGCCGTTCGTGGGCATCGCCGAACGCGAAGTGAAGAAAGTCCCGCTGCTGCGCGGCAAGGCGGTGTTCAACCTGTTCTTCGAGAACTCGACGCGCACGCGCACCACATTCGAGATCGCGGCCAAGCGCCTCTCCGCCGACGTGATCAACCTCAACATCGGCGCTTCCTCCACGACCAAGGGAGAGACGCTGCTGGACACCGTCGACAACCTGGTCGCGATGGACGCCGACATCTTCGTCGTGCGCCACGCGCAATCCGGCGCGCCGCACCTCATCGCGGCGCACCTCAATGCCCATGGCCGCAGCCACGTGCACGTCGTCAACGCGGGCGATGGCCGCCATTCGCACCCGACGCAGGGACTGCTCGACCTGTACACGATCCGCCACTACAAGAAGGAATTCCACAACCTGACCGTGGCGATCGTCGGCGACGTGCTGCATTCGCGCGTCGCGCGGTCGCTGATCCACGGGCTCACCACGCTGGGCACGCCGGAAGTGCGCGTGATCGGACCGAAGACGCTGCTGCCGAGCAAAGTCGAAGCGCTGGGCGTGCGCGTGTTCCACGACATGCGCGAAGGTCTCAAGGGCTGCGACGTGGTGGTGATGTTGCGGCTGCAGAGCGAACGGATGAAAGGCGCGCTGCTGCCGTCCGCCGGCGAATACTTCAAGCATTACGGGCTGACGCCCGACAAGCTGGCGCTGGCCAAGCCGGACGTGATCGTGATGCATCCCGGACCGATGAACCGCGGCGTCGAGATCGATTCGGCGGTGGCCGACGGCGATCGCGCGGTCATCCTGCCGCAGGTGACGTTCGGCATCGCCGTGCGCATGGCGGTGATGAGCATCATCGCGGGCAATTGACGAGCACGCCGATGAAGATCGAAATCGCCAACGGACGGATCATCGACCCCGCGCAGGGGATCGACCGGGTCGCCTCGCTGTATGTCGCCGCGGGAAAGGTCGCCGGGATCGGCAAGGCCCCTGAAGGCTGGACCGCGAGCCGCGTCATCGATGCCAAGGGGCTGGTCGTGGCGCCTGGGCTCATCGACCTCTCCGCGCGCCTGCGCGAGCCGGGCTTCGAATACAAGGCCACGCTGGAATCCGAGATGGAAGCGGCCATCGCGGGTGGCGTCACCAGCCTCGCATGCCCGCCCGACACCGACCCGCCGCTGGACGAGCCGGGGCTGGTGGAAATGCTCAAGCACCGTGCGCGCCTGCTGAACCAGGCGCACGTCTATCCGATCGGCGCGCTTACGGTGCAACTGCAGGGAACGACGCTGACCGAAATGGGCGAACTCGCCGAGGCCGGATGCGTGGCCTTCTCGCATGCCGACATGCCGCTGGTCGACACGCAGGTGCTGCTGCGCGCGATGCAGTATGCGTCGACGTTCGGCTATCGCGTCTGGCTTCGTCCCAACGATACGCACCTGGGCAAGGGAGGCGTCGCCCACGACGGCGAAGTCGCTACGCGTCTCGGCCTGCCGGGCATACCGGCGGCGGCCGAGACCATCGCGATCATGACCATCCTGGCGCTGGTGCGCGAAACCGGCGTGCGCGTTCACCTGTGCAGGCTCTCCACTGCCGAAGGCGTGGCGATGGTTCGCGCGGCGAAGAAGGAAGGCCTGCCGGTCAGTTGCGACGTCGCGATCCACCATCTGCACTTGTGCGACGTCGATATCGGATGGTTCGACTCCCACGCGCACATGGTTCCGCCGCTGCGCACCGTGCGTGACCGCGCAGCACTGCGCGCAGGCGTGGTTGACGGCACGATCGATCTCATCTGTTCCGACCATGCGCCCGTCGACGATGACGGCAAGCAGGTTCCATTCGGCGAGGCCGAGCCCGGCGCCACCGGTCTGGAACTCCTGCTGCCGCTCACGCTCAAATGGGCGATGGAAGAGAAGGTGCTCTTTGTCCGCGGCGCTGGCAAGGATTACCTGCGAGCCCGCGAAGCTGCTCGGCGTCGCTGCGGGTGATCTTCGCGCCGGGGCGTCCGCCGATATTTGCATCTTCGATCCGGAGCAGTTCTGGACGGTCGAACGCGGGGCCCTGAAAAGCCAGGGCAAGAACACGCCTTTCCTCGGCATGGAAGTGCCCGGCAAGGTGCGCTACACGCTGGTCACCGGCCAGGTCGTGTACGAGGCATGACACCATGGCTCCATCAGAGGAGGAACGTGCAATGAAACTGGAACTCGACCAGGACATCGCGGGAATACTGGAGCCCGAACGCGCCTTCGACCGGCGCGACTTCCTGACCACTGCGCTGGGCGCCAGCGCCGCATTGGCCGCGTCGGGAACATCGGCGCAGCAGATCGTCACCGACACCGCGGGACTGACGGCGGGCGACGTGACGATCAAGGTGGCTGACGGCACGTTGCCCGGTTACTTCGCGATGCCGGCCACCGGCGGCCCGTTTGCGGTGATCCTGGTGGCGCCCGAGGTGTTCGGCCTCAATCCCTACATGAAGGACATCTGCCGGCGTCTGGCCAAGGCGGGCTACTACGCGATCACGCCGGATGTGTACGCGCGGAAGGCCGACCTCACCAAGATCCCCAACATCGCCGAGATCATTCCCATCGTCAACGCCAAGACCGACACCGAGATGATGGCGGACTTCGACGCCACCGCGGCTTTCGCCAAAGCCAGCGGCAAGGGCGACATCGGCAGGCTCGGCATGACGGGCTTCTGCCGCGGCGGCCGCACCGTGTGGATGTACGCCGCGCACAATCCGAAGCTGCGCGCCGCCGTCGCCTGGTACGGAACGCTGTCCGGCAAGCCAAGCGATGCCATGCCGAAGACGCCGCTCGATCTTGCCAGGATGATCAAAGTGCCGGTGCTGGGTCTCTATGGCGGCAAGGACAGTGGCATTCCGCTGGCCGACGTGGACAAGATGCGCGACGAGTTGAAGGGCAGCGGCAGCAAATCCGAATTCGTCGTGTACGCCGACGCCGGGCACGGATTCAACGCCGATTTCCGTCCCGACAACTATCGCAAGCAGGATGCCGAGGATGGCTGGGCCCGCATGCTCGCGTGGTTCAAGCTGTGGGGCGTCGTCTGAGGCGCTGAATCACTTTGTCCGGGGGACGCGGCCCATCGCGAAGAACTCGTCGTTGGGCCGCATGCTGATCAGGTCCGCCATCCGGTTCGACATCGCGAAGAACGCGGCGATCGCGCCGATATCCCAGATATCCTCGTCGGAAAATCCGTGCGCGCGCACGGCGGCGTAATCGTCGTCGACGAGTTCGCTGCTGTGTTGCGACGCCTTGACGGCAAATGCCAGCATCGCCTTCTGCCGCGGCGTGATATCCGCCCGGCGGTAATTCGCGGCCACCTGGTCGGCCACCAGCGGATTCTTCGCGTAGATGCGCAGGATCGCGCCGTGTGCGACGATGCAGTAGTGGCAATCATTGGCACCCGACGTCGCCACGACGATCATCTCGCGCTCGGCCTTCGAGAGCCCGCTGTCCCGTTCCATCAGCGCATCGTGATAGGCGAAGAATGCGCGGAATTCGTCGGGCCGATGAGCGAGCGTCAGGAAGACATTCGGGATGAAGCCTGCCTTCTCCTGCACGTCCAGCATGCGCGAGCGGATGTCCGCGGGTAGGTCTTCGAGCTTCGGGACGGGGTAGCGGCTGATGGGGGGCACGGTCATGCGAATGAGTCTACCAGCCAGGCACAGACCGATCCAAGACGCGGGGGGCACGTGACCGCCCCGCCGTGCCACACCCGCCGACCGTTTCAGACGGCGGATGCGACAAGTCGATGCAACCACACCAGACGCCATGGCGGCGTGAGTTCGCGCCACGTGGGAACCGACTGGCGGTGATGGGTGTCACAAACCTTCGTGGCAACAATAACGTGTCAGACGGACACCGACGGCAGGAAATTACTTTGCTACGACTTTACGCGCCGACAGTGACTATTGCGCGATAATAGAACTCCTCCGAGGAGGCAACATGTCCGCTTCCCGCACTCGCAATCCGCGCCATATAGGCAGCATGCCCAGCGCGCAGACGACCGCATTGGGGAGCCGGGTCGACGCGGTGCGGGCGGCCACGGTGCAACTTGCGGCGCCACTGTCGGCCGAGGACTGCGCGCTGCAGTCGATGCCCGATGCGAGCCCGATCAAATGGCACCTCGCCCACACAACCTGGTTCTTTGAAACGTTCGTTCTTGAGCGCTTCCTTCGCGGGTACCGTCATTTCGATCCACGATACCGGGTGCTTTTCAATTCCTACTACAACGCGGTCGGCGACAGGCATCCGCGGTCCGATCGCGGCCTGCTGTCGCGCCCGTCGCTCGACGATATTCACTTATATCGCCGGCATGTGGAGGCCCATCTTGTCCCGCTCGTTGCGCAAGCGGCCGACGACGCAGAACTGGCGTCGCTGCTGGAACTCGGCCTACAGCACGAACAGCAGCATCAGGAACTTATCCTGACCGACCTGAAGCACCTCTTGTCACGCAATCCGCTGCAACCGGCATATAGGGAGCGTTGGCCGCTGACTCCGGTCAAGCCGCGCCCCTCGCGGTGGATTGGCTTCGCCGGCGGATTGGTGGCCGTCGGCCACCACGGCGCCGGCTTCTCCTTCGACAACGAGCGGCCACGGCACCAGATCTTCCTCACCCCGTTCGAGCTCGCATCGCATCCGGTAACCCACGGTGATTTTCTGGCATTCATCGACGACGGCGGCTACACGCGGCCCGAACTCTGGTTGTCGCTGGGCTTCGATACAGTGCAGGCACAGCGGTGGACTGCGCCTTTGTACTGGGAATGGAGGGACGGCCGCTGGACGACGTTCAGCCTGCATGGCCGCGTCGAAATCGATCCCGCCACTCCGATTACCCATATGAGCTACTTCGAAGCCGATGCCTACGCGCGCTGGGCCGGTGCACGCCTCCCGACCGAATTCGAGTGGGAGGCAGGCGCGGTCGATTGCGCAATCGACGGAAACTTCCAGGACAGCGGAGCGCTGCATCCGCTCGCACCACGCGTGTATCCCTCCGGCGACAGTCCCGGTCAACTCTTCGGTGACGTGTGGGAGTGGACAGCAAGCGCCTACGCGCCCTACCCGGGGTTCGCGACCGCACCGGGCGCCGTCGGCGAATACAACGGCAAGTTCATGTGCAATCAATACGTGTTACGTGGCGGATCCTGCGTGACTCCACGCTCGCATATTCGCGCAACCTACCGCAATTTCTTTCCGCCCGAGGCGCGATGGCAGTTTTCCGGGATACGTCTCGCGCGCGACCTGCGCTGATCCTCGCCGCTCATATGGCGTGAAATACGGCGAAATCGCCGCGCGCATCCTGCCAGCAACGCACCGTGACAAAGCCTGCTTGCTCGAGGCGCGCGGCAAAGGGCTGACGCTCATACTTGTATGAATTCTCCGTGTGAATGCGCTCACCCGCGCCGAAAATCCGCGGCGCCTCGTCGAGTGTCACGACCTGGGTTGACGTTGCCTCGAGGTGCATTTCAATTCGTCCGTCTTCCATGTTGTAGAACGCGCGGTGCGCATAGGCGCTGGCCGCGAAATCGCTGCCAAGTACCCGATTCACGTGGTTGAGCGCGTTGCGGTTGAATGCCGCCGTCACGCCGAGCGAATCGTCGTAGGCCGCTTCGAGACGCGCCTTGTCCTTGATTGTGTCGACGCCGATCAGGAGCCCGCTGCCGGGAACCTCGCAATGTCGCCGTATGGCCTTCAGGAAAACAAGCGCATCGTCGGGGGTGAAATTGCCGATCGACGAGCCGGGATAGAAGAACGTCGTCGGCAGTTCGGCAAGGTCGGAACGCAGATCGAGCCCGAGCGTGAAATCCGTGATGACTCCCAGCATTTCCACGCCCGGAAACGCGGGGGCAAGCCGCGCGAGCGAACGTTCGATCATCCCATCGGCAATATCCACCGCGACGTACCGTTTAGGCGCGACAAACGGAAGCCAACTTTCGCCCTTGCTGCAATCACCCGCTCCGAGGTCGACAAATTGGCCGTCGACGCCGATGGCCTGCGCGATCTCGGCGCGGTAGGAGCTGAAAATCGCCTGCTCCGTGCGCGTCGGATAATACTCGGGTAGCGCGCAGATCGCGCCATAAAGGGCACATCCGAGGTCGTCATAGAAATATTTCGGCGGAATGCGAGGTGGCGTACCACGCAGTCCGGCAACGAGCGCGCGCCGCTCGGCGGTGGGGTCGATATCGAGACGACGGACGACGCGATAATTTTCCATTGCGGCGGTATGGCGGGTCGCTCACGTGCGGACGGGTGAAATGATATCTCGTGGGTGCGTCCTAGGGGCAAGTCCGTTGAATAGCTCGCCAATCGCCGTCGCGAGCAGCGGCCCATTTGATGACATGCATTGCAACTGTTGGAGATCTGCCAGTAGTGCGCGGGTCACGCGAGCAACCTCGACGGCAGGATCGTGAATGGATTGCCCCGGTGAACCGTGGAATAATCTCAAATTGGCGGTCGCCCTGCGCCGGATTCGGGCCGGCCCGGCCGAAGTCGTTTCCAGACCGATTTTGAACGAGGTTTCTCGGATGAACCGCAGTTGGTCCTTATCCTCGGTTCACTTTCAGCTCGCGCTTGCGCTGCTTTTTGCGAGCGCGATGGCATTTGCCCAGACCGATCCGCTGCCTTCGTGGAACGACGGTGCGGCCAAGAAGGCGATCGTCGATTTCGTGCAGGCGACGACCACGCAAGGCAGCCCGCAATTTGTGCCTCCGCCCGAGCGCATCGCCACCTTCGACCAGGATGGCACGCTGTGGGTCGAGCATCCGATGTACTCGCAGGTCATGTATTGCCTGGAACGCGTTCCCGCTGTTGTGAAGGCGAAGCCGGAGCTTGCCAACGTCGAGCCGTTCAAGACCGTGCTGTCAGGCGATCGCGAGGCGATCGCGAAACTGTCCGAGGGCGATCTCATCAAGATCCTCGCGGCGACGCTGGCGGGCATGTCGACCGACGAATTCCAGTCCGAAGCCAGGAAGTGGCTCGCCGATGCGCGCGACACGCGCTGGAAGAAGCCGTACACGGACTTGACGTACCTGCCCATGCAGGAAGTGCTGAAATACCTGCGCGCCAACGGATACAAGACGTACATCGTGACTGGCGGCGGGCAGGACTTCGTGCGCGTGTACTCGGAGGCGACCTATGGCATCCCGCCGGAACAGGTGGTCGGTTCGGCGGGAGGCACCAAATACGGCTATGGCAAGGACGGCAAGCCGTTCCTCACCAAGGAACCGAAATTGCTGCTCAACGACGACAAGGCGGGCAAGCCCGAAGGCATTCACCTGATGATCGGGCGCCGGCCGGTGGCGGCATTCGGCAATTCCGACGGCGACCGGCAAATGCTTGAATACACGAAGGCCGGCACCGGCGCGCGGCTGTCCATGATCGTGATGCACGACGACGCCAAGCGCGAATACGCGTACGGCCCGGCGAAGGGATTGCCGGCGACCAAGGTTGGTGCGTTCACGCAGGCTCTCTACGATCAGGCTGGCAAGCAGGGTTTTGTCGTTATCAGCATGAAGGACGACTGGAAGAAGATTTTCGCGTTCGAGTAACGCATTGCCCGGGGAAGCTCATCGTGTGGTGGATCAGCTATCGAGGTGAAGGCAAGACCGGCGTCGAGAACATCGGCGTCTTCGAGGACGACGGCACGCCACGCAAGGTGCATCCGCTGCTCCTCGACCCGGCGCCCGACGCGCATCCGTTGAAGATCGCGCGCGGCTTCGCGCTGGTGGGCGACGATCTCTACATCGCCAACGCCTGGCACAAGGACAGCCACGTCGCCCGCTATCGCCGCAAGGGCGACACGTTCCATTACGCGGACATTGTGGTCGGAACGAAGCACGTGGCTGCGATGGTCCACCCGTTCGACGTCGAGCTGGGGGACGACGGCATCCTCTACGTGTCGTGCCAGGACACCAACACGGTCGTGGCCATTCAGCCCAAGACGCGCAAGCCGGCGGCCGTGGCGGCGCACCTGCGCAAGAAATATCCCGACGGAAAGTTTTTCCCCGGCACGCTGGTCGCATCGTCGCGGGGCCGGCTGCCCGAGGTTGCCGGCCACGACCCGCCCAACGTCCCGGCGCCGCAGGGTCTCATGGTGGTGCTCGACGAACGCGGCAAGCCCCGGCATTCGGTGCGCGGCATCGTCGTGCACCGCAAGCATCTCTATGTGGCGGACGAAGCGAGCGACGGCGTCAAGATCTTCGAGCTGGCTTCGGGGCGGCTCATCGCGCGCTTGCGCAGGAAGGAGATGGTCCGGCCGGTGCACCTCATACTGCGCGGCGACACGCTCTACATCGGAGCCGCCGGCACCGGCAGCATCCTCGCCTACGACATTCCGGCGAAGATCCCGCGCGGCAAGGTCAAGCCGCGCGTTGTCATCGACGGCAAGCTCCGTTCTCCCTCCGGCTTCGCGATCGGTCCGGACGGCGATTTCTACGTCGCGGAACGGCTGAAGCGGCGCGTGCGCCGCTTCTCCGCGAAGGGGAAGAAGAAGGGGACGTTCATCGACGACTTGCCGGACATGCCGGAATTCCTGCTGCACGTGCCGGATCGCGCCTGAACGGCCGCGCGGGGACGCGCAGGCGAGCACGCGCTGAATGCCGGGCGGGCCGCAGCCCGCGCAATTGGAGACGCTCATCCTCGATAGGATTACCCCACGGAAGACTGCGCGGCCACGGTCAACCCAAGTCGCTATTTCGGCGGCGCGTCACCCGATCTGACGTCACGAGAATCTTTGCGGCCTTCCTGCTTGGTGTCGCGCTTGTCCTGGCGACATTGGGCATTATTCTTCTGGTTGGCCTGCTTGCAGTCCACCTTTTCTTTTCGAGCTGCCTGCTTGGAATCCTGCTTCGTATCCCTGGCGTCGCGGCGTTCCTCAGCGTTTTCGGTCGCAAACCCCGGCGGTGTAGCCAATAAGAGTCCCGCTGCGACAAAGACCGCCCTTGCGAGTGTAACCTTCCCAAATTTCTGCATGTTCATCAGTACCTCCCGGCGATAGCCAGATCGTTGATGAATTGCGTCTCTCACCGACGTTGTGCGGACACCGATCATCCGCTCACGCCGCCGGCAGTTCAGGATACACCTAGGGTCTTAGTGGCGATATCCCCTCACACGAACCTTGAAGTCCATCGCCGGACCGGGCGTGGGAGCGGTCTTGGTCTTGAGCACGTAGTCGGGTGATTCCAATTCCAGATCGAGCTTGTGGAACACGCGCGCCATCGACAGTGCCATCTGCACTTCGGCGAGACTCTTGCCCAGGCAGGTGTGCGGGCCGCGGCCGTAAGGTGAGTACACGCCGGGCTGGAGATGCTCGGCGCGTGGCTTCTGATAGCGGTCGATGTCGAAGGTCTTGGCCTTCGGCCAGTATTCCTCCATGAAGTGCGGCACGCTGGTGCCGACGTAGATCATCTCGCCTTCATGTATCTGATGGCCTTCGAACACGAAGTCCTTGTTGGCGGTGCGCATCTGTGCGACGGCGATCGGATAGAGACGCATCGTTTCCATGATGGCGCCGTTGAGTGCGGGCAGCTTCCTGAGGAGACCCTCTTCATCCAGGTCGCCAGCTGCGAACAGCTCATCCACTTCCTTCAGCACGCGCGATTTGACTTCCGGATGCTTGAGCACGCAGTAGACGACGGCGGCGGTCGTATTGGCGACGGTGTCGAGGCCCGCAACGTAGGGGCCGGTCAGAGACAGGATCAGATCGCTCTCGGGCACCTTTTCCGGCGTTTCGACGTGCGCGGCCATGATGTCGTCGACCAGATTGCGGTCTTCCGGCTTGGTCGTGGCATACCGCGCCTTGGCGTCCTTGATCATCGTGCGGCCCAACTCCATGACCCTGCTCCTGGCTTTCCTGTATTCAGTACGCTTGAGCAGGATCCTGGGGCGTTGCCGGGTGACCAGCACGTTGAGGATGTAGATGATCGCGGTGCGGATGTCCTTCACATATTCCAGCGGCGCCGCGCCGGTCAGAATGATGCCGAGTTGCTCGACGACCATGTACTGCATCGCTTCAACGACAGGCACTTTCTTGCCTACGGGCCAGTCGCGAGTGAGCGCGCCGTCGGTGATCGCGACGAGTTCGTTGTAGCGGCCTTTGATCGATTCCTTGGAATAGCCATTGCGCATGATGTCGCGCAGTTCCTTGTGGCTGTCGCCGTCTTCACCGGTGAGCATGCGCTTGGCGCCGAACTCGCCCTTCAGCCCTTCCCAGAATTCCTTCGAGCGCAGGCAGTCCTTGCCGGCGCGCGTGCCCATGAAGTTGGCGGCTTCGACGCCGGAGATCAGCACGTATCTTTCGCCGAGAATGCTCAGGCGGCACACTGGACCGTAAGTGCGGTAGCAGTGAACGAAAAAGTCCGCAGGTCCGTTGGCCATGCCAAAAAGGCTGCCCAGCAACGGCAGCCCGGGTACTTGAGGCGTCTTTTTCAGCGCAATGGTTTCTGCAATGGCAATTCCCGGCCTAAGGTTCCAATCCACCAGGGAGTTTGCTCGGATGGTCTCGTCCGCGAAAGCTCGATTCGCAGTTCAGGGCACTATAGTCGAAGGGCGGTCACGCAGACAATTTTCCGGCGAGAACCCGGCCCGGGGATCCGCGACCTGTCGGCCCGCCCCGGTATCCGGCAGTCAAGGGACTCAAAATGAAAACGGGTGATGCGTTGGCACCACCCGTTTACTTCCGTCACACGATCGCGACGGCGATTGGAGCGAAGAATTACATCTTCTTGGCTCTCTTGACGGCCTTGCGCTTGACGGCCTTCTTGACGGCCCTGCGCTTGACGGCCTTCTTGACGGCCTTGCGCTTGACGGCCTTCTTGACGGCTCTGCGCTTGACGGCCTTCTTGACGGCCTTGCGCTTGACGGCCTTCTTGACGACTCTGCGCTTGACGGCCTTGCGCTTGACGGCCTTCTTGACGACTCTGCGCTTGACGGCCTTGCGCTTGATGGCCTTCTTGACGACTCTGCGCTTGACGGCCTTGCGCTTGATGGCCTTCTTGACGGCCCTTTTCTTGACGGCCTTCTTGACCAAGGCCTTCTTGACGGCCTTTTTCTTGATGGCCTTCTTGACCAAGGCTTTCTTGACCGCGCGACGTACCAAGGCTTTCTTGACCAGCGCCTTCTTTGCAGCGTCGTTAGGCGCGGACGACATCATCGACATCATGTCTTCCATCATTGTTTCATCTCCTGTCTGAGCTATCGAACAATTATGTTGCTCTTCGTTGCAGCAGGAGCCGCAGATTTCTTGCGCTTGCCTCTTGACAAATCCACGGCCGTCTGCTGACTGGCATTGTTAGCCAGAACTCAACCGATTGCAAGATTTCGTCAAGAAGAAGGAACGCCTACGGGGTCGACTGTGGCAACAATGGCTCGTGCGTCCGGCGGCGGGCCGAGCCCGCGAACCACGTTCTGTGGCTAGACGTGCGTGCTGCCGCCTCCTGCTCCGTCGACAACCCGCCGCTCTTTCTGCGCAAGCAGGAAGAACTACACACTCAACCATTCACATGGCATCGGTCTTCTGGGGAGCGGCCGGAGCGGCCTTGGTTGCCGCAACCCAACCCGTGAAGATCTGGTAGCCGAGCGCGAGCAGCGTGGCGCCGACGAACATGCCGAGAATTCCCGCGGTCGCCATTCCGCCGAGCGCGCCAAGCAGGATGACCGGCATCGGCGCATCGACACCCCGGCCGAGCATCAGGGGCTTGAGCACGTTGTCCGTCATTCCGGCGGCAAAGAGCAGCACCGTATAGGAGACGGCCGCGACGGTGCCGTAGTCCCCGCTCCACCAGATGTAGCCGATGGCGGGCAAGGTCACGATGAGCGCCGGCACCTGGGCGATGCCGAGCACCAGCACGATCAGGACAAGGACGCCGGCCCACGGTATGCCGGCGACGAGCAGGCACACGCCGATGATGATCGCCTGGATGAAGGCAACGCCGATGACCCCTTGGGCCACGGCACGGATGGTCGCCGTGGACAGTTTCGCGAACTCCGCGCCATTCTCCGTGCCGACCAGTCGATCGAAGATGGCACGAGCGCCACGGTCGCCCGCCTCCCCGAAGGCCATGAGAATGCCGGCGATGATGAAGGAGGCCAGGAACATCAGCAGGCCGCCCCCGATGCTGGCGACGAAGCCGAGAGCCGACTTGGCAATGTCACCGATCTTCGGCTGCATGCTCTTGATGAGCGCGGGAAGATCGTCGTGCGCCCGCGTCCATAGCCCATGCACCTTCGGGCCAACCACGGGCCAACCCGCGACGGATTCGGGCGGCGCCGGAATCTCGAGTGTGTCGTTCTGCACGTTGTTGATCAAGTCGTGAATCGAGTCACCCAGCGAACTCATGAGGACAGCCGTTGGGACCACGATGATCACGATCCCCAGCAAGACCAGAAAGGTCGCGGCGCGGCCCTGCTTCCCCCCCAGCTTTGCCGCAACGAATTGCTGCGCCGGATAGAGCGTGACCGCGAGCATGAGCGCCCACATCATCAACGTCAGGAACGGCGAAAAGATCTGGAAGCAGAGTATGGCCAAGCCGAGAATGAGCCCGGCACGGATCAGGACGTCGAGGAGGCTCGAGTAGTTCTGGGCCTGGATTTCGACCGCACGCTTGTCGTTAGGATTCATGCATCGCTCCTTTGGGTGCGCGAAGGCCGCACGGCCCGGCGTCGCTCCGCCAGCTCGAGTTTCGAGTCGGCGGGCGCGGACGAGCGTGACCACGCTAACGCGAAGTGGGGACGCGCCTCGCTATAGTACTCGCACGATGCAGTGATCTGTGTGCTGGGCGTCGGTCACAAGAGTCGATGTGCGTTCAGGCCATTCGGCGCGAACGCGCCTCGCTGAACGGTCCCGGTCCGCCCAGCTCGCGCGCCAGTCCAGGACACTATAATTTCGAACCCTCGTGAAACTCCCGCGAAGGGAGCGTGCGACCCGACGGAGCCTGAATCGATGAAAGCCCACCCAAGAGTCAATCGGGCCCTCGCGGTTGCGACGGCGACTACGATTCTGGCGATTCATTGTGCCCGACTGCAGGCGCAACCGGCACCGGTCGCGCCGCCTTCGATGGGTCCCCGCATCGGCCTCGCGCTGTCGGGTGGCGGGGCGCGCGGCATTGCGCACGTGGGTGTGCTCAAGGTTCTCGACGAATTGCGCGTGCCGATCTCGTGCGTGACGGGAACCAGCATGGGCGCGATAGTCGGGGCGACGTTCGCGTCGGGCCGGACGCCTGCGGAGATGGAGAAGCTCGTCCTCGAAGCCAACTGGGAGGAAATCTTCCGGGACAAGCCCCCGCGCGGAGAAATCGCGGTCCGCCGCAAGATCGACGACTACAAGACGCTGTTCGCGCCCGAGTACGGCCTCAAGGATGGCGGGCTGGCGCTGCCCAAGGGTGTGCTCGCCGGAATCGCGATCGAGTCGGAATTCCGCTCGATGGTGGCGCCGGCCTTCGGCATCACCGACTTTCGGAAGCTTCCGATACCGTTTCATGCGATCGCCACCGACATCGAGACGGGCCGGGAAGTCGTGCTCGGCAGCGGCAGCCTGGCGCAGGCGATGCGCGCGAGCATGTCGGTGCCCGGGGCGATGTCGCCGGTCGAGATCGACGGGCGGCTGCTCGTCGACGGCGCCATCGCCGACAATCTGCCGATCGACCAGGCGCGCAAGCTCTGCGCCGACGTGATCATCGCCGTCAACATCTCGACGCCCCCGTTGACGCGCAGCGAGATCACGTCGGCGTACTCGGTCGTGACCCAGCTTCTCAACTTTCTCGGCAAGCAGACGGTCGACGACCAGCTCAAGAGCCTCACGGACAGGGACGTGCTGATCGCGCCGGACCTGGGCGACGTTTCCGCGGTCAAGTTCGACCGCTCGAAGGACGCCATCCGCATCGGCGAGGAGGCGACGCGCGCGCTCGCCGACAAGCTCAGGCGCTACAGCCTTCCGCCGGAGCAGTATGCGGCGGTGCGGGCACGCCAGGTAGCCGAGGCGAAGGTCCTCGGCACGGTCGACGAAATCCGCGTCGAGGGATTGACAAAGACGAATCCGGCCGTCGTGCGCGAGCTGGTCGAGAGCCAGCCGGGCGAGCCGCTGTCCGAGGAGAAGATCGGCGCCGACCTGCGCCGCATTTTCGGCACACGCGATTACGAGAGCATCGATTACCGGATCGTCGGCGGGGATCTCGGCCCACGTGCGATGGTCATCACGCCGAAGGAGAAGGCGTGGGGGTCCGATTACCTGCGCTTCGGCCTCGGCCTCGCCAGCGATTTCCAGGGCGACAACCAGTTCAATGCCCTCGTCCAGTACCGGAAGACGTGGCTCAACCGGCTGGGCGGCGAATGGACGACCGAGGCGCAGATCGGCCAGAACACGCACGTGTTCACCGAGTTCTACCAGCCGCTCAACGAGGAGGGCCACTGGTTCATCGCGCCTAACGCCTTGATCGGACAGCAGACGCGCGGCCTGTTCGTCGGGCAGGACAAGGTCGCCAATTACCTGATCAGTTCCGGCGAGGCCGGCGTCGACGTCGGCACGAATCTGGGGACCTGGGGCCAGCTGCGTGCCGGCGCCGTGTGGTCGAAGGTCTTCGCGAGGGTCGACACCGGCTCGCCCGTCCTGCCCAACGTGCGCGAGACGACCGCGGGACTCCGCGCGGCGCTGTTCGTCGACCAGACCAACACCGCCTGGTTTCCGTCCGACGGTTACGGATTCGTCGGGACGGCCTATGCCGCAATGACGTCGTTCGGATCGGCGCTGAACTATCAGCGTCTCGAAGGGACGGCGCGCGGCATCCGCAGCTGGGGAGACAACGTGTTCAACGTCGCCGTCAGCGGCGGCACGGCGCTCGGCTCGGACATGCCGGCCTACGAGTCGTTCACGCTCGGAGGACCACTGCGGCTGTCGGGCTACCGCATCAACGAGTTCTCCGGCCGCGACTATGCATTTGGCCGCCTGATGTATTACCACCGGATGTATTCGCTGCCGGACATCCTCGGGTCGGGGCTTTACTTTGGCGGCTCCGCAGAAGTCGGCTACATCGCCAATCGTTTCGCCAATTCGCAGTCGCCGGGAACGCTATGGTCCGGATCGGCATTCCTCGGCGCGGATACGTTCCTCGGGCCGGCGTACCTGGGGCTCGGATACGGCGGAGCCGGCAACTGGAGCCTCTACATGCTGCTCGGCGCGCCGTAGGTCGGCTTCAGGGGCGGAACCAGGCATTGCCCACGACGAAATACAGAGCGGTCGTCCCGGGGCTGGCCGCGATGTCGATGCCGGCGTCCATGCCGAACTTGGCAGCCAACTTGTAGCGGAAGCCGACCCCGCCTGCGCCGACATTCTGGGTGGCGGTGAAGCTCTGCCGATCGGTTCGCGTGGTACCGGCGCCACCGAAGGCGACGAGGCTCCATCGGCCCATGAACTGCCAGCGCGCCTCGAGTTCGACCGATGCCGCCTGGTCACCCTGGTAGCGCGCCGCGGGCACGCCGCGCAGTTGCACGAACGGCCGCAGGAAGAAGGGCGTGCCGTCCGATGACCACGCATAGAGTCCCCGCGCTCCAAGCGTCACGTCATGAGGAAGCGGGTGCCAGCCGATGAGCACCTGTTCGAAGCGCTCGAAGTCGACACTGGCACCCAGCGCCTCGCGCGACGCAAGCCAGGAAGTCTCGGCATAGATTCCGCGTGTCGGCGTGAATACGTTGTCGCGCGTGTCGAATTCAAGGACGGCCGTTGGCGCCGAGATCTTCACCCGGATGCTGGTCGGCGCCTGGCAAGACTGAGCCCTCGCGTGGCTTGGGGTCCACGTCGGCATAGACATAGCGCACGCCGACGGACCATGGCGACTTGGGCGCGAGTTGCCAGTTCGCCTGCGCGACGACCCCCGTGAATTGCAGCGAGTGCGCACGCCCTGGTTGAGTGACGACGGCGCGCTCCCGAGTCCGTAGAAGTCGAGATTGAGCTGTCCGGTTCCGGCGCCGACGAGCGTGCGCAGTCGCCCGTCGAGCCACCTGCTGGAATCGCCGGCGAACGCGCCCCACGTGCCGTTCTGCGTCCCGAACGCGCCCACGGCGGAAATGTCGGGCCGCGCCCAGCCTTCCTCGCCCGCTTCCCGGCGCGGCCGCAGGAACATGCCCGCGCCGCCGCCGCCATAGCCGACCGCAGGCTCGGTCACGATGATCGGGATTGGGAGAAAGCCGCTGGGATCCTCGAGAAAATAGCTCAGGTCGAACTGGCCATCCTGGGGATCGAAGAATCGCGCCATCCCCTCGCGCTTGACTTCGACGCGGGTCGCATCGGAAACGATTTCGGCGCCTCGCAGCGGATCGGAGATCGCCTGCGCGATTGCTCCGGACGCTGCCCCAATGGCAAGGAGGGGAAACAGCGCATGCCGCAGCAAATTCCTGCGACCGCGATTTCGCGCTCCGCTGAGCCAGCATTTCAACGGTATCGTCGCGGTTGCTGACGGTCAACATCGGTGCCCAGTGTAGCTGCAGTGGACACCGGGCGGGGCTTGACCGCGCAGACGGCAGGCAAGGTACTATGGTTGACGGTAACTGTTGGCATTGCGATCGCTCGCGGCCTTGGATCCGTTGGGCGCCGGCAGCACGGTTCTGGGAGGCAGCTGACAATGACAATACCCTGTTCCATCCGCGGTCCCCGCTCATCGCTAGCGCTCTGTTCGCGCTCTCCGTCTTTTCCGGCGGCGCCCATGCCCAGGACGCCGCGGCGCCCCAGCCGCACTGGTCGGGACTGCCGATATGGGGAGTGGAAGCGGAGGCCAAGGGCTATCAGATTCCGTATCCGTTTGGAATCGGGATCACTGCCTACTCGGCCCGGCAGCCGGTGAACATCCATGACCTGCAGCTGGCGCGCAATGGGCCTCCGGTGTCGGTCAAGAATTTCCTGGAGATCAATACGGTCGACACTTCCCAGCAGAACGTCTCGGCGAAGTTCGACGTGCTGGTCTTCCCGTTCCTCGACGTCTACGTCCTCGGCGGATACACGACGGGAACCACGAAGGGACTCATCCAGATCCCCGATGATCCCATCCTCGGCATCATCCAGCCTCAGGTAGTGCAGCTCAATGCCAAGTTCAGTGGCCCGACCTACGGCGCGGGGTTCACCCTTCAAGGGGGCGGCAAGGTCAGCGACTGGCACGACCTGACGGCGATCGGGGTGATCGACTGGAACCGCACGCAGACGAAGCTGACATTCGAAAACGAATCGGTGATCGCCGACACGAAGCCGGTGGCGTCGGTCTTCTCGGCCAGGGTGGGTCTGCACGGCACCGTCGGAAACGCCAATGGCGCGGCGGTCTGGATCGGCGCGATGTACCAGAACATCCAGCAGGAGGTCGCGGGCAGCGTCGCCAATACCGACCTTCAATTCATCGTGATCCAGTCGCCGCAAAAACCGTGGAACACGCTGCTCGGCGGCCTGTTCGAGTTCGGCAAGGACGGCTATGTCCTGCTCGAAGGGGGTGTCGGCGCCCGCAAGTCGATCCTCGCGGCAGCGGTGTACCGGTTCTGATCGGGGTAGCACGATTCACACGGCCAGCAGCGCCAGCCAGCCACGCACGGGCGCGCCCCGCTCGAGACGAATATCGACGGCCGATATGTCGACCTTGCCGAAGCCGTTGTCGTGGGCGAGCTTCCGCAGGTAATCCGTGGAGTGTGCATAGCGGCCGCTGGCGCAGCAGCCGGTAGTCGTGCGAGGGCGCCGTGTCCGTGGCGTCGGATGGCGTTTCCTCGATCGCTTCCACGGAGAATACGAGGGAACCGCCGGCGCGCAGCAGCCGAGCCGCTTCGCGAACGACATCGTCGAGCTTGCCGACATAGATGAACACATCCGCGGCTGCGATGATGTCGTAACTCGACGCGGGTTCCAGCTTCATCAGCGACAGCAGGTCCCGGTGCTCGAGACGGTCATACAGGTTTCGCTCGCGGGCCTTTTCCAGCATCCTCTGCGAAAGATCGACACCGACGAGATGGTGCGCAAACGGCGCAACCGCCGCGCCGACCAGGCCGGTGCCGCAGCCCAGGTCGAGGACGTCCCATCCGCTTGGCGGTGGCTCCGCATGCTTTCGGGCAATGTCGACGAGCGCTTGCGGAACACGATACCGCAGGGTCTCGACCAGATGCGTGTCGAACCGGGGTGCGTGATTGTCGAAGAGATTCGCGACGTATCGTTCCGGCGGCCGCTCGGGATTCTGCGCCGTCAGCGATGACAACGAAAACGTTGCCAGCTCGTTGCCGGGATCGAGTCGCAAGACCTCACGCAGGCACACGGTCGCTTCGGCGGTGTTGCCCTCGGCTTTCAACGCGAGGCCGAGGTTGTACTGGGCCAGCACGAGTTCCGGCTTCAACGCGACGGCCCTGCGGTAGCACGCGATGGCATCCTGATGCCGGCCTGCGTCCGCCAGCACCAGTCCCAGGTGATAGTGGGCCTCGGCATAGTCGGGCTTGATGGCGAGCGCCTTCTCGTAGCATGCCATCGCATCGCCGGTCTGCCCCGTCGCGCGATACGCCTCTCCCAGATTGCTGTAGGCGTAGGGATTGGGCGGCCTCGCCGGAGTCGCGCGTTCCGCCTTGGAGATGGCGCGGCCGATGTAGTCGATGGCCTGGCGATGGCGCCCCGCACCATGCGCGATCGCGCCCAAGAGGCAGAGCGCGTCGAAATTATCGGGATCGGTGATCCAGGACCTTGCGATAGGCCTCTTCCGCTTCCGCCAATCGCCCGGCACGGTGGTGCGCGATGCCGGCCGCCACCGCCCGCGGTATCTCGGGTCTTTCTGATTCGGCCATCAGCTCGGCGGCACGTACCCCTGCGGCATGTCCGCGCCGCCGCCGAAGAAGTGCTTCTCCATCTGTTCCGCAAGCCACTTGCGCGCGCGGATATCGGCCAGGCTCAGGCGATTCTCGTTAACCAGCATCGTCTGGTGCTTGAGCCAGGCCTGCCACGCTTCCTTCGACACGTTTTCATAGATGCGCTTGCCGAGTTCGCCGGGATAGGGCGGAAAATCGAGGCCTTCCGCTTCCTTGCCGAGCTTGACGCAATTGACGGTTCTTGCCATGGGGAAGTGTCCTAGATTGACTTGCGATAGACCAGCGACTTGCGCTGGTAATTGTAGAGGGCCTGCTTTTGCCGCGGCAGGTCGGCCACTTGCGCCACGCGGAAGCCGCGCTCCAGGAACCAGTGCGCGGTCTTGGTGGTGAGCACGAAAAGTTCCGCGAGCTTCAGCTTGCGGGCGCGCATTTCGATCTCGCGCATCAGCGCCTCGCCGTAGCCTTCGCGGCGGAAGTCCGGCTGCACGGCAAGCGCGGCGAGTTCGCCCAGCTTGTCTTCCGGGAATGCATAAAGCGCCGCGCAGCCGATGATGTGGCCGTCGTACTCCGCGACGACGAAGCGTTCGATTTCGCTTTCGAGGCGCTCGCGCGACCTGCGCACCAGCACGCCCTGTTCTTCCAGCGGCTCGATGATCTGGAGGATTCCGCCGACGTCGTCGATCGTCGCGCTGCGGATATGCGCGAGCGCGGTCGCGGCGACCATCGTGCCCACGCCATCGCGCGTGAACAGTTCCAGCAGCAACGCGCCGTCGTGATGGCGGCTGACCAGGTGGGCGCGCTTGACACCGTTGTCGCATGCGCGAATGGCCGCGGGCAGATAGTGCAGCACGTCGGCGGTCAGCTTGTTGCCGTTCGCGAGCAGCGCCAGTGCGTCCGTCGTCGAAAGGTCGGTGAGCAATTGCCGCCGGCCGTTGCGCACGCCGTCGGAGTCCATGAGGAAGATGAGCTTGGTCGCCTCCAGCCGCACGGCCACCTGTGTTGCGACCTCCTCGACCGTCAGGTTGAAGATCTCGCCCGTGGGGGAATAGCCAATAGGTGAAATGAGCACGATGTCGCCGTCGTCCAGCCGCTGCTGGATCGCTTCGCTGTCGATGCGCCGCACTTCGCCGGTCAGCTGCATGTCCACGCCATCGACGATGCCCATCGGTTTGGCGGTCAGATAGTTGCCGCTGGACACGCGGTTGCGCGCGCCGGCCATCGGCGAATTGGCAAGCCCCAGCGACAAGAGCGCCTCGATGCGGGCGCGCACCTGGCCCGCGGCCTCGAGCACGCAATCCATGGAGTCCGGATCGGTGACGCGCACGCCGTGCGCGTAGCGGTTCTCGATGTCCTGCTGCTCGAGAATTGCCTCGACCTGCGGGCGGCAGCCATGCGCGACCACCAGGCGGATGCCCAGGCTGTGCAACAGGTTGAGATCGTGGATGACGCCCAGGAACTCCTCGTCCGCGACCACCTCGCCGCCGAACGCGATGACGAAGGTCTTGCCGCGGAACGCGTGCACATAGGGCGCCGCGGCGCGCATCCAATGCACGAACGCGCGCATCGTGGCGGAATTCACAGCGGGTGTGGCGTCGGGAGTGCGCGGCATGGTCTAAGGACCGGGGTCGGCGTTTGGCGGGTGCGCGCGATTATAGCGCGCGGTCGGCTATCATCGACCCTTGCCGCTGGCCTTTTCCGATGGACACTGATGGCGTCGCCTCTCCTCGAAAACCTCAATCCCGAACAGCTCGCCGCCGTCACGTTGCCGCATGCCTCCGCGCTGATCCTGGCGGGCGCGGGCAGCGGCAAGACGCGCGTGCTGACGACGCGCATTGCATGGCTCCTCGCGACCGGACAGGCCGGCCCGCTGTCGATCCTCGCGGTCACGTTCACGAACAAGGCGGCGAAGGAGATGCTGCTCCGGTTATCGGCGCTGACGCCGGTCAACACGCGCGGCATGTGGGTGGGCACGTTCCACGGCCTCTGCAACCGGATGCTGCGCGCGCATCATCGCGACGCCGACCTGCCGCAGCTGTTCCAGATCCTCGACACGCAGGACCAGCTTTCGCTTATCAAGCGGATGTACCGCGCGCACAACCTCGACGACAACCGGTATCCGCCGAAGCAGCTGCAATGGTTCATCGCGGATGCCAAGGAAGAGGGCATGCGGCCGAACATGGTCGAGGCTACCGACGAACTGTCGCGCCGGCAGGTCGAGCACTACGCGCTGTACGACGCGATGTGCCAGCGCGAGGGCGTGGTCGACTTTGCCGAACTGATGTTGCGCAGCTACGAGTTACTGGCCGGAAACGAAGGCATTCGCGAGCATTACCGGCGGCGGTTCTCGCACCTGCTCGTCGATGAATTCCAGGACACGAATACGCTGCAGTACAAGTGGCTGCGCATGCTGGCGGGACCGCACACGGCGGTGTTCGCGGTGGGAGACGACGACCAGTCGATTTACGCATTCCGCGGCGCCAAGGTCGCCAACATGCAGCAGTTCGAGCGCGACTTCGCCTCGCCGGAGCAGCCGGTCAAGCTGATCAAGCTCGAGCAGAACTACCGCTCGCACGGGCACATCCTCGACGCCGCCAACGCGCTGATCCGCCACAACCAGGCGCGGCTGGGCAAGAACCTGTGGACCAGCGAAGGCAAGGGCGAGCCGGTGCGCGCGTTTTCGGCCGCTTCCGACCGGGACGAGGCGGCGTTCATCGTCGATGTCGTCAAGGGCATCAGCGAAGACGGCGTGGCGCACGACGAGGTGGCGCTCTTGTATCGCTCCAACGCGCAGTCGCGCGTGCTCGAGCATGCGCTGTTCGGCGCCGGCATTCCCTACCGCGTGTATGGCGGCATGCGCTATTTCGAGCGTGCCGAAGTGAAGCATGCGCTGGCCTATTTGCGCCTGATCGCCGCGCCCGGTGACGACGGCGCGTTCCTGCGCGTCGTCAATTTCCCGCCGCGCGGCATAGGCGCACGCACGCTGGAGAATCTGCAGGACGCGGCGCGCACGCAGGCGACGACGCTGTGGCAGGCGGCCGTATCCGGCGCGATGACCGGCAAGGCGGGCTCGTCGCTTGGCGCATTCCTCCGGCTGATCGATTCGCTGCGGAACGAAACCCGCGCACTGCCGCTTCCCGAAGCGGTCGAGCACGTCATCGACAAGTCCGGGCTGCTCGCGCACTACAAGTCGGAGAAGGACGGGCAGGATCGTGTCGAGAACCTGCTGGAGCTCGTGACGGCGGCGGACGCGTTCGTGCGCGAAGCCGAACTGGCCACCGATGCGCCCATGCTCACCGATCGCGTCGACGTCGACGCGCAGTCGCCCGAAGGTGGCGAGGCGGAAGGCGCGACCGACCCGCTGACCGCCTTCCTCACGCACGCGGCGCTGGAGGCCGGCGACACGCAGGCCGCCGACGGGCGCCCGGCGCTGCAGTTGATGACCGTCCACTCGGCCAAGGGTCTCGAGTTCCACACGGTCTTCGTGACCGGACTCGAGGAGGGCCTGTTCCCGCACGAGAACAGCCTGTCCGAGGCCGACGGCCTCGAGGAAGAGCGGCGACTGATGTACGTCGCGATCACGCGGGCGCGGCGGCGGCTCTACGTCACGCAGGCGCAAAGCCGGATGCTGCACGGGCAAACGCGCTACAACATCCCGTCGCGCTTCCTGACCGAGCTTCCTCCCGACCTCGTGCAGTGGCTGTCGCCGTATCGTCGCCGTTCCATCGACGTCGACGACGCCGAATGGGGCCGCGTCACGCGCGCGCCGCAGGCAACGCCGGCGGGGCCCACATGGCGCATCGGCCAAAGCGTCAAGCATGCGAAGTTCGGACTGGGCGTGATCATCGACGCGGAAGGCCGCGGGCCGGACGCGCGCGTGCAGGTCAACTTCCGCGACACCGGCGTCAAGTGGCTTGCGCTGGAGTACGCGAAGCTCGAGCCTGCCTAGCGCACCATCGAGGACAGGCGGCTAGTCGTGACGACAGTCGGGCGCCGCTGTGATTCCCGTCCCGGTGAAAAAATCGCGGAGGGGGCACCATGCGGGGGGCGCGCCCCGGTCTGAGCTTGAGCGGTTGCCGAGAGACTCGTGTGTCAATCGTGTTGTTCCGAACCATGCCCCGCCAACGGCGCGAGCGTTTCACCGGCATGAAACACGTCGCGGTAGCTCACGTAGTCCGAGATGTGCAGCGTCGCCGCGAGAAATATCCCATAGGGAATGAGCAGCAGCTTGGCGATCTGCAGGCCCGTTTCCTGCAGCAGCAGCACCAGCACGCCGGTGACGAGCGCCGGCAAGGCGGCTGCGAAGAAGAATACGCCAAGAACGTAGACCGCCAACGGCCGGAAGTTCGCAATCGCCGCGCGAAAACTCACCGCCAGCGCCGTGGCTGCACCTGCGTTCTGGAACACGACGAGGGCGGGCGCCCACCACGTCGCGATCAGCACCGGAATTGTCAGCAGCGCCGAGAACAGCATCGCCGCCTGCAGCGAGCCGTCGGCAAGCGCGGCCGCGACGTCTTCCTCCTTCATCGTTCCACCCGTATTGGACAGGAGGTCGAGCAATTTCCCGTCGTCCACGAGCGACGACGCGAAGACCGCTGCGGTAACACCCACGACGAAGAAGATGCCGATCGGCAGCAGCGAGCGCAGGTTGGACCGAAAGCCCAGGAATAGCTGGCTGAGTTGCGGCGTGCCGCCGCGTTCCTGCGTCCATGCGGCAGCGAGCAGGCCGACGGCGAACACCGGCTTGAGGATGGAGATCGCATACGCGCCGACGTAGGGAGCGTAGAGAAGCAGCTTGAGCAGGATGTAATAGGTCAGGAGCAGGAGGAGCCAGGGAAGGCGCTTCCGGCTGAACAATGCATACGCCTGCGCGAGCCACGCCATGCCGTGGCGCGCTTCATACCGCGTGAACACGAATTCCCGCGGATCGTCGTTCATGCAGCGGCTTTCCGGAAAGCGCGCCGGCCGTTCCACGCGATCGCGCAGGACACGCTCGAAGTGTTCCGGATCATGCGCATGCACCAGTTCCCCGGGGCGCGGCAGATGCAGGTCGTACAGCCGGGATAGCCAGAAGCGCAATGCCGCCGCGCGCAGCAGCGCCGGCCACGCGGCACGCTCGTCCACCGTCAGAGGCCTGACGGCATCGTAGGCGGTGACCAGGGCCTCCGCGCGTTCGGCGTCGACCGCCTTGCTTGCGGCGTCGTCGACGCACCAGTCGTTGACGGTAATGGCGAGGTCATATGCGTAGAAGTCCGTCGCGGCAAATCCGAAGTCGATGATTCCCGCAACGCGCCCGTCATGAAACAGCACGTTGTCGCAGAAGAGGTCGCCATGGATGGCGCCCTTGGGCAGCTTGCCGCGGCCGAAGCCCGTCTGGAACTTGAGTTCGGTGTCGAGCAGTTCTGCCTGTTCCGGCGAGAGGTGCGGCTTGACCGCGCGTGCGGCCTGCCGCCACCACGCGGGGCCGCGCCGGTTGGACAGCCTTGCCCGGTAGCTCATCGACGCCACGTGCAGTCGCGCCAGCGCCGCGCCGACCGCCACGCAATGCTGCGGCGAGGGCACGTCCACCGGCGTGCCGTCGATGCGCGTCACCAGGCTCGCGGGCTTGCCGTTCAACAGCGAGAACAAGGCGCCGGTGCGATCGGGTTCCGGCGCAGGAACTTCGACGCCGGCGCGCGCCAGATGCGCCATCAGGTTGAGGTAGAACGGCAGTTCCGGAGGCCGGCAGGCGTTCGTACAGCGTCAGCACGTACCGGCCCTTGGTCGTGGTGACGAAATAGTTCGTGTTCTCTATGCCGGACGCGATCGCCTGAATCTCCGTGGCGCTCCCCAGCGCGTAGCGGGTAAGCCATGCATCGAGCTCTTCGGAAGTTACGGGCGTGTAGACGGACATGGGTTGGGCCGGCGCGCGCGCACAATCGACGCCCCGGAATCCTCGGGTGATGGCGTCAGATCACCAGGAAAACAACAGCCACATCGGAACGCTCAAGCCGGAACCAATCGAATCCTGCCGCGTGAAATTCTGGCCGTCACTCGTCGGCACGAGGTAGTAGGACCGCCCGTGGCGCGGGGTCACGCGAACGTAGCGCAGCACGCCGCCGACACGCACTTCCTCCACCGTTTCCTTCTCCCTGCGAATGATGGTGACCTGCGGCTCTTCCTCGGTTCCTCCGCGATACTCCTCGAGCGGCACGGCCGCGCCTTTGGCCGGCGGCGCCGCTTCGCTGGCGGGCGGAAGCGGCGGCGGCGCTATGTTGGCCGGCAGCGGTGGCGGCGCGGCAGGCGCCTGCGCGAGCGCGCCGCCCGCCAGTACCGCGGCGGCGGCGAACATGCACGCGAAGCGCAATGGGCTCATGGGTTTGGCGCGGAAACTGCGATTCTACCAAACGATCGGCGCGGCAGTGGAAACTCGCGCGTTGCGGCGGCGGCGCCTTGGCGCCAGGCGACACGAATCAGAGATTGAGCATCTTTTCGCGTTCGGCGCGCGTCGGCGCGAAGCCGCGACCTTCGTAGAATTTGAAGATGGCCTCGACGATGGCCTCCGGCTCCTCGATGATGTGCAGGAGGTTCATGTCCTCGGCTGCCGATCATGCCTTCGCCAACGAGCTTGTCGCGCATCCAGTCGACGAGGCCGCGCCAGAAGTCGCCCCCTACGAGGATGATCGGAATCTTCCGCGTCTTGCCGGTCTGCACCAGCGTCAGCACTTCGCCCAGTTCGTCGAGCGTGCCGAATCCGCCGGGAAGGATGACGTACGCCGATGCGAAGCGAACGAACATCATCTTGCGCGCGAAGAAATAACGGAAGTCGATCGACACGTCCTGGAATTCGTTGCCGCTCTGCTCGAACGGCAGCATGATGTTGAGGCCGATGGCGGGCGAGCGTCCGCCGTGGGCGCCCTTGTTCGCGGCCTCCATCAGTCCCGGTCCTCCACCCGAGATGACGGAAAAGCCGGCATCCGAAAGCAGGCGCGCGATGCGCTGCGTCTTTTCGTAATACGCGTGGCCCGCCTTGATGCGCGCGCTGCCGAACATGCTGACCGCGGGCCGGATGCCGCGCAGGCGCTCGGTCGCGATCGCGAACTCTGCCATAATCCCCAGCAGCCGCCACGCCTCCTGGCCATTGGTCGTGTTGAGTGCCTGCGGATCGATTATTTCCGGAATCTTGTGGGTCTGACGCATGCCTACGCTCGTGCTGGTTGACGGGTCTTCGTACCTGTACCGCGCATTCCATGCGCTGCCCGACCTGCGCACCTCGAAAGGCGAGCCGACCGGCGCGCTGCGCGGTGTGCTTTCGATGTTGCGCCGAATGGCCGAGGACGGCAAGCCGGACTATTTCGCCGTCGTGTTCGACGCGCCGGGCAAGACGTTTCGCGACGACTGGTATCCGCAATACAAGGCGAACCGGCCGCCGATGCCGGACGATCTCGTCGCGCAGATCGGGCCGTTGCACGAGCTCGTGCGGGCGAACGGATGGCCGCTGCTGATGATCGAAGGCGTCGAGGCCGACGACGTCATCGGCACGCTGGCCACGCAGGCTGCCGCGGCCGGCATCGACACGGTGATATCCACCGGCGACAAGGATCTCGCGCAACTCGTGACGGCGCGCATCCGATGCGTCAACACGATGAGCAACGAGACGCTGGACGAGGCCGGCGTGCTGGCGAAGTTCAGCGTGCGCGCGGACCAGGTGCTGGACCTCCTCACGCTGACGGGCGACACGGTCGACAACGTGCCGGGCGTGCCCGAAAGTGGGCCCGAAGACGGCCGCGAAGTGGCTGGCGCAATACGGGTCGCTCGACAGCATCATCGCGCATGCGGGCGAAATTCCCGGCGTCGTCGGCGAGAACCTGCGCGCGACGATCGACTGGCTGCCGCAGGGCCGCAAGCTGCTCACCGTCAAGACCGACTGCGAACTGTCGCTGCGGCCCACCGATCTCGCGCTTGGCACAGCCCGACATTGCGGTGTTGAAGCCGCTGTACGAACGCTTCGAATTCAAGAGCTGGCTGCGCGACATTCCGGGTGCGGCGGACGCGCCGGATGCGGCGGGCACCATCGCGCAACGCGCGGAGAAGGACACTGCGGGGCGGCGCTGGGACACCAACGCTGCGGATGCTTCCGCGGTCGTCCCCGCCGCGGCGCCCATCGCCACGCATTACGAGATGGTTTGCGACGAGCCCGCATTGGCGCGCTGGCTGGCAGCCATCGACACGGCGGATTTGGTCGCACTGGACACGGAGACCACCAGCCTCGATCCGATGCAAGCGCGCATCGTCGGCGTATCGCTGGCGATCGCGCCCGGAAGCGCGTGCTATATCCCGCTTGGCCACCGCTACGCAGGCGCGCCGGACCAGCTCGACCGCGACGCCACGCTGCGCCGGCTGGCGCCGTGGCTCGGCGATCCGGCGAAGAAGAAGCTGGGACAGAACATGAAGTACGACCAGCATGCGTTCGCCAACGACGATCTTCGCTCTGCGCGGCGTCGCGCACGACACGCTGCTCGAATCCTACGTGATCGAGTCGCACAAGCCGCACGACATGGACAATCTCGCGTGGCGTCACCTGAACCTGACGACGATCAGCTACGACGACGTGACCGGCAAGGGCGCCAAGCGCATTCCGTTCGAGCAGGTGGCCATCGACCGCGCGACGGAATACGCCGCCGAGGACGCCGACGTGACGCTGCGCCTGCATCGCGCGCTCCATCCGGCGATTGCCGCGGACGCGAAGCTCGACCACATCTACACGCAGATCGAGATGCCGGTGCGCGAAGTGCTGTTCCGCATGGAACGCAACGGCATCCTCATCGACTCGAACCTGCTCGCGCAGCAGAGCCGCGAACTGGGCGAGCGGGTGATGGCGCTGGAGCAGCAGGCGCACCAGCTCGCGGGGCAACCGTTCAACCTCGGATCGCCGAAGCAGCTGGGAGAAATCCTGTTCCAGCGGATGAACCTGCCGGTGGTCAAGAAGACCGCGACCGGACAGCCGTCCACCGACGAGGAAGTGCTGCAGGAGCTGGCGGCCGACTATCCATTGCCCAAGGTCCTGCTCGAACATCGTTCGGTGTCGAAGCTCAAGTCGACGTACACGGACAAGCTGCCGCAAATGGTCAATGCGCGCACGGGCCGCGTGCACACCACGTTCTCCCAGGCTACGGCCGTCACCGGGCGGCTCGCGTCGAACGATCCCAACCTGCAGAACATCCCGGTGCGCACCGCGGAGGGCCGCCGCATTCGCGAGGCCTTCATCGCGCCGCCCGATCACGTCCTCGTCTCGGCCGATTATTCGCAGATCGAATTGCGGATCATGGCGCACCTGTCGGAAGACCCCGCGCTGCTCAGGGCATTTCACGAGGGCCAGGACATCCATCGCGCCACGGCCGGCGAAATCTTCGGCGTGAAGCCGCGAGGACGTGACGACCGACCAGCGCCGGTACATCAAGGCGGTCAACTTCGGCCTGATCTACGGCATGGGCGCATTCGGGCTGGCGCAGCAGCTCGGCATCGAGCGCGGGGCGGCGCAGCAGTTCATCGACAAGTATTTCGCGCGCTATCCCGGGGTCGCCGAATACATGCAGCGCACGCGCGAACTCGCGCGCGACCAGGGCTACGTCGAGACGGTGTTCGGTCGCAGGCTATGGTTGCCGGACATCAAGGCCGCCGGCGGCCCCCGCCGGGCGGGCGCCGAGCGCGCGGCGATCAACGCGCCGATGCAGGGCACGGCGGCGGATCTCATCAAGCTGGCGATGATCGCCGTGCAAGGCTGGCTGGATCGCGAACGGCTGGCGACGAAGCTGCTGCTGCAGGTCCACGACGAACTGGTGCTGGAGGTTCCCGCGTCGGAAGTCGAGCGCGTTCAGCGCGAACTGCCGGGCCTCATGAACAGCGTCGCGTCGCTGCGCGTGCCGCTGGTCGTCGACGTCGGCACCGGCGCCAACTGGGACCAGGCGCACTGAGTTTGCACACTGAGGTTGCCCACTGAGCGCCGCACCCAGGCGGCCGTTCGTCGCTACGCCGGCGTTTCTGGTACGGTGAGCTTCGGGAGCGAGCGTGTCGCGATAGCTTGCATAGGTCGAGCCGAAGACCACGGCCGAACCGACAAGGGCGAGTGCCGCGTACGCGGCGGTCAACAAGCCCATGCCGAGTGTGAACGCCTCCCAGCCGGCACCGCTCATCACGATGGCCACGATGGCCTCGTAGCCGATGGCGCCGGCAAGCGCGGCAAACACCGCCATCGCCACGATCAGGATTCCGGCGCCGATCAAGCCGTAGACGAGGAAAGGCAGCCAATTGCGAAACGACGCGCGGACGCTTGCCGTCATCGCGGCGAATGCCTTCGCGCCCCGCAGCACGACCAGCGTGGGCGCGAACCAGTTGGCCGTGGCGAACAGCGCGAACGCGACCAGCGCCAGCACGATGAGCAGCAAATAGGTGAGCCCGAGCCTGCGCATCAACTCCCATGGATCGGCGGGGAGGTCGGTGAGATTCATCAACCCGGACATGCCGAGACCGGCGGCGAGCACGACGACGGCGACGACGACCGCCAGCACGCACAGCAGCAGGTTGAACACGCCAATGAGCAGCAGCGGCACGAAATGCGGACCCTTGAAGCCGTCGAACAGGTGCGCGACACGCAGCGGCCGGCCGGCATGCAGCGCGTCGCATCCGAGCATGATCCCGCCCAGGAATACCGGCATCAACAGCCACTCCGCGATGGCGCCGATGCGCGGGATCGAGTTCAACAGCCCTGCAATGATGGCGTATACGAGGAGAATGCCGATCCACGTGCCGACACTCGACCGGAACATCGTCCAGCCGCGCGTCCACCATCCAGCGCCGGCGCCCGCTGCGACGACGCGCGACCGGAGCGGGTCGCCAGCGGGTGGCGGATTCTGCTGCGGCGGTTGCGGAGTGAAAGTCGAGGCCAACTGAGTTGCCCTTTGATTGGTTGTGGTCGCGGCGGCGATCAGATCCGCGTCTTGCGGCAGGTCAGGCGGCCGCGTGGCGTTCGAGGTCCTCGAGCATGACCACCGCCAGCGTCTCTTCGTGCGTCGCGGCCAGAATCACAGGCGGCGCGACGCCCGCCTCGAGCGCCTCGCGCCAGCGTCCGACGCACAGGCACCAGCAATCGCCCGGAGACAGGCCCGGAAATCCCGATTCCGGTTGCGGCGTGGCCAGGTCGTTTCCGGAAATCCTGGAAAACGCGAGGAATTCCGCGGTCATCACCGCGCATACCGTATGCATCCCCGTGTCGTCCGGGCCCGTATCGCAGCAGCCATTGCGGAAATAACCGGTGACGGGCGCCGCGCCGCACGGCGCGAGCGCGCCGCCCTGTACGTTCAGCGCGTTGTCACGGGACGCGGACATGTGAGCGCGGCCGCATCGGTGCGGCCGTCCTGCGGAATGGAATGCAGGTCAGTTTAGCGCGTTTTGCGTGGTGACCGCACTGCGCGCTCGCAACGACAACGCATCGGGCGCATCGTTGTGCAGGAACCAGCGCAAGTGCGTCGAGTCACCGATGGGCGTGAAGCCGAACTCGACGAGCAGGCTTTGCAGGTCCTTGATGGAGTTCGAGTCGCGATGGACGCGCACGATGTGGGTCTTCTGGCCAGGCGGAGTGGCGAACAGCGACGCAAGCAGCGCGCGGCCCTGGCCGCCCGCGCGCGCGGAGAGATCGAGTCCCGCCAGCCAGAGTTCGTAGCTCGCGCCGTCGATCGAACGAAACAGCCCGAATCCGACTGGCGGCATGCCGCTGTGGCGGTCGTCCGGCCAGAACACGTAACCGGGCACCGAGACGGTGGCGAGCTTGCCGCTGCCGACGTCCTCGACGAAATAGCCGGTGACCAGCGCGCGCTTCAGCTTGGCGAAGAACTCCTCGGCGCCGGGCGAGTCGATCGCCAGATCGCGATCGAAGCTGCCGTCGGCGGCGCCCTGGCGAATCAGCGAGCGCAGAAGCGCCAAGTGTCCGACATGTGCTGGCTGGAGCATGCGCGGCGTCCCGATTTGACTACGACGCCAAGTTAGCGCGTTGCAAGACGACGTTGGGGGCCGGCTTACCGGCGGTTGCGTAGGGGCCCTGAACGGCGATCTACAGCAGGCGATCTTCAGTTCTCCGTCCAGCATGTCAGGAAGCGGCCGTCCACGCCTGGCCAAGGTCAATTGCACTCGTGGGGGTTGAACTCGTCCATGGGATGCCCTATTATTAGCACTCGATGCCGTTGAGTGCTAACAACACGGCTCGGCAAGTCCGCGTGATGGGAGCGCGGGTCACGGCCAGCCCGTGGAAGCGCCCCTCGCCAATCCGGCCACAGCGACAGTGAGAACGCTAAGTCGCTGTAATTTCAATAGAAATATTCAGGAGTGAGTGCTAACCATGAAACTGCGTCCCCTGCACGATCGCGTGATCGTCAAGCGCCTCGAGGAAGAGCGTAAATCGGCTGGCGGCATCGTCATCCCGGACACCGCCGCGGAAAAGCCGTCGATGGGCGAAGTCGTGGCCGTAGGCCCCGGCAAGACCGACGACAACGGCAAGCTGCAGCCGATGGGTGCGAAGGTCGGCGACAAGGTCCTCTTCGGCAAGTACTCCGGCCAGGAATTCAAGATGGATGGTGACGACCTTCTGCACATGCGCGAAGACGACATCATCGGCATCGTCGGCTGATAGCCAACTAGCTTCCACCGAACAAAGCATCAGGAGAAAAAATCATGGCAGCAAAAGACGTCCGCTTCGGCGAAGGCGTGCGCAACAAGATGATGGTCGGCGTGAACGTGCTGGCCAACGCGGTCAAGGTCACGCTCGGCCCCAAGGGCCGCAACGTCGTGCTCGAGCGCAGCTTCGGCGCGCCGACGATCACCAAGGACGGCGTGTCGGTCGCCAAGGAAATCGAACTGAAGGACCGCTTCGAGAACATGGGCGCGCAGATGGTGAAGGAAGTCGCGTCCAAGACCTCCGACGTCGCCGGTGACGGCACGACGACGGCAACGGTTCTGGCGCAGTCGATCTGCAACGAAGGCTTCAAGTTCGTCGCCGCCGGCATGAACCCGATGGACCTGAAGCGCGGCATCGACAAGGCGGTCATCGCCGTCGTCGAGGAACTGAAGAAGATCAGCAAGCCGTGCACGACCAGCAAGGAAATCGCGCAGGTCGGCTCCATCTCGGCCAACGCCGACACGTCGATCGGCAAGACGATCGCCGAGGCGATGGACAAGGTCGGCAAGGAAGGCGTGATCACCGTCGAGGACGGCAAGGGCCTCGAGAACGAGCTGGACCTGGTCGAAGGCATGCAGTTCGACCGCGGCTACATCTCGCCGTACTTCATCAACAATCCGGACAAGCAGGTCGCGCTGCTGGAAGACCCGTACATCCTGCTGCACGACAAGAAGATCAGCAACATCCGCGACCTTCTGCCGCTGCTGGAACAGGTCGCCAAGGCCGGCAAGCCGCTGCTGATCATCGCCGAAGACGTCGATGGCGAAGCGCTGGCGACGCTGGTGGTCAACAACATCCGCGGCATCCTCAAGACCACCGCCGTCAAGGCGCCTGGCTTCGGCGATCGCCGCAAGGCCATGCTCGAAGACATCGCCATCCTGACCGGCGCGACGGTCATCGCGGAAGAACTGGGCCTGAAGCTCGAGAACGCGTCGCTGAAGGACCTGGGCCGCGCCAAGAAGATCGAAGTGGGCAAGGAAGACACGACGATCATCGACGGTCACGGCGAAAAGGCCGCGATCGAAGCGCGCGTCAAGAACATCCGCAAGCAGGTCGAGGACGCGACGAGCGACTACGACAAGGAAAAGCTGCAGGAGCGCGTGGCCAAGCTGGCCGGCGGCGTGGCGGTGATCAAGGTCGGTGCCGCGACGGAAGTCGAGATGAAGGAAAAGAAGGCGCGCGTGGAAGACGCGCTGCACGCGACCCGTGCGGCTGTCGAGGAAGGCATCGTCGCCGGTGGCGGCGTGGCTTACCTGCGCGCTCGCGGCAACCTCAAGAACCTGAAGGGCGACAACCACGACCAGGACGCCGGCATCAAGATCGTGCTGCGCGCGCTGGAAGAGCCGCTGCGGCAGATCGTTGCCAACGCCGGTGACGAGCCGTCGGTCGTCGTCAACAAGGTCGTCGAAGGCAAGGGCAACTTCGGTTTCAACGCCCAAACCGGCGAGTATGGCGATCTGGTCGAGATGGGCGTCGTGGACCCGACCAAGGTCACCCGTTTCGCGCTGCAAAATGCCGCGTCGGTGGCGTCGTTGCTGTTGACGACCGAAGCCATGGTTGCCGAACTGCCCAAGGACGAAAAGGGCGGTGGCGGCGGCGGTGGTGGCGGCATGGGCGGCATGGGCGGCATGGGCGACATGGACATGTAACTCGCGGTCGCTTAGGCTGGCATCAGGCAAAGGCCCGGTTCTCCCGGGCCTTTGTCATTCATCTCCGCTGGCGATCGAGTTGGCTGTCCTCGCCGGCACAAATTCGGCGGCAGGGCTTCCGGACAGGACCGCCAGCCAAATCCGCCAATGACCATCGAATGCCCAAATGCTTTAGACTACAAGGCGTTAACGGGTAGACTTGCAAAACAACAACGCATGCTTCCCGGTCATGAGGCCGCTGGCGGGTCGACCGGATTAGGGACAACGGCGCAATGACGCAGGGAGTTCTGTTCGCATTGGCGATGGCCGCATTCGCGGTCGCCATCGTCTATGGGCTCGCGCGGCGCAATCGCACCACGGGCGGCGGCTCCCGCAGTGGCGCCGATTCGCCCAACACCGTTGCCCAGTGGACCGAAGGCGAGACGACCCGGCTCCTGTCGTCGGCCGAACTGCCTGGCCTGTACCTGCTGCGGCCGCGCTTCCTCACCCGCGCGGAAAGCGTCGTCTACCTGCTGCTGAAGGCCGCGTTCCCGCGGCACGAGATTTTCGCGCGCATCCGCCTGGCCGATGTGCTGCAGGTCAAGATCGGGCCGCAGGGCATGGAGCGCCTGCGCGCGTTCCGCAAGATCGCCAACCAGCACGTCGGCTTTGTCGTGTGCGACCGCGACATGACGATCGTCGCGATCGTCGACGCCAAGGAGCCCGAACAGGTCATCAATCCGCGCGACCAGAAACTCGAAGTGATCAAGCAGCGCTGCCTGCAGGCGGCGCAGGTGAAGTACCTGTGCGTGTATCCGCCGCAACTCCCGCGTTACCGCGAGTTGCGCGAACAGATCCTCGGGCCCGCGGGCGACCTGGTCTAGACGCGCGTTCGCGACGGCGTGGTCGCGGCGGCACCCGCGCCACCCGCCAGCGCCAATGCGGTGCCGGCAATGATCAGCGCGCCGCCGGCCAGCATGTGCGCGGTGATCGCCTCTCCTAGGAACAGGTACCCCCACAGCACGCCGAACAGCGGAATCAGGAACGTCACGGTGAGCGCCCGCGACGGGCCGATGTCCGCGATGAGCCGGAAGTAGATGAGATACGCGATCGCCGTCGACGCCACGGCCAGCGCGACGACGTTGAACACGACCCACGGCGTGACGGGTCCCGGAACGGACGCGAACGGCAACACGGGAGCCAAGATGATCGCGGCGGACAGCTGGCTGCCGCACGCCAGCGCAAAGCTCGACGTGCCCTGCATCCGCTTCTTGGCATAGACGCCACCCAGCCCGTAGCAGAGCGCGGCGGCCAGGCATGCCGCGATGGCGAGAACCGTCCCGCGCGTCAGCGCCTCAGGCTGCAATCCGACCAGCAGCGCGACGCCGACGAGTCCCAGCCGTCATGCCGCCGATCTTGCGCGCCGTCAGCGGCTCGCCCAGCCAGATCGCCGCGGCGATGGCGCCGAAGAACGGGCTCGTCGCGTTGAGTATTCCCGCAGTCGACGCGCCGATCGTCTGCTCGGCAAAGCAGAACAGGACGAATGGCAGCGCGGAATTGACGAGCCCGACGATGCGCGAAGCCGCGCCACCGGGTCCGCAGGTCGGGCATCCTGCGCCGCGGCGGCGGCGAGCGCAAACAGGACCAGCGCGGCCAGGGCGACCCGCGCGAACGTGAGCGGCACCGGCCCCATCGCAGGAACGGCGTAGCGCATGAAGACGAAGGACCCGCCCCACAGCGCCGCAAGCGTCGTCAGCAGGACGAGCGAACGCGTCGGCATCAATGCCTCGGTGCCGCGGCCCTTTCATGGTCGAGCAGCTTCTGCTTTCGCCACAAGCCGCCGCCATAGCCGGTCAATGCGCCGTCGGCGCCGATCACGCGGTGGCATGGCACGATGATGGACAGCCGGTTGTCGCCGTTGGCGCGCCCCACCGCGCGCACCGCCGTAGGTTGTCCGATCCTCGCGGCGAGTTCGCCGTAGGAATTGGTCGAGCCGGCAGGAATCGACTGCAGCGCGCGCCAGACCGACGACTGGAACGCGGAGCCGGTCAGCACGACGGGCGTGTCGAAGTGCATCCGCGTGCCGTCGAAATATTCGTTGAGTTCGCGCGCGATCTGCGCCAGCACCGGATGCTCGCCCGGCAGGACGCGCGCGTTCAGCCGCTTCTGCAGCACGGCGAGCGCGCGTTCGAGCCCGCGCCGGTCGACGAAATCGAGCAGGTGCAATCCGCGATCGTCGGCCAATGCCAGCATCGAACCCAGCGGCGTCTCGAGCCACTTGGCGTGCAGCACGGTGACGTCGCGGGCGCGCGACGGCGCCGTCCCGACGATGCGGGTGAAGGCCTCGCGGAATCCGCTGCCGGATTCGAAGCCCTGGTCCAGTTGTGAATCGGTCACGGTCTTTCCTTTCCTGATGTCGGCGAGCGCCAATCCCATGCGCCGCGCGCGGTGATAGGCCTGGAACGTCATGCCGCAATAGCGCTTGAACTGGCGGCGCGCGGTCGATGCGTCGATGCCGAGTTCGGCGAGTTCCGCGTCGCGATAGCGCCGCAGCGGATCGCGTTCCACGGCGACCAGCAGCCGGGCCACCAGTTCGGGCGGCTTGCGGCCATGGTCGAGCGGACGGCACTTCATGCACGGGCGATACCCCGCGTGCAGCGCCTCGGCGGGGGCGCCGAAGAACTCGACGTTCTCGCGCTTCGGCGTGCGGGCGCGGCAGGTCGGCCGGCAAAAGATGCCGGTCGTGCGCACGCCGAGCCAGAAGACCCCTTCGTATGTCGGGTCGTGGCGCAGCAGCGCGCGGTACATCGTTGCGGGTGCGGGGAGATTCGACATGAGGCGGATTCTAGTGCTTCCGCGAAACCTCCGCCGCCGGGATTCGGGCGCGCAATTCGCGAGGCTAGGCCAAGGGCAGGCCCACGTAATTCTCCGCGAGCGACGCGGCAGCGGAACGCGAGCCGACGACATAGTCGAGCTGCGAGCGTTGCAGCCGGTGGCCGAACCCGTCGTCGCCGGGAAAGCGGTGGAGCATCGACGTCATCCACCAGGAAAAGTGCTCGGCTCGCCACACGCGCTTCAGGCAAGTCTGCGAATACGCCGCGAGCAGGTCCTCGCGGCGCGACTTGAAGAAGGCGGTCAGCGCGCGGCACAGCACGTGGACGTCGGCGACGGCGAGGTTCATGCCCTTGGCGCCGGTCGGCGGAACGATGTGCGCGGAATCGCCGGCGAGGAATAGCCGGCCATGCTGCATCGGTTCGGTGACGTAGCTGCGCATGCCGGTGATGCCCTTTTCCAGCACCGGCCCTTCGTTGAGCTTCCAGCCGTCGTCCGTTTCGAGGCGCGTGTGCAGTTCCTGCCAGATCCGGTCGTCCGACCATTGGCCGATGTCCTCGTCGGGCGCGACCTGCAGGTACAGGCGCGTGATCGTCGGCGAGCGCATCGAGAACAGCGCGAAGCCGCGCTCGTGATACGCGTAGATCAACTCCTCGTGCGACGGCGCCGCCTGCGCGAGGATGCCGAGCCATGCGAACGGGTAGCTGCGCTCGAATGCCGTCAGCACGCCGGCCGGGATGGAGGGGCGGCAGATGCCGTGGAAGCCGTCGCAGCCGGCGATCGCGTCGCATTGCAGTTCGACTTCCTCGTCGCCGCGCCGGAAGCGGATGCGCGGGCTGCGTCGATTCGAGTGCGTGCACGCTGACGTCCGACGCCTCAAACAGCACCTGGCCCCCGGCATCGAGCCGCGCGCGGATCAGGTCCTTCACCACCTCCTGCTGGCCGTAGACGGTGATCGCCCGGCCGCCGGTGAGCTCGGTCAGGTCGATGCGGTGGCCGCGACCGCCGAACCGCAGTTCGATGCCGTGGTGCACGAGTCCTTCGCGGCGCAGCCGCTCGCCGACGCCCGCTTGCACCAGCAGGTCCACCGCGCCCTGCTCCAGGACGCCCGCCCGCACGCGTGCTCGACATAGTCGCGGCTGCGCGACTCGACGACGACCGACTCGATGCCCTGCAGGTGCAGCAGATGCGAGAGCAGCAGCCCGGCGGGTCCCGCGCCGACGATGCCGACCTGTGTGCGCATTGCAAGCAGTTCTCCGCGCTTCAGCCCGCGCCGCGTCCATCTCGGCGAATACGTCCTTGCCATGTGGAATGCGGCGTTGGCCGCGGGCACGCCGCAGTAGATCGCGCAGTGCAGGATCACTTCCTTGATTTCGTCGCGCGTCACGCCGTTGTTGATTGCCGCGCGCACGTGCATCCGGAATTCGTCGCCGCGGTTGAGCGCGATCATCAGCGCCAGCGTGAGCAGGCTGCGCGTGTGCCGCGGCAGTCCCGGGCGCGTCCAGATCTCGCCCCACGCGTAGCGGGTGATCAGGTCCTGGAATTCCGCGTTGAACGCGTTGCTGGCGGCTTCAGCGCGCGGTCGACGTGCGCGTCGCCCAGCACCGCGCGGCGGACCGCCATTCCCTCGTCGTAGCGTTCGCGATCGTCCATAGCGGCGTCTCCTAGGTGTTGAGGAATGCGAGCAGCGCGTCGGTGAACGCCGGCGCGGCCTCGATGTTGGAAATGTGCGCGGCCGCCAGCTCGACATAGGCGGCGCCCTTGATGCGATCCGCGAGGAACCGGCCGTCCGCCGCGGGCGTGGCGATGTCGTGCGTGCCGGCGATGACGAGCGTCGGCGCGCTCGATCGCCGCGATGGCCTCGCGCTGGTCCATGTCGCGGACGGCGGCACAGCACGCGACGTAGCCTTCCGCGGGCGTGCGCTCCATCATCTGCCGCATCGCCATCGCGCGTTGCGGGTGCGACGCGATATACGACGCGGTGAACCAGCGCTCGATGACGGCCTGCGCGATGGCCGCCATGCCGCCGGTCCGGACCTTGTCGATGCGCGCGTTCCAGTTGTCCGGCGGCCCGATGCGCGCCGCGGTGTTGGCGAGCACGAGTCGCCGCACCCGGCGTGGTGCATGGACGCCCAGCCACATGCCGGTGAGCCGCCCAGCGACAGACCGCAGAAGTGCGCGCGCTCGATGCCCAGGCCATCGAGCAGGCCGACGACGTCGCGGCCGAGCCGCTCGATCGTGTACGGACCCGGCGTCGCGGTCGAGGAGCCATGCCCGCGGGTGTCGTAGCGCAGGACGCGGAAAGGCGCGCGAGTGCGTCGACCTGGGCTCCCACATCGAGAGATCGGTGCCCAGCGAATTGGAGAGCACCAGGACGGGCGCCGCGACGGCGCCGTCGAGCGGCAGTGAATCCGGGCGCCATCCACGTCGACGAAGGATGACGACGATTCCCGCGCCGCCGCGCCATGCGCGACCGGCGCTGCTGTCCGCGTGCCGACAACGCGCGGTCGACGAAATGCGCCGCGGCGCCGGTGTAGTAGCGGGGATCGAGCAGGCGTTCGAGATCCGCGGTCGACAGGTGCGCCCGCACGTTGGCATCCGCGTCGAGGACGGCAAGCAGCGTTACGCCGTCTTCGTCGCAGGGCGGCACGCCCGCTCCACCAGCTCGTGCGCCTGCTGCTTGCCCAGGTGAGCGGCGAGCGCCATCGACACGGCCTCGGCCGGGCCAGGCCGCGGGTGAGCGTCGAGGTTGGCGGCCATCCGGCCCGCGTCGACTTCGAGGCCCTCGATTGTCCGGAGCGAGTGCGCGAGTGCGCCGGCGGTCAGCGTGCAGATTTCCGGCAGCGTCTCCCATTCGGCGTGCCAGCCGCCCAGGCCGCGTTCGTGTTCCTGCACCATCGCGGCGAGCATGATGGAGACCAGCGCCGGCACGCGCGTCGCTGCGGCCAGCGACGACGGCGCAGCTCACCGGGTTGCGCTTGTGCGGCATGCGTCGACGAGCCGCCGCGGCCGGGCGTCCGCCGGCTCGAAAGCTTCGCCGACCTCGGTCTGCATCAGCAGCGACACGTCGCGGGCGATCTTTGCCCAGCGTGCCGACGACGCAGGCCCAGCGTCGTCGCGACTTCGGCGACAGCGGTCGCGCTGGGTGTGCCAGGGCACGTCGGGCAACGCGAGACCGAAATCCTGCGCCAGCGCCGCCGCCACCGCAGGCCCTCGCTCGCCGAGCGAGGCCAGCGTGCCCGCCGCGCCGCCGAACTGCAGCATCACCACCCGCGGGCGCAGTTCGGCGAGGCGCGCGCGATGCCGTGTCGACCGCGCTCAGCATTCCGGCCGCCTTCAGGCCGAGCGTGATCGGCGTGCGCCTGCTGCAGCCACGTCCGTCCGGCCATGCAGTGTCCGCGCGTGCGCTTGCGCCAGGGGAGCCAGCGCCGCGGACAGCCGGGCCAGATCCCGCGGCAACGAGACCGAGGGCGGCCCGCAGTTGCAGCACGAGCCCGGTGTCCATCGCGTCCTGGCTGGTTGCGCCCCAGTGGACGTACCGGCGGCTTCGGATCCTGGCGCGCGACGAGCGCCGTCAGCGCCTTGACCAGCGGGATCGCCGGGTTGCCGGCATCGGCCGTCGCCTGCGCGAGGGCGGCGATGTCGTACAGTTCCGCCTGGCACTGCGCCGCGATGGCCGGCGCCGCGGCTGCCGGAATGACGCCGACCGCCGCTTCCGCGCGCGCCAGCGCCGCTTCGAAATCGAGCATCCCCTGCAGGCGGCCTCGATCGGAAAAGACGGCGCGCATCGCGTCCGTCGTGAACAGCGGGTCGGTGAGGTTAGGCGGGTCCTGCGTGTTCAAGGCAGTCTGCGGGTTTGCGATGGTTTGCGGCCAATACGCGCGTTCAGCAAGTCGAAAAATACCGTTTCGCCGTCGCCCTGGAGGATGACGTTCCACTCCAGTGCGCCCGGCTGCCGGCGACGGGCTTGGCGATCAGCGTCGCGCGCCGCGTCGCCGGCACGATTTGCAGCACCGGCGTCGTCGGCGTTGGCCGGCTCGTCCGGGAAATAGATGCGCGTATTGAGCTGCTTCAGCAGGCCGCGCATGAAGATCGTCACATTGATGTGCGGCGCCTGCAGTCCGCCGCCCGGCGCCGGGCACGCGGCCGGGCTTGATCGTGGTGAACCGGAAGCTGCCGTTCGTCGTCGGTCGGCACGCGGCCGAAGCCCTTGAAGCCGGGCTCCAGCGGCTTGTCCTGCGGGTCGTCCGGATGCGCGTACTTGCCGTGCGCGTTGGCCTGCCAGATCTCGACCAGCGCGTCGTTGACCGGCTTGCCGTCGCCGTCGAGCACGCGGCCCTCGATCGTGATCGTGTTCGCCGGTGACGCCCGGGCCGACAGGTTGTCGGTGACGAGCCACGTGAGGCCGATGTGCAGGTACGGGCCGACGGTTTGCGATGCAGTCGTTTGCAGGCTCATGGTTGGGCGATGGTCAGGCGGGAAGGTAGTTGTCCATCGGCGTCTCGTCGCGGCCGCGCAGCACGATGTCGAAGCGGTAGCCGAGCGCCTGTTCGGGATCGTCGTCTCCCAGTCGAATGCGAGACCAGCCGGCGGCGCGCGCGTTCGTCCGGGATGCTCGTGTACATCGGATCGTACTCGAGCAGCGGATCGCCGGGGAAATACATCTGCGTGACCAGCCGCGTGCACGAATGCCGGGCCGAACAGCGAGAAGTGGATGTGCGCCGGCCGCCAGGCGTTGTGATGGTTGCGCCACGGATACTCGCCCGGGCTGGATGGTGACGAAGCGGTAGCGGCCTTCGCTCGTCGGTCAGCGTCCGCCCGCAGCCGGTGAAATTCGGGTCCAGCGGCGCGTTGTGATTGTCGCGCTTGTGCGGATAGCGGCCGGCGGCGTTGGCCTGCCAGATCTCGACCAGCGTGTTGGCGACCGGCCTGCCGTTGCGTCGAGCACGCGGCCGCCGACGACGATGCGCTCGCCGATCGGATCGGCCGGCGTGCTGCCTGGTCAGGTCGCTGTCGTTCGCGCGGATGACGATCGTGGCCGAACATCGGACCGGTGACCTCCGACAGCGTCTGCGGCAGCATCACCAGCGGCTGCGTCGGCGAGCGCTTGACCGTCGACGCGTACGGCGGATACAGATATTCCGGCTGCGTGCCGCGGTCGGGCTTGCGGTAGCCGGCCACCTGCACGTTCGCGAGATTCTTCGGGCGGGACGTCATCGTCTTCTCCTGCGCTCTGCTAGACGCGTTCGATGATGACGGCGATGCCCTGGCCGACGCCGATGCACATCGTGCACAGCGCGTAGCGGCCGCCGGTGCGGTGCAATTGGTAGAGCGCCGTGGTCACCAGCCGCGCGCCGCTGGCGCCGAGCGGATGGCCGAGCGCGATGGCGCCGCCGTTCGGATTGACGTTCGCAGCGTCGTCGGCAGGCCCAGGTCGCGGGTGACGGCCAGCGCCTGCGCGGCGAACGCCTCGTTCAATTCGATGACGTCGATGTCGGCGAGCGTGAGTCCGGCCTTCGCGAGCACCTTGCGCGTCGCCGGCGCGGGCCCGAAGCCCATGATGCGCGGCGCCACGCCCGCCGCGGCCGCCGCGACCACGCGCGCCTTCGGCGTCAGGCCATGGCGGCGGCAGGCGTCCTCGGACGCGAGCAGCACGGCGCAGGCGCCGTCGTTGACGCCGGACGCGTTGCCCGCGGTCACCGTGCCGTCGGGGCGCACGACGCCCTTCAGCTTCGCGAGCGATTCGAGCGTCGTCTCGCGCGGATGCTCGTCGCGGCTCACGACGACGGGGTCGCCCTTCTTTGCGGGAAGCGTGACGGGAACGATTTCCTCGGCGAGGCGGCCGGCGGCGATCGCGGCCGCGGCGCGCTGCTGGCTACGCAGCGCGAATGCATCCTGGTCGGCGCGCGAAACCTTGAATTCCGTCGCCACGTTCTCGGCGGTCTCGGGCATCGAGTCGATGCCGTACTTCGCCTTCATCAGCGGATTGACGAAGCGCCAGCCGATCGTCGTGTCCTCGATCTTCGCGGCGCGCGAGAACGCGCTGTCGGCCTTGGCCATGACGAACGGCGCGCGCGACATGCTCTCCACGCCGCCGGCGATCATCAGCGACGTCTCGCCGCTCTTGATCGCGCGCGCGGCCATGGCGATGGCGTCCATGCTCGAACCGCACAGCCGGTTGACGGTCGTGCCCGGCACGTCGACCGGAAGCCCGGCCAGCAACAGCGCCATGCGCCCGACGTTGCGGTTGTCCTCGCCGGCCTGGTTGGCGCAGCCGTAGATGACGTCGTCGACCGCGGACCAGTCGACGCTCGGCATTGCGCTCGATCAGCGCGCGCAGTGGAATGGCGCCGAGATCGTCGGTGCGGACGTGCGCGAGGGCGCCGCCATAGCGACCGATCGGCGTCCTGATGGCATCGCAGATGAACGCATTGGGCATGGGGCTTCCTGTGGTTGTCCGGCGGCCGTTGCCGGCTGCGAGCGATGCGTGTGATTGACGGTCCCGACCGCTCAGGCCATGGCGAGCGGCACGCCGGTCAGGCCCGCAAGTTCGGCGAGCGTCATGCCGTCGATCATTTCCACCACGCGCAGGCCGTGCGGCGTGACGTCGATCACCGCGAGGTCGGTATAGATCCGGTCGACGCACGCGATGCTCGTCAGCGGATACGTGCACCTGGCGACGATCTTGCTCTCTCCGCTGCGTGTCTGGTGCTCCATCATCACGAATACTTTCTTGGCGCCGATGGCCAGGTCCATGGCGCCGCCGACGGCGGGAATGGCGTCGGGCTCGCCGGTGTGCCAGTTCGCCAGGTCGCCCGTCGCGGAGACCTGGAAGGCGCCGAGCACGCAGAAATCGAGGTGGCCACCGCGCATCATCGCAAATGAATCGGCGTGGTGGAAGTACGCGCCGCCGGCGAGCAGCGTCACCGGCTGCTTGCCGGCGTTGATGAGATCGCCGTCCGCCTGTCCGGGCGGCGGCGCCGGCCCCATGCCGAGCAGCCCGTTTTCGCTGTGCAGGAAGATGTCGCGGTCCTTGGGCAGGTGATTGGCGACCAGCGTCGGCAGGCCGATCCCCAGGTTGACATAGGCGCCTTCGGGAATGTCGCGGGCGACGCGGGCGGCCATCTGGTCGCGGCTGTAGCGTTTCATGAGGCATCCTATGCCGCGGCTTGCGGTTGCGATGTCGAGCGCGAAGGCGAGGCGACCGCCACCACGCGCTGGACGAAAATCCCCGGCGTGACGATGTGTTCCGGATCGAGTCCGCCCAGCGGGACCACTTCGCGCACCTGGGCGATCGCGCATTTCGCGGCGCTGGCCATGATCGGGTCCGAAATTGCGCGCGGTCTTGCGATAGACGAGGTTGCCCCAGCGGTCGCCACGGTCGGCCTTGATCAGCGCGTAGTCGGCGTGGATCGGATACTCGAGGACGTAGTTGCGGCCGTCGATGACGCGCGTTTCCTTGCCTTCGGCCAGCAGCGTGCCGAAGCCGGTCGGCGTGAAAAACGCGCCGATGCCGGCACCGGCCGCGCGGATGCGCTCGGCGAGGTTTCCCTGGGGCACCAGTTCCAGTTCGATCTCGCCGGCGCGATACAGCGCGTCGAATACGTACGAATCCGTTTGCCGCGGAAAGGAGCAGACGATCTTGCGCACGCGCCTGGCCTTGAGCAGCGCGGCCAGTCCGGTATCGGCGTTGCCCGCATTGTTGTTGACGATCGTGAGTTCGCGCGCGCCCTGCTCGATGAGGGCGTCGATCAGTTCCGACGGCATGCCGGCCGTGCCGAAGCCGCCGATCATCACCGTGGCGCCATCGTGGATTCCCGCCACGGCCGCGGCGGGCGTGGGAACGGTCTTGTCGATCATGCGTCGATCTCCCGATGCGGGAGCAGCAATGAGCCCGATTCTGGCACCTTCGTCGCGGGTGCGCTCGCCAGCGTCGGGCGCGGTCAGTGCAGGACGTCAGGCGCTTTTTCGTTCGGCATGGCCGCCCAGGAACAGGCGGTTGAGATCGGGATCCTTGCAGCAGTTCGCTCGCCGGGCGGTCGAGCGCCAGGCGGCCCATTTCCAGCACCAGCGCGCGGTTGGAATACTTGAGCGCCGTGCGGACGTTCTGCTCGACCATCAGCACCGTCGTGCCGCCGTCGGCCAGCGCGCGCAGCAGCGCCATCACTTCCTGCACGAGCTTCGGCGACAGGCCGATCGACGGCTCGTCGATCAGCAGCACGCGCGGACGCAAGAGCAGCGCGCGGCCGACTTCGAGCTGCTTCTGCTCGCCGCCGGACATCGTCGAGGCCTGGTTGTCGAGGCGCTCCCGGATGCGCGGAAATCGTGCCAGGACTTCCTCGATCCTTGCGCCCAATTCGCCGCGCGGGAGCGTGATGCCGCCCAATTCCAGATTGTGGCGCACCGACAGCGACCCGAAGAGGTTCCGGCCCTGCGGAACGAACGCGATGCCGTCGGCCAGCAGCTCGCGCTGCGACTTGCCGTTGATGTTCTTGCCTTCGAAGCGAACTTCCCCCGAGCGCGGCACCAGCATGCCGAACAGCGTCTTCAGCACCGTCGACTTGCCTGCGCCGTTGGGGCCGATCAGCAGCGTGATCTCGCCGCGGCGCGCGTCCAGCGTGGTCTCGTTCAGGATCGTCAGGCTGGGCGAATAGCCGGCGACGACGCGGTCGAACTCGATGATCTTTTCGTCGCTCATGATTGTTTCGCTCCGTTGCCGACTCAGTTCCCGCTCAGTTGCCAACTCAGTTTCCAACTCAGTTTCCAACTCAGTTGCCTAAATACGCTTCGAGCACCTGCGGATTCGCCTGCACGGTTGCCGGCGGCCCCTCCGACAGCACCTTGCCTTCGACCATGCAGATGACGTGCGGACAGAGCTTCATGATGAAATCCATGTTGTGCTCGATCACGACAAAGCTGCCGCCCTGCGACTTGTTGAGCTCGACCAGCAATTCGCGCAACTGGTCGACGAGGCTGGGATTCACGCCCGCGCACGGCTCGTCGAGCAGGACCAGCCGCGGCGCCGGCATGAACGCCATCGCGATGTCGATCAGTTTCTGCTGCCCGTACGACAGGCTGCCCGCGGGCAGGCCGGCGACGTGCTGCAGTCGAAAGAGCTCGATCATCCGGTCCGCGTGCTCGCCCAACCCCGCATCGGGCTTGGCCAGCAGGCGGGACATGAGCGTGCCCTTGAATTCCTGCGCCGCGGCGATCAGGTTGTCGCGCACCGACAGCTTGACGAACACCTGCAGCGTCTGGAACGTTCGGCCGACGCCGCGGCGCGACAGTTCCAGCGGCGACATGCCGGTGATGTCCTCGTCGCAGAACGTGACGCCGCCCGAGGTCGGCTTGATCTGGCCCAGGATGCTGTTGAACAGCGTCGTCTTGCCCGAGCCGTTGGGGCCGATGACGCCGACGATCTCGCCCGGCCCGACGTTGAAGCTGACGCCATCGACCGCCTTGATCGCGCCATAGGCCTTGCGCACGTCCTTCACTTCGAGGAACGAATTCACAGGACCCCCACGCTCACTTCGTTCGAGGGGGAGCCATTCGCGCCTTGGAGCGGTCCTGCGGCGCTCATTTCGCCGCTCCCTTCGCCTTGAAGCGGTCGCCGAAGGAGAGGATGCCGCCGGGCAGCCAGATCATCAGCGCGATGACGGCCACGCCGAAGAACGCCAGGTACCACTTCTGCATGAACTTGAGCCACTCGACATTGGACGAGCGCAGGAACTCCGGCAGCAGGATGATGATGATCGTGCCCACGACGGGGCCCATGAACCGCCCGGAGCCGCCGACGATGACGGCGAGCAGCATCAGGAGCGACGTCGAGAAGTGGAACGGACCCGGCTCGATGAACTCCACCAGGCACGCATAGTAGACGCCGCCGATGCCCGCGCACGCCGCGCCGATCGCGAACGCCAGCAGCGTGTAGGCGGTGATGTTCACGCCGAGGCTTTCGGCGCGGATCGGGTTGTCGCGCAACGCCGCGAAGGCGCGGCCCCAGGGCGACCGGAGCAGCCACCACAGCAACGCGGCCAGGATGATCAGCGAGACGAAGGTGAAGTAGAAGAACGGCACGGCACCGCTCAATTCGTACCCGAACAGCGACGGCCGCGGGATGCCCGAGATGCCGAACGTGCCGCCGGTGATCTTTTCCTCGTTGCGCATGATGAGGAACACCAGAACGTTGAAGCCCAGCGTCGCGAACGCGAGGTAGTGGTGCTGCACGCGCAGCGCGGGAAATCCCAGAGCCAGCCCGACGGCGAAGCACGCGACGCGCGGCGATCGGCAGCACGACCAAGAACGGCACAGCCGGCCTTCATCGCAGATCGCCGCGATGTAGGCGCCGATGCCGAAGAACGCCGCCTGGCCCAGCGACATCTGCCCGGCGTAGCCGACCGTGAGATTCAGGCCGAACGTCGCCATCAGGTAGACGCACGTCAGCGTGAGCAGATAGACCTCGCTGCGCTTGGCGAACAACGCGGCGACGGCGATGACCGCCAGCCCGGCGATCAGCAACAGCGTATTGCGCCTGGTGTTCATACCTTGCGCTCCTCGGCCTTGCCCAGCAGACCCTCGGGCCTGAACAGGATCACCGCCAGGAACAGGACCAGCGCGACGCCTTCCTTGTAAGCCGGAGAGACGTAGAAGCCGACGACGTTCTCGAGAATGCCGATCAGCACGCCGCCCAGCAGCGCGCCGCGCGTCTGGTTGAAGCCGCCGATGATGGCGGCGAAAAACGCCTTCTGCCCGATCGAGTCGCCCATGTCGAACTTGGCCAGGTACGTGGGCGTCACCAGCAGCGCCGCGACCACCGCCAGCACCGCGTTGATGAGGAACACGTACAGCACCATGCGCTTGACGTCGATGCCGAGCACCTTGGCCGCATCCGTGTTCTGCGCCACCGCCTGCATCGCCCGGCCCGTGACGGTCTTGTTGAGGAAGGACTGCAGGAAGAAGACGATCAGCCCGGCCATCAGCAACGTGCCGACGTCCGCGTACGAAATGTTGATCCCGGCGAGCGCGAACTGGCCGTCGGGGAAGGGGCTCGGGAACGGATGGGCCTCGGCGCTGTATCCGGCCCGCACCATCGACTTGACGGCAATCGACACGCCCAGTGTCGCGATCACCAGCGGAATCACGCCGTGCTTGATCAGCGGATCGACGATGACGCGCTTGAAGCCGTAGCCCAGGACCAGCATCGCCATCGCGCAGGTCAGCAGGAACGCGAGCCACAGCGGCGCGCCCATGGCCATGAAGAAAAGCATGCCGAAGGCGGGGAGCATCACGAACTCGCCTTGCGCGAAGTTGATGACGCCCGCTGCCTGCCACAGCAGCGTGAAGCCCAGCGCGGCCAGCGCGTAGATCGCGCCGGTCGCCGTGCCGGAAAAGACGAGCTGGATGAAGTCACCCATCGCGAGCCTCCTTCGTCGCCGACGGTCCGCCCGGACGCCCCGCTGTCATAAGGGGGCGCCCGAACGGATGCGCCGCGCGTTGCCGCGGTCGGTGTTACTTCGCCGAAGCCGGCGGAAGCGTGTCGGTCACGACCTGCTTGCCGTTGACGACCTTGACCAGGAAGCTTTCGCGATCGAGGTCGCCGTTGTCGTCGAACGTCACGTCGAGCAGGACGCCCGGATTGTCCTTGGCCGAGATCTTGGCGCCGTGCAACGACTTGGCCAGCAGCTTGGAGTCGACCTTGCCGTTCTTCTCGGTCAGGGCCTTGACCACGTACATCGCGCTGTAGCCCTTCATGCCGTTGTGGTCGCTCTTGTACTTGTATTCCTTCTGGAACTTGTCGTCGAAGGCCTTGATCGCCGGCTGCGGCGCGTCGACGGTGAGTCCGACGTGGGCAATCGCTCCGTTGGCGGCGTCGCCGGCCAGCTCGATCACCTTCTGCCCCGTCAGCGTGGTCTCGCCGACGATCGGCTTGTCGTAGCCCTGCTTGCGCAGTTCGCGCAGCGCGCGCGCCGACTCTTCCTCGTTGGAATAGACGAACAGCGCGTCGGCGTTGGACTGCTTGGCCTTGAGCACCGCGCCGGAGAAGTCGACCTGGCCCGGGTCGGTGGAGATGTCCGCCGCCACCTTGATGCCCTGCGCTTCGAGCGCCTTGACCATCACGTCGCGTCCGCCCTTGCCGAAGTCGTTGTTGACGTAGATGATCGCGACCGATTTGGCCTTGAGATTGTCCTTGATGTAGCGCGCCAGCTTGGGCATGGCGGTGGACTGCGTGAACGACGTGCGGAAGATGTACGGGTTGCCTTGCTGCGTGATGTTGGCCGCCTCGCCGCCGGTGAAGTTGGTCACCTCGGCTTTCTTGGTTTCGGCCATGCTGACGATGATCGACCCGGAGAACACCGGTCCCATGACGACGTAAGCGCCGTCGTCGACGGCCTTCTGCGACAGCGCCTTGGCAATGCCGGGGTTGGTCTGCGTGTCGAGCGATTGCAGGTCGATCTTGCGTCCGAGGATGCCGCCGGCCGCGTTGATCTCCTTGACCGCCAGCTTGACGCCATTGTCGAAGTTGGTGCCTGCGGTCGCTCCGCCGCCCGACAATTCGACGATGTCGACGACCTTGATCGGGCCGGTTTGCGCGGGCGCAGCAAGCGGAATGGCCAGCGCCAAGGCCGCGGCGAGCGTGCGGATGGTTGCGTTCATTGTGACTCCTCCATTGGATATATGTATGAGGCTATTTTGTCCCGGTTCGCGCGAGCTTAGGCGACCAAAGACCGGAAGGCTAGGCGTGGGTGCTTCGGACGTCAAGGGCGATTATCGAAATATTGTGCGACTAGCGCACACATGTTATGTGTTCGGTCACGGCGTCGAATCCCGGTTTGTCCGCCCACGCCGCGCCGTCGATCAGGAACCCGAAATCGGCCATGCGCTCGATCGCGGTGCCGGTCCGGACGAACCCGGCAGGGTGGCCGAGGCGATGAACATCGGCGCGTGTTCGTCCCGGGTACCGCTTGGGGGATTGGAAAGGGCCTTGCTGCGCCGTTTCGAGACCGCTGCGTCGGAACTTGGCGCGTGGGCGCTGGCATGACCGGCGCCTTCGTACCGCAGGCCGGCCACCATGCGAAGATCGCCCTACTTCATGAAATTGAGGTAAGCCCAGAGCAGAATCATGGCGCCGATGATCGACAGGATTATTCCTCCCGGATGGAATTTTCCATCGGAGGACTTCCAGATGAGGCCGCCGATCACGCCGCCTACCAGCGAGCCGCCGATGCCCAACAGGGCCGTCATCCAGAATCCCAAGCCGACGGCGCCAGGATAGAAGAAGCGCGCGAGCACGCCGACCACGAAGCCGACCAAGATCATCCACACGATGCCCATGATGCCCATAGCGTTCCCTCCGGCATGCGAATGCGGCGACGACCGCACTGCGCGTTGGACGATGCTAGCACGCGCCATGCTGTAAGCAGCGGCGCCGTTGCGGCGACTCACGCGAATGTCACTGAGCCGAAATCTTCGCCGCGTTCCGGTCGCCGCCGCCATCGTCGCGACCGGATTGATGTTCGCGTCAGCGACGTCGGGCCGCGCCGACGACCTGCCGCGCAGTCAGCGGTCCGGGGACGCTGCCGCTGGTCGAGTTGTTCACGTCCGAAGGGTGCGACAGCTGTCCGCCGGCCGACCGCTGGCTTTCCGCGCAGTTTCCTGCGCAACGGCCGGGCGAGTCTGCCGCGCCTGCTGCGTTGGCGCTCGCCTATCACGTCGACTACTGGGACGGGCTGGGCTGGCGCGATCGTTTTTCGTCCGCGCAATTCACGCAGCGGCAACGGGACGAATCGAACGCCGGTGGCGCGAGCTTCGTGTATACGCCTCAGGTTGTCGTGCAGGGCCACGATGTGTCCGGCATGGAATCGCGGCCTGGCAGGAGCGGCGATCACCGCGGCCGAACGCAAGCCGCCGCGCGCTGAAATTGCGGTCGACGTCACGCCGACAGCGGATGCGCTGCTGGTCCGCGCCAATGCGAATGTCATGAACCCGGAGCTGCGAAAGAACGCAGTCCTGTGGGTGGCCTATGCGGACAGCGGCCACGTCACGGAAGTCGCCGCCGGCGAAAACCGCGGCAGTCGCTTGCGGCACGACCATGTGGTGCGGGCGCTGCACGGACCGTACCCGGTGGATGCCAAAGGCGTCGCGGCGGCTGTGCTTACACCAGAAGCCGCCGGCTGATCCGGGCACGGCGCCGAGCTTCGTCGCGTTTGTGCAGGACATGTCCAACGCTGACGTCCTGCAGGCGGTCGCCTCACCCGAGTGCCGATGATGTCGACCGCCAGTCTCCGCCATTCCAGCGTGTTGCCGGCGTATAGAATTCGCTCAATGGCAGCGAGAGGGCCATTCGACGCGCGGAGCCGGCGGGTGTCCTGCCCGACGCCAGGCGTCCCATCGGAGAATTCGCGGATATGGCCGCAAACGCAGCAGCGGGCGGGGGGCGTCATCGCTTCGGCAAGGACGAAGCCAAAGTGGTTTTTGCGTCGTCGCTCGGAACCATTTTCGAGTGGTACGACTTCTATCTCTACGCCACGCTGGCGCCATTCTTCGCGGCGCTGTTCTTCCCGAAAGGCAACGACACCGCCGCGCTGCTCTCGGCATTCGCGACCTACGCTGCCGGGTTCCTGGTCCGACCCTTCGGCGCGCTGGTATTCGGGCGCCTTGGCGACATCGTCGGGCGCAAATACACGTTCCTGCTCACGATCCTGGTCATGGGATTGGCAACCTTCGCGGTCGGCCTGCTGCCGACCTTCGAGACTGCGGGCTGGCTGGCGCCTATCATGCTGGTCGCCCTGCGTCTCCTGCAGGGCCTCGCGCTTGGCGGCGAATACGGCGGCGCGGCGACCTACGTAGCGGAGCATGCCGCATCCGGGCGGCGCGGCTATGCCACCGCGTGGATCCAGACCACGGCCACGCTGGGCTTCTTCCTGTCGCTGGCGGTAATCGGCGTCCTCCGTTTCGGCAACGTGATGACGCCTGCCGACTTCGCGCAATGGGGCTGGCGGATTCCGTTCCTTGTGTCGGTGTTGCTGCTGATTTTCTCGGTATACATCCGGCTGCAGCTGAATGAATCGCCGGTCTTCCAGAAGATGAAGGCGGAGGGCAGGGGCTCGAGCGCGCCGTTGACCGACAGCTTCCTGCGCTATCCGAACAACAAGTTTGTGCTGTTGGCGCTGCTCGGCGCCACGGCCGGCCAGGGCGTCGTCTGGTACACGGGCCAGTTCTACGCGCTGTTCTTCCTGACCATTACGCTGAGGGTGGACGGCCAGACCGCGTACACGCTGATCGCGATCTCGCTGCTGCTGGGCACGCCGTTCTTCATCCTGTTCGGCGCGCTTTCCGACAAGATCGGCCGCCTGAAGATCATCCTTGCGGGCTGCCTGATTGCCGCGCTGACGTACTTCCCGCTGTTCCAGGCGCTGACGCACTACGTGAATCCGGCGCTGGAAGCCTTCTCGCAAAATAATCCCATTACGGTCCAGGCCAGGGAATGCGGCTTCCACGTGTTCGTCACGCCGTTCACCAAGTACACGGACTGCGACCGGGCGAAGGACTTCCTGACCAAATCGGGGCTGTCCTTCAAGTCGACGGACCTCCCTGCCGGCTCGACCGAGAACGTAATCGTGACCATGGGCACCACCGATATCAAGTTCGTCGACAAGGACGGCAAGCCCGGATGGAGTGAGCCCACGATGGCGGCGGCGCTGGTCGATGCGGGCTTCCCCGGTCTGACCAAGAAGACCGATGACAAGGGCGTGGTGACTTTCGCGGACAAGTTCGCGGACAAGAACGCCATCAACTGGACGATGACGCTGCTCATCCTGTTCATCATGGTCCTCTACGTGACGATGGTGTATGGACCGATCGCGGCGTTCCTGGTCGAACTGTTCCCGACGCGCATCCGCTATACGTCGATGTCGCTGCCGTACCACATCGGCAACGGCTGGTTCGGCGGCATGCTGCCATTGCTGGCGACCGCGATGGTCGCGGCGAGCGGGGACATCTACTTCGGCCTGTGGTATCCGATCGTCGTCGCGCTGATGACGGTCGTCGTGGGCTTCCTGTTCCTGAAGGACAACAAGGACATCGACCTGCACGCCGAACGCTCGCTGTAGCCGAACCCGAACCACTCCGGCGCCAGCGCGGGCCGGATCAGCGCCCCGTCTGCCGAAAGGTAACGGGGCGTTTCATTTTCCCTCGGCTGATGCAAAAGCGGGACAATGCGCGCCTGTCTCGCGAAGGGTGAGCAATGATCGCAAGGACGAACCGCTGGCTGCGCCAACTCGGCCCGGGCCTCATCACGGGCGCGGCCGACGACGATCCGTCGGGCATCGCCACGTACTCGCAGGCCGGTGCCCAGTTCGGGTATCAGCTGGGGTGGACACTCGCGCTGACCTATCCGCTGATGGTGGGCATCCAGATGGTCAGCGCGCGCATGGGACGGGTGACCGGCCAGGGCCTTGCCGCGAACATCCGCCGCCGCTTTCCGCGTCCGGTGCTGTATCTGGTCGTGACCATGCTCGTCGTCGCCAACACGCTCAACATCGCGGCGGACATCGCCGCGATGGGCGAAGCGCTGCGCCTGGTCGTCGGAGGCAAGATGCTCGCGTGGGCGATCCTGTTCGGGGCCCTGTGCCTGGTCCTGCAGGTATTCCTGAGCTACCAGGTCTACATCCGCTACCTGAAGTGGCTGACGCTCGCGCTGCTTGCCTATGTGGCGGTGGCATTCACGATCGCGGTGCCGTGGCGGGAAGTCGCGCTCGGACTCCTGTGGCCGAGGATGGTGCCGGATGCCCGTGCGCTGACCGTGATCGTCGCCGTGTTCGGCACGACGATCAGCCCGTACCTGTTCTTCTGGCAGGCGGCGCAGGAAGTCGAGGAGCTCAACGCCGATCCGGCGGCCACGGCGCTCGTTCTCGACGCCGGCGGCGCGCGCCGCCACCTGCGCCGGATCAAGATCGACACGTATTTCGGCATGGGATTCTCCAACCTCATCGCGCTGTTCATACTGATCAGCTGCGCTGCCACTCTGCACCGGAACGGAATCACCGACATCGCGACGTCCGCGCAGGCGGCCGAGGCGCTGCGGCCGCTGGCCGGCGACGCCGCATTCCTGTTGTTCGGACTGGGGATCATCGGCACCGGGATGCTCGCCGTGCCCGTTCTCGCCGGATCGGCGGCGTACGCCGTGGCGGAGTCGTTCGAATGGAAGGCCGGGCTCGACCTGAAGCTGCTCGAGGCGCGCGAATTCTACGGGATCATCGCGTTCGCGACGGTGGGCGGCGTCCTGCTCGACTTCACGCCGATCGACCCGATCAAGGCGCTGTTCTGGAGTGCGGTGGTCAACGGCATCATCGCCGTGCCGATCATGGTTGTGATGATGCTTCTGGCCGACGACCCAAAGGTGATGGGGGCATTTGCCGTGACGCGGCGGCTGAAGGCGCTGGGATGGCTCGCGACCTGGACGATGGCCGCCGCAGTCGTCGCGATGTTTCTCGTGAGTGGGTAGCCGCGGGAGAATCGCGCTTCAATGTTCCGGAGGCGGCCGGTCACTGCGGCCGATCTTTTCCTCCGCATCGCGGTAGGGAAATCGCGTGTGTCCGTAGCGGATCACCAGCACCGCGATCGTGAGCAGCAGGATGGCCGCCGAAACCGCGAGCATGCGAAGCTCGGTCAACTCCTTGATGTCGAGGATGATGTAGCGAGCCATCGCCACCATCGCGATGTACAGCGGGAACCGCACGGGGAGCTGGCCCGAGTTGAAGTACTGGCCGATCATCGCCAGGACCTCCAGGTACAGGAACATCAGCAGCAGGTCGGCCAGCGTGACCTTTGCCGCGTGGATCATCGTTGCGACTTCCTCGACCATCGCATAGGTGGTCGCGAAGCCGATGACGACCAGGCCCGCGTATTCGACCAGCGTCAGGCCACGTTGAAACACGCCGTGGATGCGTTTCCACTCCGGCAGATTCGGCACCATCGCGATCCTTGGAAAGGGTGGTTTCGGCCGCGATGCCGCGGCTGCGCGGAAATCAGCGGACGAGCTGCGCCAATTCTCCGGACTGGTACCTCTTCGCGATCGCCGCCAGAGGAACCGGCTTGATCTTGCCGGCCATGCCGGCGCATCCGAATTGCTCGTAGCGCTCCTTGCAGATCGCCTTGGCGGCGAGCATGGCCGGTTTCAGGTAGTCGCGCGGATCGAACTTCGCGGGATTCTCGTGCAGGTACTTGCGAATGGCGGCGGTCATGGCCAGGCGGATGTCGGTATCGATGTTGATCTTGCGTACGCCGTGCTTGATGCCTTCCTGGATTTCCTCGACCGGCACGCCGTAGGTTTCCTTCATGTCCCCGCCATAGGCGCGGATGTCCGCGAGGAGGTCCTGCGGCACCGACGAACTGCCGTGCATGACGAGGTGCGTGTTCGGGATTCGCGCGTGGATCGCCTTGATGCGGTCGATGGCCAGGATGTCGCCGGTGGGCTTGCGCGTGAACTTGTAGGCGCCGTGCGACGTGCCGATGGCGATGGCCAGCGCATCGAGCTGCGTCGATTTCACGAAGTCGGCGGCTTCGTCGGGATCGGTCAGCAGCATTTCGCGCGTCATCGTGCCTTCGGCGCCGTGGCCGTCTTCCTTGTCGCCCTTCATCGTCTCCAGCGAGCCCAGGCAGCCCAGTTCACCCTCGACGGTGACGCCGATCGCGTGCGCCATTCCAACGACCTTCTTCGTGACATTGACGTTGTATTCGTAATCGGCGATGGACTTGCCGTCCTCCTTCAGCGACCCGTCCATCATCACGGAGGAAAATCCGAGGTTCATCGCGGATTGGCATACCGCGGGCGATTGGCCGTGATCCTGGTGCATGACGACGGGGATGTCCGGGTAGCTCTCGACAGCTGCTTCGATCAGGTGGCGCAGGAACACTTCGCCGGCATATTTCCGAGCGCCCGCGGACGCCTGCATGATGACCGGGCTGCCGGTCTCGGCCGCCGCGGCCATGATTGCCTGCACCTGCTCAAGGTTGTTGACGTTGAATGCGGGCAGGCCGTAGCCATGATCGGCCGCGTGATCGAGCAATTGACGCATTGAAACGAGTGCCATCGGAAGACTCCCTTGAAGCGGAAAGAATGGAAGGCGAAATCGAAAATTCTACACGAGTCAGATGAGGCCCATTCCGCTGGCGGCTGCACCGGCAAGAGTGGACGCGACCGATAGAAGCAGTATCGAAATTCCCACGAACTCGGCCTGTTCGCCGCGGCGCACGTGGAGCACGACGTTGGCGCCAAGCCAGAAAAGGAACAGCGAGTGGATGAGCGCCACGACGCCGACGATCGCCATGACCGGCAGCAGCAGCGTAGCGCCGGCAATCATCACCGGCACGGCGCCGAATGTGGAAACCTTGAGCGCGTCGAGATAGTTGCGCGAACTGCCATACATGGGCGCGATCAGCACGAAGATTCCGGCAAGCGCGAACATCGACAGGATCGACGCGAGCAGTGTAGCCGTCCCGGCGCCCAGGATCGCCTGTGGCGGAACGCGGTAACCCTGTCCGGCGTCCCACGCGGCATCGAAGACCGACATGCCGGTGACCGTGGCGATCGGAGCCAGCAAGGCCAGGGGAATGATGTAGCGCCGGATCAGCGTACCGTAGGTCGTGTCTTCCTGCGCAATGCGATCCCATTCCAGCCGGGGACGGAAAACGACGCGATAGATGCGGCGAAGCGCTTCCACGGGTGAATTATATTCCACGCGCCTGCATGCGTCGGCCCATCCGGTGCGCCGCGTTATGATTCGGCCTTGACCGGATTCCCCGGGTTGGCGAAGCGATGCGGCAGTTCCTTGGCATGATTCAACTCGTGGTAGCCATTGCGCTGATGGGGCTGATTGGCCAGGGCATCCTTTACGTCCTTGCCGGTGAAAACCGGGAGAAGAACCTTTTCTACCAGATCATAAGAATCATTCCGTCGCCGTTCGTGAAGCTGTTCCGCCTGATCACACCTCGCGTCTTTCCGGACCGCCTGATGCCGTTCGCCGCGTTCTGCGGCCTGGCGGCGCTCTTCCTCTGGCTCGCGTTCGAGATACCACGGGTTCCTTCGTGACCTCACTGAAGCGCCGGTTCTGGATCGAGATGGGCAAGTGGTGCCAGAGATTCAATCGACCGGAAACGGCACTCAAATTCTACGAACTCGCGCTGTTGTCGCAACCCGATGATCCGAAGGTGCTGGCCAGCGTCGGCTTCGAACTTGCGCAGGCCGGCCGCAACCGGGAGGCGCTGGCGCGCTTCGACCGAGTCGTTGCGTTGTCGCCCGACTGGGCCGAAGCCCATTTCGACCGCGGCTTCCTTCTCCAGACATTGAACGACCCGGAGGCTGCCATCGCCGCGTTCGACCGCGCGATCGGCCTCAATCCCAAACACGATCGGGCGCTGTACGGGAAGGCGCTCTGCCTCATCGGGTTGAAGCGAATGGACGAGGCGGTTGCGCCGCTCGAGAAGAATACCAAGCTGCAGCCGATGAGCCCCTACGGGTGGTACCAGTTGGCCCGGGTCCAGTTCGACCGTGGCAAGCCGGAAAAGACGCAGGCGATCATCGATCACCTGGCGACTTTCGAGCCGAAGGTGGCGGCGCAGCTTGCAAGGGAGACCGGCCTGCGGGCGCCGCCCCGGCCCTGAAACTCCGAAGGTTGTTGTATACCGGTGTCCACTTATCGCTCCGCGGCCCGAACGGGCTTGTTGATTGGGAAAAAAGCCGTCTATACTCCGGGCACTTTGGCCGTGTGTAACTACGGCCGGTACGGTCAGGGGCCCGACAAGAGCGTCCCGACCGGCGGAACTTGAGGACGTTCGGCAACGCCCGTTGCCTTCTAGGAGGAGCCTCTCATGCAGTTGACACAAAAGCAGCTGGACTACTGGAGCAAGAATCTCCGTATCACCGGCATCCTGCTTTTCATCTGGTTTGTGGCGACGTTCGTCATGGGCTTTTTCGCCCGCGAACTGAACCAGGTCAATTTCTTCGGTTGGCCGCTGGCGTTCTACATGTCCGCGCAGGGATCGCTGATCATCTATGTCGTGATCATCTGGTACTACGCGCGCTACATGAACAACCTGGACCGTGTCTACGATGTGCATGAAGGGGAGGATGACTGATGGCAACGCCAGCGACCGGCACGGGGGGAATGTTCAGCGGCACGTCCGACCGCGCATTCAAGTCCCAGCTCAAGAAGATCTACACGTGGTACACGGGCGGGTTCATCGCGTTCGTGATCCTTCTGGCAATTGCGGAGCAACTGGGGCTTCCGCGCGCCTGGATCGGCTACATTTTCCTGTTCGCCACGGTGGGCCTCTATGCCGGCATCGGCGTGATGAGCCGGACTTCCGATGCGGCGGAGTACTACGTGGCGGGCCGTCGTGTCCCCGCGTTGTTCAACGGCATGGCAACCGGGGCGGACTGGATGTCCGCCGCGTCGTTCATCGGGATGGCGGGGTCGCTCTACCTGTTGGGCTTCAACGGACTGGCATTCATCCTCGGCTGGACCGGCGGTTATTGCCTGGTGGCGCTGTTCCTGGCGCCCTATCTGCGCAAGTTCGGCCAGTTCACGATTCCTGACTTTCTCGGCGCGCGGTATGGCGGAAACATTCCGCGCTTCGTCGGCGTGTGCGCCGCGATCCTGTGCTCCTTCACTTACGTCGTGGCGCAGATCTATGGCGTGGGGCTGATCACGACGCGGCTGACCGGCGTGCCGTTCGAAATCGGGGTCTTCCTGGGGCTGGGCGGCATTCTGGTGTGCTCGTTCCTGGGCGGCATGCGCGCGGTCACGTGGACGCAGGTCGCGCAGTACATCATCCTGATCGTCGCCTACATGATTCCCGTGGTCTGGCTGTCGGTGAAGATCACCGGCGTGCCGATCCCGCAGGTGGTGTACGGCAAAGTCCTGGAAAAGGTCACCGCGCGCGAAGCGGAACTGATCAAGGATCCGAAGGAAATCCAGGTTCGCGACATCTTCAAGGACCGTGCCGCCGCCGCGTCTGCAAAGTTGAAGGACGTGGACAAGTCGTTTGCCGACGGCAAGGCCGCGCTGGCCGCCGCCGTCACCAAGGCGGAGGCCGACAACGCTGCTCCGGATGTCCTGGATGCCGCCAAGAAGGCGGTGGCAGCCTATCCGGCGGATGCGGCCGCAGCCAAGGCGGCGTGGACGAAGGATGCCGGACTGGCAGCGCGGGCCGCGCCGCCCATCCGCCACGCCGAGGCATTTCCCGGCAAGGATGATGCTGCGCGCGACGTCTCGAGGCGCAACTTCCTGGCACTGGTCTTTTGCCTGATGATCGGCACGGCCGCATTGCCGCACATCCTGATGCGGTATTACACGACGCCCTCGGTGCGGCAGGCCCGCGAATCGGTTTTCTGGTCGCTGTTCTTCATCTTCCTGCTCTATTTCACCGCCCCGGCGCTGGCGGTGCTGGCGAAGTTTGACGTCTATACGATGGTGGTCGGCTCGGAGTTCGCCAAGCTACCGCAATGGGTGGCGTCATGGCAGCGGGTCGATCCAAGTCTGCTGTCGATCGTCGACGTAAACAAGGACGGCATCGTCCAGTTGGCCGAAATCGCCATCGGGGGGGACATCATCGTTCTGGCCACTCCGGAAATTGCGGGCCTGCCCTACGTCATCTCCGGATTGGTCGCTGCGGGGGGGTTGGCGGCGGCGCTTTCGACGGCTGACGGCTTGTTGCTCACGATTGCCAATGCGTTGTCACACGACCTCTACTACAAGATGCTTGATCCGAATGCGTCCACTGCGCGGCGGGTGACCATTTCCAAGATCCTGCTGCTGGTCGTCGCGTTGATTGCCGCTTGGGTAGCGTCTCAGAAACCGGCGGACATCCTGTTCCTGGTCTCGGCGGCGTTCTCGCTCGCGGCAGCGGCGTTCTTCCCGGCATTGACGCTCGGCATCTTCTGGAAGCGCGCCAACAAGTGGGGCGCGACGCTGGGGATGCTCGCTGGGCTGGGCATCACGTTCTATTACATGGCGACGACGCAGCCGTGGCTGCGGGGCGTGTTTGGCGTGACCTCGTCGATCGCGGACAACACATGGTGGGGCATCTCGTCCATCTCGGCAGGCCTGTGGGGCGTGCCGCTCGGATTCCTGGTGATCATCATTGTCAGCTTGCTGACGCCGGCACCGAATCGCGAAGTGCAGGAATTGGTCGAGCACGTCCGCTATCCGAATCTGACGGGCGACAAGCTGAATACGCTGGGAACCTAGGCGGCTGTTCCGGCCGTTCCGGAGTGACTCGGGGCCCGCAGTGATGCGGGCCCCTATTCTTTGATGCTGAGCTGGCGCGGTGACCGGGGCGTCAGTGGTTGGAGCTGCCCAGCCAGCGATGCTGCTGCGACAGCCGGACGAGTCCGGCAAAGCCGGAGACATGCTGCAATGCCGCCATGGCGCGCAGGCGCAGCAGCAACTCGGCCGTTGCCAGGGCATCGCCCGCTGCGGTGTGGCGCGCGACGACGTCGATTCGAATCTGGTCAGCCAGTCGTCGAGGCTGCGCTTCCCGCGGCGATGGACTTTCAGGGACCAGCGCGGCCGCCAGCTGCGCCAGGTCCAGCCAATGCCGCAGTGACAGCCGCACGCCGGCCGCGTTCGCGCATTGCGCCAGCGCTATCTGATCGAATTCGCTGTGAAAGCCTACGCAAGGGGCGTTCGCAACGAATGACGAGAACGCATTCAGGGCGTCCGCCGCCGGGACACCGAGGCGCTGCGCCTCATGGCCGATGCCATGAATGACGATGTTGTCCTTGTCGCCTGCGAAATCGGAGCGAAGCACGACTTCGAAGCTGTCGTCGAGGCGGATGCCCGTTCTGTCTACGGCCACGGCGCCGATCGCGAGCAGGCGGTCGTTGACCGGATCGAGCCCGCTCGTCTCCGTGTCGAGGACAATCCATCGCTCGTCCTCCGCGCGCCCTTTACGAGTGTCCGGCCGCAGCCAGCCGCGCAGCCTCCGGCCAAGGGTCACGGATAGTCCACTTCCAGGCGTTGCTGCAGCTTGCGCACCTGCCGCAACGCTTCCTTCAGGATTCGGAGGTCGAGGTCGGACACGCTGGACAGGGGAAGCAGGTTGGGATTGGCCGATCGCGGCAGGTCTCCCGCAGCGCGCCGGTGCTGTGTGCGCAACCGCAGCAATTGCAGGTAGTCGAACGCGTCGCACCAGCTGCGGATGTCGCCCGCGCCGATGCCCATCCGGTTACCTGCCTGCTGCAGGCGATCGACCGTGCCGGTTGCCGCAACGCCCGTGGCTAGCGCCATGATTCGTGCGCCGTCGGTGAGTGGCATGCTGCCGGACATCTTGAGGTCGATGCCCTCGGTTCCGCTCCCATCCTCCGCGGTCTTCAGTTCGCCGCGCCAGGAGAGCGGCGGTCGATTGCGCAGCGCGTTGTCGCTCATCTGCTTCAGGAAGCGCCGATTGGCCTTGGCCCGAACCGCGATGTCTTCGCGCAGTGCATGCGCGAGATCGGCACGCCCCCACAATGAGCGGAAGTCGAAGAAGATGTTGGCAGCGAGCAAGCTGTCCGGGCCGCCACGGTCGATCCATTGCGCGAAGTCCGCGCTCCACTCCGGCAGCGACAGGCACCATTGCGGATTCATCGCCATGACGCCACCCTTGCACAGTGGATACCCGCAGCGGTCAAGCGTCGCGTTGATCTCGCGGGCGAATGGCAGCAGGTGGTCGCGAATATTGGCGTCGGTTCGCGTCGGATCATCGGCGGCGAAGATGATCCCGTTGTCCTGGTCGGTGACGATTGTCTGTTCGCCCCGCCCCTCGGAGCCCATTCCAAGCCAGCACACGCCGATTCCGGACAATTCGAAGTCCGCCGCGGCGAGTTCGAGTGCGCGCACGGTCAATTGGTCGTTGAGGCTTGAAATCATCCGGGTCAGCGGTCCGCTGGCGACGCCTTGGGCCACCAGCGCGTGGGAAAGGCCGCGGATGTCGGCGGCGCATTGCTGGAGCGCCGCAGGATTCCTGGCGCGACGCAGCGCCGAGGAAATCTCGCGCACCGACAGCCGATGCAACCCGAAAAGATCGCGCTCGGACACGACGCCGGTGATGCGCCCTTCGCCGTCGGTGACGATGACGTGACGGATGCCACGCTGCGCCATCAGCAGCGCGGCGTCTCCGGCCGTGGCGACCGCCGGCAGCGTGATCGCCGGCGTACTCATCACTTCGCCGACCGGCGTCGCTAAATCCCGCTGGGGCAGCACGATTCTCCCGACGACGTCCTGTCGTGTGAAGATGCCGAGCGGATTGCCTTTGGCGTTCACCACGGGCACGGACCCGATGCGCTGTTCCTCCATTGTCGACAACGCCGAGCCAATCGTCGCGTCGGGAGACGCGGTCACCGGCTCCAGCCGCAGCAGGTCCGCCAATGGCGTGTCCATTCCCTGCCGCGCCGTGACATTCGCTGCGTATTCGGCTTGCAGGCCCGCGCGCGACAGGTCCAGCAGATGCGCGAGCCGGCGCGTACAGAAATCCCCGAATGCCGGCGAGCTCGCGATCAGCGCGTCGAACGTTTCGGCCGGAAAGACCAGGCAAAAGGTGTCGCGAGTCGCGCGGTAGACCGACGTCACGCCGCGATTTGCCAGCAACGCGCCCAGCGGGAACATGTCTCCGGCGGTCAGTTCCCACAGGGCCACCGCGTCGCCAGGGGTAGCTGCAGCCCGGGGACGTTCGCCGCGTACCGTCCCCTGCTTGACGATGTAGCAATGTGCCGGGCGTGCCGCTGCAGGAGAGAGGATCGTCTCGCCGGGCGCGAAGTAGCACAGTCGCGAAGCCCGGACTACGCGCTCGATGTCCGCATCGGGCATGGCGCTGAATGGCACGTGCGCCCGCAACGCGAGCTTGTACCCGGAAATGATGGTTGGCGCAGGCGAGATCGTCAAATTGACTGGTCAGTCCGCAACAGCATTGCTCTTGAACGAGGGCGTTTCAATGGAGGCGAGTCCGTCAGCTCCGGTGTTCCCCGACCTTCACGATCTTCATCGTATTGGTGCCGCCGGATTTTCCCATCGGCTCGCCGATGGTGAGCACGATGACGTCGCCGGACTTGACCTGGCCCTTCGCGACGAGCAGGTCCTCCGCGGCCAGCAGCACGCTGTCGCGGTCCGTGCTTTGCTCCAGGTAGAGCGGCCGGACATTGCGGTAGAGCGACATCTTGCGCTGCGTCTCGACCTTGGGCGTCAGTGCAAAGATCGGGCATCCACAGTTGTGCCGGGACATCCATAGCGCGGTGGACCCGGTGTCGGTCAGCGAGGCGATGGCCTTCACCTTGAGATGGAACGCGGTGAACAGCGTGGCCATTGCGATGGACTGGTCGACGCGGACAAACGTCCGGTTGAGGAAATCGCGGTCGAGCTGAACCGTGTCCGATTTTTCCGCCTCGGCGCAGATCTGGGCCATGGCTTCGACCGTCTCGACCGGGTATTTCCCGGCGGCGGTCTCCGCGGACAGCATGACGGCATCCGTGCCGTCGAGCACCGCGTTGGCCACGTCCGACACCTCCGCGCGCGTCGGCACCGGCGCATGGATCATCGACTCCATCATCTGCGTCGCCGTGATCGTCAGCTTGTTGCGTTCGCGGGCGACCCGGATCATGCGTTTCTGCAGGCCCGGGACGGCCGCGTTGCCGACCTCGACGGCGAGATCGCCGCGCGCGACCATGATGCCGTCCGACGCGTCGATGATCTCTTCCAGGAACGTGATGGCCTCGGCGCGCTCGATCTTGGCGATCAGCAGCGCGCGCCCACCGGCGGCGCGCAGAAGCTGCCGCGCCATGTACATGTCTTCCTTGGTCTTGGGGAAGGAAACCGCGAGGTAATCTGCTTCGATCATGGCCGCGGTCTTGACGTCGTCCATGTCCTTCGACGTCAGCGCGGGAGCGGTCAACCCGCCGCCCATGCGGTTGATGCCCTTGTTGTTGGAGAGCGTGCCGCCGAGGACGACGCGCGTGTGGATGCGGGGGCCGTCCACAGACTCGACGTTGAGGCGGATCAGGCCGTCGTCCAGCAGCAGCACGGCGCCGGCGGAGACATCCTGCGGCAACTCCTTGTAGTCCAGGCCGACGCGGGTTGCATCGCCATGCTCGCACTCCGCGTCGAGGACGAACGTCTGCCCCGGTTCGAGACGGACCTTGCCGTCCGCGAACTTGCCGATGCGGATCTTCGGCCCCTGCAAGTCCGCCATGACGGCGACCTCGCGGCCGAGGCTTTTCGCGCATTCGCGGACGCGACGCGCGTTCTCGACGTGATCGGACGCGCGCCCGTGCGAAAAATTGAGGCGGACCACGTCCACGCCCGCCGCCAGCATTCGCAGCAGTACCGCCGGGTCGCTGCAGGCCGGCCCGAGCGTGGCGACGATCTTGGTGTTGCGTTGCACGGTGAACCTCTCTGGTTGGGCTGCTCGCGCGCAATGTTACGCGGATTCGACGCCTGTCGGAAATTGTGCCGGAACAATGTGCCGTTAGAATACGTCCCTGCGATGAACGACCGGCTCATTACCGGTCGATGGCCGAAACCCGGGAGCGAGAACATGCGAAGCAACGGATATGCGCTGGCGGCGGTTGCCGCGATGGCGATGGCGTTTGGCGGATTCGCCGCGGCCTACGACGGGCCGGTGGAAAAGAAGGTCTTCACGCTGCCCTCGTATACGACGGTCGGCGGCACGACGCTCAAGGACGTCAAGGTCGGCTACGAGACTTACGGCAAGCTCAACGCGGCCGGCGACAACGCGATATTCGTCCCGCATTTCTTCTCGGGCAACTCGCACGCCGCCGGAAAGTACAAGGACACCGACGCCGCATTCGGGTACTGGGACCCGATCATCGGGTCCGGACGTCCGCTCGACACCGACAAGTATTTCGTCGTCAGCGCCGATGCGCTCGCCAACCTGAATACCAAGGATCCGAACACGACGACCACCGGTCCGGCATCGATCAATCCCGCGACCGGCAAGCCCTACGCGATGACCTTCCCGGTCGTGACGTATGTCGATTCCGTGCGCGTGCACAAGGCACTGCTCGACTCGCTCGGCGTCACGAAGCTGCAGGCTGCCGCGGGCGCGTCGGGCGGATCGATCCAGGCGATGCTGTGGGCCGCGCAATACCCCGACTACGTGCAGCGCGTCGTGCACGTCATCGGACCTGGGTTCTCGATCCATCCGTATGTGATCGAGCTGGTCGACGAATGGGTCCTGCCGATCAAGCTCGACCCGAAGTGGAACAACGGCGACTACTACGGCCGCGACGAACCCCTCGACGGGCTGGCGCAGGGGCTGAAAATCGTGACGATATCGACACGCGGGTTCGACTGGGCGGAAAAGACGTTCGGCTACAAGTGGGCGGACGCGGCGAAGGATCCCGCGGCGGCGCTCGACAATCGCTTCGCCATCGAGGACACGCTGAACAAGGGGGGCATCGCGCGCGCCAAGTCGGTCGACGCCAATTCGATGATCTATACCGTCAAGGCCAACCAGCTCTACAACCTGGGCGACGACGTGAAGAAGATCAAGGCGAAGATCCTGTTCGTGCCGGCATCGTCCGATCTCGTCTTTCCGCCGGAACTGTCGAAGCGCGCCGCGGAGCGGTATCGTGCGCAAGGCGGCGTCGCGGAAGTGGCGATCATCGAAGGCGACGGCGGCCACCTCGACGGTGTCTTCAACGTCGCGAAGCAGGGCGAGGCGATACGCGCTTTCCTGGCGAAGTGAGCAGCTGGCTGGTCGTCCGAATGAATCTCGGATGAGCGGCCGGATGGCCGGGGCTCAGGCGTTCGCCCGCGACTCCAGCATCGCCACGGCCGGCAGCGTCTTGCCCTCGAGGAATTCGAGAAAGGCCCCGCCGCCGGTCGAGATGTAGCCGATCTTCTTCTCGAGGCCATACTTGGAGATGGCCGCGAGCGTGTCCCCGCCGCCGGCGATCGAAAACGCCGGCGACGCGGCGATCGCCTCGCCGATCGCCTTGGTGCCGGCTTCGAACGCTGCGAATTCGAACACGCCGACCGGACCGTTCCAGACGATCGTGCCCGCCTGCGCGATCACCGTCTTCAGCGCGGCGACGGTGGAGGGGCCGATGTCCAGGATGAGATCATCGGGCGCAATGTTCTCGATCGCCTTGAGCTCGGCTCTGGCGGTCGCGGAGAACTCCTTGGCGACGACGGCGTCCACGGGCACCGGCACTTTGCCGGGAAATTCGTCGAGGATGGCTTTGGCTTCGCCGACCAAATCCGGTTCGGCGAGCGACTTGCCGATTCGGCCGCCTGCCGCGAGGATGAATGTGTTGGCGATGCCGCCGCCGACGATCAGGCTGTCCACCTTCGCGGCCAGCGCGCGCAGGATCGTGAGCTTCGTCGACACCTTGGATCCGGCCACGATCGCCACGAGCGGCCGCTTCGGATGCGCCAGCGCGCTGGCCCAGTGCATCGAGCTCTGCCGCAAGCAGCGGCCCCGCGCACGCGACGGCGGCGAACTTGGCGAGGCCATGCGTCGTCGCCTCCGCCCGGTGCGCGGTGCCGAAGGCGTCGTTGACGTAGACGTCGCACAGCTTCGCCATCCGCTGCGCCAGTTCGTCGGCGTCCTTCTTCTCACCTTTGTTCATCCGGCAATTCTCGAGCAGCACGACCTGTCCCGGCTTGAGCGCGTCCCGCCACGCGCCGCCATCGACCCAATCGCGAATCAACGGCACGTCGACGCCGAGCAATTGGCCGAGGCGAGCGGCGATCGGCGCGAGCGAGTCTCCGGCCGACCACTGTCCTTCCGCGGGGCGGCCCAGGTGTGACGTGACCATCACCGCGGCGCCGCGCGCGAGCGCGTCGCGAATCGCGGGCACCGACGCGCGGATCCGCGTGTCGTCCGTGATCGCGCCAGCTATCGTCCTGCGGCACGTTCAGGTCCGCGCGGATGAACACGCGTTTGCCGCGGACGTCGACGTCGGCGAGGCGTTTGAAGGTCATGGCGATCAGATGTGGTAACTCAAATGTGATAGTCGAGTGGCTGCATCGTTTCCACGTCGACGACGCGCACCGTGCGGCCGCGCGACGCGGCGCGCATGGCCACCAGCTCGTCGCTGCAGCGGGATGCGGTTGTCACGAAGCAGAACGGCAACAGCGAATGCACGAGCGCGGCCAGGCCTCCGGCCGTCATTTTCGCGCCGAAGCGGAAGGCGAAGCGAAGGTGCTGCCAATACGTCTCGCCGACGGAATTGGGATGTGCGGTGAAGGGATTCATGCGCTCGTGCTCCCGTGGCCGGTGAAGAACGCCATCATGTGGATGTCGTCGTACGCGCCGTCGACCTTGCGGCCGCGAACCCGCGTTCCCTCGTGGACGAAGCCCACCTTTCGGTACAGGGCCATGGCGCGGGTGTTGCTGGCATAGACCGAAAGCGACACCCGTTCGAATCCGGCGCGGGTCGCGGCGTCGAGCGCCGCGCGGATCAGGCGTTCCCCCAGGCCGCGTCCGCGATAGTCCGGAAGCAGCCCCATGCCCAGCATGCCTTCGTGCGCGTAGGTCGGCACGCTTTCGCGGCGCACGTCGCACCAGCCGACGATTCTGCCCGGCATCGTCGGCAACGCAACTGCGGGTTGCCACTGCTCGATGTTTTCAGCGACGAAGGTCGCGGTGTGGGTGAACGAGAACGGCTCCAGGAACGCGAGGTACTTGCGCTCGGCCATCACGCACCGTCAGGCACGCGCGAAATCCTGCAGCGTCGCCCAGCGTTATCGCGCGGATGATGACGTGCGCCGGCCGTCATTTTGCGTTCATCAACGCGACGGTGGTGTCGAGCATGCGGTTGGAAAAGCCCCACTCGTTGTCGTACCAGCTCGAGACCTTGACCAGCCGGCCCGACACCTTGGTCAGCGTGGCATCGAACGTCGACGACGCCGGGTCGTGGTTGAAGTCGATCGACACCAGCGGCGCCTTGTTGTAGTTGAGGATGCCCTTGAGCGCTGCGGATTCCGAGGCGGTCTTCATGATCGCGTTGACTTCGTCGACCGTCGTGTCGCGCGCGGCGATGAACGACAGGTCGACCAGCGACACGTTGATGGTCGGGACGCGTATCGCATAGCCATCGAGCTTGCCGTTCAGCTCCGGGCAGCACCAGGCCGACCGCGGCCGCGGCCCCGGTCTTGGTCGGGATCATGCTCATCGTCGCGGAACGCGCGCGCCGCAGATCCTCGTGATAGACGTCGGTCAGCACCTGGTCGTTGGTATAGGAGTGGACCGTCGTCATCAGTCCGCTGACGACGCCGATCTTGTCGTGCAGCGGCTTGACCAGCGGGGCGAGGCAGTTCGTCGTGCACGATGCATTGGAAATGACCGTGTCCGTTGCCTTCAGCACGCTGTGATTCACGCCGTACACGATGGTCGCATCGACGTCCTTGCCGCCGGGCGCGCTGATGATGACTTTCTTGGCGCCGCCTTTCAGATGCGCGCCCGCCTTTTCCTTGGTCGTGAACAGCCCCGTGCACTCGAGCACGACGTCCACGCCAAGCGTGCCCCACGGCAACGCGGCGGGGTCGCGCATCGCGAACACCTTGATACGGTCACCATTGACGACCATCGCGTCGCCGTCGACCTCGACCTTGCCCGGGAACTTGCCGTGCGCCGTGTCGTAGCGCGTCAGGTGCGCGTTGGTCTCGGGACTGCCGAGGTCGTTGATGGCGACGATGGCGATGTCGTGCTTCTTGCCGCCCTCGTAATGCGCGCGCAGGATGTTGCGGCCGATGCGGCCGTAACCGTTGATGGCGACTTTGATGGTCATCGTGCTCTCCGGAGTGAATCGTGGCTGGTAAGCGTGGCTAATCAGTGCAGCATGGCCGGCAGGTCGATCCCGGCCACCAGTGAATCGAGGTTGCGCCAGCCGTAGCCGGCTTCGACGAGTTCCATGCCGTCCCATGTGAACGGCTGCTCGATCAGCAACTCGGCGCCGAGCTTTTCGTAGAATGCGCGCGCGGCCTTGTTGCCCGCGATGACCCAGACGATGAGTCCGTGTCGCGCCGTGCGCGCGTTGCGCCGCGGCGACGGTGGCGACCAGGCGCTGGCCGATCCCGGCCCGCTGCGCGGCGTTGACCAGGTACACCGCCGACAATTCGGCATCGAGGCCGTGCTTCGGCTCGGCCAGCATGTTGCCGGACGCGAATCCGACGACGATGCCGCCTTCCACCGCGACGAACACGCTGGTCGCATTGGGTGCGGCGGTCAGTATCTTCTCCCACAGCGCCGCGCTGTCCTCGACCTTCATCGCGGCCAGGTAGGCGTCGGGGATCATTCCCTTGTAGGTGGTGCGCCATGCGTTGACGCGCACTTCCGCGATCGCGGTGGCGTCGGCCGGCGTGGCGGGTCGGATGATTGCCGTGCTCATGCGGCGTTACAGCGCGCGCCGGATGGCGGCGGCGACGTTTTCGACGGTGAAGCCGAAGTGCTTGAACAGCGCGCCCGCCGGCGCGGACTCGCCAAACGTGTCGATGCCGACGACGCCCGCTTCGGGATCGTCGACTGCGCCGACATACTTTCGCCAGCCGTCGGTGACGCCTGCTTCGACCGCGACGCGCGGGATGCCGCGTGGGAGCACCGACGCGCGATAGGCGGCGTCCTGCCGGTCGAAGAGGCTGGTGCAGGGCATCGACACGACGCGCACCGCGATGCCTTCCTTGGCGAGCGCGTCGCGCGCGCCCATGGCCAGTGCGATTTCCGAGCCGGTGGCGAGCACGACGACACGCTTGTCCGCGGCGTCGCCGAAGTCGGCGAGCACGTACCCGCCGCGCTCGATGGCCGGCCAACGCGGCTGGACCGCGTTGCATGAACGGGACGTTCTGGCGCGTGAACAGCAGGCAGGTCGGGCCGTGCTGCCGTTCGATTGCATGGCGCCAGGCCACGGCGGACTCCACCGTGTCGCAGGGCCGCCACAAATCCATGCCGGGAATCAGGCGCAGGCTGGCTGCGTGCTCAACCGATTGGTGCGTCGGCCCGTCTTCGCCAAGCCCGATCGAATCGTGCGTGAAGACGAATATCGAACGCAGCTTCATCAGCGCGGCCATGCGCAGCGCATTGCGCGAGTAGTCGGAGAACGTGAGGAACGTGCCGACGTAGGGAATGAATCCCCCGTGCAGGGCGAGGCCGTTGGCGATGGCGCTCATCGCGAATTCACGGACGCCGTAGTTCACGTAGTTGCCCAGGCGTCCGGCGTCCGGGGCGGCGGTGATGGGCACCGTTCCCGACCAGTTGGTGAAGACCGAGCCCGTGAGATCGGCCGAGCCGCCGATGAACTCCGGAAGGTGCGGCGCCAGCGCCTCGATGGCCTGTTGCGACGCTTTGCGCGTGGCGACGGTTTCCCCTTTCGCGGCCTGCGCGGCGACGAAGGCGTCCGCGACGGCGGCAAAGTCCGCGGGCAACTCCCCGGCCATCCGCCGCGTGAATTCGGCGGCCAAGGCAGGATGCGCGGCGCGGTACGCCGCGAATCTTGCGTTCCAGTCCTGTTCGAGCAGCGCGCCGCACTCGCGCGCGCTCCACGCCGAATAGATGTCGGAAGGAATTTCGAACGGAGGATGGGTCCAGCCCAGCGCGGCGCGCGTTGCCGCGATTTCCTTTTCTCCGAGCGCCGCGCCGTGCGCCGCTTCCGTTCCGGCCTTGGTCGGCGCGCCCTTGCCGATGACCGTCTTGCAGCAGATCAGTGTCGGCTTGTCGGCGACCGCCTTCGCGGCCTCGATGGCGGCGTCGACGGCGGCCACATCGTGACCGTCGACCTTGGCGATCACGTGCCAGCCATAGGCTTCGAACCGCCGCGGCGTGTCGTCGGTGAACCAGCCTTCGACGTGGCCGTCGATCGAAATGCCGTTGTCGTCGTAGAACGCGATCAGCTTGCCCAGGCGCCACGTGCCGGCGAGCGAACTGGCTTCATGCGAAATGCCTTCCATCAGGCAGCCATCGCCCAGAAAGACATAGGTGTGGTGATCGACGATCGCGTGGCCGGGCCGGTTGAATTGCGCGGCGAGCAATTTTTCGGCGAGCGCCATGCCGACCGCGTTGGCCAATCCCTGTCCGAGCGGGCCGGTGGTGGTTTCCACGCCGGGCGTGACGCCGACCTCCGGATGGCCGGGCGTCTTCGAATGGAGCTGGCGAAAATTGCGCAGTTCGGCGATCGGAAGATCGTAGCCCGTGAGATGCAGCAGCGCGTATTGCAGCATCGAACCGTGCCCGTTGGACAGCATGAAGCGATCGCGATTGGGCCAGCGCGGATTCGCCGGATTGTGGCGCAGATGGCGGTTCCACAGCGCGACGGCGATTTCCGCCATGCCCATCGGCATGCCGGGATGGCCGGATTTTGCGGCTTCCACCGCGTCCATCGCCAATGCGCGGATTGCATTGGCAAGCTGCTTGTCGGAGACGCGTGCAGCGGCGGCGGGGACCGTCATTTCTCTTCTTTCGAAATTGGGGGAAATACAGGGCGCCGCGCGCTCATGAAGTGAAGCCATCGCTGGTTCGATACAACCCGAAATTATCGCTTTAGCATGACATTTGTGCAATAATCATACGTTTGGTTCGGCGAAAAAATACGCCGATTCGCAAACGGCAAGGTGCGGCACGCAAGGTAACGCAACCGCCGGGGCTTCGCGTGCAGCAGGAAAAGGCCACAGCACTGCAGGCCGCAGCACTGACGGGCCCTCTGGCCGCGCGAGGCAGGCAACCGATATCGAAGGAACGACTAATGGACGGAATCCATCTGTTAGGCGAATGGTACGACTGCCCGGCCGATACTCCGGAATTCACGCAGGCAGCTGCATTGCGAACGCTGTGCATCGACGCGGCGCGGAACTCGGGATTGACCGTCGTCGGCGACAGCTTCTACCAGTTCGAGCCACAGGGCGTCACCGGCACCGTGCTGCTGGCCGAATCACACATCGCGATTCACACGTGGCCCGAGGCCGGGTTCGTCACGGTGGACGTGTACGTGTGCAACCTGCAGACCGACAACACCGCGAAGGCCGAGCAGGTGTTTCGCGCGCTGGAAACCGCGCTGCGGCCGCGGCGCACGCGGTTTCAGGCGATCCACCGCGGGGGGAAGGATGCCTGAGCGAGACGACAACGGGTCTCCTCCGCCGGCCCGGGACGTCGCGCCCGGCCTGATGACGGAATACCTCACCGACGATTGGGCGTACTTTCTCAAGTCGTCGCGCCAGTTCGAGAAATTCAGGTCGCCGCACCAGGCGATCGAGGTTCACGAGACCGCGCAGTTCGGCAAATTGTTCCGCCTCGACGGCCATTTCATGACGTCCGAGAAGGACGAGTTCTTCTATCATGAAAACCTCGTCCACCTGCCGGCGATCACGCATCCGCAGCCGGCAAGCGCGCTGATCGTCGGCGGCGGCGACGGCGGGTCCGCCGAAGAACTGCTGAAGCACCCGTCGATCAAGACCGTCACGCTGTGCGAAATCGACCTGGCCGTCGTCGACATCTCGCGCAAGTACCTGCAGAGCGTCCACCGCGGCGCATTCGACGATCCCAGGCTCACGCTGAAGATCGGCGATGGCTTTCAATTCGTGCGCACGTCCACCGAACAGTACGACCTCATCGTGCTCGATCTGACCGACGCAGGCGGCCCATCGGCGGCGCTCTACACGCCGGAGTTCTACCGCGCCTGCGCGGCCCGGCTCACCCCCACCGGCGCCATGTCGCTGCATGTCGCCAGTCCGATCGCCCATCCCGATCGCGTTCGCGCCACGCTCGCCAGCCTGCGCGGCGCGTTCGCCATCGTCACGCCCTACCTCACGTCGGTGCCGCTCTACGGCGGCATGTGGATGATGGCGTGCTGCTCGTCGAGCCTCGACCCCAAGGGCATGTCGATCCTCAATGTCGATCGTCGGATCGCCCAACGAGACATCAAGGACCTGCAGTACTACAACGGCGACATGCACCGCGCGGCGCTGGCGTTCCCCAATTTCGTGCGCCGGCTGGTGGCCTGAGCCCTGCGTGGTTCGCTGGGACGGCCCAGACCAGTCCCAAGGCTTGAACCGGGCGGGGACACCCTCCATATGGGCAGCAAGGGGTGGCGGCGGCGGTTGCGCCGGCCCCATTGCCATGGGAAGGGCCAGGATGTCATGAAACTGACCGACATGATGAACGACGCCGACTTCGTCGTCATCGACGGCGTCATGTTCCAGACGGGCTACCTGCGCGTGCCCGACGAGTTCACCGCGGCCGATGATGTCGTGCTCGAAGCGAGGCACGGCGACACCGAGGTCGATCTCACGCGCGAAGAAATCGACGACGCCGTGCTGCTGGGCGAGGGCGTGTTTCGCCTGAAGAGCGGGTCGCTCGTGCGGTTCCTGTCCAGCGCCGTCATCCACTAGGGTTCCGGTTCGCGCCGGCCGCCCAAGCGCCCGCGCATCCTTCGAAAGTACGCGCGCACCCGGCCGTCGCCATGGCCGGACGGAGCGGTACGGGCGCTTGACGCTGCTTCGTATATGCGTATATGCTCATATACGCATGAAGATGCCGCGAACCAAGGCAAAGCGTCCCGGCGCGAATTCGCTGGGCGCGCCGGACGAGCTCGATGAGGTGTTCGCCGCCGTCGCGCGCCATTTCGGTCTGCTGGCGGAACCCACGCGCCTCAAGATCCTGCATGCCATCTGCCGCGAGGAGCGTTCGGTCACGATGATCGTCGCCGAGACCGGAGCGACGCAGACGAATGTTTCGCGCCACTTGGGCCTGCTGCGCGACGCCGGCGTCGTGAGCCGGCGGCGGGTTGGCAACATCGCTTACTACCGCGTCGTCGATCCGGAATTCGTCGAAATGTGCCGCAACGTCTGCGTGCAGATCGCCGGCCGCATCGACGCGCGCGCGCCGCTGAAGAGAGACCTGCTGGAGTTTGCCGCGAGCCGTTGACCGACGACGATTGGCGCAACCCATGGGCCGTTGCCTGGGCAAGCGATCGATGGCGCGGCGATGGCGGCGGCCGAGGAGGAGTACCTTGCCAGGGTCTGGAACCGTGCCCGGCCGCGTTCTTGCGGCGCCCGAGCATCATCTGACGTCGCCACCCAATGCGGGACGGCGCCAATTCCTGCGTGGCGTCGCCGCATCGGCTGCAGTCACCGGGAGCGTGGCGTTCGCCGCGGCGCGCAATGCCGCCGCCGCCGACGCGACGAGCAGCCTTCCGCCCAACGTGCCCGACTGGAGCAAGTCCCTCGGCGCGCCGATCCTGGCATCGCCGTACGGCGTTCCGTCGCGCTACGTTGCCAACGTCAAGCGCCGCGAGAGTCCGGGCCTCACGCGCACGCCATTTTCGTCGGTCGCATTCACGCCGCTGCAGAATCTCTTCGGCATCATCACGCCGTCGGGCCTGCATTTCGAGCGGCATCACGCCGGCGTCCCGGACATCGACCCGGGCCTGCACCGCCTGATGATCCACGGCCTCGTGCGCAATCCGCGCATCTACACGCTGGACGACCTGATGCGGTTCCCGTCCGTGTCGCGCATCCATTTCATCGAATGCGGCGCGAACACCGGCATGGAGTGGGGCAACGTCGCCGTGCCGACGGTGCAGTACTCGCACGGCATGCTGTCGTGCAGCGAATGGACGGGCGTGCCGCTGTCGACGCTGTTGGATGAGGCGGGAATCGATGCGAAGCAAGCACGCTATGTGCTGGCCGAGGGCGCCGACGGCGCCGCGCTTTCGCGCACGATCCCGCTGGCCATGGCGCTCGACGACGTATTGGTTTGCTACGGCCAGAACGGCGAGATGCTGCGTCCGGAGCAGGGCTTTCCGCTCCGGCTGCTCGTGCCGGGCGTGCAGGGCGTGTCGAGCGTCAAGTGGCTGCGCCGGCTGGAGGTGGGCGACCAGCCGTGGAACACGCGCGAGGAGTCGCTGCACTACATCGACATGATGCCGGGCGGCGTGCATCGCCAGTATTCGTGGATCCAGGAGGCGAAGAGCGTGATCACGTCGCCTTCCGGCGGCCAGGTGCTGGTCGACCGCGGGTACCACCAGATCACCGGCCTCGCCTGGTCCGGCCGCGGCAAGGTCGCGCGCGTCGACGTGTCCAGCGACGGCGGCCGCAATTGGCGCACCGCGCGCCTGCAGGCAGCCCGTGCTCGACAAGGCGCTCACGCGTTTTCGCATCGACTGGACGTGGAACGGCGAGCCCGCGCTGCTGCAATCGCGCGTCATCGACGACACCGGCTTCGTGCAGCCGACGCTCGGCCAACTGCGTCACGTGCGCGGCACGCGCTCGATCTATCACAACAACGCGATCCAGACCTGGCGCGTCGATCCGACCGGAGCGGTCAGCAATGTCCAGGTGGGGTGACCTCGTGCGCCTGGGACTGGCCGTGCTGATCCTCAGCGCGTCGATCGCCAGCGCAACCGCGGCGCCGAAGTACGGCTTCGGCCAGCCGGCGACGGCTGAGGAAATCGCCGGCTGGGACATCGACGTGCGGCCGGACGGCACGGGCCTGCCCGCGGGCCGCGGTTCCGTCGCCGCGGGCCAGCGGATCTATGACGCCAAGTGCGCCAGCTGCCACGGCACCTTCGGCGAGTCGAACAGCTACCTGCAGATCGCCGGCGGCGTGGGGTCCCTCGGATCGGACCAGCCGGTGCGCACGACCGGCAGCAAGCTCAACTATGCCACCACGCTGTGGGACTACATCAATCGCGCCATGCCATTCGAGGCACCCAAGACGCTCACGCCGGACGAGGTCTACGCGCTCACCGCCTACGTGCTCAACCTGAACGACATCCTGCCGGACGACGCGGTGCTCGACCGCGATTCGCTGCCGCGCGTGAAGATGCCCAACCGCGATGGTCTGACCACCGCGCACGGATTCATGACCCGCGACGGGAAACCCGACACCCGCAACGTCGCGTGCATGAAAGACTGCGCGGCGCAGGTTCGGCTGACCTCGGAGATGCCCGACTCATGCGCGCGACCAGCACGGCGACGCCGGCGAGCAATCGCGCATGTTTGCCGCGGCGCCGACAACCGTGCCGCGCAAGTCGGGGCTTGAGACGGCGCGCGCCTTCGCGTGCACCGCGTGCCACGGCGTCTCGGATGGGGTCGTCGGACCGGCCTTCCGGGACATAGCACGGCGCTATTCCGGGGACGGCGCGGCGGAGAACGGGCTGGTCGCGAAGGTCAAGGCCGGCGGCTCGGGCAACTGGGGTTCCGTGCCGATGCCGGCGCAGGGCCACCTGCAGGATGCGGATGTCCGCGCGCTTGTGCAATGGATTCTCGCCGGCGCCAATTGACGCCGCGCCGGCGATCAGCACCGCCCAATGAGCACGCGTCAAACAGTCTAGAATGGACCCTTCAATCATGATGGCCGGAGACCGGGCATGAACACAAAACGCAGGAACCTTTTGCAGACCGGGGGCGGCATGACGCTGCTGACCATGCTCGCCGCCGCTGGCTGGCTGCAGCCGCGCGACGCATTGGCGGCGGACGCATGGAACGCCGCGGCGTTCGACACGAAGTCGATGGACGACACGTTCAAGTCGCTGGGCAGCGGCACGCCGGTGCAGAGCAAGGCCATTACGTTCACGCAGACGCCGGACATCGCGGAAAACGGCGCGGTCGTGCCGGTCGGCATCACCAGCGCGATACCGAATACGCAGTCGATCGCGATCCTGATCGAGAAGAACCCCAATGTGCTGACCGCGGTTTTCGACATTCCGCCCGGCACGGAACCGTCGATCACGACGCGCGTGAAGATGGGGCAGAGCTCCAACATCTACGCGCTGGTCAAGGCGGACGGCAAGTACTACATCGCGTCGAAGGAAGTCAAAGTCACGCTCGGCGGTTGCGGCGGCTGACGCTGCCTTACGCGACGTCGAACACAGGGAAAATCATGGCAGATCCAATGAGAATTCGCGCCAACGTCGTCGGCGACTCGACGGAGGTGAAGGTGCTGATGAACCACGAGATGGAAACCGGGCAGCGCAAGGATGCGCAGGGCAAGGCCATCCCGGCATGGTTCATTCAAAGCGTGACGGCGACCTACAACGGCAAGACCGTTCTCTCCGCGCAATGGGGGCCGGCGGTGGCCAAGAACCCGTTCCTGTCGTTCAAGTTCAAGGGCGGCGCCAAGGGCGAAAAGGTCCAGGTCACGTGGACCGACAACCGCGGCGACAAGCGCACCGACGAGGCCACCATTTCCTAGAAGGATTCGCGTTCGCGCGATGCGGCGCCAATTGCGGGCCGCGCGGCGACGACATCGGAATCGACCGGGCCGGCCGGATTTCGCCGGGAGCAGTGTTTCGAGGAGGAAGCGATGACAGTCTTGACCCGACGGGCGCGGGTTGCCGCCGCGATTGCCATGGCGATCGGCGGCGCCGCCGCGACCGCCGTATTCGCGCAATCGTCCGCCGTCGACGAAATCGCGAAATACCGCGCGGCGCTCCAGGACGGCAATCCCGCGGAACTCTGGGAAGCGCGTGGCGAAGACCTGTGGAAGACGCCGCGAGGCCCGAAGAAGGTCTCCTTCGCGACGTGCGACCTGGGGCTGGGGCCCGGCGTCGTCAAGGGCGCGTACGCGCAGCTGCCGAAGTATTTCGCCGACGCCGACCGCGTGATGGACCTGGAAACGCGGCTCGTCCACTGCATGGTGACGCAGCAGGGCTACACGGCCGCCGACGCGATGAAGGACCCCTTCGGGGGGCCCGGCAAGAAATCGGACATCGAGGCGCTGGTCGCGTACGTCACGTCGCAGTCGCGCGGCATGAAGATGAACGTCGCGCTGGGCCACCCCAAGGAGAAGGAAGCCTTCGCGCTGGGCGAGAAGATGTTCGTCTTTCGCGGCGGCTCGCACGACTTCTCCTGCGCGACCTGTCATGCCGAGGACAACAAGCGCATCCGGCTGCAGGACCTGCCCAACCTGATGACGGTTGCGGGAGCGCAGAAAGCCTATACGACGTGGCCCGCCTATCGCGTGTCGCAGGGCGAGTTGCGCTCGTTCCAGTGGCGGCTCTACGACTGCTTCCGGCAGCAGCGCTTCCCGGAACTCGTATTCACGTCGGACGCGTCGATCGCGCTGACGATGTATCTCGCCCGCAATGCCAACGGCGCCGCGTTCGACGCGCCCGCCATCAAACGCTGACAGGGGAACGCGATGCGCAAGCAGCTTTGGATGTGGGGGTGCGCGGCCGCGTTGGCATCCGCGGTGGTTGGCTGCGCGACGGCGCCGAGCGACGTGGAAGTCACGCGGCAGGCGGCGGCGGTGCTCAAAGGCTCGTTCAAGGCCAACGGCCAGGCGGGGATGGACCGTTTGGACCAGGACGAGACGCAGCGCCTGTGCACGCAGTATGCGAACAAGCCGCTGCCCAAGGACGTCGCGGAGATGATCGAGAAGCTGAACATGGCGTCGATCAAGTGGCCCGCCGACGGCAAATGGACGGGCGACTGGAAGAACGGCGAACGCATCGCGCAGGAAGGCCGCGGCAAGCAGTTCTCCGACGATCCCAAGGGCCCGGTGGGCGGCAACTGCTATGCATGCCACCAGCTTACGCCGCAGGAAGTCTCGTTCGGGACCATCGGCCCTTCGCTGTACGGTTTCGCCAAGCTGCGCGGATTCAACGACGAGACGCGCAAGTACGCGTACGGCAAGATCTGGAACGCCGACGCCTATTCCGCGTGCTCCAACATGCCGCGCTTCGGGCACAGCCAGATCCTCTCCGAGCAACAGGTGAAGGATCTGGTCGCGCTGTTGACGGACCCCGACTCCCCCGTCAACAAGTGACGACGATGTCCGTGGCAAGGAGGGCGCCGTCGCCGGACGCATGAACCGCCGCCAATCCCTGCGGGTGCTTGCCGCCGCGATGGGCGGCGCGATGCTCGGTCCCGCCATTGCGGCCGACATCGGCCATCGCGTGCAGTGGAGCGACGTCACGCTGCTCGATGGCAGCACGCTCCCCGCGTCGGCGCTGGCCGATCGCGTCGTCATCGTCGAGATCTGGGCGTCGTGGTGTCCGTTCTGCGCGCAGCAGAATCCGCTGCTGCAGCAGCTCTACGACGCGCAGCGAGGGCGCGGTCTCGATTTCCTGACCTTTTCCATCGACCGCGACCCCGCCAAGGCGCGCGCCTACGTGGCCAAGCACCACTACACGTTTCCCGCGGCGATGGCGACGGCCTGGAGCCGGAAGACGTTCGGAACTCGCGTGGTGCCGGAACTCTACGTCGTCGATCGCGACGGCCGCATCGTGTTCAAGGAGGCGAGGGAGATGTTCCCCGAAGACGTGCGCGAGTTGGCGCGCTTTGCGCAATCCTGATTCCGGATCCGCCGCGCGCCCATGAACCGCCGTGAATTCCTGAACGTGCTTGCCGCGGCCGCCGCCGCCGGATTTCCGCTGGCGTCGCGCGATGCGCTGGCGCAGGGTCGTGGCGCGGCGGCGATGTACGACGTCGCGCCGTTCGGCAACGTGGGCCTGCTGCACTTCACCGACTGCCACGCGCAGTTGCTGCCGATCTATTTCCGCGAGCCCAGCATGAACCTCGGCGTGGGCGCCGCCGCCGGCAAGCCGCCGCACCTGGTCGGCGAACACCTGCTGAAATACTTCGGAATCGCGCCGGGCACGCGCGACGCGCATGCATTCACCTATCTCGATTTCACCAACGCCGCCCGCGCATTCGGCCAAGTGGGCGGATTCGCGCATCTCGCCACGCTGGTGAAGATGCTGAAGGCCACGCGCCCGGGCGCGTTGCTGCTCGACGGCGGCGACACGTGGCAGGGTTCGGCGACGTCGCTGTGGACCAAGGGCCAGGACATGGTCGACGCGCAGAAACTGCTGGGAGTCGATGTCGCGACGGGCCACTGGGAGTTCACGTACGGCGCCGATCGCGTCAAGGAAATCGTGGAAAAGGATTTCGCGGGGAAGATCGACTTCGTCGCGCAGAACGTGAAGACCGCCGATTTCGGCGACCCGGTGTTCAAGTCCTACGTGATGCGCCAGATCAACGGCGTGCCGGTCGCGATCATCGGCCAGGCGTTTCCGTACACGCCGATCGCCAACCCGCGCTATTTCGTTCCGGAATGGACGTTCGGCATCCGCGAAGAGGAGATGCAGCAGGTCGTCGACGAGGCGCGCGCGAAGGGCGCGCAGGTCGTTGTCCTGCTGTCGCACAACGGGATGGACGTGGACCTGAAGCTCGCGTCGCGCGTGAGCGGCATCGATGCGATCCTGGGCGGGCACACGCACGACGGCGTGCCGCAGCCCACGCTCGTCGCCAATCGCGGCGGCAAGACCCTCGTCACCAACGCCGGCAGCAACGGCAAGTTCCTGGCCGTCCTCGATTTCGACGTCAAGTCCGGCAAGGTCGCCGATTTCCGGTATCGGCTGTTGCCGGTGTTCAGCGCGCTGCTGCCGCCGGACAAGGCGATGGACGCGCTGATCCGCGACGTCCGCGCGCCGTACCTGGCGAAGCTCGACGAAAAGCTCGCGACGACGGAGGGGCTCCTGTACCGTCGCGGCAACTTCAACGGCACGTCCGACCAGTTGATCCTGGAAGCGCTGCTCGCCGAGAAGAACGCGGAGATCGCCTTCTCCCCGGGGTTCCGCTGGGGCACGACGCTGCTGCCCGGCCAGGCGATCCGGATGGAGCACCTGATGGACCAGACGGCCGTCACCTATCCCTACGTGACGGTCAACGAATTCTCCGGCGAGACGATCAAGACCATTCTGGAGGACGTCGCCGACAACCTGTTCAATCCGGACCCCTATTATCAGCAGGGCGGCGACATGGTGCGCGTGGGCGGCCTCAAGTACACGATCGACCCGAAAGCGGCGATGGGCGCGCGCATCTCGCGGATGGAGCTCGCGGGCAAGCCGATCGACGCGCAGAAGAAGTACAAGGTCGCCGGCTGGGCGCCGGTCTCGGAGGAGGCGAGGGCCGCCGGCGGCGAGGCGATCTGGGACGTCTGCGCGCGCTATCTGCGCGGCAAGAAGACGATCGCGCCGCGAACGCTCAATCTTCCCGTCATCGAAGGCATGCAGGGCAATCCAGGCATGTCCTAGCCCGCGCCGGTGGCGTCCGGCTTCCCCTTCCACGCCGCGCCGAGGAGCGTGACGGGAATGAGCGACGCCAGAAATACTACGTGGTACCAGATCGGAAACTTGTCCCACAGCGCGTAATGGACCGGGATGAACAGCAGCAGCAGTAGCACCGCCAGCGCCCTGACTGGCGTTGCCGATCCTTTTGCGATAGCGGCGGCGGCGTAGTCCAGCGCATACCGACGCAAACGCTCCCAGGAGCAGGCGGGCGACCTGCATGCCGAGCGTGAAGTTCATGGACTTCTCCGCGGCGGCATAGTCCGGCCAAGAAGACGCGCAGCGCGAAATTGATCGCGGTCGCGACGCAGAACCACGCGACCAGGCCCACCAATACACTCGCTGCTTTCCGTATCATCATCGCACCTCGTCTTCAGGTGACGGTGACCCGCGCGAATTTCCGCTTGCCGGCCTGCACGACCACGACGGTCCCGGCCTGGATGACCAGACCCTTGTCGCCGACCACGTCGCCGTCGACCTTCAGGCCGCGCTGCGCGATGAGACGCAGCGCCTCGGACGTCGACTCGACGATGCCCGCCTGTTTCGCCAGTTGCGCGATCGCCATGCCGGCGCCCGCGGTCGCCAGCGTGACCTCGGGCATCTCGTCCGGCACGGCGCCGTCCTTGAACCGCGATTCGAACGCGGCCAGCGCCGCATCGGCGTCCGCGGGCGAATGGAACCGCGCGACGATCTCCTTCGCCAGCATCACTTTGGCGTCGCGCGGATTGCGGCCTTCGGCGCAGGCGCGGCGCAGTGCCTCGATCTCCGTCATCGGGCGGAACGACAGCAATTCGAAGTACCGCCACATGAGGTCGTCGGAGATCGACATCAGCTTGCCGAACATCTCCGCGGGCGCGTCGGTGATGCCGACATAGTTGCCCTTCGACTTGGACATCTTCTCGACGCCGTCCAGGCCGATGAGCAGCGGCATCGTCAGGATGCATTGCGGTTCCTGCCCGTAGCTCTTCTGCAGTTCGCGCCCGACCAGCAGGTTGAATTTCTGGTCGGTGCCGCCCAGCTCGATGTCGGACTTGAGCGCGACGGAGTCGTAGCCTTGCATCAGCGGATACAGGAATTCGTGCACGGCGATGGGCTGGTTGCCGCGGAAGCGCTTGGAGAAGTCGTCGCGCTCGAGCATGCGCGCCACGGTGTAGCGGGCGGCGAGCTTGATCATCCCCGCGGCGCCCAGCGGTTCGCTCCACTCGGAGTTGTAGCGGATCTCGGTTTTCGAAGGATCGAGCACCTTCGAGGCCTGCGCGTGGTAGGTCTGCGCGTTCGCGACGATCTGTTCGTGCGTCAACGGCGGGCCGCGTCGCATTGCGGCCGGAGGGATCGCCGATCATCGACGTGAAATCCCCGATCAGGAAGATCACCTGATGCCCCAGGTCCTGCATCTGCCGCATCTTGTTCAGCACGACGGTGTGGCCGATGTGGATGTCCGGCGCGGTCGGGTCGAGCCCGAGCTTGATCCGCAGCGGCTCGCGGGTCGACCGGGAGCGCTTCAGCTTGGCGGCGACTTCGGCTTCGACCAGGAGTTCGTCCGCGCCGCGTTTGAATATCTCGAGCTGGTGTTCGATGTCGATGGGCATTGCGGTACCGGTGCGCCGGAGTCCGAGTGCAGTCCGGCCGTTTGTTAGAATCGCGGCACCTGATGCCAAGTGGCATCCACCCTGAAGGCGCTTTCACTCGTGGCCGCACGCAAACCCCCGATTTTAGCGCACGGCGCCAGTGCCGCCGCTGCGGGATAGGGCATGGCTGTCCGCCGCGAGCTTTATGCCGGCGTGATGTCCGGCACCAGCCTGGACGGCGTCGACGCCGTGATCGCGGAATTCGCCGTGTCTCCCGGCAACGCCTTTGCCACGCTGGGCGCGACGCATATCACCTTTCCATCGGCGCTGCGCGACGAATTGCTGGCGCTGCAGTCGGCCGGCAACGACGAAATCGCGCGGGCGGCGCGCGCGGCCAACGCGCTGGCCGATCTCTACGCGAAGGCGATCGCCGACGCCTGCGATGCGTGCGGCGTGGCGCCTCACGACCTGGTGGCGGCCGGCGTCCACGGCCAGACGGTGCGGCACCGGCCGGAGCAGGGCTGGACGCTGCAGATCAACAATCCCGCACGCGTCGCGGAGCGCGCCTACGTCACGGTCGTGGCGGACTTCCGGAGCCGCGACGTGGCGGCCGGCGGACAGGGTGCGCCGCTGGTGCCGGCGTTTCACGCGGCATTGTTCCAGGATCCGGAGATTCATCGCGTCGTCGTCAACATCGGCGGCATCGCCAATGTCACCGACCTGCCGCCGCGCGGAACTGTCGGCGGCTTCGACACCGGCCCGGGAAACGTGCTGATGGATTGCTGGTCCGCGCGCCATCGCGGGATGCCTTTCGACGTCAACGGCGCATGGGCGGCACAGGGGCGGGTTGATTCGTCGTTGCTGACGGCGTTGCTCGCGGAACCCTATTTCGCCGCACCGCCCCCCAAGAGCACGGGCCGCGACCTGTTCAACGCAGGATGGCTCGACGCGATGCTGGCCAGGACGCAGTGGAGCGGCCGGCATGAAGATGCGCAGGCCACGCTGGCCGCGCTCACGGCGCGAACGATTGCCGACGCGGTGCGCGCCCATGCTTCGGGCGCGACCGAGCTGCTGGTCTGCGGCGGCGGCGCGAACAACGCCACGCTGCTGCGCATGCTCGCGAAGGAACTCGATCCGCGCACCGTCGCGACGACCGGCGAGCGCGGCGTCGCGGTCGAGCATGTCGAGGCGCTCGCGTTCGCCTGGCTGGCGCGCGAAGCGCTCGCCGGCCGGCCCGCCAACCTGCCCGCCGTGACCGGCGCCCGGGGGAAGCGTATTCTCGGCGCCATCTATCCGCGCTAGACTTTGGTTGGCGCAGTGAGGTGATGCCCACGCAGGAGGCCCCATGCCAATCGATGTCCGTGCGACACGGAAGCTGTCGGGAATCAAGGGCGTTCGCGGAATGGCCGAAATCAGCTCGGCGCGAGATGTGCCGCGGCGCCTGTACGATCTGGAGACCAAGCCCAGCCGCGCCGCGCCAAGGCGCATCGCCGAGGCGTTCCTGAAGCAGGTTGCGCCGCGGCTTGGGTCTTTCGCCCGACCTTTCGCAGGTCCGGTTCGACAAGGTCAAGAAGACGATGTTCGGATGCCACGTGCTCTTTCAGCAGCGGCATGCGGGCAAGCCGATATCCGGCGCATGGCTGCGCGTCGACATCGATCCCGACGGCCGCGTGTTCAACGTCCAGAACGACCTGATTCCCGAACGCCTGCTCAAGGAAGGCGACCGCGAGGCGCGAGCGCGCACGGCCTCCGGCGCGCGGCCGCTGACGCTGGCGCTGGCGCTGGCCAAGGCGTTCGAGGTGGCGCCCATCGCTTCCGGCGGCAGGCGCTCGGTGCTGCATGCCGAACTGATGTATGGAACGGTGCAGAGCAAGCCGCGGCTCGCGTGGAAGATCGTCATCCGCACGTCGAAGCCGCTCGCCGAATGGAAGCTCTACCTCGACGCGTATTCCGGCGAGGTCCTCACCCGCTGCAACATGCTCAAGCACAAGGCCGCGCGCGGGCGCGTTTTCGATCCCAATCCCGTCGCCGTGCTCAACGACACGACATTGACCGACCGCTCGACGATTCCCGCCAAAGCCTATTCCGAAGTCGATTTGCCGGACGTGGCGCCCGGCGCGCTGCTCGACGGTCCGTACGTGACCACGGCGCTCACCAGCAACCGCGTCCGCTCCACCGCGCGCAAGTTCCTCTACCGGCGCGGCAAGCGCGGCTTCAAGGAAGTGATGGTGTATTTCCACATCGATCGCGCGCAGCGATACCTGCAACTGCTCGGTTTCAACGGCGTGCTGGACCATCCGATCGGCGTGAACGTCGCGGGAGGACGAGACGACAACTCGTTCTACAGCCCGGGAACGACGACGCTGTCGTTCGGCACCGGCGGCGTCGACGATGCCGAGGACGCCGAGATCATCCTGCACGAATACGGCCACGCGATCCAGGACGCGCAGGTGCCGGGCTGGGGCGAGGTCGAGGAGGCGATGGCGATGGGCGAGGGCTTCGGCGACTACTTCGCGGCAAGCTTTTTCGCGGAGGTGAAGCCCGCCGCGATGCGTCCGACCGTGGGCAACTGGGACGCCACGTTCTACAGCGCCGAAAACCCGCCCGCGCTGAGGCGGCTCGACAGCAACAAGAAGTATCCGAAGGACCTGACCGCGGACGAGCACGACAACGGCGAGCTATGGTCGGCGTCGCTGTGGCAGTTACGCACTGCGGTGGGTCGGCATGTCGCCGACCGGCTGGTGATCGCGCATCACTTCCTGCTCAACCGGCGCGCGCGGTTCGAGGACGCCGCCAATGCGCTGCTCACGGCCGACAGGCAGCTCTACCAATCCAACCATGCCGAGGCGATTCGGCAGATTTTCGTGGCACGGGGAATCCTGCCCAACGCCAAGCGCAAGCTGCGGCGCGCGGGACAGCGCTTCGACCAGTAGGCCTTTCGCGCCGCGGCGTCAGCCCAGCATCGGCATGTGGAATCCGGGCGCGGCGCTGCCGTCGTCGGGCCAGCGCGACGTGAGCGTCTTCAGCCGCGTGTAGAAGCGCACGCCGTCCATGCCGTGCACGTTGAGATCGCCGAAGAGCGACCCGCGCCAGCCGCCGAACGAAAAGAAGGCCATCGGCACGGGGATCGGCACGTTGACGCCCACCATGCCGACCTCGACGTCCTGCTGGAAGCGGCGGGCGGCGTGGCCCGAGCGCGTGAAGATCGCCGTGCCGTTGGCGTAGGGGTTGGCGTTGATCAGCGCGATGGCCTCGGTCAACGACTCGACGCGGATGACGCCCAGCACGGGTCCGAAGATCTCTTCGCGATAGATCGCCATGGCGGGCGTCACGCGATCGAACAGCGTGGGCCCCACGAAGAACCCGCCGGCATGGCCGGCGACGCGCACCGCGCGGCCGTCCACGACCAGCGTGGCGCCGTCCGCGACGCCGCCGTCGATGCAGCCCGTGATGCGCGCTTGCGCGGCGCCGGTGATGACCGGCCCCATTTCGATGCCCGGCGCGTTGCCCGGGCCCACGCTGACGCGGCGGGCGCGCGCCGCCAGCCGCTCGACCAGCGGGTCGGCCGCATCGCCCACGGCGACGACGGCCGAGATCGCCATGCAGCGCTCGCCGGCGGAACCGTAGCCTGCGCCGATGATCGCTTCCGTCGCGAAATCGAGGTCGGCGTCGGGCATGACCACCGCGTGATTCTTGGCGCCGCCCAGCGCCTGCACGCGTTTGCCGTTGCGCGCGCCGGTCTCGTAGATGTATTTCGCGATCGGCGTGGAGCCGACGAACGAGACCGCCTTCACGTCCGGATGCGCGAGCAGCGCGTCGACCGCTTCCTTGTCGCCATGGACGACGTTGAACACGCCGTCCGGCAGGCCGGCTTCCTTGAGCAGCTCCGCCATGCGGATCGACAGCGAAGGATCGCGCTCGGACGGCTTCAGCACGAACGTGTTGCCGCAGCCGATCGCGACCGGAAACATCCACAGCGGGACCATCGCGGGAAAATTGAACGGCGTGATGCCGGCGCACACGCCGACCGGCTGGCGCAGCGAAAAGCTGTCGACCTCCGTGCCGACGTTTTCGCTGAACTCGCCCTTGAGCAGGTGCGGGATGCCCGTGGCGAACTCGATCACTTCGATGCCGCGCGTGACCTCGCCCTCGGCGTCGGCCAGCGTCTTGCCGTGTTCTTCCGTGATGACGGCCGCGAGTTCCTTGCGGTGCGCTTCCATCAGTTCGCGAAAGCGCATCAGGATCCGCGCGCGGCGCAGCGGCGGGAACGCGCGCCAGGCCGGAAGCGCCGCGGCGGCCGCGGCAACCGCCGCGTCGACATCGGCGGCATTGGCCAGCGGCACGTGCCGCACCACTTCGCCCTTGGCGGGATTGGCGACTTCGCCGAAGCGCGTGGTCTGTCCGGCAACGGCCTTGCCGCCGATCCACAGCGGCAGCCGTTCGAGTGTGGTCAGGTCCATCCCGTCTCCTTAGGCATGCGGTGACAAAGCGCCGGCCAGGTAGCCGCGAACGCGCTCGTCATCCACCAAAGTAGCGAAATCGCCCGCATGGGTCAACCGGCCGCGGTCGACGAAGATGAACTGCTCGCACGTGTCGCGCAGGATGTCGAGATGCCAGGGCTCGTTCGGATGCAGGCAGACGAAGACCAGCCGGCCCTCGGCGCGGAGCTTGCGGAAGAACTGCACCATGAAACCGATATAGCCGTCCTGCGTGTTGAACTGCGGCTCGTCGAAGAGGTGAACGAGTGGCGAATCGCTGCCGGCCGGCTCGAGCATGAACGACGGGCGCGATCGCTTCCACGCGCGCACCTGGTAGGACTGGTGGTAGTGGATCGCCAGCCGGTCGCGCTCGCGATAGCGGACGCGATGGATGTCCCGGCCACCGACCAGCACCTGGCCCGACGTCGGCAGGTTGCTGCCGGTGATGAGTTCGAACAGCGTCGTCTTGCCCGATCCGTTCGGTCCCATGACGCCGACGATGGCCGGGGCGGGAAGCACGAAGTCCGCCTCCAGCGAGAACGTGACTTCGCGGCCGAACATGCCGCGCGTGTAGCGCTTGGCCAGCCTGTTCACCGAAAGCAGAGGGCGCTCGCGTCACTCGTTCACTCATTGTTCATATCCCGAGGAGCCGCGCGCGCAGCGCGGCGTCGTCGCGAAGGACGGAAGCCGGACCTTCGTGCACGACGATGCCGTGGTCCATCACGTACGCGCGGTCGGCGACCGCCAGCGCGGTCGCGACGTTCTGCTCGACGACCAGCACTGCGATGCCTTCGCTCTTCAGGCGCAGGATCGTGCGCATGACGTCCTGCACGACCTTCGGCGCCAGGCCCTGGCTCGGCTCGTCGAACAGCACCATGCCCGGCGCGCCCAGCAGCGCGCGCGAAATCGCCACCATCTGCATCTCGCCGCCGGACAGGTTCTCGCATTCGCGGTGCATGAGATAGGGCAGGGCGCTGAAGATATCGAAGCAGTCCTGCTCGCTCCACGCCCGGAACCGGGTCTTCTTCCTCGCGATGGCCAGGTTGCGGGCCACGGTCAATGTCGGAAAGATGCGCCGGTCGTCGGGGACCCAGCCCAATCCGCGCCGCGCGATTTCATGCGTGGCGTCGCGCGTCACGTCGCGTCCGTCGAATCGGATCGTTCCGACGCGGGGCGGCGTCAAGCCCAGGATCGAGCGCAACAGCGTCGTCTTGCCGGCGCCGTTGGGACCGAGCAGCGCGACGACTTCACCGGCCTCGGCATTCAGCGACACGCCGTGGAGCACCTGCGTCTCGCCATAGAAAGTTTCGATGCGCTCGACCGACAGCATCATTGCCTCCAGCGTGCCCGAGATTCGAGCGGCGCACCCAGGGATCCGCGCGCAGTTCGTCGGGCGTCCCTTCGGCGATGACCTGGCCCCAGTGGATGACCGAAATGCGGTCGGCGAGGCCGAACAGGAAGTGCATGTCGTGCTCGATCACCACGATGGTCAGCGTGCGCTTCAACTCGGCGATCAGCGCGGACAGCCGCGCCGTGCCCTCCGTGCCGAGTCCGGCGGTCGGCTCGTCCAGGAACAGGAGGCGCGGCTGCGGCGGCAAGGGCCACGCCGATCTCGAGCGCACGGCGTTCGCCGTACGGGAGGCTCTTGGCGGGGATGCGCTCGCGCCCGGCCAGGCCGACGCGGGCCAGCACGGCGGCGGCCTCGTCCTGCGCGCCGGAATCGGCGCCCAAGGTCGGACCATGCGTCGAAGCCGCGGCGGCGCACCGCCGGCAGGGCCACCAGCACGTTGTCGAGCGCCGTGTAATCGTTGAACAGGTTCATCACCTGGAACGAGCGCGAGATGCCGAGCCTCGCCACCGCGCGCGGCGTGGCGCCGGTGATCACGCGGCCGTCGAACCGCACCTCGCCGCGGTCGGGCTTGTAGCGCCCGGTCAGCACGTTGAAGCACGTCGTCTTGCCCGCGCCATTGGGCCCCATGATGCCGGACAGCCGGCCCTCGTCGAACGAAAGCGAGATGTCCTCGAGGACGACGGCGTCGCCGAAGCGCTTGTGCAGGTGCTTCGCCTCGAACAGCGCCATGGCTTCAGGCCGCCTTGCTCGCGGCGAGTGCGGGCGCGCGCCGGCCGATGCGCGCGGCGCCATGCCTGCCATGCGCCGGCGATTCCTTCCGGCTGCCACAGCACCATGGCCATGAACAGCAAGCCGTACCAGAGCAGCCAGGTCTCGGTGTACGCGCCCAGCAGGTCGCGGGCGAGGATGAAGAACAGCGCGCCGAGCACCGGCCCCCAGAAGCTCACCAGGCCGCCGCCGATCAGGACCATCATCACGACGAAGCCGGACGAATGCAGGCTCATCACGTTCGGATAGGCCGATTGCTGCGCCATCGCGAACAGCGCGCCCGCGAGTCCCGCCACCGCGGCCGACAGCGTGAAGGCGATCCACTTGTACAGCCACACGTCGTGGCCGACGAAGGCGGCGCGCATTTCGTTCTGCTTGATCGCGGTCAGGATGCGGCCGAACGGCGAGTGGACGAGGCGCCACAGCGCGAATACGACCAGCGTGAAGATGCCGAAGGCGAAGTAGTACAGCGCCTGGTTGCCCGCGAGGTCGAACGAGGCGAAGCCGAAATCGGCGCGGCAGGCGCTTGATGTTCAGCAGGCCGTCCTCGCCGCCGGTGACCGAGTGCCACTTGATCGCCACGAACCAGAACACCTGCCCGAAGGCGATGGTCAGCAGCGCGTAGTAGATGCCGCGCCGATGCGAGATGAACGCCGCCACCAGCGCGCCGAAGACCGCGGCGACGAAGGCCGCGCCGACCAGGTCGAACCAGAGATTGGGCCACAGCCTCAACTGCAGCAGGCCGAACGCGTAGGCGCCGATGCCGAAGAACGCGCCGTGCCCGAACGAGGGCAGGCCGCCGTAGCCGAGCAGCAGGTTGTAGCCCAGCGCGAACAGCATCCAGATCATGATTTCCAGCGCCAGGTACTGGTAGAGCCCGACCCGCGTCAGCCACAGCGGGGCCGAGGCCAGTCCGACCAGCAACAGCAGCATGGGCAACGGCAGAAGGGCGGCGCGAGGGCGGGCGGGCATGGGTCGCGATGCGGAGCAGCGGGTATGGACAGCGGGAAATATACGTTCTATTATTTCAACATGCAAGAATATATGTTCTAATGCATTCCAGCGCCGTCACGCCGACGCCTTCCATGCCACCGACCAACTACGACGAACTGAAGCAGGCGATCACCGAGCGCTTCCCGGCGATGTCGAAGCAGCTGCAGGGAATCGCGCGCTTCGCGCTGGAGCGGCCGAACGAGCTGGCGCTCGGCACCGTGGCGGCCATCGCCGGCGCCGCCGGCGTGCAGCCTTCGGCGATGGTGCGCTTCGCCAACGCGCTGGACTTCGGCGGCTTCTCGCGAGATGCAGCAGATCTTCCGCGGGCGCCTGGTCGAGCGGTCGGTCAGCTATCGCGAGCGCATCGAGCAGCTGCGCCAGGGCAAGCGCAACGGCGGTCCCGGCAGGCGCGACCGGCGTGCTGCATCAGTCGGTCAGCGACGCCATCGCGGAACTCGGCCACCTCGAGGAGAGCGTCAAGGCCGCGCAGTTCAACGCCGCGATCCGCCTCATCGCCGGTGCGCCGCGGATCCACGTGCTGGCGCAGCGGCGCGCGTTTCCGGTGGCCTGCTATCTCGCCTACGCGTTGAGCCAGCTCGAGCTGCGGACGCACCTGCTCGACGGCGTGGGCGGGATGCTGAGCGAAGTCGTGCGGGGAATCGCGGCGCGCGAAGTGCTGATCGCGGTGAGCTTTCGCAATTACTCGCCCGGCGTGATCGAGGCGGCGGCGGACTGCCATCGGCGCGGCGTGCCGGTCATCGCCATCACCGACAGCCCGCTGTCGCCGCTGAAGGCCAACGCCCGCGATTTCGTTCGAGCTGGGCGACGACTCGAGCCGCCCGTTCCGGTCGCTGGTGGCGCCGCTGTGCCTCGCGCAGGCGCTCGTGGTCAGCACCGGGCACCAGCTGGCCGGAACGCGTCGAGCATGCGCGCCGCGCCGCAGTCCGCGGCCGCGCCAGGGCAGGCCGCGTCGAGCGTGCAGCGCCAGTCCGACGCGCGCCGTTCGACGTCATCTGCGTCGGCCGCGCCGCCGTGGATCTCTATGGCGAGCAGATCGGCGGGCGGCTGGAGGACATGCTGACGTTTGCCAAGTACCTGGGCGGCTCGCCGGCCAACACCGCGATCGGCGTGGCGCGGCTGGGCCTCAAGCCGGCGATGCTCACGCGCGTGGGCGACGAGCACAACGGCCGCTTCGTGCGCGAGACGCTCGCCGCCGAGGGCGTCGACGTGAGTCACGTGATCACCGATCCCAAGCGCCTGACCGCGCTGGCCATCCTCGGCATCCGCGACCGCGAGACGTTTCCGCTGCTGTTCTATCGCGAACACTGCGCCGACATGAATATCGCGGCCGGCGATTTCGATGCGCAGTTCATTGCGTCGTCGATCGCGCTGTGCGTCTCCGGCACGCACCTGTCGCAGCCGCAGACCTACGCGGCCTGCGTCGCGGCGATGCAGCAGGCGCGCAACGCGGGCACGCGGGTGGCGCTCGACATCGACTACCGGCCGGTGCTGTGGGGGCTGACCAGCCCGGGCCTGGGCGAGCAGCGCTACGTGCAATCGGACGAAGTCAGCGCGCATCTGCAAACGGTGATCCCGTTGTGCGACCTCGTGGTCGGCACCGAGGAGGAAATCCACATCGCCGGCGGCAGCACCGACACGATCGCCGCGTTGCGGCGCCTGCGCGAACTCACGCCGGGCACGCTGGTGGTCAAGCGCGGGCCCGATGGGCTGCGTCGTGTTTCCGGCGGCCGATTCCGGACAACATCGAGGACGGGCTCAAGGGTCCGGGCTTTCCCGTCGACGTCTACAACATCCTGGGCGCCGGCGACGCGTTCATGGCGGGCTTCCTGCGCGGCTGGATTCGCGATGAGCCGCTGGAACGCTGCTGCGCCTACGCCAACGCGTGCGGCGCGCTGGTCGTGTCGCGGCATGGCTGCGCGCCCGGCGATGCCGAGCTGGATCGAGCTCAGCGCTTCCTCGAGCACGGCTCGCCGACGCGCCGGCTGCGCGAAGACGCGCAGCTGGAACGGCTGCATCGCAACACGACGCGCACGCGCCATTGGGGCGACCTCGCCGTGCTGGCGTTCGACCATCGCGCGCAGTTCGTCGACATGGCGCAGGCGCATGGCGCTGGGCACGACCGCATCGTCGCCTGCAAGAAGCTGATCGCGGAAGGCGCGCGGCAGGGCGCCGACGCGACTGAGCGGCGCCGGCGTCATCCTCGACGATCGCTATGGCGAAGAAATCTTTCCCGGCGTGACCGGTTGCGGGCGCTGGGTCGCGCGGCCGGTCGAGCTGCCCGGTTCCCGGCCGCTGGCGTTCGAAGCGGGCAATGCGCTGGGCATGCACCTGCGCACGTGGCCCGGCGAGCACGTCGCCAAGTGCCTCGTCTACATGCACCCGGACGATCCGGCGGACCTGCGGCGAGCAGCAGCTGGAGCGCCTGCGCGAACTGCAGGCCGCGTGCATCGCGACCTTCCGCGAATTCCTGATCGAAGTCATCCCGCCCGCCGACATGCCGAGCGACGCCACGACCGTGGCCCGGGCGCTCGAGCAGATCTACGCCGCCGATGTCGTCCCCGACTGGTGGAAGCTGCCGCCGTCCACCAACGAGGCGTGCTGGGACGCGATCACGCAGGTCATCCGCCGCAACGATCCGCATTGCCGCGGCGTGCTGCTGCTCGGACTGGAAGCGAGCGAGGAGGACCTGCAGCGCGGATTCAGCGTGGCGGCGCGCTTTGCGCTGGTCAAGGGATTTGCCGTCGGCCGCTCGATATTCGCCGACATGGCCGCGGCGTGGTTCGCCGGCGACATGCCGGACGCCGACGTGATTGCCGGCGTGGCGCAGCGCTACCGCGCGGTTGATCGCGCTGTGGCAGGACGCTCGCGCCAGCGCCGCAGTGGCAGTCCGCGGCGGCATGAGCGCGCAAGCGATGCGGCACGCGAATACGAATGCAACGTGGACAGCAGCAACCGACAAGACGGCGCCAAGTCCGTTTCACCACCAACCAGCGTCGGATGACGCGCGAGAAGGAGGCAACATGAGCGAGATCGACAAAGAGGGAAAGCAGGATGCCGACCGGAATGGAAGATCGCGCAGCCGAATCCTGCGCGCCGAGCCGTCCTCAAGGCGTCGGCACTGACGCTGGCCACGGCGGGAACCTACGGCGCCGCGCCGTTCTTCGGGCCGTGGAAGCACAATCACGCGTGGTCGCAGACGGCGCAGAAGAAGCCGCTGGTCATCGGCCTCACGATGGACGCGAGCGGCCAGTACGCCGCGAGCGGCATGGACGAACGGCTCGGCGCGATGATGGCGATCAAGGAATTCAACGCCAAGGGCGGCGTGCTGGGCCGGCCGATCGAGGCGCTGCACATGGATTCCGAGACCACGCCGGCGACCGGCTCGCGCGTCGCCGAGCGGATGATCACGCGCAACGAGGTCGCGTACCTGGTCGGCGCGCTCCACTCCGGCGTCGCCAACGCCATCTCGCAGGTCGCGCAGAAATACGGCTGCATCTACCTCAACACCAATTCCAGCTCGCCGACGGAGTCGGGCAAGGACTGCCACCGCGTCAAGTTCGTCTGGGACGGCAACGGCACCAACTTCGCGCTGGCGATCGTCAAGAACGCGATGGCCGTGAACGGCAAGAACTGGGTGCTGCTGACCAACGACTACGTCTGGGGCCACAACACGGCGAAGGCGACGCGCACCATCGTCGAGGCCAACGGCGGCAAGATCGTCGAGGAAATGCTGGTGCCGCAGAACACGCGCGACTTCTCGTCGTATCTGCTCAAGATCCAGCAGATCAAGCCCGCCGTGGTCGCCGCCGCCGTCGGCGGCGACGACATCAAGGCGCTGCGCCAGCAGGTGGTGCAGATGAAGATGAACAAGAGCCCGGCGTGGATCAACAACCAGCAGGACTGGCCCGACGTCTACGGGCTGGGGCCGGAGGCGATCTTCGGCGTGTTCGGCACCAACTGGTACTACCGGCTCGACCTGCCCGGCGTGAAGGAATTCGTCGCGGCGTACCAGGCAACGTTCCCCGGCGTGCAGATCAGGGTCCCCGGCAATACGTACTACAACGGCTACATGGCGACGCGCGAGCTGCTGCGCGCGACCGAGCGCGCGGGCACGACCAACAACATCCGGATGATCAAGGAACTGGAGAACCTCAAGGTGTCCGCGCGCGACCGGATGCAGGATTTCGACGCGTACATGAATCCGGCCACGCACCAGTTGCAGCAGACGATCTACATGGCGACCTACAACGACGCGCCGGCGGACAAGGACGACATCTTCCGTATCCTGGCCAAGCTGCCGCCGAAGGAGGTCGAGGATCCCGATGCCGCCGGCGCCTGCAAGCTCGAGTCCTACGAGGCGACGCCGACCTACGAAATGTGACCGCCGGCCGCGCGGCCGTGGCCGGCGCGGAATGCAGCAGGCAACGTAGTCTGACGCCTGTTGCATCGCCGCGCTGGCCGGCGCCGCGCGTCCCGACCTGCGCATGGATTCCCTGCTCAATCTCCTTCCGCACCTGGTCAACGGCATCAGCCTCGGGCTGCTGTTCGCGTTGATCGCGCTGGGATTCATGCTGATCGTCGGCGTCATGGAGACGATCAATCTCGCGCATGGCTCGCTGTTCGCGCTGGGGATGTACGTCGCGCTGTTCGTCGTCACGCCGAAGCTGGGCTGGTTTCCTGCGCTGCAGGACGCGTATCTGGCGTTGCCGCTGGGAACGCGCTACCTGTTCGCGCTGTTCCTGGCGCCGGTATTCGTCGGCGTGTTCGGCATGGGGATCGAACTCTGCCTTCGCCGCACCTACGGCCGGGATCCGCTGTATGGGCTGCTGTTCACGTTCGGCGCCGCGCTGGTGCTCGAGGAACTGATCCGGCTGATCTGGGGGTCGAGCGAAAAGCAGTTGCCGCTGCCCGAGGCGATCTCCGGGGCGATCCGGCTGGGCGACCTCGTCTATGCCAACTACCGTTTCTTCGCCAGCGGCTTCGCGGTTCTGATGATCGGACTCCTGTGGGCCTTTCTCGAGAAGACGCCCTACGGCGCGATCATCAAGGCCGGCGCGCACGACAGCGAGATGGTGCGCGCGCTGGGGATCAATCTTTCGCGCCTGCGGCTGTTCGTGTTCGCGCTGGGCGTGGCGCTGGCGGCGATCGCCGGCGTGATCATGGCCCCGATCTGGGGCATCCGGCCGCAGGTCGGCGTCGACGCGGTCGTCCCGGCGTTCCTCATCATTGTCCTGGGCGGCGTGGGCAGCCTGTGGGGCGCCGTGCTGGCGGGGTTGATGGTGGGCATGGTGGTGGCCCTGACGGGCGCCTATGCGTCCGAGTGGTCGCTGCTTTCGATGTACCTGCTGTTCATCGCCGTGGTGACGTTCCGCGCGCGTGGCCTGTTCGGCAAGAAAAGCGTGCTCGACACGTGAACGCGCTCGCATCGGAGATCGCTTTGACCGTGGAAACACGCGCCGCGGGCTTGTTCGACGTCACCGGCAAAGTCGCATTCGTGCCGGGCGGCTATGGCGGGCATCGGCGAGGCGATCGTCCGGGGGCTCGCGCGCCACGGCGCGCGCGTCGTCATCGCCGGCCGCGACGCGGCCAAGGCCAGATGCGCTGGCGACGAAGCTGCGCGACGAAGGCCTGGCGGCCTCCGGTTGTGCGATGGATGCGCGCTCGGTGGACTCGATTCGTGCGGCCGTGGATGGCGCCGTCGCCGAATTCGGCGCCGTCGACATCCTGATGAACTGCGTCGGGCATCCAGCGCGAGCAGCCGCTGCAGGACGTGACCGAAGAGGCGTGGGACGATGTCGTCGACGTGAATCTCAAGGCGGCGATGTTCACGGCGCAGGCGGTTGCGCGGCACCAGGTCGCGGCGGCCGCGGCGGCAGGCAGGTGCACCTGCTGTCCGTGCGCGCGCAGCTCGGCCTTCGCGACCGCGGCTATTCGGCCTACTGCAGCACCAAGGGCGGACTCGCGATGCTGGTCAGGCAGCACGCGATGGAGCTTGCCCGGCACCGGATCACCGTCAACGGGATCGCGCCAACGGTCGTGCGCACGGAAATGGCACAGCACTGGTTCGCCAATCCGGTGACCGCGGAGGCCATCGTCAACCGGATTCCGCTCGGACGCGCGGCCGAACCCGCTGACATCGTCGGCGCGGCGATCTTCTTCTGCGCGCCGGCATCGGACTTCGTCACCGGCCAGATTCTCTACGTGGACGGCGGCATCACCGCGAGCCAGTAGCGACGCCGCGAAACGCTTTCAACGGCCGCTTCCGCCGCATCGCACGACGGGCACACGTTCGTGAACGGCGCCGCTACGCCGCGGCGTCGTAGGCCGCGCGTACCCAACCCATCAGTTCGGCGTCGATGTCGCTCGGCTTTGACAGGCGCACGGAGTACTGGCACATGCCGCCCGGCGGCATGGCCTTCAGCCGCGCCGACCCCGACAGCGCCTTGGCGTTGAGTCCCAGTTCGACCTCGACCTTGGTAGCCGGTCCGAGCATCGCGAACTGCTTCTTCCGGCGCAGGCTGACATACGATTTCTTGGGAGCGGTCTCGAACGCGCCGAGCTTGCTGATCTCCGCATGCAAGGAATCGTGGAGTGGACGCAGTGGTGCCTTGGCGCCGGCATAGATCGCGTCCAGCGGGTCGGCATCGGCTGCGGCGGGCGCCGCTGCCTGCTTGGCAAGCAGCGCGAGCGTGTTGGCATCGCCATAGCCGAGCTTGAGCTTGTCCATCAGCATCGCGCGCTGTTCGCCGACCTTGGTGAGGCCCGACTCGGCGATGAGGCCGCAGAGTTGCGCGAACGATCTCCCGGTCTTGGCTTCGATGTTGCGGAGCTGGTTGGCAAGTGCCGCTTTGGGATCGGCCATCATCGTCTCCTGAGGTCGGTGGTGTTCACAGCGGCCAGTTTTCGCTGCGAGTGCGTTTGGGCAGAACGGACTCCATCAACCCGAAGGCGGCGTACATGACGCGTGTTCCCAATGGAGGGCGACCCGTCTCGGCGATGGCCTTCAGCGACCTCAGGATCATGTCGCCGCCCTGCTGCATGCTCTTCGCCGTGCGCGTTCCGGCCGCCATGCCACGGATGCGCATCGTGACCTCCACGCCGGCGGCGACCGGCTTCAGTTCGTAGGCCACTTGGCATACGGGGTCGTCGTATTGCGTGAAGCGATGGCTGTGAACGAAACGGTGCGGTGGGTCCACTTCGAGGATTTCGCCGACCACCAGCACGTGCTTGCCGGAACCGGTTCGCATCTGCATGCGCCCGCCGGGCCTGAGGCCCGTGGTGTGCAGCCAGGCATTGAATATCGCGCCCTGTGCTTCGTCGGTCTTGGTTAACTCGCGCCACACCCGCTGGATATCGGCGTTGATCACGATCCGGAAAATTGCATCCTGAGGAGACTTGTCGTCAGCCATGCCGGCGTCCTTTCGTTTTGGCGTGGGGAAGGCGCAACACTTCCGCGCCTTCGGCGGTGTATTTCAATCGTGTCAGTCGCGCTGCCCAGTAAGCGCTGAACTCGGTGGTCCAGCGCTCGTGGATCCACTGTATCGGCGTCGGGTCGAACCAGAGCAGGCGCTCGCGCCCGGATCGCTCGGCTATCACGAGGCCGGCGGCCTCGAGCGTCGCGAGGTGCTTCATTACCGCGAAGCGGCCGATGTCCTTCTCCAGGTACTCACACACGCGATTCACATTGCAGCCCGGTTCCTGCTTGAGCGCGTCGAGGATCCGGCGGCGCCATTCCGACGCGAGCGCGAAGAACACGGCGTCGAGTTGGTCGCTGTCGGATTCGTCCTTGATTTTCATATGTGCCATTATGGTCACATAATATTCCGGAGGCTGTCAATCCCCGAAAACGAAACGGGGGCCCGCAGCGATGCGGGGGGATGCAACGCTCAGGTCTCGCGCCCGTCTATCCGGAAACTTGCGTCAGCATCCTGCGCGAGCACCCGTGTGAGCCAAGGCATGACGCCGCGCATCTGCTCCGAAAATTTCCATGGCGGGTTGACGATGAACACGCCGCTGCCATGGAGACCCCGGCCTTCGGGCGACGGCGCTTTGACCTGCAGCACAATATCCAGCCAGTCCGTGCCCGCCGCCCGCCGGAGCCGCTCGGGCAATTCGATCGCTTCGCGACGCTGAAGCAGCGGATACCAGACGACATAAGTCCCGGTCGCAAAGCGCTGCAAGCCGTCGCGCAGCGCGGTCACCACCGCTCGGTAGTCGGACACGAGCTCGTACGATGGATCGATCAGCGTGAGTCCGCGACGCGATGGAGGCGGCAGCACGGCCTTCAGTCCGGTGAAACCATCGCCCGAGGTGACCGTGACGCGGCGACCCTCATCCGCGAACTGTTCGGCGAGAATCTGCCGTTCGGTGGTGTGCAACTCGAATAACCGCAGGCGATCCTGCTGCCGGAGCACGCCGAGCGCGATCCTGGGCGACCCGGGATAGTTGCGCAACACGCCATCTGCATTCACGGCGCGTACCAGCCCGAGATAATCACTCACCGGCTCCGGCAGATCGTCGCGCTCCCAAAGTGCCGCGATGCCGTCGCGAAATTCGGCATTCTTCACCGCGAACCCCTGCTCGAGCGAATACATGCCGGCGCCGGCGTGCGTGTCGACGATCATGACCGGCTTGTCCTTCCGCGTGAGAAGGCGCAGGAGCGCGACTAACGCTATGTGCTTCAGCACGTCGGCGTGGTTGCCTGCATGAAAGCCGTGGCGATAGCTGAGCATCTAGAGGACGTCCAGAGGTGGCGGGGGCGCCGGCAAGGCGGCGGCGCGGTCTTGTACGGGCTGCGCTGGCAAGTCCGCAAAATGCGAAACGGGGACCGCCTCGGGTCCCCGTTCGGGTGCTTCGTTGCTGCTATTGCGTCAGGCGGAGAAACTCGACCCGCAGCCGCAAGTCGTCGTGGCGTTCGGGTTCTTGATGACGAACTGCGCGCCCTCGAGGCCGTCCTGGTAGTCGATCTCCGCGCCCACCAGGTATTGGTAGCTCATCGGGTCGATCAGCAGCGTCACGCCATCCTTGACCAGCGCCGTGTCGTCCTCGTTGGTGACCTCGTCGAACGTGAAGCCGTACTGGAAGCCCGAACAGCCGCCGCCCGACACGAACACGCGCAGCTTGAGGTCCGGATTGCCTTCCTCCTCGATCAGCGCCTTCACCTTGGTCGCCGCCGAGTCCGTGAAGACCAGCGGGGCGGGCATCTCGTTCATTGCATTCATCGTAGGCTCCTGTAGCGCGCGCGGCGCAACCATCTCGGACTCATTTTACTCGCATTTGCCGACTGCCGGATTCGGGCCGTCGGTCCGGAAATCACACGGCCAAGCCTACTCGGCCGACGCCCTCTTCAATTCGACCACGCTCGCGGTTCCGGGTTCGACGTGGTTCAGGCGTCCCTGGATCACGGCGCCGAGGTGCATTTCGAGCGTCCGGTACTCGACGTCGCCGACGATCCTGGCCTTGGACTGCAGTTCCAGGAAATCGTTGGCCGTCACCGGGCCGTTCACCGCGCCGTTCACGACCACGTGCGAGACGGTGATTTCGCCGTCGACGCGTGCCTGCTCGCTGACCACCAGCGTGCCGGATTCGCCATCGTGCGTGGTCACGTTGCCCAGCACCTGGCCGTCGATGCGCAGGCCGCCGGTGAAGGTCACGTCACCGCGGACCACGGTACCGGCGCCGATCAGGCAGTCGATGCGCTTTTGCGGCGGCGCGTGCTTCTTGCGTTCGAACATGGGGGCTCCCCTCGAGATTCTAAAGCTGCAGCGTCCGCGAGGCGCGGGCGGTGCCTTGGCCGGCCTCGAATGCGCGGGCCGTCACGTTGGTGACGCGCATCCCTTCCGGGACGCGAAATCTGCCTTCAACCCGCTGATAATACTTGAATTTAAGCGCGAGCGCCGGCTTCATCTCCGGCTGGTCGTCGGGCAACGTCAGCACCATGCCGCGCGTGCCCGCGGGCGCGCCGGCCACCGGGGCCAGCGTGACCTGGAGGACCACGTTGCCCTCGAATTCGTCCTTGGGGCTGCCGCCGCGCACGACGAGCAGGTTGTAGTGCCACATCTCGTCGCTGTCGCGCTCCACGGCCAGCCGCTGCAACTGCAGGCCGATCTGCTTGCTGGAATCGGATACCAGTTTCTGCAGGAAGGCGAGTTCCTCCTTCAGCTGCGCGTTCTCTCCGGTGAGCTCGATCGACTGCTTTTGCTGCGTTTCCTGGGCGCCGCGGGCCATCGCGAGCTCGCTTTCGAGCGTCGAGTTCCTGGCGCGGACTTCGAATGCCTCGGTCCGCAATTTCTTGGTCTCGGCTTCCAGCGTGACCAGCCGCGCCTCGACTTCCTGGCGATTGAAGCCGCCGAAGATCTGGCCGAAGTCGAATCCCCACCACCACATGCCGACGATCATGCCGACGAGCGTGACGATGATCGCGGCGCGACCCCACCACGGCAGGTGCGTGCGCACCGCCATCCGCGGCGCCGAAATGCCGAAATGCTGGCGCACGCTGCGCCACCAGAGGGACTTGGCCACGACCGCGCTGTTCCTACGGCACGACCGGCGCCGCGGTCAATCCGGTGGTCTCGGGCAGGCCGAACATCAGGTTCATGTTCTGCACCGCCTGTCCCGCCGCGCCCTTGACCAGGTTGTCTTCGACGACCAGCACGGTGACCATGTCGGCGTTGCCCGGGCGGTGCACGGCGATGCGCGCGACATTGGACGCGCGCACGCTGCGGGTGTCCGGCGCGGAGCCGGCGGGCATCACGTCGACGAAGGGCTCGCCGGCGTAGCGCTTTTCGAACAACGCCTGCAGGTCGACGTCGGTGCGCGTGAGCCGCGCGTACAGCGTCGAATGAATGCCGCGGATGATCGGCAGCAGGTGCGGCGTGAACACCAGCTTGACCGGCGTCTTGCTGCGCGCGCCGAGTTCCTGCACCGTCTCCGGATGATGGCGGTGGCCGCCGACGTTGTAGGCGCGGAAATTGTCGGAGGCTTCCGCCAGCAACAGGCCGATCTCGGCTTTGCGCCCCGCGCCGGAGGCGCCGGACTTGCAGTCGGCGATCAGGTGCTCGGTGTCGACGATGCCGGCTTCGATCAGCGGCATGAAGCCCAGCTGCATCGACGTGGGATAGCAGCCCGGATTGCCGACGATGCGCGCCTTGCGGATTTCGTCGCGATGGAATTCGGGCAGGCCATAGACCGATTCGGCGAGGAGGTCGGGGCAGGTGTGCGGCATCTTGTACCACTTCTCGAACATCGCGACATCGCGAATGCGGAAGTCGGCGGCGAGGTCGATGATCTTCACGCCGGCGTCGACGAGTCCGCGCGCCTGCGCCATCGCCACGCCGTGCGGCGTCGCGAAGAACACGAGGTCGCAGGACTTGAGGTCCGTCGCGTCCGGCGCGGTGAAGCTGAGCTTGTCGTAGTGCCCGCGCAGGCTCGGGAACATGTCGACGACGCGGGTGCCGGCGTCGCCGCGCGACGTGATGGCGCGCACGTCGGCCTCGCGCGTGCGACGCCAGCAGGCGCAACAGTTCGACTCCCGTGTAGCCGGTGCCGCCGACGATGCCGATCTTGACCATACGTTCCTCAACCTTGTATCCGACAGTTTGTCGCCGATTCTAGCACCGCGTTCCACGGTCTATGACAATGGCATAGACGATATTCGGCGGCTTCATGACTGCTATTCACGTCATTCAGCGATTGCCGCCCCACAAGCACAAAGGCCACCTCGAAGGCGGCCTTTGCGGGGGAAGCGTTGACTGCTTAGCGCTTCGAGAACTGCTTGCGCTTGCGCGCCTTGTGGAGGCCGACCTTCTTGCGTTCGACTTCTCGCGCATCGCGCGTGACCAGCCCTGCCTTCGACAGCGTGGGCTTCAGTTGCGCGTCGTAGTCGATCAGCGCGCGGGTGATGCCATGGCGAACCGCGCCGGCCTGGCCGGATTCGCCGCCGCCGTTCACGTTGACCATGATGTCGAACGTGGCGACGTGGTTGGTCAGCGCCAGCGGCTGGCGGACCACCATGCGGCCCGTCTCGCGGGTGAAGAATTCGTCGACCGGCTTGTCGTTGACGATGAACTTGCCGGAGCCGGTCTTGATGAACACGCGCGCCACCGACGTCTTGCGGCGGCCCGTGCCGTAGTAGTAGTTGCCGATCATGACTTCGCTTCTGCTTTCCCGATTTTCTTCACCGGATCAAAGGACTTGGGTTGCTGGGCCGAATGCGGATGCGCGGGACCCGAGTAGCACTTGAGCTTCTTCAGCATGGCATAGCCGAGCGGACCCTTGGGCAGCATGCCCTTCACGGCCTTTTCCAGCGCGCGGCCGGGGAAGCGTTCCTGCATCTGGCCGAAATTCACGGTCCGGATGCCGCCCGGATAGCCGGTATGGCGATGGTAGAGCTTGTCTTCCGCCTTGTTGCCGGTCACGCGCAGCTTGTCGACGTTGGTGACGACGATGAAGTCGCCCGTGTCCATGTGCGGCGTGTAGGTCGGCTTGTGCTTGCCGCGGAGGCGCAGCGCGATCTGGCTCGCGAGCCGGCCCAGCACCTGGTCGGTCCCGTCGACGACGAACCATTCCCGGGTGATGTCCGAGGGCTTGGCGGAGAAGGTCTTCATCTAAAAGTCTCTAAGGTGTTCACTGAGGGGTTCACTCAGCAAAGTCTGCTATTTTACTGTTCAAGGGCCTTCGGCGTCAAGGCGAACCCTTGCGAGGGCCGCGGGCCCTGCGTTTTGCGCACCGCAGCGCGGGCGACGGGCAAAAAGAGGCGCGGTGGTTTAGACCGCGCCTTTAGGATTCCACCATAGGAGGAGAATGGAGGAATGCGCCTGCGGTGCCTAAGGAGGAGTAAGGCGGAGCCGCAGACGAATAAATCCTCGCATATTGCAACGCACAAATCAACATTTGAGTTGCAGTGCAGCATGATCGGATACGTTTGTTGCGCATCGGCTGACGAAATCCGCCGAAAACCGGGCGAAATCGCCATTTTTTGCGCCAATTTGGGGCAATCATGAAAACCAGGATCAAGTGGGTGGAAGGCGTGAGTTTTGTCGGGGAGACCGGCAGCGGCCACGCCGTGGTCATCGACGGGGCGCCGGAGCACGGGGGCCGCAATCTCGGCATGCGGCCGATGGAGATGGTCCTGACGGGCACGGCGGCCTGCACGGCTTTCGACGTCGTGCTGATCCTGAAGCGCGGGCGGCAGCCGGTGACCGATTGCGTGGTGACCGCGGAGGCGACGCGGGCGCCCGAGGATCCCAAGGTCTTCACGGGCATCCACTTCGTCTATGCGATCGCCGGGCGGGGCCTGAACGCCGCGCAGGTCGAACGCGCGGTGAAGCTCTCGAAGGAGAAATACTGCTCGGCCACGATCATGCTGGCCAAGACCGCGGAGATCACCTACGAGATCGTGATCACCGACGGCGATCGCGTGCCCGGGAATCCTGATCCGGGATGACCCTGCCGCTACTTGGCCGGGGCGGGCGCAGCTTCCTTCGGCGGGTCGGGCTCGATCGGCTTGATCGGTGCAGGCATCGTGCGGGGCGGCAGCAGGCCGCGCACCTGCGCGTCGAATTTGGCGGTCATCGCCTTGCCGTCAGGCGTCTTGAACTCCAGCGTCACCGGAACCAGCGTGCCGTTCCCCAGGTCCTTGTTGAGCTCGACCAGGCGCAAATAGCTGCCTTTGTACGCGAGACGCGTCGTCTTGCCGCCGGCAACCGGCATCGACGCCACGACTTTCCCGTCGGACGGTTCGCCCGGGACCGTCACCGCGACCAGTTCGACCTTCTTTGCCACGGGCGTGGACGCGCCGACCAGCACGAGGTCGATATCGCTGGCGATGTCCACATAGACTTGCGCCTCGGACCCGGCCGCGGCCGGTCGCATCCACGCGGTCGACAGCGTCACGTCGCCTGCGAGCGCGGCGGTCGCCGCCATCAGGGCGCAGCCGGCAAGCGCCGCGCCGAACCACAATCGAGCGCTGCGCCGTCATCGTGCTTCCCGCAGCAGGCGGATCAGCGACGACGTGTCCCAGCGCCCGCCGCCTTGCGCCTGCACCCGCGCGTAGAACTGGTCGACCAGCGCCGTTGCCGGCAGCTGGGCGCCGTTGGCGCGCGCCTCCGCCAGGCAAATGGCGAGGTCCTTGCGCATCCAGTCGACGGCAAAGCCGAAGTCGAATTTGTCCGCGATCATCGTCGCGCCGCGGCTCTCCATTTGCCAGGACTGCGCGGCACCTTTGCTGATCACCTCGAGCACGCGCGTCGGGTCGAGACCCGCGCGCGACGCGAAATTGATCCCTTCGGAGAGCGCCTGCACCAGCCCGGCGATGCAGATCTGGTTGACCATCTTGGTGAGTTGGCCGCTTCCCGAAGCGCCCATCAGCGTCACCGCGCGGGCGTAGGTCGCCAGCACGGCTTCCGCCTTGGCGAACGTCGCAGGGTCTCCGCCGACCATGATCGTGAGCTTGCCGTTCTCGGCGCCCGCCTGGCCGCCGGAGACCGGCGCATCGAGGAATGCGACGCCCTTGGCCGCGGCCGCCGCGTGCATTTCCCGCGCGACGTGGGCGGATGCCGTCGTGTGATCGACCAGGATGGCGCCGGCGGCCATTCCCGCCAGCGCGCCGTCGGCGCCGGTGATCACGGCGCGGACATCGTCGTCGTTGCCGACGCACATCAGCACGATCTCCGCGCCCTTCGCCGCGGCGGCGGGCGTCGCGGCGCTGCTGCCGCCGAACGCCTCGGTCCATTTCGCCGCCTTGGGCGCCGTGCGATTGAATACCGTGACCTGGTGGCCGGCACGCGACAGGTGGCCCGCCATCGGATACCCCATGACGCCCAGTCCGAGAAATGCAAGTTTCATTGTCGCTCCTGTGTCTTGTGTGCGTCGCCCCGCGGCCGCCCGCGCAGGCGCGAGCCGTAATGCAACTTGAGTGCAAGTATCGTCAACACCAGCGTCAGCGTGATGCTGTTGGCCACGATCAGCGGCAGCGAGGCCAGCCTGATGCCGTACCAGAGCCACAGCCCGACGCCGACGCTGAACATCGAGAACATGCCCCAGGAAATGTCGTGCGCCGAACGCTTGCGGACGATGTGCAGGACCTGCGGCACGAACGCGACCGTCGTCAGCGCACCTGCCAGGTACCCGATCACGTCGAGGCCGACCGCTTCGCCGTAGTTCATCCGCGGGCGAGCGCGGCTCGCGCCAGCGCGATGGCGGCGCGCACCTGCGCCGGCGCGGTGCCGCCCGGATGGTTGCGGCTGGCCACCGAGCCTTCGAGCGTGAGCACGGCGAAAACGTCGTCGTTCACCAGCGGCGAAAAACCGCGCAGGTCGGCCAGCGGCAGGTCCGCCAGGTCGCAGCCCTTGCTCCTCCGCGTGGCGCACGGCGCGCGCGACGGCTTCGTGCGCGTCGCGGAACGGCAGGCCGCGGCGCACGAGGTAATCGGCCAGGTCGGTGGCGGTGGCGAATCCTTCGCTGGCCGCGGCGCGCATGCGGTCCGCATCGACGCGGATGCCGCTGCCCACGAGATCGGCCATGATGGCCAGCGAATCGGAGAGCGTGTCGACGGTGTCGAACAGCGGCTCCTTGTCTTCCTGGTTGTCCTTGTTGTAGGTCAGCGGCTGGCCCTTCATCAGCACCAGCAGCGACACCAGGTGCCCGATCACGCGGCCGGCCTTGCCGCGAACGAGTTCGGGCACGTCGGGGTTCTTCTTCTGCGGCATGATCGAGCTGCCGGTGCAGAAGCGGTCGGCGAGTTGCACGAAGCCGAAGCGCGGACTCGACCAGAGCACGAGTTCCTCGCAGAAGCGCGACAGGTGCACCATCGCCAGCGCGGCCGCGGCCTCGAATTCGATCGCGAAATCGCGGTCGGCGACCGCGTCGAGCGAATTGCCGCACAGGCCGTCGAAGCCCAGCTCCTTCGCGACGCGTTCGCGATCGATCGGAAACGACGTGCCGGCGAGCGCCGCGGCGCCCAGCGGCAGCCGGTTCACGCGCCCGCGGCAGTCGGACAGCCGCTCGGCATCGCGCGCGAACATCGCGTCGTAGGCCATCAGGTGGTGGCCGAACGTGACCGGCTGCGCGACCTGCATGTGCGTGAAGCCCGGCATGATCGTCGCGGCGTGGACTTCGGCCAGGTCGAGCAGCGCGCGGCGCAGCGCGACGATTTGCGCGGACAGCGCGTCGATGGCGCCGCGCAGCCACAGGCGCATGTCGGTCGCCACCTGGTCGTTGCGCGAGCGGCCGGTGTGCAGCCGCTTGCCTGCATCGCCGACCAGGTCCGTCAGGCGCCTTTCGATGTTGAGGTGGACGTCCTCCAGGTCGCGCGACCAGGCAAATTCCCCGCGCCCGATCTCGGCGCGGATCTGCGCCATCCCGCGTTCGATGTCGGCCAAGTCCGCGGCCGTGATGATCCCGGTGGACGCCAGCATGCGCGCGTGGGCGAGCGAACCGGCGATGTCGACTTCCGCAAGCCGCTGGTCGAAGCCGACCGACGCGGTGAAGCGCTTCACCCGGTCGGCCACCGGCTCGCTGAACCGTCCTGACCAGCCTCCGGCCACGTCGGTGGAAGGTTGGGGGAGCAGCGAAGGATTAGGGGGTGCTTTGGCGGCGGACATGGACGTGTGGATTAATTCTTGCGTCGGCCGCACGCCATGCCGACAATGAATGCCGGGGAACGCGCGTTCCGTCAAATCCCGCGGCGGCCGGCCGCGCCAGAAAAACGGCCCGGGACGGGTGGGCCGGGGGACGCCTGCCGCAGGCGCTCAACGCGGCGGGCACAATGCTTGCATGGCACGTCGGATATGGCCGCAATTATAAGACAAAATCCCAACCACCCGGCGTTGCCGGACTTCCGCAACATGGGAACGGTGCTGCGCATCCTCGTGGCGGTCAACCTCGGGGCGGCAGTGGTTGCCTATGCGCGCGCCCCTCAGCTTTCCGCGACCTTCATGGAATGGGTCGAGGCGACGAGCTTCGTCGAGCCCTACCTGCTGCTCGTGCTGGCCGTGCTGTGGGCGGCCGCCCCAAAGCTGTCCCGCCTGCCGTATAGCGTCGGTGCCGGACTGGTGGCGGCAATTACCGTCTTTTCCGGACTGGCCCTGTTCGCGGCCATGAATCGTCTGTCCCCCATGCCGCCGGGCGCGCTGACGCATTGGATGGTCTACGGGCTCATCGCCGCCGGCGTCCTGCTGTTCTACTTCCATTTGCGCGCACGGGCGCTGTCGCCGGCGATCACCGAAGCCCGGCTGCAGGCGTTGCAGGCGCGAATCCGGCCGCATTTCCTGTTCAACAGCATCAACGCCGTCCTGTCGCTGGTGCGCAGCAACCCGAAGCGCGCCGAAGTCGCGCTCGAGGACATGGCCGAACTGTTTCGCGTGCTGATGCGCGACAACCGCGACCTGACGCCGCTCGAGGACGAGGTCGAGTTGTGCCGCCAGTACCTCGATCTCGAGCAGCTGCGCCTGGGCGACCGGCTGACCGTCGACTGGAACGTCAAGAGCATGCCCGCCGATGCGCTGGTGCCGCCGCTGATGCTGCAGCCGCTGCTCGAAAACGCCGTGTATCACGGCATCGAGCCATCGAGCACGCCGGGAACCGTTTCGATCAACCTGTTCCTGTCGCGCGGCGAGGTTCACGCGATCCTGAAGAATCCGTACCGGACCACCGGCGGCAATCACCATTCGGGGAACAAGATGGCGCTGGCCAACGTGCGCGAACGACTGGCGCTGCATTTCGACGCCGAGGCGAGCCTCGAGTCCCGCGTCACCAAGGACGCCTACGAAGTGCACATCCGCATTCCCTATCGCACGCAGGCGGCCAACTCGGCGACCGGCGTGCCCACCGTCACCGGACCCATGCCGGGACAGAACGACGATTCCCGCGACGCATCCGCGCGCATCGCCATGCCGGAGGCCGCCCGTGCCTGACTCGCCGCTGCGCGTACTGATCGTGGACGACGAAGCGCCGGCGCGCAGGCGGCTGCGCGACCTGCTGGACGATTGCGCGTCGGCGCTGCCGCTGGCGATCATCGGCGAAGCGCAGCATGGCCGCGAGGCGCTGGAACTGCTGCAGAGCGCGCCGGCGGACCTGGTGCTGACCGACATCCACATGCCGGACATGGACGGCGTGGAACTGGCCCGGCACCTGCTCAAGCTTCCGCATCCGCCCGTCGTGATATTCACCACGGCGTTCCACGAGCACGCGGTGCAGGCGTTCGAACTCAACGCGGTCGACTACCTGATGAAGCCGATCCGCGTGCAGCGGCTGCTGAGCGCGCTCAACAAGGTCCCGCGACTGAAGCCGGTGACCGCGGAAAAGCTGGCGCAGCTTCCCGCCACGGCGCGCCGTTTCCTTTCGGTGACCGAGCGCTCGCGCGTCGTGCTGGTGCCGGTGGAGGATGTCGTCTATCTCAAGGCCGAGCTCAAGTACATCACGATCCGGACGTCGCAGCGCGAATACCTGCTCGAGGAATCGCTGACCCGGCTCGAGACCGAATTCGGCGCGCGCTTCGTGCGCGTCCATCGCAACTGCCTCGCCGCGCGCGACCACATCCGCGGCTTCGAGCGCCGCGTGAACGACGACGGCGACGCGCATTGGGAGGTCCTGCTGGCCGGCGTGCCGGAGACGCTGCCGGTATCGCGGCGCCAGCAATTCGTCGTGCGCGACATGGGGCGCGAGACCGCCGCCTGACGTCGTGCCGGTGGCAGAAGGCGCGCGGCCGGCGCACCGGCGGCCAGGCGCGCAGACCCGCGGCCGCGCCGGACCGGCTACACTTCCGGACTTCGCCACTCTCACTCCGTTCAACATGCGCACGCTCGTCTGCGGTTCGCTGGCCTACGACACCATCATGGTGTTTCCCGACCGGTTCTCGCGGCACATCCTGCCCGATCAGCTGCGCGTGCTGTCGGTGTCGTTCCAGATCGGGGAGATGCGCCGCGAATGGGGCGGCTGCGCGGGCAACATCGCGTACAACCTGCTGGGCATCGGCGGCGACCCTGTCGTCATGGCGACGATCGGCGACGACGGCGGCGACTATCGCGATCGCCTTGCGGCGCTCGGCGTCGACGGCGCGGCGGTCCGCCACGTTCCGGGCACGTATACGGCGCAGGCATTCATCATCACCGACCTGGACGACAACCAGATCACGGCGTTCCATCCGGGCGCGATGAACTACTCCCACCAGAATCGCGTCGACGACGTCGGCGAAATCGCGCTGGGCATCGTCGCGCCCGACGGCAAGGACGGCATGAACGCGCATGCCGAGCAGTTCGCCGACGCCGGCATCCCGTTCATGTTCGATCCGGGGCAGGCCATGCCGCTGTTCAGCGGACCGGAATTGCTGGCGATGATCGACCGCGCGCACTACGTGGCGGTGAACGACTACGAAGGGCAGCTGCTGTCCGAACGCACCGGCCTGTCGCTCGCGGCGCTCGCCGAGCGCGTGGACGCGCTGATCGTGACGCTCGGCGCCGATGGCTCGGTCATCCATGCGGACGGCGTCACGTACGCGATCCCCGCAGCGAAGCCGGCCAGGGTTCTCGATCCGACCGGATGCGGCGACGCCTACCGCGCCGGAATCCTCTACGGCATGAGCCGCGGCTGGGACTGGGAGAGGACCGGCGGACTCGCCTCCGTGATGGGCTCGCTCAAGATCGCGTCGCGCGGCGGGCAGAACCACGCCGTCAATCAGGAGACGGTCGGGGCGCTATACTTCGAGACCTTCGGCAGCCACGTCTTCTGATCCGATTTCGCAGGAACGGGCAACCGCTGGGCCGCGCCGAATCGCGCGGCCTTTTCATTTGGGCCTGATGCCACGCCACGCCAACGCCAACGCGACGCCGGTCCGCCTCTACCGCTACGTGCGCACATGCGTGCATGTCGGCTCGGGCGTGGCGACGACGCTGTTCGTCTTTCCGCTGGTATCGGCGACGCGCAAGCGGGCGCTGGTCAAGCGCTGGAGCCGCCGCCTGCTGCGCATCCTCGCGGTCGAGGCCAGGCTGCACGGCGACATCGGCGCGCGCGGCGGCAACGTGCTGGTCGTCGCCAACCACATTTCCTGGCTCGACATCTTCGTGCTGAATTCGGTGCACCCGGTGCGCTTCGTCGCGAAGTCCGAACTGGCGCGGTGGCCGGTGATCGGCGCGATGATCCGCGGCGCGGGCACGCTGTTCATCGAGCGCACGCAGCGCCGCGACACCCGCCGCGTCAACCATCACGTCGCCGCCGTGCTGGCAGCGGGCGACGTCGTCGCGATCTTTCCGGAAGGCACGACCACGGATGGCCTCGACATGCTGCCGTTCAAGAGTTCGCTGCTTGCAGCCCATCGTGGAGGCGGAGGGCCATGTGCAGCCGGTGGCCATTCGCTACCGCGCGCCCGACGGCACGTTGTCGGTCGCGCCTGCGTACGTCGGCGAGACGTCGTTCGCGGAATCGTTCTGGCAGGTGTGCGGCGTGCGCGCGCTCAGCGTCGATTTGATCGCGACGGCGGCATTGCCCGCGCGCGCGGGACACCGGCGTCATCTGGCGCGCGACGCCGAAGGCCTTATCCGAACGGCTTTGGCTGCACCGGATGTTCCGACGGGACCTGGATCACCTGCCGGTCGTCGAGGCGGATCCCGGTAAGCGTCCCGCCCCACAGGCAGCCCGAATCCAGCATCAGCACGTTGGGCGCCAGCATGAGCTCGAGCGTCGACCAGTGGCCGCATACCACGGTCATTCGCGCGCTCAGGCGACCGGGGTGCGCGAACCAGGGCAGGAAGCCGTCGGGCACGTGCGCGATGCCGCGCTTTTCCCGGAAGTCCAGCGTGCCGTCGGCCGTGCAGAAGCGCATCCGCGTGCAGGCGTTGACGGCGATGCGCAGCCGATCGTATCCGGCCAGCGTTTCCGACCATTGCCGCGGCTCGTCGCCGTAGAGCACGCCCAGGAATTCGTGCGCGTTGTCGCTCGCGAGCATCGCCTGCACTTCGCGCGACAGCATCAGCGCCGTCGCCGGCGTCCACTGCGGCAGCAGGCCCGCATGCACCAGCAGCCGCTCGCCTTCGACGACCACGAGCGGCCGCGCCGCCAGCCAGGCGACCAGCTCGTCGCGATCCGGCGCCGCGAGAATCGCGTCGAGCGTGTCGCTGCGATGCGGCAGGCGATGCCCCGCGGCGATGGTGAGCAGGTGGAAATCGTGATTGCCGAGCACCGTCGTCGCGGCATCGCCCAGTTTCCGGACTTCGCGCAACACCTCGAGCGATCCCGGTCCGCGGTTGACGAGGTCGCCGACCAGCCACAGCCGATCGGACGACGGCGAAAACGCGATGAGGTCCAGCAGCTGGCAGAATTCGGCGTGGCAGCCCTGGATGTCGCCGATCGCGTAGAGCGCCATTTTTTCTTATGCCGAATCCGGTGGTGACACAAATCGACCGCGTCAAGTCTTTCGAACGCGCGAGCGCAACTGTTAGAATCGTCGCGGTTCGATTCTAGCAAAACCCCTGTCAGCACCTCCGTCGCGCCGTAGTCCGCACCGCAGTCAAAATCCTTAGCCGGCACGCTTGTCCTTTCTCCTCAATCCTCCGCAGCGCGAAGCGGTGCGCCATGTCGACGGTCCGCTGCTGGTGCTGGCGGGCGCGGGCAGCGGCAAGACACGCGTCATCACCGCCAAGATCGCGCACCTGATCGAGCGCGGCGTCGACCCGGCGAAGATCTTCGCGATCACGTTCACCAACAAGGCCGCGCGCGAGATGCGGGAACGCGCGCAGGCGCTGCTCAAGTCGCAGGGCAAGGGGGGCGAGGCCGCGAAGGTCGTCGTCGCGACGTTCCACGCGCTGGGATTGAAGATCCTGCGCATCGAAGCGAAGGCGGCGGGACTGAAGCCCGGCTTTTCGATCTTCGATCCCGCGGACCTCGAGTCCGTCGTCGCCGAACTCATCGCGACGTCCGATCGCGGCCGCGCGCGGTCGGCGCAATGGAAGATCAGCGCGTGGAAGAACGCGCTGGTCTCGCCGGCCGCGGCGCTGAAGGAGGCGAAGGAAGACGACGAGGTCATCGCCGCGCGCGCCTATGCGAACTACGGCGAGGCGCTGGCCGCCTACCAGGCGGTGGATTTCGACGATCTCATCGTGCGCGTCGTCGAGTTGCTCGAGCGCGACGCGGACGCGCGCGCGCGCTGGCAGGCCAAGTGCGCGCACGTGCTCGTCGACGAATACCAGGACACCAATCCGGCGCAGTATCGGCTGCTGCGCGCGCTGGTGGGCGACGCCACGCCGTTCACCGCGGTCGGCGACGACGACCAGGCGATCTACGGCTGGCGCGGCGCCACCGTCGACAACCTCGCGAGCCTGCCGCGCGACTATCCCGATCTCAAGGTCGTCAAGCTCGAGCAGAACTACCGCTCGACGGTGCGCATCCTGCGCTCGGCGAACGCGCTGATCGGCAACAATCCGAAGCTGTTCGACAAGCGCCTGTGGAGCGACCTCGGCAACGGCGAGGCCATCCGCGTGCTTCCCGCGGCCGATGACGAAGCCGAAGCCGAAGCGGTCGTGCGGCGGCTGTCGGCGCTGAAATTCGAGCGGCGCGCGAAATTCTCCGATTTCGCGATCCTCTACCGCGGCAACCACCAGGCGCGCGTGTTCGAGACGGCGCTGCGCGGGCAGAACATGCCGTACGACGTGTCCGGCGGGCAGTCGCTGTTCGACAAGGCCGAGGTCAAGGACTTCGTCGCGTACCTGCGGCTGATCGCGAACGACGACGACGATCCCGCCTTCGTGCGCGCCGTGACGACGCCGAAGCGCGGCAGTCGGCCAGGCCACGCTGGCGCGGCTGGGCGACATCGCCGCGGCGCGCCACGAGAGCCTGTTCGCCGCCGCCTACGCCGCGGAAGCGGCCGACGCGATTCCGGCGAAGCAGCACGACACGCTGATGCAGTTCTGCGGCCTGATCAACAACCTGCGCTCGCGCGCGGAACGCGAACCGGCGGGGCGCCTGCTCGACGAACTGTACGCGGCGTCAGGCTACGAGGAATGGCTGGTGGCGACGCTCGACAAGCGCGAGGCGAAGGAGCGGACGCAGAGCGTGCGCGATCTCATCGACTGGCTGTCGCGCAAGGGCGAGAGCGACGAGCGCAACCTGCTCGAGCTCACGCAGCTGGTCGCGCTGATCACGATGCTGGAAGGCAAGGAAGGCGAGCGCGCGGACGCGGTGCGCCTGTCGACGCTGCACGCGGCCAAGGGACTCGAGTTCCCGCATGTGTTCCTGGTCGGGCTGGAGGAGGGCCTGCTGCCGCATCGCGAATCGGTGGAAGCCGGAACGATCGACGAGGAGCGCCGGCTGATGTACGTCGGCATCACGCGCGCGCAACAATCGCTGCACCTGTCGTATTGCCGAAGGCGCAAGCGCGCGGGCGAAATGATGTCGTGCACGCCGTCGCGCTTCATCGCCGAATTGGCGCAGGAGGACCTGCGTTACGCCGATGTGCCGTTGCCGCCGGACGAGGCGGCGAAGGAAAAGGCGACCGGCAGCGAACGGCTGAAGTCGCTGAAGGCGATGCTGGCGCGGTGAGCGTTACCTGGACTGTCAACTGAGCGTTACTTGGCGGCGGCGACCATGTAGTCGACGGCCGCTTTCACGTCCGGGTCCGGCAGCGCCATGTTGCCGCCCTTCGGAGGCATCACGCCGCCTTTGCCCTGGAAGCCGCCGATCGCGTGCGTGTACAGCACGCTGACGCCTTGCGCGATGCGCGGCGCCCATGCGGCCTTGTCGCCGAATTTCGGCGCGCCCGCGACGCCCGTCGCGTGGCACGCCGCGCAGCTCGATTCGAAGATCTTCTTGCCATCCGGCTTGCCTGCGGCAGCCGCGGGTGCAGCCGCAGCGGGCGCGGGCGCCGCGGCGGCGGTGGCAATGGGCGCAGCGGAAGCAGGTGCCGCGGCAACGTGGCGGCGGGCGCCGCCATGGCGGGTTCCTTCCACGTCGCGCCGGCCTTGTTGGCCATGAACGCGACGGCGCGACGGACTTCGTCGTCGGTCAGGTCGGCGTTGCCGCCCTTGGCCGGCATCGCGCCGCCCTTGCCCTGGAAGCCTGCGATCGCGTGCTGGGACATGCGTCGCCTCGCCTTGCGCGATACGCGCTTGCCACGCCGCCTTGTCGCCTAATTTCGGCGCGCCTGCGAGCCCCGTTTCGTGACAGGTCTTGCAAACCTGCGCGTAGACCTGTTCGCCGGAGAGCATGCCTTTGGGCCCGCTCGCCTCGGCCAGCACGACATTGGCCACTGGCTGGATACGCGCCAGTACCTTGCTGTCATCCTCGTGGATGCCCTTTTCGCCGCTGGTCACCAGCTGCGAAATGAGCGCTGCCAGCGTGATCGGCACGGCAAAGGCGAGCAGCACCACGATGATGAGCTGCCTGGGTGTCTTGATGGGGGACGAATGCTCTTCGGTCATGGGCGCGTCGGTCGCTGGAGAGGTCTATGGACGCGCGCAGCGGCGCCCGGGACGGTCGCCGGCGTGGCAGCCGGCATCAACCCGGCATTATACCGGTGCACGCGTTCGCGGAGTAACTGCGGTGGACGCTATGCCTGCCCGGGCCGTAAAATGCCGGTTGTCCGTCGCAACACCTCAACGCGCCCGTAGCTCAGTTGGATAGAGTATTGGTTTCCGAAGCCAAGGGTCACAGGTTCGAATCCTGTCGGGCGCGCCAGATTCCTCAGTGAAGATCGGTCCTTCGGCACCTTCCCCGATGCCGTAGCGCGCGCCTCGCGCGTAGCGACCGAAGCCACGCCCAGGCGGATTTCCTATCCCAAGGCCAATGCGCGCGCCTTGGTCAGTTCAAGCGCATCCGAGGCAAGTAATCCGAGCCGCCGGGCGAGATCCGCTGCCGGTCGTAACGAGCGAACCCGGGTCCGAACGTGGTGGCCCGGTGGGACGCGTTAAGCCGCTCGAAAGGTGCGCGAACCCCGCCCAATTTTGACGCTGCGCAAATGTCGGTCCTTTCGTGTGCGCGCGTGTCCAAAGATGTGAAGTCGGTGTCGGGAAAAGCGCAACTCGAGGCCACCCTCCGGCAGATATTGGGCGCGCTTGTCGGCAGGACTGATGCGCGTCGTTTGGGATCGATTGGGTTCCATCATTCGATTGGAGTTGCGTCAGGAACCAGCTGAAAGGGCTCCCTCACGAAATCCATTCAGAAGGACGACACCATGAAACTCAATACAGGTCCGACCCGCCGGGTTCACGCCAACAACACCCGCGGTGCGGCGTTCTGCGGACTCGGCGCCTTTGTGGGCGTTGGCAAGACGCAGCGGGCGCACGTCTACACCGCGGCAAGCCTTCCCGTTGGTCCCGACGACTACAAGAAGATCGATCCGGAAAAGCTGGCGCGCGAACTCGAAGTGGACAAGTGCGCCGTCAACAGCGGCCGGTTCTGGATGATGGATGAAGTCGATTACGCCGCCGGCGACCCGGTCGACTTTCACGGCGTCAAGATGAATTGGGCCGGCGACATGACCGGCGCCGAGATGATCGCCCAGTTCCAGAGCGCGTTCGTCCCCTCGCTTATCCAGCGCAACACCAACTGGATCTTTCATGCGGGCAAGCCGGTGCATCTGCTGCGCGAGCCGAATGGCACCGTCTGGGTCCTGCAGGAGTATACGAAGGCCGTCGATCCGAGCCTGACTCCCGATAACCTCCAGACGGTGGGCAGCAAACTGAAAGATCTGCCGGAGGGCTGGAAGTTCGAGACCAAGGTGCTCACCGAGAATCTCTCGCTCGATACGGGTCGTACGGGCGGCTGGGCGGCCATCATTCGCGACAACCTGGGCAACACCTACCAGGGCTGTGGCTACGGCAAGGACACCAGCGCGAACTACATCCCCTGACGCGCATAGCCGATCGGCGGGCGGGCGCGGCTCAGCTTCGGTTCGCGCAGAGGTCGGCTCGCCAGGCGAAGCGACGGAATGAGAGGTTTGACATGGTAGTGGATCAAGACGTCGAAGCCCGTTGCCGCGGTCGCGGGCGACAAGCTGCCGAAGATGAAGCAGACGACCCTCGGTCTTTATGTAACGGCCGCGCAGGCCTACGAAATGTGGAAGGCCGCGCCGGACAAGGTGAAGATCATCGACGTCCGGACGCCGGAGGAGTTCGCCTTCGTCGGCCACCCGGAGATGGCCTGGAACGTGCCCTTCGCCTTCGTGACCTATCAGAGGAAAGGACGGCAAGTTCACCTACGGACCGCAAATGAACAAGGCCTTCGTCGACCAGGTGAAGGAGATTGCCGCGCCGGCCGACGTGCTGCTGGTCACGTGCCGGTCGGGCGGCCGCGGCGGGATGGCCGTCAACCAGCTCGCGGCAGCCGGATTCACCAACGCGTACAACATCGTCGACGGCATCGAGGGCGACACGGTGGATGATCCGGAGAGTGTCTTTCATGGCAAGCGTATGAAGAACGGCTGGAAGAACGTGGCGCCCTGGGTGTACGACGTCGATCCCGAGAAGATCATCATCGAGGAAGGCCGCGTCCCAAGGAATGCGGTGAGCTTGGCCACGAAATGCACAACGCCGGCATTGACCGTTGATGGCACATTGCAATGCGTAGCGGCACATGGCACGCTACAGATGAGTGTCTGCCGCCGTGCCAACCAGATTTGTCCAGGCGACCGGGTCTGGCTTTGAACGAATCGCCATCACCGCCGGTCCGGTGAGTCACGAGAAGGATTGATCGCATGAGAAAGAAATTGACGGATATGCAACCGGTAGACGACATCGTCACCCGGAACACCCCGGGCCTCAAGATTTGGGAGGAGAACTGGGGCGGCATGCAGTGCGCGTACCACATCTTTGCCCCGGGTACTGACTTCACAGAGATTCTGGCTGGGAAAGGGACTAGCGCACGACCTGTGCGGGGTTGAACACTGGGCTTACGTCTTGAAGGGCACGTTGAGGGTCATCTACCTTGACGGGACCCAGGACATTTGCCGCGCTGGGGAAGTGTGCTTCTGGCCAGCTCCGCACAACTTCATCTCGGAGGAAGGGGCCGAGATCCTCCAGTTCAGCACCGCTGGCGGGTTGGCTGCGCAAGCCAAGATAGTCGAGGAGCATTTCGCGAAAAAGATGAAGACGTAAGTGTTTATGCCCGCGGTCCGAGTCTGGATGCACGGGGACGGGTCTGACCCGGCGCGGGCGGCTGGGCCTGTCTCAATCAAGATGAAGATGACGAATGCCGGGCGGGCGCGGGAGCGGAGGTTGGGATGCTGAAGACCAAGCTGCAAACGCCGCCTCCGCGGCGAGGACGTGCCGCCGAAGGAACTGGCGGAATTCTCCCTGGTGAGCGGCGGGGCGCTCTACCGCCTCTGGCGGCGCACGCGCCTTTCGGGCGACGCGTTGGAATTCCCGGGCCGGCGCGTGGCCGTCGCAATCCTCATCATGTGGGTGCCGTTGCTGCTCCTGTCGATTGCCGAAGGGCACGCCTGGGGAAGCAGCGTGGCGTTGCCGTTCCTGAAGGACCTGGAAACGCATCTGCGCCTGTTGATCGCGGCCCCCTTCTGCTGCTGGCGGAATTCAGCGTTCACCGGCAAGTGTCCCCGATCGTGCAGCGCTTCGTGACCAACGGCCTCATCGCCCCGGCGGCGCGCTGGCGATTCGACGCCGCCATCTCTTCGGCGATGCGGCTGCGCAACTCGGTCGTTGCGGAACTGTTGCTGATCGTTTTCGTGTACGCCGTGGGCATCCCGTTCATATGGCGCGACCAGGTGGCGCTCGACGTGAACAGCTGGTATGCCACCGCGTCCGATGGGCAATTGCACCCTTGGCTCGCCGGCTGGTGGGCGGGGCTCGTCAGCATGCCCTTGTTCCAGTTCCTGTGCCTGCGCTGGTATTACCGGTTCTTCATCTGGGCGCGTTTCCTGTGGCAAGTCTCGCGCATGGATTTGAACCTGGAACCGGCGCATCCGGACGGCACGGCCGGGTTGAAATTTCTCGGCCTGGTACAGCGCGCCTACTCGGCCAATCCTGCTGGCGTTCGGAACCGTGCTCGCCGGAATGATGGCCAACCGGATCTTCTACGCCGGCGCGAGGCTGCTCGACTTCAGGGTGGAAATCGTCGGCACGGCGGCGGTGCTGGTCTTCGTTGTGCTTGGCCCGTTGCTGCTGTTTACTCCGCAACTCCGCGCCGCCCGGCGTAAGGGACTGGCAGCCTACGGCAGCCTGGGGCAGCGCTATGCGCGGGAGTTCGACGCCAAGTGGATTCGCGGCGGCGCGGCGCCCGACGAGGCGCTGCTCGGCAGCGCCGACATCCAATCGCTGGCCGACCTTCGCAACAGCTTCCTGGTGATCGATGGCATTCAGACGGCGCCGTTCGCCATGAAGAACGTGCTTTATCTGGCGGTGCTCACGCTGTTTCCGGTTGCGCCGCTGTTGCTGACGACGTTTTCGGTGCAGGAACTGTTCGATCGCGTGCTGAGGGTTCTCTTTTGAGCCCGTGACCGATGGTCCGCTTCGGTCAAGTGGAAGGCGCCAGGATCAGCGGCTGTGCGCTGCCCGCCACTCGGCCGGTGTCGTCCCGCTCCAGCGGCGGAACGCCCTTGTGAAAACCCCGGGAGCCGCGTAGCCAAGGGTCTCGGAAATCTGGCCAATGTCGGACGCCGAATATTCCAGCATCTGCCGGGCGATCTCGAAGCGCGTTTCCTCGAGCAGTTGCTGGAAGCCGATTGCCGGACGCATTGAGCTGGCGATTCAGCGTGCGGCTGTGCATGCCGAGGAGCGCGGCGACCTGATCCGCCTTGGCCTGACCCGCCAGAATCGCCGTATGCAACAGCGCGCGCACCTGCGCGGGCAAGTCGTTGCGGTAGCGATTCTCGAGCGAATCGATCTGATCCTTGCAGCATGCCGCGCAGAGCGTCATCGATGCCCGGCAAGCGGCGCTTCAGGAATCGGGAGGAGAACAGCAGCGTGTAGTCCTCGGCGTCGAAACGCAATGGAACCCGGAAGAACCTGCGATAGGGCCCGACGTCAGCCGGCGCGCTGTGGGCGAACCAGACCTCCGTCGGCCTCCAGTCGGGACCGCACAGCTCATGCATGATGTTGTACAGGGTCGCAAGCGCGCCATCCCCGGTGTGATCGAGGGCCTCCATTCGTGGTTGGTGGACCCGCCAGGTCAATTCCGCCGAGTCACCTTCCACCGACAAATTCACGGACGCGCCCTGCACGTGAAGATGCAGGTAGCGAATGAAGCTGCGCATCGCCGCTTCGACGTCCGCTGCGTATTTCATCAGTGGTCCGACCAGACCGAACGTATGCAGCCCGTTGTGCTGACCGACCAGGAGTCCGAAATGCGGGCAGCTGGTCCGCGCTGCGCAGTGGGCGAGAATGCGGTTGCGAACTGCGTAGGAGACCCGGGTTTCCGCGTCGGCGAACATTTCAGGTCGTAACCCAGTTCGGCCAACACCTCGTTGGGGTCCGCGCCCAGGCTCCGGATGATGTCCGGAAGGGCCATGACGCTGGCAATGCGGACAACCGAGTTCTGCGCCTTGCGCTTTGTGGCCGTATTTCGCATGCCACCCATCCAAGCGTTCATTGACTTCGGGCAAGGAAACGGCCCGAAAGTGTCCGGAATAGTGAATTAGCTGTTCACATTTGCAAAGTCATATCGCACATTGTTTGAGAATAAGCAAAGCGGAAAGGGCCCTTCGCCATCGGAGGCCTCGCAAATGCCGTCAAACCTTGTCGGAGCGGAAAGTCATGTGGACCCGTCGCCTCTTTGCGATCGTCCTGGCAACCATCGTGCTTGCGGCTGCGCCAGCCGGCCGATCAACGAGCGGCTGACCAAGGCCGACCCGAATACGGGTTACCGCCCGTATCTGCTCATGCCAAAGCGGGTGAACAACGATCCGCAGACGCTGTTCATTCTGGCGTTCTCCGGAGGCGGCACGCGCGCCGCTGCGCTGTCGTACGGCGTGCTGGAAGAACTCCGCCGTACCGAAGTCACGATCGACGGCCAGCGCCGCCGGCTGATCGACGAGGTCGACATCATCACCGGCGTGTCAGGAGGAAGCTTCACGGCGCTTGCCTATGCGCTCTATGGAGACCGGCTGTTTTCCGAGTACGAACAGCGCTTCCTCAAGCGCGACGTTCAGGGCGACCTGATCCAGCGCACGCTCAACCCGTTCAACTGGTGGAAGTTCATCGGTGGCAGCGCCGGGCGTTCCGAGCTTGCCGCGGAGTACTACGACGAAATCCTGTTCGAGGGCGCGACCTATGCCGACCTTCTCTCCAAGCAGGGGCCGGTAGCCGTCGCCAACGGGACCGACATCTCGACGGGTTCCCGGTTTTCGTTCTATCAGAATGACTTCGACCTGCTGTGTTCGGATCTGAGCAAGGTTCGCCTGTCGCGCGCAGCGGCCACCTCCTCCGCCGTGCCGGTCGTCCTTTCCGCGGTGACGTTCGACAACTACGGCGGCACCTGCGGCTACGAGTATCCGGCGTGGGTCCAGGACGTCGCCAAGTCCGACGGACGGGTTCGGCCCTCCGCGCGCGCATTGCAGCGCTACCGCGAAATGAAGGAATTCCAGAACAGCACGGATCGCCCGTACATCCACCTCGTCGACGGTGGCGTCGCCGACAACATCGGCATGCGCAGCGTGATGGAGGCGCTGGAGGCATTGGCGGCGAGTGCGGCATTCCGCGGCGAGGTCGGCTTCGGCGCCTTCCGCAGGATCGTGCTCGTCGTGGTGAACTCGCGTTCCTCGCCCAAAACCGATTGGGACCGCATGGAAGATCCGCCGGGCGCTTTCGCCCAGATCACGCAGTCCGCCGGCGTGCCGATCGACCGCTACTCGTTCGAGACCATCGAGACGATGAAGGACCGGGAGGAGATCTACGGCTGGAAGCGCGAAATATCGGTCCTGCAGGCGCGCCTCGCCGGCAAATCCGAGGCGGAGGCAAACCTCGCGTACCCGAAGCTGATCGTGCACACGATGGACGTGAGTTTCGGCGAAATCGCGAATCTGAAGGAGCGCGAGCGTTTCATGAACATGCCTACGAGCTTCGTGCTTCCGGCCGGTGACGTCGACGCGCTGCGCGACGTGGGCGCGAAACTGCTCCGCGAATCGGCGGACTTCCAGGAGCTCCTTGGCGAATGGAGCCGACCCGCCGGCGCCGCAGCGCCGAAGCCTTGATCTCGCGCAAACAACCTGCCGGTCGATAGCACCCTTGTCCGTAAATGTGAAACCGCCGTCCTGAAATGCGCAGATGGGCGTCGAGCTTTGAGCGAGCCTACATCGTGTGAGGTCGCGTTCGTATAAGCAAAAGGGACAAGCGTGAAGAGTCATCATCGTTGGCGGCGTGGCGGGCGGCGCATCGTGCGCGGCGCGCCTGCGTCGGCTCGACGAAAAAGCCGAGATCGTCATGGTGGAGCGCGGCCCGTACATGTCGTATGCGAACTGCGGCCTGCCGTATCACATCTCCGGCGTGATCGCGCAGGAATCGAGCCTGATGGTGGCGAGCGAAGAGTTCTTCCGCACGCACTTTGCAATCGACGCGCGAACCAACTGCGAGGCGGTTTCCGTCTCGGCCAAAGACAAGACGGTCGACCTGCGCGATGTCGCGACCGGCAAGGTGACCAGGGAGCACTACGACAAGCTGGTGCTGTCTCCCGGGGCGCCCTCGGTGCGACCGCCATTACCTGGCATCGAGTTGCCGGGAATCTTCCAGGTCAGGACCGTGCCCGATGTGCGGGCAATCCGCGCGTGGATCGAAGGAGGCACGACCTTCCTCGCCGGAATGTACAACTACTCGGGAATCCAGTTCATCCGACCGACGCGCCGGGCCGTCGTGATCGGCGGCGGCTTCATCGGGCTCGAGACGGCGGAGAACCTGATTCACGCCGGTTTCGACGTGACGCTGCTCGAGATGCAGGATCAGGTGCTTGCCCCTCTCGATCGCGAGATGGCACTCCTCGTCGAGGAGCATGTCGCGCAGCATGGCTTGCGCCTCGCGCTGGGCGACGGCGTTGCGGGATTCAAGCCTCTGGCGCGGGGCGGGATCGAGGTACGGACGAAAGGCGGCAAGAAATACCCGGCGGACATCGTGATCCTCGCGCTCGGCGTACGACCGGACACGACGCTGGCCAAATCGGCCGGGCTGAAGATCGGCGAACGCGGAGGCATTCGCGTCGACGAACACATGCGCACGAGCGACCCGGACATCTTCGCCGTCGGCGACGCCGTCGAGGTCCTGGATTTCGTGACGGGCGAGTCGAGCCTTGTGGCGCTCGCGGGACCGGCAAACCGTCAGGGGCGGATTGCGGCGGACGTCATTGCGGGGCGGGACTCACGCTTCCGCGGCACGCAGGGTACCTCGATCATCGGATTGTTCGGTGCCGCCGCGGCCTGGACGGGCGCCAGCGAGAAGACGCTAGTCAGGCAGGGTGACGACGACTTCGAAAAGATCTACCTGTTCCCCAATTCGCACGCCGGTTACTACCCGGGGGCCAAGCCGCTCGCGCTGAAATTCATCTTCCGCAAGTCGGATGGACGTGTGCTCGGCGCGCAGGCGCTCGGCCAGGACGGGCCCGCAGTGGACAAGCGCATCAGCGCGCTGGCGGTCGCGATCCAGATGGGCGCGACGATCTACGATCTGGAGGAAGCCGAGCTGTGCTACGCGCCGCAGTTCGGGAGTGCCAAGGACGCGCTCAACTTCGCGGGGATGGTCGCTGCCGACGTCCTGGACGGCGACATGCCGCTCGCCCACTGGGATGAGACCAAGGGCAAGTTCCTCCTCGATGTGCGCGAGCCGCAGGAACTGGTCGTGGAGAGCGTGCGGGGTGCCACGAACATTCCGCTGCCGGAACTTCGCGCGCGAATGCGCGAGCTGCCGAAGGATCGCGAAATCCTCGTCATCTGCCGCTCCGCGCAACGCGCGTATTACGCGACGCGAATCCTGCTGCAGAACGGCTTCAATGCCAAAAGCATTTCCGGGGGAATGTTGTCGCGGGCCGTGCTCCGGCACGTCACAAGGCGTGGCGATCCGGACCTGGAACGCAAGGCTGGCTAGCCCCAAACGATTCCGAGGTCTCCCCTCAAATACGTTCGTACAGCGTCACGACGCAGGCGCCGCCAAGACCGAGGTTGTGCTGCAGCGCAAGTCGCGCGCCTTCGACCTGGCGCTTCCCGGCGCTGCCCCGCAGCTGCGAGACCAGCTCCGTGCATTGCGCCAGTCCCGTGGCGCCGAGCGGATGTCCCTTGCTGAGCAGGCCGCCGGACGGATTGGTGACGACCTGGCCGCCGTAAGTGTTGTCGCCGTCGCAGACGAATTTTTCGGCGTCGCCCTGAGCGCACAGACCGAGCGCCTCGTAGCTGATCAGCTCGTTGTGGGCGAAGCAGTCGTGCAGCTCGACCACATCGATGTCCTTCGGACCGATGCCTGCTGCCTCGTACACCTGCTGCGCCGCGTCCCGGGCCATGCTGAATCCCACCACTTCGCGCATGTCCTTCGCTTCGAACGTGATGGGGCGGTCGGTGGTCATCGCCTGCGCCTTGATGCGCACCCTGGGTTCCAATCCGTGGCGTCTGGCGAAGTCAGTCGAGCAGACGATGGCGGCAGCCGCGCCGCACGTCGGCGGGCACGCCATCAGGCGCGTCATGACACCGGGCCACAGCACCGGCGAATTCAGCACATCCTCTTCGGTCACCACGTTGCGGAACAGCGCCAGCGGATTGTTCGCGGCGTGGCGGCTCGCCTTGGCGCGAATCTTCGCGAAGGTCGCGAGTTTCGTTCCGTATTGCTGCATATGGGCGAGCCCTGCGCCGCCGAAATACCGCAGCGCCAGCGGGATGTCGGGCTTGTCGACCAACTCCTTCGCGGCTTCGTCGAATCGCGCGAAGGGGCTGGGGCGATCCTTGAACTGCTCGCCGAGCGCGCCGGGGTTCATCTGCTCGAAGCCGAGGGCGAGAACGCACTCGGCGCCGCTCGCCACGGCCTGACGAGCGAGGAACAGCGCGGTCGACCCCGTGGAGCAGTTGTTGTTGACGTTGACGACGGGAATGCCCGTCATGCCCACCGCATAGAGCGCGCATTGGCCCGCGGTGGAGTCGCCATACACATAGCCCACATAGGCCTGCTGCACGAGCTCGTAGCCGATGCCGGCATCGGCTAGCGCCGCGCGCGTGGCCTTGGCGGCCATCTGCGTATACGGTTCATTGGCGCCGGGTTTGGTGAAAGGGATCATGCCGACCCCGGCGACTAGCACATCACGGCTCATGAAAAGCTCCTGTTGAATCGGACGACCGCGCCGGCCTAATCGTAGCTGCGCCGGTAATAGAGGCCTAGGCTCGAAACGATGCCGGCCTCCGCGCGCACGGTCAGCGTTCGCGTCAACGCGTATTCGATGCGCAGCGCGTTGTTGGCCACCGTCAGCCCCTGTTCGTAGACCAGCGTCAGGCGTTCGTTGATGCGCTTGCCGAACGCGATGACCTGGCTGGTCGTGCCGCTGACCACTGAGCTGGCTCGCTCGCGCAGCGAGATGTCGTCGAGGCCCACCGAATTGGCCAGCGTCGTCGTGAACGGGCGCTGTCCCCTGCCGAGCAGCATCGAGGACGCCGCGCCCAGCGCGGCCACGTCCGCGCGCGACGCGCGATCGAGGCCCTGTCCCGTCATCAGCCATGACAGCTTTTCGCCGTCGGGCACGGGCGGGTTCGACACCAGCCGCACGCGCGGCACGCGCACCGTGCCCGTGACTTCCACGCCCGCCTCGACCGCGAGATTCTTGCGCAGCGCCGTCACGTCGATGGCGGGATTGTCGACCGGCCCGTCGAAGATGAGCTGGCCGCGGTCGATGTCCAGGCGCTGTCCGAAGACGAAATAGGTCCCGTTGACCGCGTTGATCTTGCCGTGCGCCGTCAGACCGCCATTGGCGCCGGTGGCCAAGCGCAGCCGACCCGCGAGGCGCGTGTCGAGACCCTCGCCTTCGAAGTGCAGGTCGTCGCCCAGGCCGACGTCGAGGTCGAGCAGCAACGGGACATCGAGCCCCGACGTCGCATTCGCCGCGCCGCGCGGCCGCCCGACAATGACCACGTCGTTCGAGAGCTGACCGACGCTGGCGGGCTCGTACTGGACCCGTCCCTGCGCGATGTCCAGGTTTCCGTGCACGGCGATCTTTCCGTTCTCGAAGGCCATCACGCCGTTGCCGCCGACCGTGAACTGCAGGTCGGGGCGATTGACGGCGCGGAACTTCTCCGCGGTCCAGGTCACGCGAGCTTCCGGCGCGACGTCGGTGCTGCCTTCGCGCTGCGCGCGCGCGAGCGTGCCCTTTGCGGTGAAGCGCCCATCGCCGCCGGTGAACGACAGGTCGTCGAGGATCAACGTGTTGTTGGCGAAGCGTCCGCGCAGGCGGCCCTCGCGCCAATGCACGCCGTACTGCGGAACGTCCAGGCGCATGTCGTCCGCCGTGAGCGCCCCCGCGAGTTCGGCGTGGGCGAGGCTGCCGGTCGCGCTCAAGTCCACGTGTGCGCGGCCGTCGACGACCGCCAGCGTTCCCAGCCACGGCTGCAGCGGCCGCAACGAAGGCAGGTCCGCGACGAGCGACGCGGCAAGGGGTCCATTGAACGCGAGACTTCCCGGCGCACCTTCACCGGCCTTGATGCTCAGCGTGGCGTCGGCGTTACCGGCGCGCTGCGAGCGCAGCGTGGCGGTGGCGGCGACGTTGTCGTCCTGGAAACGCGCCTGCGCTTCGAGCGTCGTGATGCCCAGCGCCAGGCTGTTGGGCGTTTCACTCGTCCCTTCCGTTCCGAACAGGTCGCCGCGTTCGCGCCGCACGTGAACCGTGCCATTGAGCTGCGGTGTCGCGGCAACCGACCAGTCGCCCGCGATCACCAGCGTGGACGCCAGCGGCGGACGCAGACCCGCGATGCGCAACAGCGCGGTCAGCGGAATGCCCTCGAATGCGCCGCGCGTCGAGAGCTTGCCGGCATCCCAGCGCAGGTCCTCCAGATCGGCGCGGCCTTCCGCGACCTGCAGTCGCGCCGAACCGACATGCAGTTGGTCGTGCGCCCACTCGATCTGTGCCGGCGCCTCGAGCTTCATCGCGAACGCGCCGCGATTGTCCAGCGCGTCGAGCGATCCCGACCAGGAAAGCGCGGGCGTGCCCAGGTCGTGGAACGCGCCGGCGAAGCGGGCGTGGCCGTCGACGCCTTCGCCGGTCAGCGCGATGTTCGCGGTGTGCTGCGCCAGCGTGCCTGTGGCGTCCGCGGCAAGCGTTGCGAATTCGCCCTGCGGAATGCGGATCCTGGTCGCCGCGACCTTGAATCCGAGCGCGCGCGTCGCATTGGCGGTCGGATCGAGCGTGAGGCCGCCGGCGGCGATCTTGCCGGTCGCGTCGAGCGTGGCCACGCTGCCCAGCCGCCCCCATTCCAGGCCGCGGCCGCGCAGCGTGAGATCCAGTCCGTTTCCGCCGGGCTCGCTGGTGATGGTCCCGCGGACCTGCAGCGCGCCGGCGATGGTCTCGGGAATCGCGATGCCGGCATATTTGACGAGGAGCCCGCGCAGCTCCTGGACCTTCGGTGCGTCGGCGGCGAACGCGAGCTTGTCGCCCGGCGTGCCGGTGGCGCCGCTCACGTCGACCGACGCGGAGGCGACCGTTGCCTTGATCGCGACGTTGCGCATCGTCGTCGCCGTGGCTTCCGCATGAAGATTGCCGCTGACCGCGAGCCCCGCGAGCTGACTGCCCGGCGCCAGCGCGACGGTCGGTCTCGGCGTTCCACGTCGGCGCAAGCCGTCCGCGCGCGCTCACGCTGCCGGACAGGCTGCCGGCGGGAAACGCGCCGAAGCGCGATGGATCGAAGCGCGTCGCCTCCGCCGTGATGTCGAAAGCGCGTTCGGCATCGGCCGTGATGCGGCCTCGACCGGTCGAGTTCGCCCGTTCCGGCGCGGCCGCGAAAGCGTTCGATGTCGATGCGGCGGCCGACGATCGTGGCGGAGAAGCCGAGCGCCAGATCGGATTGCGTCAGTTCGCCGCGCACGGACTGCGTCGCCTGCGCGACATCCGCGCTCAACGATCCGGACAGCCGCGTCGCGATGAGCGCGGAATGCACGCGTTGCAAATCGAGATCGCGCACGACCAGGTTCCACCGGCTGGCGCCGCCGTCGCCGGGCAGGATCACGCGCCCGGTGATCCTCGCGTCGCCGGCCAGGCGCGCATCGATGTCGTCCAGCGCAAGCTCGCGGCCATTCCAGCGAAACGGCGAATTCAGCGACGCGAGCGGCACGCGCGAGGCGTCGAGCGCGCCGGCGTTGGCGTTGGTGGCGGCCAGCGTGCCGGCGAAGCCGTCGGGCACGGCCCGTGCGTCGAGCGTCACCGACAACCGCGTCGACGGCAGCGCCGGTGCGAAGACGGCGATGTCGACGTCCTTCGCGTCGACATGCGCGTCGGCCAGCGGCGTCGCGGCGAACGGCGTCAGCGTCGCATTCGCCGTGACCGCCGCATTGCGCATGGTTCCTTTCGCGCTCACGGCGAACGTCGCCAGGTTGCCCTTGGCCGAGACATCGGCGCGAGTGTCCCGGTATGCCGCGTCACCGGTGAAATTGAGCGCCGCGCCCAGCGCAAACGGCGTCACGGCGGCCAGTTCGGCTTCACCCGACAACGTGCCGGCGTCGGTCACGAAGCGCAGGCGGCGCACCGAATGTTGCCGCGCGCCGCCGCTGTAATCGAATACGACGCCGGTGATCGTTCCCGCGCGCGGGCCGACGCGCCATTCGACGCGTTCCACGCCGACGTTGGCGACGTGGACTTCGAGCGGCAACGAGAGATCGGCGGGCAGCGCGAGCGGCGAGTCGGAACTCTTCATCGTGATCGCCAGCCGGTGCGCGCCCAGTCCGCTGACATTGACGTGGCGCGTGAACAGTCCGACGACGCTCCAGGTCAGCGCCATGTCGTCGGCCTCGACTTCGACGTCGTCGCCACGCCATGCGATGCGCGTTACGCGGACCGTCGACAGCAGCGAGCCGGTCGCGCGTTCGACGGTCAGCCGGCCTTCGCTTGCGCCGACCGCGCGCGCGACCGCCAGATCGAGCGCCTGCTGCGTGGTCAGCCAAGCGATACCTGCGCCTATCGCAACGGCCAGCACGGCGCCGACCCAGCTGAAGTGAAGCACCCACCGCCATCCGCGCAACGGTGTTGGCAGGGATCTTGGCGGGATCGGATTCCGGCGTCACGGGCGCGCTCAGAACGAAAGCCCGACGGAGAAGTGCACGCGCACGCTCTGCGACTGCTGCCCGTACGCGACGTCCACGCGGAAAGGTCCGATGGGCGTGCGGAACCGGCCGCCGACGCCATATCCCCAGGCGAGATCGAAGTCGTGCAGCGAGTCGACGGCATTGCCGGTATCGACGAACGTCGCGAGTCCCCAGTTCTCGCCGATCCAGCGCGTGACCTCGACGCTGGCCGCCGTGTAGTAGCGGCCGCCGACGATGGCATCGCCCAATTTCACGCCGAGGCTGTCGAACGCGTAGCCGCGCACGGTCGTGTCGCCGCCGGTGCGGAACAGGAAATTCGACGGAATGCCGTCGCGCGAATCGGCCAGCACCGCGCCGGCGTCGGCGCGCGCGTACAGCGTGGTGTTGCGGTCGATCGGACACCATGCCGCCACCTTGCCGATGACGCGCCCGAAGCCGCGCGTCGACGCGCCCGGCACGCCGGCGCCGACCTGCACGTTGGCCATGTAGCCGCGCTCCGGCTGGAGCAGGCTGTCGACGCGGCGCCATGTGTATTCGCCGTCGACGTACAGCGCGTGCGAATCCTCCGTCGAGGCGCCCTGCGGCTGCTTGCTGGTCCTGGTAATAGCCCGCGCCGAAGGCCGGCGTGCTGGTTTCGTCGATGGAGCGCCTGCGCCACGAGACGCCCGCCGTGCGGGTGACGAGGTTCTCGATGTCGGTGCGCTCGAGTCCGATTGCGAACGTGTCGAGCCAGCCGCCCGGCGCCGGCGGCAGAACGAAGCGGACGCTGCCCGACGTCAATTTCGTTTCCACGCGTGCGTCGGCGTAGAACTGCAGTCCATGACCGTCGATGTTGACGTCGCTGTAGTTGCCGCTCGCCTTCCACTGCGTGTCGGTGGAATAGCCGAGGCCGACTTCGAGCCGCTTCGGCGGCGCCTCGATCACCGCCATCGTGAGCGTGGCAGCCTCGGCGTGCTCGGGGTCGGGCACGATCGACGCCTGCACGCTGGCGAAATACCCCGACGCCAGCAGGCGCCGGACGAATTCGTCGAGCGGTCGCTCGCCGAAGAGATCGCCCGGCTTGATCGTCGAAAAGGACTTCACCAGTTCCGGCGTGTAGCGGTCGAGACCCCGCACCTCGATGTCGCCGAAATGGAACGCAGGGCCGCTTTCGATCGCAACCGACAGCGCCGCGCTTTTCGCGTCGGGGTCGATCTTCGCTTCGCTCGCCACGAGCTTGGCCGCGGCATAGGGCGTCGCGGCGAGGCTGGCCACCGCCCGTTCCTTCGCCGACGTCCACGCGGACTGGCGAAAAACTTCGCCTACAGGCAAGCCCCAATTGCGCCGCAGCGCGGCGATGGCGTTCTGGCCGACGGGCACGTCGACCTGCGCCGGGCCCAGCACGACGATCTCCGCGCTGGTGACCACGGACGGTTCGCCCGGAATGACGGTGAGCGTCACGGTGACGGGCTGCGTGCTGCGATCGACCGTCAGGTCGACCTTGGCCGAAAAGAATCCTTGGGTCGCCGCGGCCTCGCGCGCCTGGGGCAGCGCTTCGCGCGCGAGGCGGTCCAGCAACTCTTCGGTCATGTCCGCGAATTCCTGCCAGCGGACGAGGTCGACGGACGCGCTGATCGGGCTTTCGAGCGCGGCAGGCGCGACGAGCTTTACCCGGTAACGTACCGGGTCGTCGGCGTGCGGCGTGGCGGCGACCGGCGCAGCGGTCGCGGTGGACTGGGCGTCAGCGGGAAGCGAGGCGGCGGTCGTCGCCAGCGTCAGCACGCACAGGCACAGGCGCGCCGGCAATCGGTGAGTCGCAGTTTTCCGCACAGGCGCCATTATCGCCGAGCGCCGCGACGCTCGCTGTCGGATCGGCCGGCAGCTGCGAGTAGGGCGACGTCACCCTGGGGTCGACCGGCGGATTCGGCCAAATCCAGTTGAGCGGGTTCGGTTCGCGGTTAAGCTGCATCCGGTTCCAGTCCGGCGCCGGATAGTTGAGTTGCAAATCCGGATTGCGCGAGCCGATGAACGGCCAGACGGAGTAGATACGTGCCTCCGGCGCTGTCGTAGGTCGTGGCGCAGGCGGACAGCAGCGTCGAAATCGCCAGTGCGGCGAAGGACAGCGTACGACGGGCGTGCGGGGCCATGGATGCCTCCTGTGTGCGCCTTTAGAATCGGGTCTGCAGCGTCATTCCCAACGCTGGCGCGGTCGAATACGGATCGTTTGAAAGGTCGTTTCCTGACGCATTCTTGACCGTAAGCTTGCCGCCCGTCAATGCCGCGGCATAGATATCGAGCTGGAAGTCCTTCCCGCCGTGGTAGGAAAGGCGCAGAAACGCGGGCACGAAATTGTTCTCGCCCGATGCCGTTGCCGACCGGGCCATCCCGGCTCAGGCGAAACACGTACGAGCGGTAGGATCCTCCGACGCCCATCTCCCAGCGTTCGTTGAAGGCATAGTTCAGTTCCAGACCGGCGCCGCCGGCGGGTCCGGCCTCGAACGGATTCATGAGCTTCCAGTGATCATCGATCTGCCAGTCGATGACCGGAAACGGAAAGACCTTGGTCTCGTAGATCTGGTGAAACACCGCCGCGCCCAGTCCCAGCGTCAGGCGCGGTGAAAACACTTTGGAGGCGGTCACGACGGCGCCGTATTCGAGCGCATCGCTCGTCGACGCGCCGCTCTCGTAGGACCAGCCCACCGACGGAATCAATCCGATGACCCAGTCTTCGGCGGGCGTGTAGAACATCGGCGCGGCCAGGCGCGGCCGGTTGATGTTGTTCCAGGGCGCAACGCCGCCGAATGCCGCCGGATCGGTGAAGGTCCAGTCCTGGTATTCGTAGCTGACCGAGAAACCCGCCGCGAACTGCGGCGTGAACTGCTTCAGCATGCCGCCGGCGAGCCGAACACTGCCCCAGCTGTAGGTGCCTCCGCTGTCCAGGTCGGTATCGAAAGTGAAGAGAGCGGACAGCGCGGCGTTGGAGACGACGGTTCCCTGGGGCAGCCCCTGCGCCAGCGACGAGGAAGCGAACAGGGCAAGGCACACCGTGCCGGCGAAATGACGAAGGGTCATGGGTGGCGATCGGAAAAATTGGGACCGGGCGATGGTCTCATGCCGGTCCAAGCAGTGTCGACGGAACAGGTGGGCGGACGGGAAATCGCCGCCGGACGCGGCGTCGCGGCCACATGCCGACGGCATCAATCTGCGCATCTCGGGCGTGGCTGCGGAAGGCCGGATAATCGCGGACTTTTGGACGTTCATCGGTTGTCGCCCACAATTCATAGAACGAACGTTCCGAAGTGGGAAAATTCGTCCGCAGGAGTTAGTAAGTTACTTGCGATTACAACGCTAAGTATCTATTTTTTTGAAGAAAACAGTTTTGTTGCATTTACGACGCTAAGTCATTGTTCGGAAAACGAAAAACCGTTGACCCCCGCCAAAGTTCCCGTATATAGTGGCGCCAGGTGGTAAAAAGTGGGTCAAAGTGGGTAAAAAGCGAGCGGATTGTTGCCTCGCCAGCGCCAGGTTAATGAGCGCTTACCTTCGGCCCGACAACGAGGAGGGCGCGCGTGGCGGGCAACATGGTCGATTCGGCGGAACTGCCGGCGCCGGGCAATGGGGCGCTGCCGGTGTTTCGCGGCGTCACGCAGCAGGCGCTCGACGCCAAGGGCCGGCTCGCCGTCCCGGCGAAGCATCGCGACGCGCTTGCGATGAACGGACAGGGCCGCCTCGTGCTGACCGCCGATCCATCGCGCTGCCTGCTGCTCTATCCGCTTGCCGCCTGGGAACCGATACAGGCGCGCCTGATGTCGCTCTCGTCGTTCAACGACAAGATCCGCAGCCTGCAGCGGCTGCTGGTCGGCTATGCCGATGACGTGGACATCGACGGCGCGGGCCGGATTCTCGTGCCGCCGTCGCTGCGCCGCTACGCGAATCTCGACAAGCACGTCGTGCTCGTCGGGCAGGGCCACAAGTTCGAGCTATGGGACGAGGCGCAATGGCAGGCGCAAACGGCGCAGACCATCGCGTTCCCTGCCGATGGCCTGCCGTCGGAACTCGACGGCTTCACGCTGTAGCGCATTCGTGGCCGATGGAATCCATGTCCCCGTCCTTCTCGACGAAGCCGTGGCGGCGCTGGCGATCAAGCCCGCGGGCGTCTACGTCGACGCCACGTTCGGCCGCGGCGGCCACGCGCGCGCGATCCTCGATCGGCTCGATGCGTCGGGGCGTCTCGTCGGCATCGATCGCGACCCCGCCGCCGAAGCGGCCGCGGCGCAGCTCGCGCAAGCCGATTCCCGATTCGTTTTCCGCCGCGCGTGGTTTTCGGAACTACCCGACGTCCTCGCCGGACTTGCGCTTGCGCATGTCGACGGCGTGCTGCTCGATCTCGGAATCTCCTCGCCGCAGATCGACGACGCAAAGCGCGGCTTTTCCTTTCGCCACGACGGTCCGCTGGACATGCGGATGGATCCGTCGCGCGGCGAATCCGCTGCCGAATTCCTTGCCCGCGCCTCGGTGCGCGAACTGACGGAGGTATTGCGCGACTATGGTGAAGAACGGTCTGCTCAATCGATTGCAAGAGCAGTTGCGGCGGCACGCGCGCGCGAACCCATCCACGGCACCCGGCAACTGGCGGCACTCGTGGCGCAAGCCATCGGCACGCGCACGCGGGGTGATTGGCGTCAGGATCCGGCCACGCGGACCTTCCAGGCTCTTCGGATTTTCGTGAACCGCGAACTGTCTGAAGTCACGCGGGCGCTGCCCGCCGTCGTGTCGGCGCTGAATGCCGGCGGCCGGCTTGCCGTCATCAGTTTTCATTCGCTCGAGGACCGCATCGTCAAACAGTTCCTGGCCCGCGCGTCGCAGCCGTATGCGGGCAACCCCGCGCTCGCCCGGCTGGCCATTCGCACCGATGCGCTGCCGGGCGCGCCGATGGAACTCGTCGGGCGCGCCGTGAAACCGTCCGACGCCGAAATCGCGCGCAATCCGCGCGCGCGCAGCGCCGTGCTGCGCATCGCCCAGCGTACCGGGCACGCGCTGCCTGCGGACTGGCCGCGCGGCTATGCGGAGGCCGCGGCGTGACGCGCGTGAACATCGTCCTGCTGGCCATTCTCGTGGCGTGCGCGCTGTCGCTGGTCACGTCGCGCAACCAGTCGCGGCGCCTGTTCGTCGCGCTCGAGCAGGAACAGGCGCGGGGCCGCGCGCTGGAGACGGAATACGGCCAGCTGCAACTCGAGCAGTCGACGTGGGGCATGCCGGCGCGGGTCGAGAAGATCGCGCGCGAACAGCTGCGGATGCAGTTGCCGTCGGCGGCGCGCACCGACGTCGTCGCGCTGCCGGACGCAGCCGGAGCGACGAAAGTGAGCGCCGACGGGAGCCGCTCTCGCCGGCAGGTCGCTGCGCAACCGCGACGCGGCGCCGCTTGTGCTGCCGCGCTTCCGCTCGCCGCTGGTGTTCGGTGCGCTGGCATTGCTGTTCGCGATCCTGCTCGGCCGCTCGCTGTACCTGCAGTCGTTCGACAACGAGTTCCTGCAGGGGCAGGGCAGCGCGCGGCATTCGCGCGAACTCGAAGTTCCGGCGCACCGCGGACGCATCGTCGACCGCACCGGCGAGGCGCTCGCGCTTTCGACGCCGGTCAGGTCGCTGTGGGCCTTCCCCGACAAGTTCGATGCGACGCCGGAGCAGATCGCCTCCCTCGCGGCGATCCTCGAAACCACGCCGCAACGGATCAGCGCGAGGCTCGACGCCAACGAGGATTTCGCCTTCCTCGCCAAGCAGGTGCCGCCGGAAATCGCGGACCGCGCGATGGCGTTGCGCATTCCGGGCCTGCACGACCAGAACGAATATCGCCGTTTCTATCCCGGTGGCGAAGTGACGGCGCAGATCGTCGGCTTCACCGGCGACCACGACGCGGGACAGGAAGGGATCGAGCTCGCGCAGCAGGCGTGGCTCGCCGGCATTCCCGGCAGCCGCCGCGTGATCATCAACCGCCGCAACGAGGCCGTGGAGGACGTCGCCGCGATCCGCGCGCCGCAGGCCGGCCACGACCTCGCGCTGTCGATCGACGCGCGCCTGCAGTACCTCGCGTTCCGTGAATTGAAGGCCGCCATCGAACTCAACAAGGCCAAGGCAGGCGGACTCGTCATCCTCGACGTGAAGACCGGCGAAATCCTGGCGCTGGCGAACTGGCCCACGTACAACCCCAACAGCCGCAACAAGGTGCAGCCGGCAATGATGCGCAACCGGGCGCTGACCGACACGTTCGAGCCCGGGTCGACGATGAAGCCGTTCACGATCGCGGCGGCGCTCGAGGCGGGCCGCGTGCGTCCCGACACCGTGATCGAGACGGCGCCGGGCACGCTGACGATCGGTTCCGCGACGATCCACGACGCGCATGCGGAAGGCACGCTGACCGTCGAGCAGGTCATCCAGAAATCCTCCAACGTGGGCGCGGCCAAGATCGCGCTGGGATTGCCGTCGGCGACGCTGTGGGAGATGTTCTCGAACGCCGGCTTCGGCACGCCGCCGAAGACGGGCTTTCCGGGCGAGCAGTCGGGACGGCTGCGTCCGGCGAAATCCTGGCGTCCGATCGAGCAGGCGACGATGTCGTACGGGCACGGCATCTCCGTCAACCTGGTGCAGCTGGCGCGCGCGTACACGATGTTCGCCACCGACGGCGAAGTGAAGGCAGCCACGCTGTTCAAGACCGAGGAGTTCGTCGCGGGACGGCCCGTGCTGCAGCCCGAGACCGCGCGCGCCGTGCGCCACATGCTGGAACTGGTGACGTCGCCCGGAGGCACCGCGCCGCGCGCGCAGGTGCCGGGCTATCGCGTCGCGGGCAAGACCGGTACCGCGCACAAGGTCGAGGGACACGGCTACGGCAACAAGTACGTCGCGTCGTTCGTCGGTTTCGCGCCGGTGTCGAATCCGCGCCTGGTGGTGGCGGTGATGCTCGATGAGCCTTCGGCCGGGCAGTACTACGGCGGCGCGGTCGCCGCGCCGGTGTTCTCCAACGTCACCGGTTCGGCGTTGCGCATGCTCGGCGTGCCCACCGATGCGCCGCTCAACAACGTGATCCTGCCGCCGCAAGGCAGCGAGATCCGCGAAGAAACCTGACGGAGAGCGCTTTTGGCCACTCTCGCCCCCGTCGCCGAGCACGATGCCGCGCAGGCTGCCGACATAGCCGCGCTGCTCGCGAAGCTGCGCGCCTTTCCTCGCCGAATCACGGCGGACAGCCGCCGCATCGAACCCGGCGTGGCGTTTGCCGCGTATCCGGGGACGCATGCGGACGGGCGCAAGTTCGTGCCGGATGCGATCGCGCGCGGCGCGACCGCCGTGCTGTGGGAGTCTGCAGGATTCGCGTGGGATCGCGGCTGGCAGGTCCCGCATCTGCCGGTCGAGGGCCTGCAGGGAAGGCTCGGCGCGATCGCGGATTTCATCTACGGCAGTCCGTCGCAGGCGCTGTGGATGGTCGGCGTCACGGGAACGAACGGCAAGACGTCGTGCGCGCACTGGATCGGCCACGCGTTCGATGCGTGCGGACGCCGCGCAGGAATCCTGGGCACGCTGGGCAACGGCCTGGTCGGCGCGCTGGCGCCGGCGACGCACACGACGCCGGACGCTCCCGCATTGCACGAGCTCTTGCAGCAGTTTCGCGGCGCGGGTGCGAAGACCGTGGCGATGGAAGTCTCGTCGCACGGGCTGGAGCAGGGGCGCGTCGGCGGCATCAAGTTCGACGTCGCGCTTGTTCACCAATCTCACGCGCGACCACCTCGACTACCACCACACGATGGCGGCATATGGCGCCGCGAAGGCGAAGCTCTTCACGTCGCCCGGTTTGCGCACGGCGGTCATCAACGCCGACGATCCATTCGGGCAAAGCCTGATCGATGGCGTGCGCGCGCGCGGCACGCGGCTTCTGACCTACGGGCTTGCCGCCGGCGACATCGCGGCCAGCGAGATCAGGATGTCGGGCAACGGCATCGCGCTGGCGGTGAACACGCCCTGGGGCAAGGCCGAATTCGCGTCGCCGATGATCGGCAACTTCAACGCGCAGAACCTGCTGGGCGTGCTCGGCGTCCTGCTGGCGAGCGACGTGCCGATCGACGTTGCGACAGCGGCGCTGGCGCGGCTTGCAGCCCCCGGCCGGCCGCATGCAGCGCCTGGGTGGCACCGACCGGCCGCTGGTCATCGTCGACTACGCGCACACGCCGGATGCGCTGGAGAAGGTGCTGACGGCATTGCGGCCCGCGGTTGTCGGCGCCGGGCGAACTGATCTGCGTCTTCGGTTGTGGCGGCGACCGCGATGCCGGCAAACGCCCGGAAATGGGTCATGTCGCGGCGCGCTTCGCCGATCGTGTCGTGGTGACCAGCGACAATCCGCGCAGCGAGGATCCGGCGGCCATCGCCAATGCCGTGGCGCGAGGCGTTCGCGACGAAGGCAATCGCCGCTGGTCGATCGAGGTCGACCGCGACCAGGCGATCCGTGGCGCGATCGCCGCGGCGAAACCCGGCGACATCGTGCTCGTCGCCGGCAAGGGCCACGAGACATACCAGGAGCGCGACGGCGTGCGCACGCCATTCTCCGACGCCGCCGTGGCCGCGGCCGCGTTGTCGGCGTGGACTGCCCGATGATGGATACGAAGACTGCCGCGAAGGCTGTGGACGGGCAGCTGATCGGCGACAACGTCGGGTTCCGGCGCGTCGTGACCGACAGCCGCGCGCTCGAGGCCGGCGACCTCTTCGTCGCCTTGCGGGGCGAACGCTTCGATGGACACGAGTTCGTCGCCGCCGCGCTCGCGCAGGGCGCCACGGCGGCGCTGGTTGCGGATGATCGCGCGGCGACGCTTGCGGGCGACCTGATCGCGGTCCCGGATCCGCTCGCCGCGCTGGGCCGCCTCGCGGCGTTCTGGCGCGGCAAGTTCGACATCCCGCTGGCCGTCGTCGTCGGCAGCAACGGCAAGACGACGGTGAAGGAAATGATCGCGGCGATCTTCCGCGCGCACTACGGCGACGCCGCCGTGCTGGCCACGCTGGGCAATCTCAACAACGCCATCGGATTGCCGCTGAGCCTGCTGCGCCTGCGCGAGTCGCATCGCGCGGCCGTCGTCGAGCTCGGCATGAACCATCGCGGCGAGACGCGCGAGTTGGGCGCAATCGCGCAGCCGACGATCGCGATCGTCAACAACGCGCAGCGCGAGCACCAGGAATTCATGACCAGCGTGAAGGAAGTGGCCGCCGAGCACGCGGATGCGATCCTGTCGCTGCGCCCGCGCGGAACCGCCGTCATCAACGCCGGCGACGCGCACGCCAACACCTGGCGCGCCGCCGCGCGCAGCGCCGGCGCCGCGGTCGTCGATTTCGGCTTCCACGACTGGTGCGATGTGTCGGCGCGCTGCACGCTGCGCGCGGACGGCAGCGACATCGAACTGCGCACCTACGCCGGCAACGCAAGGGTCGAATTGCACGTCCCGGGACGGCACATGGCCAGCAACGCGCTGGCGGCCACTGCCGGCGCGCTCGCGGCGCGGCTGCCGCTGGACGCGATCGTGCGCGGCCTGGCGGCGTTCCGCCCGGTCGCCGGGCGCCTGGCAGCGCTGCACGCGGTGTCCGGCGCACTGGTCATCGACGACACGTACAACGCGAATCCGGATTCCGTGCGCGCCGCCATCGATGTCCTGGCGCACGCGCCCGGCGCCAAGTGGCTGGTGCTGGGCGACATGGGCGAAGTCGGCGCGCAGGGCCCTGAGTTCCACCGGGAAATCGGCGCGTTCGCCAAGGAGCGCGGCATCGAGCGCCTGTTCGCGACCGGCGACCTGAGCCGCGAAACGGTCGCCGCCTTCGGCGACGGCGCCGAGCACGTGGCCACCGTCGTCGAGCTCGCCGCGCGCGTGCAGCACGCCGCGACGGCCGGCGTGACGGTGCTGGTGAAGGGTTCGCGGTCGATGCGGATGGAGCGCGTGGTGGCGGCGCTCACCGGCCAGGCCTCGCGGGGAGCGCACTGATGCTGGTGCTGCTTGCCGAGAAGCTGGAGCAGTACGCGCGCGCGTTCAACGTGTTCGGGTACATCACGTTGCGCGCGGTGCTGGCGACGATGACCGCGCTGGTCATCTCGTTCGTCGTCGGCCCGCGGATGATCGCGTGGCTCACGCACATGAAGATCGGCCAGTCCGTGCGCGACGACGGCCCGCAGACGCACCTGTCCAAGGCCGGCACGCCGACGATGGGAGGCGCGCTGATCCTGGTCTCGATCGTGATCACCACGCTGCTGTGGGGCAACCTGACGAACCGTTTCGTCTGGGTCGTGCTGCTGGTGACCGCGGGATTCGGCGCCATTGGCTGGGCCGACGACTGGCGCAAGGTCGTGCACCGCAATCCGAAGGGGCTGTCGGCGCGCACCAAATTCCTGTGGCAATCGCTGATCGGGCTGGTCGCGGCGGTCTATCTCGCGTTCTCCGTGTCGGCGCCGGACAACACGCAGTTCCTGAGGCTCCTGTCCGCGTGGGTGGGCAGCGGCTTCAACATCGACCTGAGTCCCAAGGCCAACCTGATCGTGCCGTTCTTCAAGACGGTGTCCTACCCGCTGGGCGTCTGGGGCTTCATCGCGCTCACGTTCTGCGTCATCGTCGGCACCAGCAACGCCGTCAACCTCACCGACGGACTCGACGGCCTCGCGATCATGCCCACGGTGATGGTCGGCGCCGCGCTCGGCATCTTCGCCTACGTGACCAGCCGCGCGGACTTCTCCGGCTACCTGTTCCTTCCGCACATTCCCGGCGCCGGCGAACTCACCGTCATCTGCGGCGCGATCGCCGGCGCGGGCTTGGGCTTCCTGTGGTTCAACGCGTATCCGGCGGACGTCTTCATGGGCGACGTGGGCGCGCTGGCGCTAGGCGCCGCGCTCGGCACCATCGCCGTCATCGTCCGGCAGGAGATCGTGCTGTTCATCATGGGCGGCGTGTTCGTCGTCGAGACGCTGTCGGTGATCGTGCAGGTCGCCTCGTTCAAGATGACCGGCAGGCGCGTGTTCCGCATGGCGCCGCTGCATCATCACTACGAACTCAAGGGGTGGAAGGAAAACCAGGTGGTGGTCCGCTTCTGGATCATCACGATGCTGCTCGTGCTGTTCGGGCTATCCACGCTGAAGCTTCGCTAAGATGAACGACCCCCACGCTCACTACGTTCGCTGCCCCCGGAGGGGGCGCTCAGTGCCCTTCGGGCGGCCGGGCGGGCGGTTGAACGACCCCCACGCTCACTACGTTCGCTGCCCCCGGAGGGGGCGCTCAGTGCCCTTCGGGCGGCCGGGCGGGCACTGATGAACGACTATACCGACCGCAACGTCGTCGTGCTGGGCGCGGGCCTCACCGGCAGGTCGCTCGCGTGCTATCTGACTCGCCACGGTGCGAAGGTGCGCGTGGCCGACACCCGCGCGTCACCGCCGCAGGCCGCGGAACTCGTGGCACTGTGCCCGGGCATTCCGCTCGCAACCGGACCGTTCACCGCGGAAACCGTGGCGGGCGCGGATCTCATCGCCATCAGTCCCGGCGTTGACCCCCGACATCCGGCGATTGCCGCCGCCGTGGCGCGCGGCGTCGAGATGGTCGGCGACGTCGAATTGTTCGCACGCGCGCTGCCGCCTTCGCAAAAGGTGCTGGCAATCACCGGCTCCAACGGCAAGTCGACCGTCACGGCGCTCGCCGGCGCGCTGTGCCGTGCGGCGGGATTGACCACCGTGATCGCCGGCAATATCGGCGAGGCGGTGCTCGGCGTCATCGCGCCGTTCGAGGCAGCGGAACCCTGGCCCGACGTGTTCGTGCTCGAGCTGTCGAGTTTCCAGCTGGAAACGACGCGTTCGCTGGCGCCGGTCGCCGCGGCCGTGCTCAACGTCACCGACAACCACCTCGATCGCTACGCGGGAATGGACGACTACGCCGCGGCCAAGGCGCGCATCTTCCAGGGCGGCGGCGTGCAGGTCGTGAATCGCGACGATCCGCGCTCGCTCGCGATGCGCATCGACGGCCGCACCGTGGAGAGTTTCGGCGCCACGGTTCCGTCCGCAGAGGGCGAGTGGGGCCTCGTGGAATTCCATGGCGCGACCTGGCTGGCGCGAGGCGGCGAGCTGCTCCTACCGTCGGATGCGCTCACACTGGTCGGGCGCCACAACGCGCTGAACGTGCTGGCCGCCCTTGCTCTGGTCACGACGGTGGCGCGCATCGATCGCCGCGTGCTGGATGCCGTGCGCGTCTTCGGCGGCCTGCCGCACCGGATGCAACGCGTCGCGGAGAGCCGGGGCGTGCTGTTCATCAATGATTCCAAGGCGACGACGGTCGTGGCGACGCAGGCGGCGCTCGACGGCATCGGCCGGCCCGCGGTGCTGATCTGCGGCGGCGATGGCAAGGGCCAGGACTTCCGGCCGCTCCGCTCGGCCGTCGACGCCGACTGCCGCGCCGTCCTGCTGATCGGCCGCGACGCACCCGCGCTGGCGCGTGCGCTCGAGGGAGCGCGGGCCCCTGTCGAAATCGTGCGCACGCTCGACGCGGCCGTCGCGCGCGCGGTCGCGCTCGCTCAGCCGGGCGACGCCGTGCTGCTGTCCCCGGCATGCGCGAGCCTCGACCAGTTCCGGAACTATGTCGAGCGGGGCGAGCGCTTTGTCGCGCTGGTCATCCGCGAAGGAGCCCGCGCATGCGTAAGCGCCTGACGCTGACGGCTTCGATCCGGCAGGCGGCGACCTCGCCGTTCGGCGGCGTCGCGGCGGCGCGCGACGCGCGCGCGATGCTCACGTACGACGCGTCGCTGGCGTGGACGACGCTGTTGCTTCTGGCCTTCGGCCTCGTGATGGTCTATTCCGCGTCCATCGCGATGTCCGAGGCGTCGACGCACACCGGCAACCGCGCCTGGTATTTCCTCATGCGGCACGGAATGTTCGTCGTCGTGGGCATCGCCGCCGCGGCCGTCGCGTTCCAGGTGCCGGTGAAGGGCTGGCAACGGCTGGCGCCCTGGCTGTTCATCGCCGGCGCGGTGCTGCTGGTGCTCGTGCTGGTCCCCGGGATCGGCAAATCGGTCAACGGTTCGCGCCGCTGGCTGTCGCTTTTCGTCGTGAACGTGCAACCGTCGGAATTCATGAAGCTCGTCGTCGTGCTGTACGCCGCGAGCTACGCCGTGCGGCGCGCGACGTTCCTGCATGCCGAGCAGCCGTTGAAGCAAACACTCATCCGCGGTTTCCTTCCGCTGTTTGCCGTCATGGTCTGCGTGGGCGGCCTGCTGCTGCTCGAACCGGACTTCGGCGCTTTCGTCGTGATCGTCGCGATTGCCTTCGGCATCCTGTTCTTGGGCGGCCTCGACTGGCGACTGTTCCTGGGATTGCTGCTGCTGTTGCCCGTGGCGTTGGGCGCGATCCTCATTGCCGCGCCGTACCGCCTGCAGCGCCTCACGGCGTTCCTCGACCCCTGGTCCGATCCGCTGGGCAAGGGCTATCAGCTGTCGCACTCGCTGATCGCGTTCGGCCGTGGCGAGTGGTTCGGCGTCGGGTTGGGCTCCTCCGTCGAGAAGCTGCTGTTCCTGCCCGAGGCCCATACCGATTTCCTGTTGGCGGTGGTCGCCGAGGAACTGGGATTCGCGGGCGTCGCGTTCGTCATCGCGCTGTTCATCTGGCTGCTCTATCGCGCATATGCGATCGGCCGTCAGGCGGCGCATCTCGAGCGGCCGTTCGCCGCGCTCGTGGCGCAGGGCATCGGCGTGTGGATCGGCGTCCAGACGTTCATCAACATCGGCGTGAACGTCGGCGTGCTGCCGACCAAGGGCCTGACGCTGCCGCTGCTTTCGTTCGGCGGCAGCGGCATCGTGGCCAATTGCATCGCGCTGGCGATCCTGATGCGCATCGATTTCGAAAACCGGCGTTTGTTGCGCGGGTTCACGGTATGAACATTCGCGCCGCAGGGCCGTCCCAAGGCGCGAATTGCGCCCCTTGGGGGCAGCGCAGCGGCCTCAGTTTTGTGGGCCGCAAGCGTGGGGGTCCATTGACCACGGTCATGGTGACCACTGGCGGAACTGGCGGACACGTGTTTCCCGGGCTTGCGGTGGCGGCCAAGCTCGCGGCGCGCGGCGCGAGCGTGTTCTGGCTGGGCACGCGCGACGGCATGGAGGCGAAGCTGGTGCCTCAGCATGGCGTCGAATTCGAGGGCCTTTCGTTCCGCGGCGTCCGCGGCAAGGGATTGCGGACGCTGCTGCTGGGCCCATTCGCGCTGCTCGCCGCCTGCCTCGACGCGCGCAGGATCATCGGCCGCAGGAAGCCCGACGTCGTCGTCGGCTTCGGCGGATTCGCGTCGTTTCCGGGCGGACTGATGGGCGTCGCGGCAGGCAAGCCGCTGGTGCTGCACGACGCGAATGCGGTCGCGGGACTGGCCACGCGCGTGCTCGCGCATGGCGCGGACAGGATCCTGCTGGGCTTTCCGCAGGCGCTCAAGGGACGCCATGCGAAGCGTGTCGAGTGGGTCGGCAATCCGCTTCGCGATTCCGTGTGCACATTGCCTCCGCCGGGTGCGCGCTTTGCCGGCCGCAGCGGGCCGATGCGCCTGCTGGTCGTGGGCGGCAGCCTGGGCGCTACGGGCCTCAACGATCTCGTGCCCGCGGCGCTCGCGCAACTGCCGCTGCCGGAGCGGCCGCTGGTCGTCCACCAGGCGGGAGAGAAACACATCGCCGCGCTGCGCGAAGCCTATGCGCGCCACCAGGTCGAAGGCGAGTGCGTCGCGTTCATCGACGACATGGCGGCGCGCTACGCGTGGGCCGACTTCGTGATCTGCCGTGGAGGCGGCCTCACGGTGGCCGAACTGGCCGCGGTGGGACTTGGCGCCGCGATCGTCCCGCTGCCGGGCGCGATCGCGGACGAGCAGAGCGCCAACGCGCAGTTCCTGGTCGACGCCGGCGCCGCATGGAAGGAGCCGCAGCACGCGCTCACCGCCGAGCGGCTCGCCGGGCTGCTGCGGCAGCTCGACCGGCCGCGCGCGCGCGCGATGGCGGAAGCGGCCCATGCGCAGGGCAAGCGCGACGCCGCGCAACGCGTCGCGGCAGTCTGTCTGGAGCTCGCGGCGCGATGAAGCACAAGGTCAAGCGCATCCACTTCGTCGGCATCGGCGGCGCAGGCATGAGCGGCATCGCCGAAGTCCTCGTGACGCAGGGCTACCAGGTCACCGGTTCGGACCTGGCGGAGAGCGTGGTCACGCGGCGCCTGGTGCGGTTGGGCGCGTCGATTGCGATCGGCCATGCGGCGGAAAACGTCGCCGGCGCAGACGTTGTGGTCGTGTCGACGGCGGTCGCCGCCGCCAATCCCGAAGTCGTTGCGGCGCGCGAGCACGGCGTCCCGGTGGTGCCGCGGGCACTGATGCTCGCGGAACTAATGCGACTGAAGCAGGGAATCGCGGTCGCGGGCACGCACGGCAAGACCACGACAACCAGCCTCATCGCCTCCGTGCTCGCCGAGGGCGGCCTCGATCCCACGTTCGTGATCGGCGGCCGGCTGTTGTCCGCCGATGCCAATGCGAGACTGGGCAAAGGGGAATTCCTGGTCGCCGAAGCGGACGAATCCGACGCCTCGTTCCTGTACCTGTCGCCGGTGCTTGCGGTCGTGACCAACATCGACGCCGATCACATGGAAACCTACGGCCATGATTTCGCGAAGCTCAAGCGGGCATTCATCGATTTCCTGCAGCGGCTGCCGTTCTACGGCGTGGCCGTCGTGTGCGTCGACGATTCCAACGTGCGCGAGATCCTGCCCGAGGTCACCAAGCCGCTCGTGACGTACGGTCTCGCCGAAGGCGCCGACCTGCAGGCGACTGCGGTGGTCAATCTGGGCGGCCGGATGCGCTTTGTCGCGCGAGCGAAGGGACACCAGGACCTGCCGATCGAGCTCGCGCTGGCCGGCGTGCATAACGTGCGCAACGCGCTGGCGGCGATCGCGGTCGGCCGCGAAACCGGTGTCGCCGACGCGGCGATTGCCACGGCACTTGCCGATTTCAAGGGCGTCGGCCGCAGGTTCCAGCGCTACGGCGACGTGCGGCTCGCGCAAGGCGGCGCGTACACGCTGATCGACGACTACGGCCATCATCCCGTGGAGATGGAAGTCACGCTGGCCGCGGTGCGCGAAAGCTTTCCCGGGCGCCGGCTGGTGCTCGCGTTCCAGCCCCATCGCTACACGCGCACGCGCGACCTGTTCGAGGACTTCGTGCGCGTGCTGTCGCAGGCCGACGCGGTGGTCTTGGCCGAGGTCTATCCGGCGGGCGAGGCACCCATTGTCGCCGCCGACGGCCGCGCGTTGACGCGCGCGCTGCGCGTGGCAGGCAGGGTGGAGCCGGTCTTCGTCGAAGACATCGCCGACCTGCCGCAGACGCTGCGAGGGCTGGCGCGTGACGGCGACATCGTGGTGACGATGGGCGCGGGGTCGATCGGCGCGACGCCGCAGCAGCTGGTGACGCCATGACGCTCGCGAAACCCCGCACTTTCAAAGGCCTTCGCGGACGCATCGCGCACGATGCTCCCCTCGCCAAGTACACGAGCTGGCGCGCCGGAGGCACGGCAGATACGTTGTACGTGCCGGCGGACCGCGACGATCTCGCGCATTTCGTCTCCCAATTGCCCGCGAACGAGCCGATGCTGGCCATCGGTCTTGGCAGCAACACGCTGGTGCGCGATGGCGGCGTTCGCGGAACGGTGGTCGTCATGCACAACCCGGGAGCCGTTCTTGCGGTCGCCGATGGCTTGATCTACGCGGACGCCGGTCTGGCATGCCCGAAGCTCGCCCGGTTTGCCGCCAATCACGGTTGCGCTGAAGCCGAGTTCCTGGCCGGCATTCCGGGTACCGTAGGCGGTGCGCTGGCGATGAACGCGGGCTGTTATGGCGGAGAGACGTGGCGTTTCGTGGCCCGTGTCGAAGTCCTGCGCCGCGACGGAACCTTCGAAGTGCGAACGCCGGCGGACTATGCAATCGGCTACCGCAGCGTGAAGCGCCTCCCCACGCCGGCAGCCTCGTCTTCGCCGGCCAACGTCGAGCAAGTCACGCCTATTGACGGTCCGGCGGCGCTCGGCGGAGAGATATTCACGGCAGCGTGGTTCCGCTTTCCGCCCGGTGACGCGGATGCGGCGCGCGATCGCATCAGGGAACTACTGGCGCGGCGAATCCTCGCCCAGCCTTTGGACCTGCCCAATGCCGGCAGCGTGTTCCGCAACCCGCCCAACGACCATGCCGCACGGCTTATCGAAGTGTGCGGACTCAAGGGCCATGCCATCGGCGGCACGCGGGTCTCGGAGAAGCACGCCAATTTCATCGTCAACCCGCACGGCTACGCGAAGGCGGCGGACATCGAGGCGCTGATCGCGTTCGTGCGCGACACCGTGCGCGCGAAGACCGGCGTGGAACTGGAACAGGAAGTACGCATCGTCGGAGACAGGAGATGACCGATTTCGGCAAGGTCGCGGTGCTGCTCGGGGGTCCGTCCGCGGAGCGCGAGGTGTCGCTGATGTCCGGCAACGGTGTCCTGGCGGCGCTGCGCGAGAAGGGCGTCGACGCGCATCCTTTCGATCCCGCCCAGCGCGATCTTTTCGACCTGAAGCGTGAAGGCTTCGCGCGTGTCTTCATCGCGCTGCATGGCCGCTTCGGCGAGGACGGCACCGTGCAGGGCGCGCTGGAGACGCTCGGGATTCCCTATACCGGCAGCGGCGTGATGGCCTCGGCGCTGGCCACCGACAAGTGGCGCACCAAGCTCGTCTGGCTGGCCAGCGGCATCCCCACGCCGAACTACCGCATCGTGGATGCGCGCACCGACTGGATGCGCGTCGTAGCCGAACTGGGGCTGCCGCTCATCGTGAAGCCGGCACGCGAAGGTTCGACGATCGGCATCACCAAGGTTGCCAAGGTCGACCACGACGAACTGGCGCTCGCGTACGCGGAGGCGGCCAGGCATGACACCCTCGTGTTGGTCGAGGAATTCGTCACCGGCTCCGAACTCACGGCATCGATCGTGAACGGCCGCGCGCTGCCGCTGATCCGCATCGAGGCACCACAGGGCAACTACGACTATCACGCCAAGTACTTCTCCGACGAGACGAAATACCACTGTCCGGCCGGCCTCCCCGACGCGCAGGAGCAGGCCATCCGCGCGATGGCGCTGCGGGCCTATGACGTCGTCGGCTGCAGCGGTTGGGGCCGCCTCGATCTCATCCTGCGCGGCGACGGCACGTTTTCGTTCCTGGAAGTGAACACGTCGCCTGGAATGACCGCGCACAGCCTGGTGCCGATGGCCGCGAAGCAGTCCGGGATGTCCTACCCGGAACTCTGCGTGGAAATTCTGAAGGGTACCCATGTGGGATGACGCCAAACAGTTAAACGCGATCGCCGCGACGCTGTGCGTTCTCGTGGCGGTGGCGATGCTGTGGGGCGGCGTTGCCTGGGCCGTTCGCCAGCCGGCGTTCGCGCTGCGCGAAGTTGTCGTGGTCAAGCCGCTGGAGCGCGCCAGCGCCGCTCACCTGGAGGCGGTCGTGCGCGAGGAACTGGCGGGAACGTTCTTCACGATGGACCTCGCCCGCGCGCAGCGGGCCTTGGCGCAGGTCCCGTGGGTGCGCAACGTGGCGCTGCGCCGGCAATGGCCGCATCGACTCGAGATCGAAGTGGACGAGCACGCGCCGTTCGCGCGCTGGAACGACGCCGCGCTGGTGAATTCCCGCGGCGAGGTGTTCAACGCCGAATGGAAGGACGACCTGCCCCAGTTCCAGGGCCAGGAGGGCCGGGCTGCGGAAATGACGGCGCAGTACAACGCGTGGACCGGGCGCTTGGCGCCGCTTGCGCTCGCGGTGCGCACGCTGCGCCTTTCCGCGCGGGGAAGCTGGCACATCGACGCGATCGGCCCGCAAGGGCCACTTGCGATCGAGCTCGGTCGCGACGACGCGGATGCGCGCCTCGCGCGCTTCGTCGCGGCGCAGCCGCGCACGCTGGGCGCGCTGGCCAAGGCCGGCACGCGCGTGGAGTACGTCGATCTGCGGTACCGGAATGGATTCGCGGCGCGCCTGCCGCAATTCCGGGAAAAAGCGGCCAAGCGGGCCGCATAAGTGAGACCAAGGAACAGCGCATGGTGAAGGACGGCAAGAACCTGGTGGTGGGCCTCGACATCGGCACGTCGAAGATCGTCGCGATCGTCGCCGAGGTCACGCCGGAGGGCGAGCTCAACGTGATCGGCATGGGAACCCAGCCGTCGCGCGGACTGAAGAAAGGCGTGGTGGTCAACATCGAGGCGACGATGGCGTCGATCCAGCGCGTGCTGGAGGAAGCCGAACTGATGGCCGACTGCCAGATCAAGTCGGTCTATACCGGCATCGCGGGCAGCCACATCAAGTGCTACACGTCGCACGGCATGGTCGCGATCAAGGAGAAGGAAGTCACGCAGGCTGACATCGACCGGGTGGTCGAAACGGCGAAGGCAATTCCCATTCCCAACGACCAGACGATCCTGCACATCGTGCCGCAGAGCTTCACGATCGACGGACAGGAAGACGTGCGCGAGCCGCTGGGCATGAGCGGGGTTCGCCTCGAAGTCGACGTGCACATCGTCACCGGCGCCGTGTCCGCGGTCGAGAACGTCACCAAATGCATTCGCCGCTGCGGTCTCGAGGTGCTGGACGTCGTGCTGCAGCCGCTTGCGTCCGCGCGCGCCGTGCTGTCCGAGGACGAGAAGGAACTCGGCGTGTGCCTGATCGACATCGGCGGCGGCACGTCGGACATCGCCCTCTACGCCGGTGGCGCGATACGCCACACCGCCGTCATCCCCATCGCCGGCGACCAGGTGACCAACGACATCGCGATGACGCTGCGCACGCCGACCAAGGAAGCCGAGGAACTGAAGGTTCGCTTCGGGTGCGCGCTGCGCCAGCTCGCCGACCCGAACGACATCATCGAGGTGCCGGGCGTGGGCGAGCGCAGTCCGCGCAAGCTGTCGCGCCCGATGCTGGCCGAGGTCATCGAGCCGCGCATCGAGGAGCTGTTCCAGTTCGTGCAGTCGGAGGTGCGCCGCAGCGGCTTCGAGGAAATGATCTCGTCGGGGGTCGTCATCACCGGCGGATCGGCGCAGCTGCAGGGGATCACGGAACTCGGCGAGGAGGTCTTTCACATGCCGGTGCGCATCGGGACGCCGCTGTACATGGGTGGGCTCGCCGACGTCGTGCGCAGCCCGCGCTACGCGACCGCGGTCGGCCTGCTGCTCGAAGGCCGCGACCAGTTCGTGCGCGGCGAGGTGGCGCGCGCGCAGGTGGCGGGCATCGGCGGCATCGCCGAACGCATGAAGCTCTGGTTCAAGGCCAATTTTTGATGGGCGGATACAAGTGGAAAGAACAACGAAGGCAACACGTTTGCAACTTGGTCAACTTTTGCAGCAATGACAGGAGAAAGGGCACACACCATGTTTGAAATCATCGACCAGTCGCCGCAGGAAGGCGCAATCATCAAAGTCATCGGCGTTGGCGGCTGCGGCGGCAACGCCGTCGAGCACATGATCGAGCGTGGCCTGTCGGGCGTGGAATTCATCTGCGCAAACACCGACGCGCAAGCGCTGCGCCGCTCCACGGCACGCACGCAACTGCAACTGGGCTCGACGCTGACGCGCGGCCTGGGCGCGGGGGCCAAGCCGGAAATCGGCCGCGACGCGGCCATGGAGGACCGTGATCGCATCGCCGAAATGATCACCGGGGCCGACATGCTGTTCATCACCGCCGGGATGGGCGGGGGCACGGGAACCGGCGCGGCGCCGGTGATCGCGGACATCGCGAAGAGCCTGGGGATCCTGACCGTCGCCGTCGTGACGCGTCCGTTCCGCTTCGAGGGCAAGCGGCAGAAGGTTGCACAGGCCGGGATCGACGAACTGCAGAAAAAAGTGGACTCGCTGATCATCATCCCGAACGACAAGCTCATCGACGTGCTGGGCGAGGAAGTCGTGCTGCTCTCCGCCTATGCGGCCGCCAACGACGTGCTGCATGGCGCGGTGTCGGGCATCGCCGAAGTCATCAACAACGCGGGGCTCGTCAACGTCGATTTCGCCGATGTGCGCACGGTAATGGGCGAAGTCGGCATGGCGATGATGGGCTCGGCGACGGCGGGTGGCGAGGATCGCGGCCGCGTCGCGGCCGAGCAGGCGGTCAAGAGCCCGCTTGCTGGAGGACGTGAACCTGGCTGGCGCGCGCGGCGTGCTGGTCAACGTCACCGCATCCGCCGGCCTCAAGATGCGCGAGTACTACGCGGTGATGAACACGATCAAGGAGTTCACCGCGGAAGATGCGATGGTGATCGTCGGCACGGTGATCGACGACGCGATGGGCGACGACCTCCGCGTCACGATGATCGCGACCGGTTTGGGTGCGGCGGCTGCGGCCGCGAAGCGGCAGCCCACGATGGTGATCAACAACGAGGTCGTCGCGCGTACCGGCACGGATAACGTCGGCATGCAGATCACCGGGCAAATGATCGAGACGATCGACTACGACCGCCTGGACGCGCCGGCAGTGATACGCAAGGGTCGCAACACTGCGCCGAGCGCGGGAACGGCGTCGACGTTCGATGCGGCGGACATCCCGGCGTTCCTGCGCAAGCAAGCCGACTGAACCGATGCGAAGGCACGAGGCAGCAGCGCGGGAAGGGTGGCCGCTCGGACCGAGCGGCGCGGCCGTGCCCGCGGCGCGTCGCTTACGTCGTTGCGGGCCGACGTGGTATTATCGCAAGCTAACCCATTGAACCGAAGCGGTATTCTTCACGACTTCGGCGCCGAGCGACGATGCTGAAGCAACGCACGATCAAAGCCGCGATCAAGACCACGGGCGTCGGCCTGCACACCGGCGCGCGCGTCGAGCTCGGAATCCGCCCGGCCCCGGCGGACACCGGCATCGTATTCAATCGCTGCGATCTTCCCCAGCAGGTCGCGCTGCCGGCGCGGGCGGCGAACGTCGGCGATACGCGCATGTCCTCCACGCTGAAGTTCGGCGGCACCAGCATTTCGACGGTCGAGCACCTGATGTCGGCGCTTGCGGGTGTGGGCATCGACAACGTGTTCGTGGATGTGGCCGGCCCGGAAATCCCGATCATGGACGGCAGCGCCGGACCCTTCGTGTTTCTGCTGCAGTCGGCCGGCATCGTGGAACAGGCCGCGAGCAAGCGCTACATCCGCGTCCTGGCCGCGGTCGAGGTCAAGGACGGCGACAAATGGGCCCGGTTCGAGCCGTTCGACGGGTTCAAGCTCGATTTCACGATCGACTTCCCGCATCCGGTATTCGGTTCGGAAAACCGGCAGGTGGTCGTCGACTTCGCGGAAAATTCGTATGCGAAGGAAGTGGCGCGGGCGCGCACGTTCGGCTTTATGCAGGACGTCGATGCGATGCGCTCGGCCGGGCTGGGATTGGGCGGCAGCCTGCAGAACGCCATCGTGCTGGACGAGTTCAAGGTGCTGAACAGCGAAGGCCTGCGCTACGACAACGAATTCGTCCGCCACAAGGTCCTGGACGCGATCGGTGACATCTACCTGCTGGGCCATGCGCTGATCGGCCAATACACGGCCTACAAGTCCGGGCATGGCTTGAACAACCTCCTCGCGCGCGCGCTGCTCGCGCGCCCGGAAGCGTTCGAAATCGTGACCTTCAAGGACGAGGCGACGGTGCCGACGGCATTCCAGGACTGGGCCTTCCAGCCCGCGTGATCCTCGTCCGGTTCCTGCTGTTCCTGGCGCTGGCCACGATCGTGGTGGCGGCGATCCGCTATCTTTTCACGAAGGACCGGCGCTACCTCCGATTCATCGGCCAGGTCGTCAAGTACACGATCTATCTGCTGGCCGGCGTGCTGGTCTTCTACGCGTTCGACCGGATGCTGCTGGCGGTCTAGGGTCCAAGGTCTACGGGGCCCGAACGCTCAAATTCGCCGCGCGAGCCTCTGCACGGCAGCCTTCAGCGGACCATCGGCCAGGCTGTCGGCCAACCGGCGCAATGGCGCAGTATCCACTCTTTCTCTTTGAATTTTCAAGGATTTCACTGATTCCGGCGGGTCGGCCCGAACTTGCACCCGCACCCTTATTTCAGTAAAGTTACAGCCTTCCCGCGCAAGCCCCCCGAGAATAATCGGCAAACGCTGACGAACCACCGCCGCGACGGTCCCGGTGCTGGTTGCCAGTGTGAGGGTTTCGTTGGCGATTTCGGACACGCGCACGCGCTCGGCAAGGGCGCGCGGAAGGTGCCGGCGAACGGCGGCCGTGAGTTCCGCCTCCGCGCGGGCCCGCAGGTGCCACGCTGCGATGGTGGCATCCGCGGCCAGGATCCGGGCCAGGGGCTGCGGTGATGCAGGTTTGGACATTGAATAACGAGTGGTAGCCAGGGCGGTCAGCCGCGCGGGGGGCCACGCGGCGGGCAGCCAGGTTCCTGGCGCGCGAAGCAAAGAGTGGAGGGTACGCGATTGAACATCATTCTGGTCACCGGGGCCACGGCGCGCGCGCGCACGCTCACCTTGGACTGGCGGCATTGGGCCACCGGCGGGTTTTCCCTGCTTGTGCTGTTCCTCGCGTTCACGTTCATGTTCAATTTCGTGACGTTGAAATGGGCCGCCGCCGTCCAGCATCCGTTGTTGCAGGCGTTCGTTCTTGCCGACCAGCGCGAGGAGGCGGCGCGTGTCGAGGAACGGGTGCAAGGCCACCTGAATGCGATGGCGCTGAGGCTGGGGGATCTGCAGGCGCGCGTGATGCGTCTCGACGGCCTGGGTGAGCGTCTCGCGAAGACCGCCGGCCTGAAACCGCAGGAGCTGCCGTCGCTGCAAACCGGCGCGGCACCCGGGCGCGGCGGCGCGGAGTCGTCGCTGCCGTCGCGCAATCTTTCGGTCAAGGAATTCTCCGACCTGGTCGAATTGCTGGCCCGCCAGGTCGACGAGCGCTCCGACCAGATGTCGGTGCTCGAGGCGCTGCTGGTGCAGGACTCGGCCAATCGCAAGTTCCTGCCTTCCAAATATCCGATCAGCGACGGCTGGTATTCGTCGAACTTCGGCTACCGGATCGATCCGTTCACCGGGCAGAATTCGATGCATGAAGGCATCGACTTTCCCGCCGAGGTCGGCACCCCCATCGTGGCCGCGGCCAGCGGCAAGGTCACTGTCGCGGAGTGGCACCCCCAGTATGGTAAAATGCTCGAAATCGACCATGGCAACGGCTTGGTCTCGCGTTACGCTCACGCGTCGCAATTGTTGGTGAAGCAAGGCGACCTGGTGATGGCCGGCCAACGTGTCGCGGTCGTCGGCACCACCGGCCGGTCCACGGGGCCGCATCTGCATTTCGAGGTGCGGCTGAATGGCACACCGCAAAACCCTGCCCGCTTCCTGCAGGCGCCAGGCTGATCCACCGACGATTCACGATTCCGAATGGCACAAATAGCGGTGTCAATCGAGGGGTGAGGCGGTTCTCACCCCTTGTTATTTGTCCCGTCCGGCGACACATGTGGCATTTGAGCCGGTCTCCCATCCCAAATGATCTCGAACATCCTCACCCGCATCTTCGGCAGTCGTAACGAGCGCCTGCTCAAGCAATACGGACAGGTGGTGAGCGAGGTCAACGCCCTCGAGCCGGCGATCGCGGCGCTGTCGGACGAGGCGCTCAAGGGCAAGACCGCCGAACTGAAAGGGCGGGTCGCCGCCGGCGAAGAGCTGGACGCCGTGCTGCCCGAGGCCTTTGCCGTGGTGCGCGAGGCGGGCAAGCGCGCGCTGTCGATGCGCCACTTCGACGTCCAGCTGATGGGCGGCATGGCGCTGCACAACGGCAAGATCTCCGAAATGCGCACCGGCGAAGGCAAGACGCTGGTCGCAACCCTGCCGGCCTACCTCAATGCGCTGACCGGCAAGGGCGTGCACATCGTCACCGTCAACGACTACCTGGCGCAGCGCGATGCCGACTGGATGGGGCGCATCTACAAGTTCCTCGGCCTGACCGTCGGCGTCAACCTGTCGCAGATGAACCACGCCGACAAGCAGGTCGCGTACAACGCCGACATCACCTACGGCACCAACAACGAATTCGGCTTCGACTACCTGCGCGACAACATGGTGTTCGCGCCGTCGGAGCGCGTGCAGCGCGGCCTCAACTACGCGATCGTCGACGAAGTCGACTCCATCCTGATCGACGAGGCGCGCACGCCGCTGATCATCTCCGGCCAGGCCGACGACAACATCGACATGTATCACCGGCTGAACGAGCTGGTGCCCAAGCTCACGCGCCAGAAAGAGGAAAACGGCGCCGGCGACTTCTGGGTGGACGAGAAGGCGCACACGGTGCTGCTGTCCGAGGCCGGGCACGAGAATACCGAGGGCATCCTGTCCAAGGCCGGGCTGATCCCGGCGGGCTCCAGCCTCTACGACGCGCACAACATCTCGCTGGTGCACCACCTGTACGCGGCGCTGCGGGCGCACGCGCTGTTCCACCGCGACCAGCACTACGTGGTGCAGAACGGCGAAGTCGTCATCGTCGACGAATTCACCGGACGCCTGATGTCCGGCCGCCGCTGGTCCGACGGACTGCACCAGGCGGTCGAGGCCAAGGAAGGCGTCAACATCCAGCGCGAGAACCAGACGCTGGCGTCGATCACGTTCCAGAACTATTTCCGCATGTACGGCAAGCTGGCCGGCATGACGGGCACGGCCGACACCGAGGCCTTCGAGTTCCAGCAGATCTATCACCTGGAAACCGTGGTCATCCCGACGCACCAGCCGATGGTGCGCAAGGACGAGAACGACCTGGTCTTCCGCACGTTCCAGGAGAAGGTCGACGCAATCACTGGGCGACATCAAGGACTGCCACAAGCGCGGCCAGCCGGTGCTGGTCGGCACCACGTCGATCGAGAACTCCGAATTGCTGTCGGGCTTCCTGGAAAAGGAAAAGCTCCCGCACCAGGTGCTCAACGCCAAGCAGCATGCGCGCGAGGCCGAAATCATCGCGCAAGCCGGCACCACCGGCGCCATCACCATCGCCACCAACATGGCCGGCCGCGGCACGGATATCGTGCTGGGCGGAACGCTGGAGCCGCTGATCCTCAAGCTGCGCGACGACGAGACGGTGCCGCAGGCGGAGAAGGACAGCCAGATCGCGAAAATGCGCGCCGACTGGCAGGTCCGCCACAACAACGTGGTCAAGGCGGGCGGGCTGCACATCGTCGGCACGGAACGCCACGAGTCGCGCCGCATCGATAACCAGCTGCGCGGCCGCGCGGGGCGCCAGGGCGACCCGGGAAGCTCGCGCTTCTTCCTGTCGCTCGAGGATCCGCTGCTGCGCATCTTCGGCGGCGAGCGCCTGGGCACGATCATGCAGAAGCTCAAGATGCCCGATGGCGAGCCCATCGAGCATCCGATCGTCAACCGGTCGATCGCCAAGGCGCAGAATCGCGTGGAGTCGCGCAACTTCGACATCCGCAAGCAATTGCTGGAGTACGACGACGTGGCCAACGACCAGCGCCGCGTCATCTACCAGCAGCGCAATGAATTGCTCGAAGGCGACGACATCGCCGACACGATCCGCAACATGGTGCGCGGCCAGGTGGAGGACACCGCCAAGCTCCATGTCCCGCCCGAATCGGTCGAGGAGCAATGGGACGTCCCGGCGCTGACCGGCGTGCTCGCCGGCGAGTACCAGATCGACGCACCGGTCGCGCAGTGGATGAAGGACGATTCCGAGCTCACCGACGAGATGCTTCGTGACCGCGTCGTCGACTTGGGCGAGGCCGCCTGGCGGCAGCGCGAAGCCAGCGTCGGTCCCGAACTGATGCGCCAGTTCGAGCGCAGCCTGATGCTGCAGACGCTCGACCACCACTGGCGCGACCACCTGGCGGCGCTGGACCACCTGCGCCAGGGCATCCACCTGCGCGGCTATGCGCAGAAGAACCCCAAGCAGGAGTACAAGCGCGAGGCCTTCGAACTCTTCTCCGACATGCTCGACCGGATCAAGCAGGACGTGGTGAAGGTCGTGCTCACCGTCACCGTGCGCAACGAGCAGGACGTGCAGGCGGTCGAGGAGGCGGCACCGGTCTCCAATGTGCAATACCAGCACGCCGGCTTTGACGAGGCGCTCGCCTCGGGCTCGTCCGGACGGCGACGTCGCGCTGGCGCCGCCGCCGCCGTTCACCCGCGCCGGCGAGAAGGTCGGGCGCAACGACCTGTGTCCGTGCGGGTCGGGAAAGAAATACAAGCACTGCCACGGTCGAATCTGACCGCGAGCGCCGGTGCGGTGACGTGGGGCTGCGGTAGAATTCCGCAGCCCTTTTTCATTTCGCCGAACCTGCGATGCCCGTCAACTACACGCCACCCGCTGCCGAGTCGCTGCTCCCTGTGCAGGGAGTGGCATTGGGCGCGGCCGCCGCATCGATCAAGAAGTGGACGCGTGACGATGTCCTGCTGGTCCTCTGCGAACCCGGCACCGTGGCAGCCGGAGTGTTCACGCAGAACCGCTTCTGCGCCGCGCCGGTCGTCGTCTGCCGCGAAAACATCGCGCGGCAGCACGCGACCGGAAGCAGCTTTCGCGCGCTCGTCGTCAACGCCGGCAATGCCAACGCGGGCACCGGCGACCGCGGCTTGGCGGATGCCCGCGCCGAATGCGTCGCCGTCGCGCGCCTCATCGACTGCGCGCCGGAAGAAGTGCTGCCGTTTTCCACGGGCGTGATCATGGAGCCGCTGCCCGTGGACAAGATCATCAAGGGATTGCCGGCGGCGCGCGCGGCGGCGCGCCCGAACGGCTGGTTCGCCGCGGCGCGCGCCATCATGACCACGGACACGGTGCCCAAGGCCGCATCGCTCCGCGTGGACGTCGACGGCGCTGCGGTCACGGTCACGGGCATCGCGAAAGGCGCGGGGATGATTCACCCCGACATGGCGACGATGCTGTCGTTCATCGCCACCGACGCGCCGATCGCCGCGGCGGTGCTCTCGCAGATCGCCCGCGAAGTGGCCGACGTATCGTTCAACGGCGCGACGGTCGATGGCGACACGTCCACCAACGACAGCTTCGTGCTCGCGGCAACGGGCAAGGCGGCCATGGCGCCGATCACGCAATCGTCCGACCCGCGGTTGGCGCCGATCCGCGCCGCGATCGAGTCGGTCGCCGTCCACCTGGCGCAGGCCATCGTCCGCGACGGCGAGGGCGCGACCAAGTTCATCGCCATTCGCGTCGAGGGCGGCAAGACGGTGGAAGAGTGCAGGCGTGTCGCGTTCGGCATCGCGCATTCGCCGCTGATCAAGACCGCGTTCTTCGCCTCCGACCCCAACCTCGGGCGCATCGTGTGCGCGATCGGCAACACGGCGACCGCCGATACCGATACGGCCGGGATTTCGTTCTGGCTCGACGACGTGCTGGTCGTCGACCGCGGCGGCCGCGCCGCGAGCTACCGCGAGGAAGACGGCCAGCGCGTGATGAAGCAGCAGGAGATCGGCGTTCGCGTCGACCTCGGCCGCGGAACGGCGGCGGCCACGGTCTGGACCTGCGATTTTTCGCACGAGTACGTCTCCATCAACGCGGATTACCGTTCCTGAAGCGCGCGATGGAAAAGGAAAACGACAGGGACCTCGCCAAACTGATCGCGCGCGCGGAGGGCCTGCTGGCGCGCGTCGAGGCGCTGTTGCCGCCGGTGATCCCCGACCCGGATTGGCGTCGCGTCACCGCCGCGCGCTGGCGCAAGCAGGGCGGGCGAAGCTACCTGCAGGGCGTCGCGCATCCGCACGCGATCAAGTTGGGCGACCTGGTGGCCGTGGACGAACAGAAGCAGGCGATCGACCGCAATACACGGCATTTCGTGGCGGGCCTTCCCGCCAACAATGTGCTGCTGACAGGTTCGCGCGGGACCGGCAAGTCGTCGCTGGTGAAGGCGATGCTCGCCAAGTATGCGGCGAAGGGCCTGCGCGTCATCGAGGTCGAAAAGGGCGATCTCGTCGACCTGCCCGACATCGCCGACCGCGTCGCGGGCCGCCCCGAGCGATTCATCATCTTCTGCGACGACCTCACGTTCGATGCCGGCGAATCGGGTTACCGCGCGCTGAAGGTGATGCTGGACGGGTCCATCGCCGGCGGAGCGTCCAACGTGCTCGTGTACGCGACGTCGAATCGCCGCCACATGCTGCCGGAGTATTTCAGCGAGAACCTGGAGACGCGGCACGTCGGCGAGGAAGTGCATCCCGGCGAATCGATCGAGGAAAAGATCTCGTTGTCCGAGCGGTTCGGATTGTGGATCTCGTTCTACCCGTTTGGGCAGGAAGACTATCTGGCCGCCGTTGCCGGCTGGCTCGCCCATTTCGGCGTGAAGCCGCCGGCAAGCGCGCGCGACGCGCACGCCCGCACGCAGGAAGCGCTGCAATGGGCGCTGGCGCGCGGCTCGCGCAGCGGCCGCGTGGCATGGCAGTTCGCCAGGAATTACGCCGGCGAACATCCGCCGCCGGCCGGGCGTTGAACGGCGAGATCGTTCGCGTCGCCGCGGCCGTCCTGCTGCGTGCCGACGGCGCGGTCCTGCTTGCGCAGCGCCCGGAGGGCAAAGCCTACGCCGGCTATTGGGAGTTTCCGGGAGGCAAGCTCGAAGCCGGCGAGTCGCCGCGCGAGGCGCTGAGCCGCGAATTGCGCGAAGAGCTGGGCATCGTCGTCCGGCGTGCCTCGCCGTGGTTCATCCAGGAATTCGTCTACCCGCACGCGCATGTCGAACTGCATTTCTTTCGCGTGTTTGCGTGGGAAGGCGAACTGGTCGGACACGACGGGCAGGCCTTTGAGTGGCAGGCTCCGGGTCGGTATACGGTTGCGCCGTTGCTGCCCGCCAACACCCGCATTCTCGCCGCGCTCGCGTTGCCGCCGGTCTACGGCATTACCTGCGCGGGCGACGTCGGAGAGGAGACATTCCTGCGAAGGGCGGAGCGCGCGCTCGAAGGTGGACTCCGCTTGATCCAGCTGCGCGAGAAGGACTGGCCGCTGGCGCGTCGCGACGCGTTGGCGGGGCAGCTCGTTCCGCTCGCTCACCGTTTCGGCGCGCAGGTCCTGTTGAATGGCACGCCGGAGGATGCGCGGCGCCTCGCGTGCGACGGCGTGCATTGGACATCCGCCACGCTGGCGCAGGCGTCGCAGCGGCCGACCGGCATGCTGGTCGCTGCGTCGTGCCATACCCGTGCCGACAGTTGCGCGCGCGGGAGAACTCGATCTGGACTTTGCCGTGCTGGGACCCGTGGCGCCGACGCCGACGCATCCGGAGGCCGTGGCGCTGGGGTGGGATGGATTCTCGGCAATGGTGGCGGGAACGCGCCTGCCGGTCTACGCGCTGGGCGGATTGCGCGGCGACGACCTCGCCCAGGCTACGGACTGCGGCGCGCAGGGGCTTGCACTGCGCCGCGCGGCGTGGCCATCGCCCTAGGCGTCGTCGGGAGGCGGCTCGGCGTCGAAATCGTCGGGCGGGTCGACGGCGGGGACGACGGTACGCGCCACTGGCCCACGCGCCCTGGTCGATGGTCCGGCAGCGCTCCGAGCAGAATGGCCGCCAGGTCGACGCCGGACTCCATGTGACGAGCGTGCCGCATTGCGGGCAGGGGACGACCCGGGGCGAGTGCGCGGTCATGGCCGTAGTCTAGCCTGACGCGGTCGTCGCGAGGGCTCGGCGCGATCGGGCGCATGAATGATCCCCATCCGAAAATGCGATTGGCGTTGCGTCCCGTCAGGACTTAAGTTGGCGCGAGGCGTGGACGGTTCCCGTCTTCGCTGTTGACGAGGAGCATCGAAATTGAAGACGACGGGGTACGACCGGGATCCGGCCATCGGCCGATAGCCTGGCTCGCATTCGGATGAGCGACCACGACCGCGCACTGGCCCGAAAGTACATGGATGAAGGCGCCCTTGTCGCGGACGTGATGCTTCGCGCGTTGGGCGGCCTCCGGACCATGATCGGCAACACCGGCAAACTCATGTCCGGTCTTGGGCTGCATCCGCGGGCCTGAATTAGGGACTGCTAACAGGTCCTAGATCAAGCCGACGACGGCCAGCCAAAGGAACGCGAGGGCGACCATCGTGAGTTGCATGTCGGCGATCACGAGCTTGCGGCCGTAGCGCTCATAAAACCGTTCGAGCCCAGGATATCGCGCCGACAGCGCAGTCAGGGCTGCAAGCGTGAATCCGATGCCATTCACGCAGAAGATGCCAATCGTGACCCAAAGCGTCGAGTCTGTGGTGCTCGCGGGTGGCCCCGCGAGTCGGACAATGCCGGCGTACACCAATGCGAGGCCCGTGCCGACCGCTGCCGACAGATAAGTCTCCTTGAGCCGCATCAGCCCGAGGCCATCGGCAGCCATCGCAAGAATCACCGAGCCGAACGCAAGGGATAACGGAAGCAGGACGTCGAGCACCGCGGCGGGCCGGCTGAGTCCGTAGGTTTCGAGCAGCGGCCGCAGCGCGAACCAGGACACGAAAAGCGTCCGGTACTCGATGCTCGAGGCCAGGCTGAAGTGAATGCGCGGAACGAGATTTCCGCTCGTTTTCGGATTGGGCAGGTACGAAATCAGGAACGCGTTGCCGATGTAGTAGAAGTACGAGACGACGAACATCACCACGACCGTGTCGAACGATGCTGCCGCGACATCGGATCGGTCGTGCGCGAGGCTGACGAGGAGAACGATCCCGGTGACCGCGAACCCGGCGAGACCTCCCATGATGCCCACGTGCAGGTTCGCGGTCTCGGTCAGCAACCATGGATGGCTGTCCAGGCGAGGCGCGCCACGTCGCGTGGCGCGCAGCATGATCGCCAGGCCGAGCGCTGCCGCGACAGGGAATCCGAGAGCGACGTTGATCACTTCTGGTCTCCGCGACGTGTCGGAAATTGACCGGGAAGATATACCTAAACGCGAACAGTGTCCTCGAAAACCGGACAGTTCGCCGGTGCCCTTGTCGCCAATGCGACCCATTTTTGGCGCAAATCTCGACCGCCGGCGGCGTAAAATGTACTCTTGGCGCCTGCGAGGGAATCGATGAACGCCCAAGTCAGCATTCGTTTCAGTCCCGACGTGACAATCGAATTTAGCGTTCCCTTCGCCTCGGACGCGACGGCCCAGGCGCGGGCGCGTGACTGGCTGGGCCGCACTTACGACGAGTTCGGCTGCGAATCGACGCGACCGACCGGGAAGGTGCTGCTTTTGGACAAGATCCTTGCTATCGCCGACGCCGCGGGAGAGAAGCATTTCCAGCAGGATTCGGGATGGGGCAAGTTGTATGCGCAGGCCGTGAGCAGCGCGCTCGACCGAATCGGCGTACTGGTCGATGTGGAACGGCGCACGGTGAGCAGTTAAGCCGTGGCAGGCGGCAGTTTGCCACGGTCCAGTTGGCCCTGCGCGCAAATCCCCACCTTTAGAAGCGGCCCCACCAGTGGGTAAACGCAAAGTGACGGAGGACGGGGTGAACGGCCCGGAATGCGTCAGAGATTACAGAACATCAGGTCGAACTCGACGTCCTGGTCGAACACCGCGCCGCGGTCCATGCCGGAGACGCCTAAGAAGCGGATGTTGAGCGCGTACTTGTTGGCACTGATCTCGGGGACGCACGCGAGGTCGTGCGCCACGGTGAGGCGCAGCAATTGCGCCACCTTGGTCGTCGTCAGCATCAGCTGGAACACGCCGCGGTAGGCGGTGTGCCGGCTTTCCCGGCCGTTGTCGCGAAGCAGCTTGAGCACGATCGCCGAGCCCGCCCGGATCGGCGCGAACGGCTCGATCCAACCGGCGAGGTCGTTGCGGCGGGGACCGGGGTCCTGGTTCAGCCACCAGTGATAGGCCGGGAGGTCGAACTCGCACACGCCACCCGGTATTGCCGTGCGCTGTTTGATTGCCATCAGCCACTCGTTGTCGCGCAGGTGGGAGCCGACGCGCCCGGTCTGCCCGAGCATCTGCGCGTTCACGCTGTCGATCTGCGCCAGCAGTTCGTCGAGCGCGACCTGTTCGATCTGCGGATTGTGCTTGAGCGGCGCCAACACCTGCTTCTGGCGTTCGAGTTCCTGCAGGATGTCGGTCTTCAGGTCCGCGCGCGCGGCGACGTCGGTGATCTCGAACAGCGCCAGCAGCGCGGAATGATGATCGGCCGGCGCATCCTGCGCGGCAAAGTAGCTCGCGCGCGCAAACAGGTCTTCGAGCCGCATCAGCGTGCGGACACGTTCGTTCAGCGGATGCTCGTAGCGGATCACTTGGGAGCGCGACGTCGGGGAATCAACGGATCATTCTGCGAGCAAGACGATGCGGGTTCAAGCGCTGGTCCTGGCGCCTGCCTGCCGGCGCGCTGCGAGTTCGCGGTACAGCGCATCGAGTCGCGCCACCTGAGGTGCAATGTCCGCTATCGTACCGCTGTTGTCGATGACGTCGTCGGCCCGCGCCAGTCGCGCCGCGCGGGCCATCTGCGTGGCCATGACCGCGCGAACTTCAGCCGGCGGCATCCCGTTGCGCTCGGCCACGCGCCGCACCTGTTCCTCCTCGGGACAGTCGACGACGAGGACGCGCGCGACGCGGGACAAGGAACCCGCCGCGTTCCAGCAGCAACGGCACGCAAAGCAGGCCGTAGGCTCCGGTCCAGGCCGCCACCGCCCGTTCGAGGTAGGCATGAATCAGCGGATGCAGGATGGCCTCGAGGCGCGCGCGGGCGTCGGCATCGGCGAATATCCGGCGGCGCAGCCACGCCCGGTCGAGTTCGCCGCCGGCGTCCACGGTCTGCGGGCCGAATTCGGCCACCACGCCGGCGAAGCCGGGCGCGCCGCGCGCGGTCAGCGTATGCGCAGCGAGGTCGGCGTCCGCGAACTCGACGCCGCGCGCGGCAAAGACGCGCGTGACTTCGGACTTGCCGCTGCCGATGCCTCCGGTCAGCCCGATGACGAGCGGCGCGTTCATCGGAAAGAAGGTCCGCATCAGCGTTCGGCCGGAGAACAGGGCGATCGCGCCGGCAATGGCCAGATAGGGGCCGAATGCCAGCGGAATGTTGTGATCGCGTCCCTTGAAGACGACCAGCGTGATGCCGATGACCGCACCGACGACCGAGGACATGAGGACGATCAGCGGGAGCAGCTGCCATCCGAGCCAGGCCCCGAGGGCCGCCAGCAGTTTGAAATCGCCGTATCCCATGCCTTCCTTGCCCCGGATCAGCTTGAACAGCCAATAGACGATCCACAGCGCAAGGTAGCCGGCCATGGCGCCGATGACCGCGTCGCGCAGCGGCACGAATACGCCGAACAGATTGACCCCCAGCCCTGCCCAAAGCAGCGGCAGCGTGATGTCGTCGGGAAGGAGCTGCGTATCGAAGTCGATGAAGGTCAGCGCCAGCAGCGTCCATAGAAATCCGCACGCCGCCACGGCTTCCCAGGTCGGCCCGAACCGCCACAGTGCGCAGGCCGCGAGCGCGCCGCCGAGAATCTCGACCAGCGGATAGCGCGCGGAGATCGCGACGCCGCAGGCCGAACACTTTCCGCGCAATGCCAGCCACGACAGAACGGGAATGTTCTCGAGCGCAGTGATGCCGTGTCCGCACGACGGGCAGCGCGAGCGTGGCACCACGATGTTGTAGCGCGGACGCTCCGGCGCCGTTTCGCCGCGCAGGCCGGCGCACTCGTCCAGCCACCCCTGCTCGAGCATCTTCGGCAGGCGGTGGATCACGACGTTGAGGAAACTGCCCACGCACAGGCCGACGGCAGCGGCAATGAACGGCGCCGCCGCCGGATCCAGGAGGAGGGACGTCATCGGCGCGCGATGACAGGACCTAAATTACCGAGCCGAGCTTGAAGATGGGCAGGTACATCGCCACGACCAGCCCGCCGATCACTACGCCGAGGAACACGATGATGATCGGCTCCAGCAGGCTCGACAGTGCAGCCACGGCGTCGTCGACCTCGCGCTCGAAGTACTCGGCAATCTTGCCCAGCATGTTGTCGAGGGACCCGGACTCTTCGCCGATCTGCGTCATCTGCAGCACCATGGTCGGAAACAAATTCGTATTGCCCATGGCGTTGGTCAGGCTGGTGCCCGTGCTCACTTCGGTCTGGATGCGCTTGGTGCCCGCGGCGTAGAGCGCGTTACCGGCCGCGCCGGCCACGGCGTCGAGCGATTCGACCAGTGGCACGCCCGCGGCGAACATCGTCTGCAGCGTGCGCGTCCAGCGCGCGATCGTGGCCTTGCGCAGGATCGGGCCGATGATCGGCACCTTGAGGATCATGCGGTCGAAGCCTAAGCGAAATGTCGCCGAGCGCTTCAGCATGAAGAAAAAGCCGAAGAACGTGCCGGCGATGATGACGGCCATGAGCCACCACCAGGTGACGACGAAATCGGAGATGGCCATCACGATCAGCGTCGGCGCCGGCAGCGCGGCGCCGAAATTGGCGAACACCTTCTTGAACGACGGGATCACCCAGACCATGATGATCCACATGACGACGATGGCCACCGTGACGACGGAGATCGGATAGAACAGCGCGGACTTGATCTTGCTCTTGATGGCGAGGATCTTTTCCTTGTATGTGGCGATGCGATCGAGGATCGCGTCGAGCATGCCGGACGTCTCGCCGGCCTGGACCAGGTTGCAATAGAGCGCGTCGAAGTACTTGGGATGTTCGCGGAACGCCTGCGACATCGACGAGCCTGTCTCGATCTTGCTCTTGATGTCCATCATCAGGCGCGAAAAGCGGGGGTTGCTGTGGCCACGGCCGATGATCTCGAACGACTGCAGCAGCGGTACGCCTGCCTTCAGCATCGTCGCCAGCTGGCGGGTGAAGAACGTGATGTCCTTTTCTCCCACGCTGCTGCCGCCGCGAAACGTCTGCCGCTTGATCTTGACGATCCGCACGCCTTGGCGCCGCAGGTTCGTCGTGACCACGGTTTCGGACGCCGCGCGCGACTCTCCGCGCACCTGCCGGTTGTTCCGGTCGATGCCCTCCCAGATGTACGTGTATTCCTTGACGTCGCGGCGTGATTGTGCGGTTGCGGTTGCCATGTTTATCCTCGCGTGCCGGAGCCTCCCGTCACTCGTTGGTGATCGCCTCGATCTCTTCGAGCGACGTGATGCCGGCCTTGACCTTGAGCAGCCCGGACTGGCGCAGGTCCTTCACGCCTTCCTTCTGCGCCTGCTCGGCGATTTCCAGGGCGTTGCCGGCGCGCATGATGATCTGGCGCAGCTCGTCCGTGACCGGCATCACCTGGTAGATGCCGACGCGGCCCTTGTACCCCGTGCCTTTGCACTCGTCGCAGCCGACCGGACCAAAGGGCTGCCAGGAGCCGTCGAGGTCTTCCTCGCGGAAGCCGGCGCGCAGCAGCGCTTCCGGCGGGATGTCCTCGGGCTTCTTGCATTTCGAGCACAGCTTGCGGCCCAGCCGCTGCGCCGTGATCAGGATCACCGAGGAGGCGATGTTGAATGGCGCCACGCCCATGTTGAGCATGCGCGTGAGCGTCGTCGGCGCGTCGTTGGTGTGCAGCGTCGACATCACGAGGTGGCCGGTCTGCGCGGCCTTGATCGCGATGTCCGCGGTCTCGAGATCGCGGATTTCGCCGACCATGATGATGTCCGGATCCTGCCGCAGGAACGACTTCAGTGCGACGGCGAACGTGAGGCCTGCCTTGTCGTTGACGTTGACCTGGTTGACGCCGGCCAGCTGGATTTCCGCGGGATCCTCGGCGGTCGAGATGTTCACGCCAGGCTGGTTCAGGATGTTGAGGCACGTGTACAGCGAAACCGTCTTGCCGCTGCCGGTCGGACCCGTCACCAGGATCATTCCGTACGGCCGGCCGATCGCGAAGAGCAACTGCTGCTGCTGCTCGGGTTCGTAGCCGAGCGCCTCGATGCCGAGCTTGACGCCGGCCGAATCGAGGATCCGCATCACGATCTTTTCGCCGTAGAGCGTCGGCAGCGTGGACACCCGGAAGTCGATCGCGCGATTCTTGCTCAGGACCAGCTTCATGCGGCCGTCCTGCGGCACGCGCTTTTCCGAGATGTCGAGCCGGCTGATCACCTTGATCCGCGACGCCACCTTGTCCTTGATGGCCATCGGCGGCTGCGCGACCTCGGACAGGATGCCGTCGATACGGTACCGGACGCGGAAGAATTTCTCGTACGGCTCGAAGTGGATGTCCGATGCGCCCTGGCTGATCCCGTCGAGCAGCAGTTTCTGGATGTACTTGACGACCGGTGCGTCGTCGATGTCCGAGGTGTCCTCGTCGGCGAAGACCTGCTGGCGCATTGTCGTCGTTGAGGCCGTCCTCGATGTCGTCGAGGTTGCCGGCCTTCTCGTTGAAGGCGGCCCGCGTCGATTCGGCAAGCGTGGCGATGGCCTTGATCAGCTTGTCGTCCTCGACGACGATCGGCTCCGGGACGAGGTTGGTCTTGAAGCGGACTTCGTCCAGGACCTGGAGGTTGGCCGGGTCCGAGATCGCGACGTACAGCTTGTTGTTGCGCTTGTAGAGAGGCAGCACGCGGCGCGACTGCGCCATCTTGAGATCGACCAGTTCCTTCTGGATGTGGTCGAGGTCGAAGCTGGCCAGGTCGAGCAGCGGGTTGCCGAACGTGCGGGAAGCGAACACCGCCAGCTGGACCGCGGTCAGCCGCTTGCCCAGCAGCACGGTTTCGACGAAAGAAGCGCCGCTGGTCTGCGCCTGCGTCTGCAGCGCTTCGGCTTCGTGCTCGGACATGACGCCGTGCTGCGCGAGGGCGCGCGCGAGTCCGCTGATGTTGCGGGTGGCGGCGTGCGTAGCCATGAGTGTTGGCGGGATGTCCGGTCGTGTTTGGGCGGCGATACTGGATAGTTACGAAAGCAAGCACCGTGCCGGGCGCACCCGGAAACTGGCTATTCCATTCGCATAAAACTTAATCTGACGATGATGCCCGCTCGATAGGCGTTTGTAAAGGCGGGACCGGGCGGCCCGCCGGGGCGAGCAGCCTGACGACTTTGACGGCGCGATCCTGGGTTTGCAGGACCTCGATTTGCTGCCCGTCCAGCCGGAAAGTGACGCCGGCTTCGGGAATGTCGCCCAGATGCTCGATGATGAGGCCATTCATGGTTTTCGGGCCGTCCAGCGGAAATTGGGTCCCCAGGCGGCGATTCAGCGTGCGCAGCAGCGCCATTCCCGCCACGACCACGCTGCCATCCGCTTCCCGTCGATAGGTTTCGGTCCCGCCCGGCGCCTGCGTGGTGAACTCGCCGATGATTTCTTCGACGATGTCCTCGATCGTCACCAGGCCCTGGAGTTCGCCGTATTCGTCGACGACCAGCCCCAGGCGCTGGCGATCGTTCTGGAACTGCGTCAATTGCGTCAGCAGCGGCGTTCCCGCGGGAATGAAATAGGGCGGACGCACGAGCGGGCGCAGGCGTTCGGCGTCGATCTCCCCCGCCTGTTGCTGCAGGTGGACGACGGACTTGAGCGGCAGGACGCCGACGATGTTGTCGAGCGATCCTTCGTATACCGGCACGCGCGAATGGTAGGACGTCCCCAGCTGTTGCCGCAGCAGGGCCGGCTTCTCCGCCAGGTCGAGCGCGTGGATGCGATTGCGCGGCGTCATCACGTCGTCGACCGTGATGGCCTCGAGGTCCATCAGGTTCGCGAGCATCGTGCGGTGCTTGCCGCGGAAATACTGGCTCCCCTCCAGGACGAGCGAGCGCAGTTCTTCCTGGGTCAGCTGGCCGCCGGTATCGCTCGCGGGCCGAATCCGCAGCAGTTTCAGAATGCCCTGCACGAACAGGTTGACGAACCAGACGACCGGGGTGGCCGCCTTGAGCAGAGGCGCCAGGACGAAGCTCACCAGCGGCGCGATGAGATCGGCGTGCGCCGCGCCGATCACCTTCGGCGTGATCTCGGAGAACACCAGGATCGCGAAGGAAATCGCGACGGTGCCGATGGCGAGCGCGAGTTCGCCCTCGCCGAACAGGCGCTTGGTGATGACCGCCGTCAGCGTGGCTGCTGCCGCGGCCACCACTGTGTTGCCCAGCAGGATGACGCCGAGCAGCTTGTCCATCTGCCCCAGCAGCCCCTGGGCCAAGCGTGCGCCGCGCTCGCCTCGCTGCGCACGGTGCTTCAGGCGGTGCCGGTTGGACGCCATCATCGCCGTCTCCGCGATGGAGAAGAACGCGGACAGCAACAGCAACACCGCCAGCACAATGCCCAGCGTCGTCAGCGAGATGTCGTCCAAGGTGGCGGCGCGCCGTGCCGTGGATTCAGCGGCCCAGCAGCACTTCGTACACGAACTTGCTGCCGAGGTAACCCAGCACGAGCAGGAGGGTTCCGGCGAGGATCCAGCGCAGCGCGCGGCGTCCGCGCCAGCCGTAGCGCCAGCGCGCGAACAGCAGGACCGCAAAGGTCAGCCATCCGGCGACCGAGAATACGTTCTTGTGCGTGAACGTGAGCGGCCGCCCGAAGATTTCCTCGGAGAACAGGAGCCCGCTGATCAGCGTCGCGGTGAGCAGCACGAAGCCCAGGCCCACCAGGCGAAACATGAAGCGTTCGAGCATCAGCAAGGGCGGCGCGGTTCCGTCCGAATCCGCGGGCAGGCCCCTGCGCAGGCGCGCCTCCAGCCCGATCAGCACCAGCGCCTGCAGCGCCGCGACGACGAACAGCGCGTACGCCAGCAAGTGCGACGGCGATATGCACGGTGGCCCACAATCCGTCGGCATAGGCGAACCGGTGCGGACTCTCGCCGCTGGCCGGCCCCAACGCGCACAGCGCGGCAACCGGCAGGACGACCGCGGCGACGCTCGGCAGCGTCCGCATCAGTCCGGACACCCATGCCACGAGGACGGCGAGACCGGCGACCAGCGACAGCGCGTTCGCAAACGACAGGTCGAGACCCGTCGGCGTGACGATGGCGCGGGCGATGGCGTACGCATGCAGCACCAGCGCCGCCGGCAGCAGCCATGCGCGGGCGGGTCCCGGCGCGGTCGCGTGCGCGCGCGGCCACATGGCCCACGCAGCGGCGGAATAAAGGGCGGCAACGGCGATGTGCAGTAAAATCACGTGTCGGGGCCGCAATGCGCGAAGGATTCGTATCGGCGGATGATCGCTGCAACCTTGGGCTGCGTGCCATGCAACGCCAAGCCGCAGTTTACCCGATGCCATGACCCCCGCCGCGGCATTCACGCCGTGCGCCTGCCTGGAAACGGAAATCCCATGCTCGACAATCTCACACAGCGATTTTCCCGCGTCGTCAAGGAGTTGCGCGGGCAGGCCCGGCTCACCGACGACAACATCCAGGACGCGCTGCGCGAAGTAAGGCTTGCGCTGCTTGAAGCCGACGTCGCGCTGCCGGTGGTCAGGGACTTCATCAGCGGGGTCCGGGAAAAGGCCGTCGGCGCGGAGGTCGCCGGATCGCTGACGCCGGGTCAGGCGCTGATCGGTGTCGTGCACCGCGAACTGGCCGCGCTGATGGGCGGAGCGGCCGCGCCGCTGAACTTTGCCGTCGTGCCTCCCGCGGTGATCCTGCTCGCGGGATTGCAGGGCGCCGGCAAGACCACCACGGCGGCGAAGCTTGCCCGGCTCGTGCGCCAGCAAAACAAGAAGAAGGTGCTGCTGGTGTCGGCCGACGTCTACCGGCCGGCGGCCATCGAACAGTTGAAGCTGCTCGCGGCGCAGGTGGGCGTCGACTTCTTCCCATCGAGCGCGGACCAGCAACCGGTGGCGATTGCCGAGGCGGCGCTCGACTGGGCACGCAAGCATTACCACGACGTGCTGATCGTCGACACCGCGGGCCGGCTGGCGGTCGATGAAGCGATGATGCAGGAGATCACCGCGCTGAACGCCGCGGTCAAGCCCGTCGAAACGCTATTCATCGTCGATGCGATGCAGGGCCAGGACGCGGTCAACACGGCGCGCGCCTTTCGCGACGCGCTGCCGCTCACCGGCGTCGTGCTGACCAAGCTCGACGGCGACTCGCGCGGCGGCGCGGCGCTGTCGGTGCGCCACGTCACCGGCGCCCCGATCAAGTTCGCCGGCGTGTCGGAGAAGATCGACGGCCTCGAGGTCTTCCATCCCGAGCGCATGGCGTCGCGGATCCTGGGCATGGGCGACGTGCTGACGCTGCTGGAGGACGCGCAAAAGAACGTCGATCACGCTGAAGCCGAGAAGCTCGCGAAGAAGGTCAAGTCGGGCAAGGGCTTCGACCTCGCCGACTTCAAGGCGCAGATCGGCCAGATGCGCAAGATGGGCGGCCTCGCCGGGATGATCGACAAGCTTCCCGCGGAACTGGCGCGCGCCGCGCAAAGCACAAGCGTGGACGAACGCCGGATCGGCCGGCTCGAGGGCATCATCAACTCGATGACGCCGCAGGAGCGCGCCAAACCCGAATTGCTGAAGGCCTCCCGCAAGCGCCGCATCGCGGCCGGCGCCGGCGTTTCGGTGCAGGAAGTCAACCAGCTGCTCAACCAGTTCGAGCAGACGCAAAAGATGATGAAGATGGTCGCCAAGGGCGGCATGCAGAAGATGCTGCGGGGAATGAAGGGCATGCTGCCGGGGATGCGATAGGCCGAGACTCGCTCGGCCGTGTCTGGTTTGAACGACGATTTTGTTATTATATTCAACGGATTAGAGTAGCTTGCAGGCTGTCGGCGTCGACGTTGGCAGTCAGCCGGACTGCGTCTGGAAATTTGCGCTAAGCGCCTAAATCCATATATAATTTCGGGCTTTTCCCGCAAACCCGAATTCGAGAGCACACGCTATGGTAGTGATCAGACTGGCCCGCGGCGGCGCCAAGAAGCGCCCCTTCTACAACGTGGTCGTGGCCGATTCGCGCAGCCGTCGCGACGGCCGCTTCATCGAGCGCGTCGGTTTCTACAACCCGATCGCGACGGCGAACGAGGAGGCACTGCGCCTGTCCTTCGATCGCATTTCATTCTGGCAGGAGCGCGGCGCCAAGTTGTCGGACACGGTGGCCGGCCTGGTGAAGGGTTCTGCGCGCAAGGTCGCGCCGGTGGTCGCTGCGACTGCGGCGGCGGCGCCGGCAGCCCCCGCGGCAGCCTGAACTCCCGCTCAAGTTGCCGCTGAAGGCTCCGCTGGGCGCCGGCGACTACACGGTGATGGGGCGGGTCATCGCCCCCTACGGCATCAAGGGCTGGGTCAAGATCCACGCGTTCACGCAAGACCGGGCAACGCTGCTCGAGTACGCAACGTGGTGGATTCGTCCGCGAACGGGTTCCGCGGAGGCGGCAGGCGGTTGGCAGGAAATGGAAATTGAAGCGTGCCGCGAGCACGGGGCGACGCTGATTGCCCAGTTGGCGGGGATCGGCGATCGCGAGACTGCCGCGGCGCTGAAGGGCGCCGACATCGGCGTGCCACGGGCCGCGCTGCCGCCAGCTCCAGCCAACGAGATTTATTATGCGGATCTCGTCGGGCTCGCGGTGGTAAACCGGCAGGGTGTGCGCATGGGGCAGGTAGCAAGGGTCCAGGACTTCGGCGCGCATCCGGTGCTGTGCGTCACGGACGAAGGGTCGGCGGTCGAAAGGATGATTCCGTTCGTCGCCGCCTACGTGGATGGCGTCGATGTCGCGGCAGGACGGATCGACGTCGACTGGCAACTCGATTATTGATATGCGGGAACGGCCGTGCGCATCGATGTCGTCACGCTGTTTCCGGAGATGGTCGCGCAGGCGGCGGATTTCGGCGTAACGGGCAGGGCGCGCCAGCGCGGATTGTGGCAGCTGGGCTTGTGGAATCCGCGCGACTTCACGACGGACAATCACAAGACCGTGGACGACCGGCCCTATGGCGGCGGGCCCGGAATGGTGATGCTGGGCGAACCGCTGTCGCAGGCGATCTGCTGCTGCCAAGGCGGCGCAAAGGGCGGCGGGAGTGCGGGATCCGGTGGTCGTGCACCTTTCGCCCGCTGGCGTGCCGCTGACGCACGAGCGGGTGCTGGCGTTGGCGCTGGCGGCCGATGCGGGTTATGTGCTGCTCGCCGGGCGCTACGAAGGAATCGACGAAAGGCTGCTGGAGCAGGAGGCCGACGAGGAAATCGCGATCGGTGATTTTGTGGTGTCGGGTGGTGAATTGCCGGCGTTGATGCTGATCGACGCCATGGCGCGTCAGTTGCCCGGCGCATTGAACGACGAGCAGTCCGCGCAGCAGGATTCGTTTGCGAGGGGCCTGCTGGATTGTCCGCATTACACGCGGCCGGAGGTCCTGAACGGCGTGGCAGTGCCCGACGTGCTGCTGTCGGGTCACCATGCGGATATCCGCCGCTGGCGGCTCAAGCAATCGCTGGGGAGAACATGGGAGCGGCGGCCGGACCTGCTGGTGGACCGGGCGCTGAGCAAGGAGGAAGCGGCGCTGCTCGCGGAATACCAAAGCGAATACGCCGCCGAAGGACGGAAGTGATCGTTACGCAACTGATAGGGTAGGAAACGCAGAAACGTTGGCGCGCAGTCCCGGGATGCCCGGGACGGCGGGTCACGATAAACCGCGCACATCAGGGGTCGTCCCTGCGCTGTGCGCCACGGGCTCCAGGCACGCCTGAGCGCCCAAAAGCAAAGGAAGGAATTCGCCATGAACATCATTGAACAGCTGGAAAAGGAAGAAATCGCCCGCCTGGGCAAGACGATCCCCGCATTCGCCCCGGGCGATACGGTCGTGGTCAACGTCAGCGTGGTCGAAGGCGAGCGCAAGCGCGTCCAGGCGTACGAGGGCGTGGTGATCGCCAAGCGCAATCGCGGCCTCAATTCGTCGTTCACCGTGCGCAAGATCTCGAGTGGCGAAGGCGTGGAGCGTACGTTCCAGACCTATTCGCCGATGCTGGCGTCGATCGAAGTGAAGCGCCGCGGCGATGTGCGCCGCGCCAAGCTGTACTACCTGCGCGATCGTTCGGGCAAATCGGCGCGCATTCGCGAAAAGCTCGCCCACAAGGTTGCCGCGAAGGCGGAGTAGGCGGCCGTTCCCGGACTCCGGTTCGGGATATCCGGTCTCGACAAGACGGCCCTTCGGGGCCGTTTTGCTTTGTAGGACGGCATTCGCCGGATACGGCCCAAAATCGGGGCCGGCCGATGGAGAAGGCCTGTTTATTGCTTAGGTAGAGGTGGCCAACCTTGCCTAACCGGGCCTTTTCGCCCAAGATTCCAACGGCATAATATTGGGTCCGCGGCCACACGACGCATGAAGGCAACACTTTACGAAGCGCTGGGCATTCTTCCTACGTCCTCCGATGAGGACGTGCGCGCCAGCTTGCGCCGCCTGATCCGCAAGTATTACGCCAAGACCCGTGACGGCCAGGGCAACGTGGAGGAGGCGCTGCGCTTCATCAACCACGCCAGCAGGATTCTTTCCGACCCCGACCGCCGGCACCGTTACGACGACGAGTTGGCGGTGTCCACGGGCTCGACCGAGCAGCGCATTGCACACGTGGTCAACAATGCGGTCGCCGAGGCCGGCGAGCAGACGGACGTGGGGGAACTCGCCGAACCGCCGGTCGCGACCCACGCCGGAGGCGATGGACGCGGACCTCGAGACCGGCCTCGACATGGATGAGCCCGCCGCCGAACTGAGCCACCATCATCCGGGCCTGACGGAAAAGGTGGCGTCGTTCGGGCGATCGCCGATCATCACCATCGGCCTGTGCGCGCTGTTCGGGACATTCATCGCGTCGGCGATCGCCTTCGTGACGCCGGCCGACACGATCCTGGTCGCGAAGCAGGTACTGGTCTGGCTCACCATCACGCTGCTGGTGCTGACGATCGTCTATGGAATCGTGCACGGCATTGCGTTCATGCGCAGGCGCAGCGGCGCGCCGCAGCCGGTCCTCCTGCCGCAGACCGACCTCGCCATCCTCAACTGGCGGCGGGAAAAGAGTGTGTTCCTCGGCACCAACCAGCCGCAGGAAGATGCCAGCTGGATCTTCCAGTTGCGCATGGCGGAACTGGAACGCGCGAAATCCGGGCGCACCAGCGAACCCCGCCCATGGCAGCGACTGGCGGCGCGGCTGTTCGACTACGCGATCTGGGGCCTGGTCCTCGCGTTGCTCTTGTCCGAACTGCGCGCCCTGGGATTCGGTCCCGAGGGCCTTTCGTACTGGCTGGGCCATCCGCTCATCGCGCCGATCCTGATCACGGGATCGTGGGTCCCGGTGGAGGCGCTGCTTATCGCGTCGTTGGGCACCACGCCGGGCAAGTGGCTCTTCGGCGTCTTCCTGCAGTTCTCGATTTCCGACGCGTATGCGCGGCGCGACACGCAGGCACAGCTGCAGCGCGCGATGCAGCGGGCGTTCCGGGTCTGGTGGGAAGGCGTTGCCTGCGGCTTTCCGCTGCTGGCGCCGGTACTGATCGCCGTCGCCTACGAAAAGATCGCGCAGAACCAGGAAACGGACTGGGACTTCGCGCAGGACGTCCTGGTGACGCACGGTCCGCCCGGCGTGCTCAATACGATCACCGGTGTGTGCGGGCTCGCCGCGATGCTATGGCTCTACGGTGTCGCGTGGCATCAACCGATGGCGGAGTCGATCGCATGGGCGCGCACGACGATTGCCGATGCGTGGCCGTCGGCCAGCACGCTTTCCGCGGGTTTCGCCGGCGGAGGCGGCCCGATCAGCGGCAAGCGGCCGCCGCCGCCCGCGGTCGCTTCCACCAGCGCCATGGCGAAAGCTCCCGCGTCCACGCCCGCGTTCCCGGTCGTTCCCGACGCGGCGACTGCGGCGCCGGCCAATGCGGCGCCGATCGACGTCGACGTGGCGACACTGTTCGCCGAACGCCGCGCGAAGATCGCCGTGGTCAGCAGCGAAGGTCCCCAGATGTTGCGCGCCGGAAACTGGCGCCGCGCGGCGGAGCTCTGTCGCGCCTGGACCGAGCTCGAGCTCGCGAACGCGGATTCGTACCGATGCCTGGGACAGGCATTGCAGGCCCAGGGCTACCATCAGGACGCCATCGCGGCATTCCGCAGGGCAAAGCAGTACGATCCCACCGATCGCACGCTGGATGCCGCGATCGACCGCTCTCAGCGCGGCATCGTCGCGGACTTCCTCAACCGCTATCGGCGTTGACGGCGCGAAGGCGCCCGCGCTGCGGCTCGGGCGGGCTACTTCAGCGCCGCTTGAGAAAGAACCAGAATTCGCCGTCCTGCTCCCCGTGCTCGAGGAGCTCGTTGCCGGTCTGCTTGGCGAAGGCGAGAAAATCCCGGACGCTGCCGGGATCGGTGGCGACCACGCGCAATGTCTGCCCGCTGTCCATGTCGTTCAACGCCTTCTTGGTGCGCAGGATCGGCAGCGGGCAATTGAGTCCCCGGGCATCGACTTCTCGGTCGTGCGGCAGCATGCGTGTGGGCCTTTGCGGGTCGGTTCGTCGAGGCGAAAAAGTATAGCAGGGGCCGCGCGCGGACCGCGCCGAACCAATCAGCGGCGAAGGCGGCGGACCAGCTCGGTGGTGGAACGCTCGAACGCGAACGGAATGGCGACAAAGCGCCCGCCGTGCGCGATGACCTCGGCGGCGCCCGCGGTCGTCTGCGCGGTGTAGTCGCCGCCCTTGACCAGGACGTCGGGCATCGCGGCGACGATCAGTTCGCGCGGCGTGTCGCCGTCGAATGGAACGACGAGGTCGACGGCGGCGAGCGCGGCCAGGATCGCCATGCGGTCGTCGAGCGGATTGAGCGGACGCTCGTCTCCCTTTCCCAGCCGCTTGACCGACGCGTCGGAGTTGACGGCCACGACGAGCGATGCGCCCAGGCCCCGCGCCTGCTCGAGGTACGTGACGTGGCCGCGATGCAGGATGTCGAAGACGCCGTTGGTGAACACGACCGGGCGCGGCAGCCGCGCGATGCGCGCCAGCGCCTCCGCGGCGGACGCGATCTTTGCGGGGTAGTTCGGCGCGGGCAGGCCGGCCAATCCGGGCATGGCCGATTCGACGCCGCTTAAGCCGGCGAGTACTGGAAGAACTTCACGACGCGCACGACGCCCGCGGTGGTCGCGGCTATTTCCGCGGCGTCGTTCCCTTCCTGCTTGGAGACGATGCCCATCAGGTAGACCACGCCCCGCTCGGTGACCACCTTGACCACGTTGGGCGGGAACTTGTTGGCCTCGATCATGCGGGTCTTGACCTTGGACGTGATGTAAGTGTCGTTGGAGCGCGCCGAAAGATCGGAGTTCGGCCCAATGACCATCTCGTTGTGGACGCCGCGCACCTTTTCCGTGTTCTTGGCGAGGATGCCTACGCTCGCCCACGTGCCTTGATCCGGCACTTCCCCGGTCAGCAGCACGAAGCCGTTGTAGCTGGTCACGTTGAGATGGATGCGTTCGCCGAACTCGCTGCTGGCCCGCGTGGTGATCTTGAGCTCGATGGATTCGTCGTCGACCTGGGCGCCGGCGCTGCGGCGATCGGTGGCGACCATGGCCGCGCCGCCCACCGCGCCGGCGACCACCACCGGCACGCAGCCGGTGAGCACGGCACAGCGACAGGGCCAGCGCCACAAGGCTCGACACGGGGCCCGCCACGAGCACGCGACTCATGATTCGTCTCCCAGCAGCGTGGCGTCGATGGCGTCGCACAGACAATGGATCATCAGCAAATGGACCTCCTGGATGCGTGCAGTCCGCGAATGCGGCACACACAAGTTGACATCGCCCGGCGCCATGAGTTCACCGATCTGTCCGCCACCCTTGCCGGTCATGGCGATGACGCGCATCTCGCGCTTGTGCGCGGCCTCGACCGCCGCCTTCACGTTGGGCGAGTTGCCCGACGTGGAAATCGCCAGCAGCACGTCGCCCTTGGTGCCCAGCGCGCGCACCTGTTTCGCGAACACCTGCTCGAACGAATAGTCGTTGGCGACCGCGGTCAGCAACGACGTATCGGTCGACAGCGAAATCGCGGGCAATTCGGGGCGCTCGCGCTCGAAGCGTCCCACCAGTTCGGCCGCGAAGTGCTGCGCGTCGGCGGCCGATCCGCCATTGCCGCAGGCCAGGATCTTGCCGTCGGCGAACAGGCACTCCGTCAATATGCTCGCGGCGCGGGAGATTTCCGGCGCAAGCGCCTCGGCGGACTCGAGCTTGAGCTGCGCGCTTTCCGCGAAATGGTCGCGGACGCGCTTCATGTGATCGATCATCGTGCGCCGATTTTAGCAGCATGCGCAAGCCGCACGCCGATCATCCGGACAGAATGTCGCGTTCCCACTCGATCCGGGCCGGGTCGAGGCTGTCGAGCAGCACGGCGTCGAAGCGGCAGGGCGGTTCGGCGCCGAGTCGCGCAAGATAAGCCCGCGCCGCCGCGGTCAGCCGCGCACACTTCGCGGCGGTGATGCTGGCGCCCGCGCCGCCGAAGTATTGACTGCGGCGCAACCGCACTTCCACGAACACCAGCATCGCGCCATCGCGCGCGATGAGGTCGATCTCGCCCAAGCGGGTGCGGAAATTGCGATCCACGATGGTGAGGCCGCGGGCCTCGAGGAATTCGGCGGCGATTCCTTCGGCGCGCGCGCCGGCGTCCGCACGCGACAGCGAACCCTGCGGCCGCTCAGCGCCCGCCATCGAGCGGAACGAGCTGGCCGGCGCGAAACGTCGCCAGGCGGCCCTCGCGCACGAATTGCCGGCCTTCGGACAGCGTGACGTGCCCCGTCGCGCCTTCGAGGACGAATTGGCCCGGCGGGCCGTCGATCATCGCCTGCGCGATGCGAAAGGCGTCGATGCCCGAGCGCGTAAAGCCGGTCCAGCGCCGCGCTGGGATAATCGCGTCGCGCGTACTTGGCGAATTCCGGCGCGCCCGGCGTCACCAGCCACGGTATTTCCACGATGGTCAGGCCGTCCAAGTCGCGCAACGTCGCCTCCGCCTTCTGGTCGAACACCAGGCCGCTGGCATACGCGGCAACGGTTCCCAGGAAAGGCTTGACCAGCGGAGCGCTGCCGCCGTCGACCGCGAGCAATGCCGCGTCGGGAGCCTTTTTCAGGACGTCGCGCTTCAACACGGTCAGCGCTTCGGGCGCGGGTTCGAAGCGAAAGCTGTTCGGCGCGTTGCCGCCGTTGAGCAGCCATTCGGTGGCGAAAGCGCCGGCGAAGCGCTTCATCAGCGGCGTTTCGGCGCCGACGATCACGACGTTCTGCGCGGCGTCGTCGCGCATGCGGCGCGCGATCGTCCGGGCATCGCTCTCGACGGCGAGGGAAAACGTGAACAGGCGCGGCCGGGCTCGCCGTCGCGTCGTCGGATTGATTGAGCGCAAGCGTCCACGGCAGGTCGAGCTCCGCCTGCGCGATGACCTTGAGATCGTCGCGAACCAGAGGTCCCACGATGACCTTGGCGCCGGATGTCCGCGCGGCCTCGAACGCGCCGAGCACGCCGTCCTCGGCGTGCGGAATGACGACGTACGTCGTGCGTCCGCCGGCGGCCGCCGCGACGAATCCGGCGCTCACGGCTTCCGCGGCGCGCGAATAGGCGGGCACATTGAGCGGCAGTACGATGGCGATGTCGACCGATGGCCGCGGCGGTTGCAGGACGGGAACGGCGGGCCTGCGGGCTCAGGCGCGCTGTCGCTTGCCGCGGGTGTCTGCGCAGTGGAGAATGCGGCGGCCACGGCCAGCGCCAGGAATGCGAGCCACCTGGCCAGCGTGCTCCGCGCGCGGCAGTGCGGAAAGGCGGACAGCGATGCGATCATGGAAACGGGGCGTGCGTGATGGTGGCGGGCGGGGAATCCGGACAGGCACGTGAAGGCGGGCACATCGAACATGTCGTCGCCGAAGCGTTTCGCGCGCTGCCGGGAACATTATATGTGGTGGCGACGCCGCTCGGAAATCTGCGTGACCTGACGCTGCGCGCGCTCGACGTGCTGGCGACGGCCAGCGTCATCGCCGCGGAGGATACGCGCGTGACCGCCACGCTGCTCCGGCGCTACGGCATTGCGACGAAGGCGATCTCCGTGCATGCGCACAACGAGGCCGGACGCGCCGCGGCGCTGCTCGCCATGCTCGCGGAAGGCAAGAGCGTCGCGCTGGTCAGCGATGCGGGAACGCCCGCGATCAGCGATCCCGGAGCAAGGCTGGTGCGCGCTGCGCGCGAAGCGGGCCATCCCGTGGTTCCATTGCCCGGCCCATCGGCATTGGCCACGGCGGTGTCGGCAGCCGGACTGGACGCGGAATCGTTCGCGTTCCTGGGATTCCTGCCGCAGCAGGCCAAGGCGCGCCGGGAGCGGCTCGCCGCGTTCGCGCCGTTGCCTGCCGCGCTGGTCATCTACGAGGCTCCGCATCGCGTGCGGGCGACGGTCGCCGACCTGGCCGCGGCGCTGTCCGCAGACCGTACGCTGGTGGTCTGCCGTGAGCTCACCAAGACGTTTGAAACGATCGCCACCATGGCCCTCGGAGAAGCGGGCGCGTGGTTTGGCGAAGATGCGAATCGCGAGCGCGGCGAGTTCGTGCTGATCGTCGACGTGCCGCCGCCGTCACCGCGCGACGCGGACGAGGGCATTTCCGCCGACGCGCGAGCGCTGGCTGGTCGCGCTGCTGGAGGAACTGCCGCCGGCCCGGGCAGCCCGTGTCGTCGCGGCAGCGACCGGAATCAAGCGCGACGTGATCTACGCGCGCGCTCTCGCGCTCAAGCCGGAACGCTGATTCACGCCGCGGCGGCCGCAAGATCGAAGAGGCTCGTCGCCTCGAGGTCGAGCACGACCTGCTCATGCTGGTTGTACAGCCGCCAGCGCCAGCGCAGGATGCCGAGCGTCGGCTTGCTCTTCGCCGTGCGAACGTCGAGCACGTCGACGCGAAGTCGCAGCAGCGTCGCCCGGCCGCACCGGGTTTTCCCACTTGACGTAGGCCAGGCCGGGCGAGCCGAACGATTCGGAATCGGCGAGGATGTCGTCGCACGCAAGCCGCATGCAACGCAGCAGGTCTGCCAGCCGCTGGCGATCAGGCCCTGCCACGTGCTGGCGGCGGCGCGCTGCGGGATCGGTGTGGAACCACTGCGGGTCGTTCTCGCGCGCGAAGTCGATTATCTGGCGCTCGGTCAGGCTCGCCGGACCGCAATGGATGACCTGTCCCGCATGGAATTCGGCGAATTTCATCGGTCGCTCGCCCGCGTCGATGTTCAGTAGGTTTCGAGATGGTAGCGGCCCTTGGCGCGCAGGTCGGGCAGCAGCGCGGCCCAGTCCATGCCGTGCTGGCGGCAGACGTCGGCGAACGCTTCCGCGACGCCTTCCTCCATCCCTTTCAGCCCGCAGATGTAGATGTAGCAATGCTCGTCGCGCAGCAATCGCGCAACGTCGTCGCCGCGGCGCCGGATCAGGTCCTGCACGTAGCGCCTTGGCTCTCCGGGGACGCGGGAGAACGCGAAGTTGATGTCGATGAAGTCCTTCGGCAGCTTTTGCAGCGGACCGAAGTAGGGAAGTTCCTCCGCGGCGCGTGCGCCGAAGAACAGCATCAGCTCGCCGCCTTCCAACTCGCCTTGTTCATTCCGTGCGATGCGACGGCGGCGCCGCTCCGTCATGGCGCGCATCGGCGCCGAGCCCGTTCCCGTGCAGATCATGAGCAGGCTCGAACCCGGATGGTTCGGCATGAGGAAGCTGGTGCCGAACGGCCCGACGACTTCGACGGTGTCTCCCTTGGCGAGATCGCAGAGATAATTCGACGCGACGCCCGCGACCGCGTTGCCGGCGTGATCCGCGGTGACGCGCTTGACCGTCAGCGCGACGTTGTTGTAGCCCGGGCGCTCCCCTTCGCGCGGGCTCGCGACCGAATACAGCCGGACGTGGTGCGGCCGTCCCAGCGCGTCGGTTCCGGGCGGGACGATGCCGATCGTCTGTCCTTCGAGGACCGGAAACGCCGTCGCGCCGAAGTCGATGCACGATGTGCCGGATGTCGCTCGAGGCCCCCGCCGCGGTGAGCGCGAAGTTGCCGCTGACGGTGGCCAGCGCCGGATTCGCGATCGTGTGCAGGTTCACGTACGGATGCGCGGCCGACCACGGCGCCGCGACCGCGCCACCCTGGCCCGCGCTGGCCTCGGCCGTGATGCGCGCGATGTCCTGCGGAATTTCCGGAGCCGCGCCGGTCCCCGGGTCCTCCTGCGCCGGCAGCGCATCCCATGCGAATTGCTCGTCGAGCGTGTAGGCGCGGGTTCGCGCGACCTGCCGCCAGTTGTCGATGGAACCGGTCGGGCACGGCGAGATGCAGGCGTTGCAGCCGTTGCACTTCGCGGCGTCGACCACGTAGTTGCGCGAGTCGTGCGTGATCGCATCGACCGGGCACGTCTCCTCGCACGTGTTGCAGCGGATGCAGATCTCCGGGTCGATCAGGTGCTGGCGAATGACCTCGACCGGCGCCGCTTCCGCAGTCATCGTTTGCCGCGGGCTAGTTGAACCGCACGTACTGGAAATCGACCGGCTGCTTGTTGATGCCCATGTTGGGCGGCGCGATCCAGTTCGCGAACCTGCCGGGCTCGACGACGCGGCCCATCAGCGACGCGACGAATGCGCGGTCCTCGGGCGTGGCGAGCCACTCGCGTTCGTGCGCGGCCCACTCCGCGGCGCTGACGACGCGGCCGTCGGGGGAGACGCGCGTATTGGCCAGCGTGCCGATCTTGCGGTTGAACGCCTTGTGCGGCACCGCGAGGCGGAACGGCACGCCGGCCTTTTCCATCACCTTGTTCCAGCGGCCGATGCCGCTCACGGAATCCTTGATGTAGTCGTCGCGCAGCACTTCGTTCAACGCGTTCAGCATCGGCACGTCGCGCTGAACCAGGCGGCCGTCGACGGCTTCGAGGATGCCGTAGTGCGCGTCCCGCAGCCGGTGGTCGTCGCCGCGCTTGCCTTCCTCGAAGCGTCCCTTGAGACCGGCGTTGTAGAACGTCGCGGCGTTGGACGACTGATCGGCGCCGAAGAGGTCGACCGTCACCGAGAAATGGAAATTGAGATAGCGCTGGATCGTCGGCAGGTCGATGGCGCCTTCGGCGCGGATGCGCGCAGGATCGTCGGTCTCGAGCCGCTTCATCACGTCGCACGTGCGCTGCAGCACGCGCGCCACGCCCGATTCGCCGACGAACATGTGGTGCGCTTCCTCCGTCAGCATGAATTTCGTCGTGCGCGCCAGCGGGTCGAAGCTCGATTCGGCCAGCGCGCACAGCTGGAACTTGCCGTCGCGATCGGTGAAGTACGTGAACATGAAGAACGCGAGCCAGTCCGGCGTCTTCTCGTTGAACGCGCCGAGGATGCGCGGATTGTCGGTGTCGCCGGAGCGGCGCTGCAGCAGTTCCTCCGCTTCCTCGCGCCCGTCGCGGCCGAAGTAGCGGTGCAGCAGATAGACCATCGCCCACAGGTGGCGGCCCTCCTCGACATTGACCTGGAACAGGTTGCGCAGGTCGTACTGCGACGGGCAGGTGAGTCCCAGGTGACGTTGCTGCTCCACGGATGCGGGTTCCGTGTCTCCCTGCGTCACGATGATGCGGCGCAGGTTGGCGCGGTGCTCTCCGGGGATGTCCTGCCACGCGGGTTCGCCCAGGTGCTCGCCGAAGTGGATCTTGCGTTCCGCCTCGGCGGGGGCGAGGAAAATGCCCCAGCGATAGTCGGGCATCTTCACGTGATCGAAATGCGCCCAACCGCCAGGTTCCACGCTCACTGCGGTGCGCAGGTAGACGTCGAAATCCTGCGCGCCGTCCGGCCCCATGTCGGCCCACCACTTGAGGTAGTTCGGCTGCCACTGCTCCAGCGCGCGCTGCAGCGTCCGGTCGCCGGCCAGGTCGACGTTGTTGGGAATCATCTCGCTGTAGTTGATGCTGCTCATCGCGCAATCCCTTCGTTTCGGCTACACGCGGTTCGGGTCGAACTGCGGCTTGCCGCCCTTGCCGTAGACCTTGAGCGCGCCCTTTTCACCGACGGCGTTGGGCCGGATGAAGATCCAGTTCTGCCACGCGGACAGCCGCCCGAAAATGCGCGTTTCCATCGTTTCCCTGCCGCCGAAGCGCAGGTTGGCTTCGAGGCCGGTCAGCGCGTCCGGCGACATGCTCGCGCGCTCTTCGATCGCAATGCGGATCTCGTCGGTCCAGTCGAGATCGTCGGGCGCCGCCGTCACGAGCCCGAGGCGTTCCGCTTCGGCGGGCGACAATGCCTTGCCGATCGCCGCGCGCACGGCCGCGATCGGGTCGGTCTCGTCGTAGAAGCGGCGGGCGAGGCGCGACTGGCCGCTCACCATCGGATACGCGCCGAAGTTGAGTTCGGTCAGCGCAATGCGCGGCTCGCGCTCGCCGTCGTCGGGCAGGCTCGCCATGTAGATGCGATCCGCGGCCAGCGCCAATTCGAGCAGCGTGCCCGCGAAGCACGACCCGGGCTCGACCAGCGCGAACAGCGTGCGCGACGTCACGTCGAGTCGCGCGAACGTCCGGCGCAGCAGGCCGATCGTTTCGCGGACGAGCCAATGGTCGCGCCATTGCAGCAATGTCGCGTCGACCGCGAGAACGGACTGCGCATCGCCCTGCGTCTTCATGAGCCACGTGCCGATGGCGGGCTCGTTGGTGCGCAGCGACAGGATCGCGTCGTCCAGTTCGCGCGCCATCGCGAGCGGCCACCACGCCGCGCCCGCGGCTTCGATGCCGGCGATGTCCGACGGCTGCGTTTGCGCGGGTCCGCGCACGACGAGCGTCGCCGTGCGCGCCACGCGATCGATGGTCACGTCGACGTGTTCATAGTGGATGCCCGCGGCGTCGACGCGGCGCTGCAACGGCGTGAGCGCGACGCCGGTACCGTCGGCGGGGCGGTCGCTGCCTGCGGCCAGTTCCAGCGCGCGCGCCTGCACGGCTTCCGCGAACTGCGCGGGCTTCGACGATGGCGTCGACCAATCGCCAGTCGCGGGCCTTCTGGCCGCGCATGCCTTCGTTCAGCGTGCAGAAGATGTCGGCGAGGTCGTGCCGCACGTGACGCTTGTCGGTGAGCGCGGGTCAGGCCGCCGGTTCCCGGCAGGACCCCCAGCAACGGGACTTCCGGCAACGCGACGCTCGACGAGCGATCGTCGACCAGGATGATTTCGTCGCACGCCAGCGCCAGTTCATAGCCGCCGCCGGCGCACGCGCCGTTCACGGCCGCGATGAACTTGAGTCCGGAATGCCGGCTCGCATCCTCCAGACCGTTGCGCGTCTCGTTGGTGAACTTGCAGAAGTTGACCTTCCACGCATGGCTCGGAAAGGCCGAGCATGAAGATGTTGGCGCCGGAACAGAACACGCGATCCTTCGCGCTGGTCACGACGACGCAGCGGACTTCCGGATGCTCGAAGCGGATGCGCTGCACGGCGTCGTGCAGCTCGATGTCGACGCCCAGGTCGTAGGAGTTGAGCTTGAGCTTGTATCCGTCCCGGATGCCGCCGTCCTCGGCGACGTCGAGCGCAAGCGTCGCGACCGGTCCGGCGAAGGACATCTTCCAGTGCCGGTAACGGGACGGTTCGGTCCGGTAGTCGACATGCAGGATCATCGGACATCGACGATCTCCTGACGGCCCGATCGTCGCATGCGCGACGCGAGACAGGAATGATAGTGCATTGAACCGTCACTGTATAGGCAATATTATGCATATCATGATCGGCGCGTGCGCCGAATCCGGAGGCAACCGCTGCATGGACCGCTGCCAGCAGTTCGGCAAAGGCATCGTGCCTGCGACTTGCCGCCGGTGTCGACGGTGAGGTCGGCCTTGGCATACAGCGCTTCGCGGCCGGCCAGGATGCGCTTGAGGTCGTCCATGGCTTCGGCGTTGCCGGCCATCGGTCGCATGTCGCCTTGGGCGACGACCCGCTGCATGTGCTCCTCCGGCGATCGCGCGCAGCCAGACGGTGAAGCACCGGGACCGCAGCAGCTCGTAGGTCCCCGGCTCGGAGACCAGCCCGCCGGCCGTGGCGATGACCGCCTTGGGGAATGTCGCGATCGCCTCGTCCAGCGCGCGCTGCTCGTATCGGCGGTAAGCCTCTGAACCGTAAAGGGAATGTATTTCCAGGACGTCGCAGCCGGCGATGCGCTCGACGATGCGGTTGAGTTCCACGAACGGGACGCCCAACGCTTCGGCCAGCATCCGGCCGAGTGAGGACTTACCCGCGCCGCGCAGCCCGATGAGCGCTATGCGGCCGGTGCGCGACGGGTGCGGGTGAACGGCGCCCAGCAGGTCGGCCAGCGCGAGCCGCACGCGTTGCAGCGTCGCCTCGTCCCGGCCGCGAAGCATCTGGCGAATCCGGATCAACTCGGGCGACGCGACGCCGTCCTGGCCGACCAGTTCGGCCATGGAACAATTCAGCGCCTGCGCGAGCTGCCGCAGCAGCAGGACCGACGCGTTCCCGGTCCCGGTTTCCAGGTTCGCCAGGTGCCGCTCGGAGATTCCGGCCTCGCTGCGCCAGCACCTTGCGGGTAACGCCCCGCCGCGAGCGCATCAGGCGCACGCGCTCTCCCAGTACGGTCAGGAACGGGTCCCTTGCGTCGGTTGCTGGAAGCCGTTGCGGTCATGGCATCGCTACCGAGCGAATTGAAACATGCATTTTATGCTTGCCACGTAGAAATGGCATGCATTAAAGTACCAGACGCATCGCCGCAGCGCAAACTTTTGTCCAGCGGCCAGCGGGAAATCGGCTGGATCTGGGAGGACGCAATGCCCGCGCATGGCACGCCGCCGGAACGGTTCAATTTCGCCCACGCCATTCTCGAGCGCAATGCCGGCGCGCGGCGACAAGCCCGCGTACATCGACGACCTCGGAAACGCTGACCTACGGCGAACTCGATCGGCGCGTGCGCGCGGCGGCGGCGGCGTACATCGCGCTGCGGCGCTGCGGCGCGAAGAACGGGTGCTGCTCTGCCTGCAGGACACGGTCGATTTCCCGGTGGCGTTCCTGGGCGCGCTGTATGCGGGCGTCGTGCCGGTCGCGGTCAACACGCTGCTCACCGCCGACGACTACGCGTTCATGCTGGCGCACAGCCGCGCGCAGGCGCTGCTGGTGTCCGGCGCGCTGCTGCCGACGCTGCAGCAGGCGCTGGCGCGCGGCGGGCACGACGTGAAGCACGTGATCGTGTCGCGCGCCGTTCCGTCCGCCGCTGCAACGCCGGAGACCGCGCTCGACTTTGCGCGCTGGCGCGAGCGCGCAGCCGCCGCATGGCGATGCCCGCGGACACCGGCGCCGACGACATGGCGTTCTGGCTCTATTCGTCCGGCTCGACGGGACGGCCGAAGGGTACGGTGCACACGCACGCGAACCTGCATTGGACCAGCGAGCTTTACGGCACGCCCGTCATGGGCGTGACGCGAGAACGACGTCGTGTTTTCCGCGGCCAAGCTCTTCTTCGCCTATGGCCTCGGCAATGCGCTGACGTTTCCGCTGTCGCGTTGGCGCGACGACGATCCTGATGGCCGAGCGCGCCACGCCGCAGGCGGTGTTCCAGCGCCTGAGTCGAGCGCAAGCCGACGATTTTCTGCGGCGTGCCGACGCTCTATGCGGCCATGCTGGCGTCGCCCGCGTTGCCGCAGCGCGCGGACGTCGCGCTGCGCCGCTGTGCGTCTCCGCGGGCGAAGCGCTGCCGCGCGAAGTCGGCGAACGGTTCGCGGCGCACTTCGGCTGCGAAGTCCTGGACGGCATCGGCTCGACCGAGATGCTGCACATCTTCCTGTCCAACCTGCCGGGCGAGGTTCGCTACGGCACGACGGGCAAGCCCGTGCCCGGCTACGACATCGAATTGCGCGGCGAGGACGGCCGCCCGGTCGGCGTCGACGTGATCGGCGACCTCTACATCCGCGGGCCGTCGGCCGCGCTGATGTACTGGGCGAGCCGCGAGCGCTCGCGCGCGACGTTCCAGGGCGAGTGGACGAAGAGCGGCGACAAGTACACGCGCGGCGCCGATGGCTACTACACGTATGCGGGACGCAGCGACGACATGCTCAAGGTCAGCGGCCAGTACGTGTCGCCGTTCGAGGTCGAGGCCGCGCTGATGCGGCACGAGGCGGTGCTGGAGGCCGCGGTCGTCGGCAAGATCGGCGACGACGGGCTCACCCGGACGCTCGCGTACGTCGTCCTGAAGTCCGGGCAGGGCGGCGACGCGCAACTGGCGCAGGCGCTGCAGGCGTTCGTCAAGGACCAGCTTGCGCCGTACAAGTATCCGCGCGAGATCCGCTTTCTGCCGGAATTGCCCAAGACCGCCACCGGCAAGATCCAGCGGTTCAAGCTGCGCGAAGGCGCGGCCGCGACTGACGGCGCGCGTTGACTTCCACGCGATGCGGACGGCCGCGTTCGCCGATCTCGTCATCGGCGGCCGGCCGCAGCGGCTCGAATACGCGTGGATCGGCGCCGCGCGTGCCGGGCGCGCCGCTGCATCGTGTTCCTGCACGAAGGCCTGGGGTCGCTCGCGATGTGGAAGGACTTCCCGGCGGAGCTGTGCGCGGCGGCGGGCGCGCGCGGGCTCGTGTTCTCGCGCCACGGCTACGGACGCTCGACGCCGCGGCCGGCGGCGGAGAAGTGGCCGGTCGATTTCATGCACGCGCAGGCGCAGCGAGTGCTGCCGGCGCTTGTTCGCGCAGCTTCGGCATCGACGACGCCGCCGTGGCTGTTCGGGCACAGCGACGGCGCGCTCCATCGCGCTGCTCTATGCGGCCGCGCATTTCCGGAGCGCGTCGCCGGCGTCGTGGCGGTCGCGCCGCACGTCTTCGTCGAGGACGTGAGCGTGGCCAGCATCGAGCAGGCGCGCGCCGCCTACGCCGACGACCGATCTGCAGGCGGCGGCTCGCGCGCTACCACGACGATCCCGACTCCGCGTTTCACGGCTGGAACGACATCTGGCTCGACCCCGCCTTTCGCGCGCTGGAACATCGAGGCCTGCCTGCCGCGCATCCGCTGCCCGGTGCTGGCCGTGCAGGGCGAGGACGACGAATACGGGACGATGGCGCAGATCGACGCGATCGCGCGGCTCGTCCCGCAGGCGCGCGCTGCTCAAGCTGCCGGCATGCGGACACTCGCCGCACCGCGACCAACCCGCGGCGCTGACCGACGCGGTGGTGGCGTTCCTGCGGGAACATCGACGGTCGTCGATCCGCCCGGGCAGCGCGACATGATTCCGGCGCGACGGACCGCGCGCGGGCCGCGCCGCTTCGCAGCAGGGCGCGGTTGCGGTATGTTTCGGGTCACGCGACCGCGCGTGCGGCAGCGACCGGCAGCTCGAACGGTCCAGCGTCAGGACGAGATCAGATTCCGAGGAGACGAAGATGAGCAAGTCACCGCCTGTTGACCGGCGCTTGGCGCCGCGGGCGCCTTGGCCGTTCCGGCCGCCGACGCGGACGGCGCAAGGCCCGGCAAGCTCAAGGTCGGCTTCATGCTTCCCTATACCGGCACGTTCGCGGCGCTGGGAACGCGCCATCGAGAACGGCTTCCGGCTCTATGTCAACGAGCAGGGCGGCAAGCTGGGCGGCCGCGAGATCGAGTACGTCAAGGTCGACGACGAATCGGAGCCGTCGAAGGCCGCGGACAACGTCAACAAGCTGATCAAGCGCGACAACGTCGATGTCGTCGTCGGCACGGTCCACTCCGGCGTGGCGATGGCGATGGCCAAGGTCGCGAAGGAAAACGGCACGCTGCTGATCGTTCCCGAATGCAGGCGCGCAGGCGGTCACCGGACCGATGTGCTCGCCGAACATCTTCCGCTCGTCGTTCTCGAACTGGCAGCCCGGGCTATGCGATGGGCGTCGTCGCGGCGGAGAAGGGATACAAGAAGGTCGTCACGATCACGTGGAAGTATGCGGCCGGTGACGAATCGGTCGGCGGGTTCAAGGAAGGCTTCGAGAAAGGCGGCGGCCAGGTCGTGAAGGAACTGTCGCTGCCGTTCCCGAACGTCGAATTCCAGGCGCTGCTGACGGAAATCGCCGCGGCCAAGCCCGACTGCCGTCTACACGTTCTTTGCCGGCGGCGGCGCGGTCAAGTTCGTCAAGGACTATGCGGCGGCGGGACTCAACAAGACGATTCCGCTGTTCGGCGCGGGCTTCCTCACCGACGGCACGCTCGAGGCGCAGGGCGATTCGGCGCAGGGGCTGCTCACCACGATGCACTATGGCGACGGCCTCAACGTGCCCAAGGACAAGACGTTCCGCGCCGCGTACGCCGCGGCCTACAAGATGCAGCCGGACGTCTATGCGGTGCAGGGCTACGACGCCGCGCAGTTGCTCGGCATCGGACTGACCGCGGTCAAGGGCGATTTCACGAAGCGAAGGAACTGTACGCGGCGATGGGCGCGGCAAAGATCGACAGCCCGCGCGGCACGTTCACGCTCGGCAAGAACCACGATCCGGTGCAGGACATCTACCTGCGCCGCGTCGAGGGCAAGGAGAACAAGGTCATCGGCGTCGCCGTCAAGTCGCTGGCCGACCCCGGCCGCGGCTGCACGATGTAACGTCTGCGCTTTGTCCCCGGGGCCGCGCGCCCCGGGATCATGTCCGGATGCCACGCGAGGTTGCGCAGCGCTGCTAGAATTTCCGAATGGCCAAGGCTCCCGAAGCGCCGCCGCTGCTCGACGCCGAGCACGCCGCATTTGTCCAAAGCGGCGTGTCGATCCTCGCCGCGTCGCGCGACGCCGCGCGACGCGCCGTCGGTGGCCCGTTCGCATGGCTGCCGCGTGTCCGCCGACCGGCGCCGGGTGACGATCTTCGTCGCCCGCGGCCAGGCCGGAACCCTGCTCGACGACGTCGGCCGCTGCGGCGCGCTCGCCGTCGTGTTCAGCTATCCGCCGACGCACCGCACGATTCAACTGAAGAGCGAACATGCGGTCGTGCGCGCCTCCGGCGCCGGGCGAGACCGATCACGTCGCGGCGTACGTCGAGGCGTTCACGGCGGGCGTATTGCCGTTCGGCTACGAGCCGCGCCAGATGGCGACGCTGTTCGCGTTCACCGAAGGCGACCTGGTCGCGATCGATTTCGTGCCGGAAAGCGCGTTCGTGCAGACGCCGGGCCCGAAGGCCGGCGCGCCGATGCCGTCTCCCGCGCCATGAGTTCACCGCTTTCCGTCGACGACATCCGGGCGTGCATGGACGGCGCGATCCCGGCGGCCGTCGCGACCTGCGCGCCGGACGGCACGCCCAACGTGTCGCTGGTGTCGCAGGTGTTCTACGTCGACGGCGCGCACGTCGCGCTGTCGTACCAGTTCTTCAACAAGACGCGGCAGAACGTGCTGGCCACGCGGCGCGCGACGGCGCTGGCCATCGATCCGCAGACGATCGCCCGGTACCGGCTCGCGCTCGAATACGTGCGCACCGAGATCGAGGGTCCGCTGTTCGAGCGCATGAAGGCGCACCTCGCCGGCATCGCTTCGCACACGGGCATGGCGGGCGTGTTCAAGCTGCAGGGCGCGGACGTCTACCGCGTGCGGGCGATCGACCCGGTGCCCTGCGTGACGCTGCCGGAGCCGGCGGGGCGGCGCAATCTGCTGGCCGCCGTGCGCGCGCGTCGCGCAGCGCGTGGGTGGCAGCACCGATCTCGCGCACCTGTTCGACGAGACGCTGGTCGGCGCTGCGAGGCGAACTTCGGGATCCGGCACGCGATGCTGCTGATGGCCGACCCGCCGCGAGAGCGCGTGTACACCGTCGCGACGCGCGGATACGCGACGTCGGGCGTCGGCTCCGAGATCGCGTTCGGCGCCGGCGTGATCGGCGTCGCCGCGCGCGAACGCACGCCGATCCGCATCATGCACGCGACCAACGAGTGGGGCTACGGCCGCGCGATCCGCGAAAGCGCCGCGGACGACGGCCTTGCGCGACGTCATCGCCAAGGAAATTCCGCTGCCGGGACTGCCCGACTCGCGCAGCCAGCTCGCGGTGCCGCTGCTCGCCGGCAGCGCGCTCGTCGGCGTGCTGTTCGTCGAGGATGTCGCCGACCGGCGCTTCGGCTACGACGACGAGGACGCGCTGCTCGCCATCGCGGGACTGCTCGGCCCCGCGATTCGCGGCCTGCAGGCTTGCGCCGACGACGCCGGACGACGCGCCGGGCAGCGGCCCGGGCAGCCAAGCGTTCTGGGGCCGCCGCTCAAGCTGCGCCACTACGTCGCCGACGACAGCATCTTCGTCGGCGACGACTACCTGATCAAGGGCGTGGCGGGGGCGATCCTCTGGAAGCTGGTCGGCGACTACGCGCGCGCGGGCCGCACCGACTTCACCAACCGCGAGCTGCGGCTCGACCCGCAGATCCGGCTCCCGGACCTGTTCGACAACCTCGAGGCGCGGCTCATCCTGCTGCAGCGGCGCCTGGCCGAGCGCAGCGACGCCGTGCGCATCGAGAAGACCGGCCGCGGCCGTTTCCGCCTGTGCGTGCAGCGGCCGATGGAGCTGCAGGAAATTTCCGCGGGCGCGAGGGCCGGCGAGTAGCTGCCGTCCCTGCGCCCGCCGGCGGCAAGCGTCACCGCACGGCGCTTCCGGACGTCAGCGCAGCCACCAGCTTGGCCCAATCGCGGTGGGCGAGATGCGGCTTGAGCATGGCGAGCGTCGCGTCGAAGGCTTCCGCGGGCGCGCTCGCGCGCAGCGCCGACATCACAGCGCCACGCGTCGCCGTGCGGGATGGCGGGCACGATCCAGCGCATGTACGCGGACTTCAACGGCGGCGCGATCGAGGCGACGATGGCGCGCTCGATGCCGACCAGTTCCTCGTCGCTGTGCGTCGACCACAGCACGGCGTTGTGGTCGGCCTCCTCGGCCGCCATGTGCACCAGGTTGTCGGCGACGAACGCGGCGAGGTCGCGATAGAGGGCCCGGGCGGCGCCGCCGCGCCGGGACGCGGGCGCGGTGCGCAACGCCAGCAGATCGTCGGCCAGTCGCGCGAAAGCTGCGAGGTGATCCTCGTGATCGTGAGCGATGCGCGCCGTCGAACCGGGCTGCCGCGCCTCGAGCGCCGGGTGGACCCACGCGTTCTCCTTTTCGAGGTGGCCGCGGAAGAGCGCGATCAACTCGTTCATCTGCAGCGTGACGGCCGCCACGTCGGCGGGGTCGTCCGCGTCCATGCGGCCGACCGCGGACAGCGCGTCGCCCATGCACAGGCGCAACCCGGCGTGGATGTTGCGATACAGGTCGTGGCGCGGAGTCGCCGGCAGTGCGCGGCGACGCGGCGGGGTCGATGCGTGGCTGGCATAGGGATCCGAAGCGGATTCGGCGACGGCGAAGGCATTGCGTTCCATGGCATTTCTCTCTTTGAGTGGCCGGCTCTATCGGGCAGACCGGCTTGGGTTGGATGATCAGTGGCCGACCTTGCCGCTCGCGGTCTTGACCGGGAGGTTCTGCGGTTCGAACACGATGTACGGCGACGTGGGATCTGTCCCGGCGGCACGTAGGCTGGCGCGGGTTCGCCCGTCGGCCCCAGGCTGCGCGCATAGCGATAGATCGCGCGCAGGTCGTCGTCGCTCATGTCGCGCAGGTTGAACCAGGGCATCGGGGGCCGCCGCGCCGCGCGCGCCTGCGCCATCCATTGCTCCTCGGTCAGCTTGTTCATCGACAGCCGCAGATTGGCCGGATACGTGGTGCCCCATGGCCCCATGAAGCCCACCGGGCTGCCCGCGAGCCACGCGGATTCGGGCACCTTGCCGTCCGCCTCCGGGTAATGCGCGGTATGGCAGTCGTTGCAGCCGCCGATCTGGACGATGTACTTGCCGCGGGCGATCGACGCGGCGTCGGCGGCGGGATCGGCGGCGAGGGCCACCCCCGCACTGAACGCGGCCGCTGCGGCCACGATGCTGACTAGTCTCGACATCTTCATGGTCTGCCTCTCCTCGTTGGCCCCTGGTGGGACCGGTTGCGTCGCGATCTCGCGATCGATGGCTGCAGATTACCGGCGGCGGGAGGCGCCGTTTGCTAAATGATCCGTTACCACTTCCTCATTGATTCTTAAGCCAACATCCGCGCCAGCGCGGAGCCCCAGGCGGCGCCCGGCGCGACCGGCCGCGCCCCGCCCGGATGAATCGCGACGGGACGGGATGGGCGGCCGAAAAGCCACGATTCCCGGTCGCGGCGGGGCGAATGTAGGTACGATCCGGTTCGGTCCGCGCGATGCGCGGAGTTGGCTCCCGTGCCCGGGCGCCGGATAGGCTACGATCACCGACACCGCATGGATCTGCCCACCTTTCTCGTCCAGTGCCTGAACGCGCTGCAGTACGGCCTGCTGCTGTTCCTGGTCGCCAGCGGCCTGACGCTCATCTTCGGGATCATGGGCGTGATCAACCTGGCGCACGGCAGCTTCTACATGATCGGCGCCTATCTCGCGTTTTCCCTTGCGCCGGTGTTCGGCGGCAACTTCGCGGCGACGCTGCTGGCGGGACTGGTGCTGGCGGTGATCTTCGGGTACGCGCTCGAGTGGCTGTTCGTGTCGTACCTCTACGAGCGCGACCACCTGCAGCAGGTGCTGATGACCTACGGCCTCATCCTGGTCTTCGAGGAATTGCGCAGCATCCTGGTCGACAACGACGTGCACGGCGTGCCGGTGCCCAAGTGGCTCGACGGCAGCGTGCAACTGGGCGATCTCATGCAGTACCCCGTGTACCGGCTCGCGATCTCCGCGGTCTGCCTTGCCGTGGCGGCCGCGCTCTACGTCGTGATCGCGCGCACGCGCCTCGGGATGATGATCCGCGCCGGCAGTTCGAACCGCGAGATGGTCCAGTCGCTCGGCATCAACATCAAGTTCCTGTATCGCGTCGTGTTCGCCGCGGGCGTGGCGCTGGCGGTGCTGGCGGGCATGATCGCCGCGCCGGTTTCGTCCGTCTATCCGGGCATGGGCGCGCAGGTGCTCATCGTCTGCTTCGTCGTCGTCGTCATCGGCGGCATCGGCTCGGTGCGCGGCGCGTTCCTCGCGGCGCTGCTGGTCGGAATCGTCGACACCTTCGGCAAGGTGCTGTTTCCGCAGGCCGCGGGAATCGCCATCTACCTGCTGATGGCGGCGATCCTGCTGTGGAAACCCGAAGGCCTGTTCAGGCAAGGCTGACGCGGCGATCATGATGTCCACCACCCGCCGTCTCTTCGTGCCGCTCACCGTGGTCGTGCTGCTGCTCGCGTTCCCGCTGGCGACGACGGGCTTCTATCTCGAATTCACGTCCAAGGTCATGATCCTGGCGATCTTCGCGCTGTCGCTCGAACTGCTGGTCGGCGCGACCGGCCTGGTGAGCCTCGGCCATGCGGCTTTCTACGGCATCGCGGCCTACGCCACGGTGCTGCTGTCGCCCAAGTACGGCGCGGCCAGCGTGTTCTGGCTCCTTCCCGCGGCGGTCGCGTGTTCGGCGCTGTATGCGGTGCTGGTCGGCGCGCTGTCGCTGCGAACGCGTGGCGTCTACTTCATCATGGTGACGCTCGCGTTCGCGCAGATGGCGTACTACGTGTTCCACGACACCAAGTTGGGCGGCGGCACCGACGGCATCTATCTCAACTTCAAGCCGGAGGTCGCGTTGTTCGGCGCGAAGCTGTTCGACCTGGGCAAGCCGGTCGCGCTCTACTATGTCGTGCTGGCGAGCCTGGTGCTGGTGTTCCTGTTCCTGGCGGTGCTGCTGCGGAGCCGCTTCGGCCGCGTGCTGGCCGGCATCAAGAGCAACGAACAGCGGATGCGCGCGGCCGGATTCGCCACGTTTCCCTACAAGCTGGCCGCATTCACGCTGGCTGGCGCGCTCGCCGGACTCGCCGGCTTCCTGGTGGCAGTCAAGGACGGATTCGTCAATCCGGAAATGCTTGTCGTGGCACGAGTCCGGCGCCGTGCTGCTGATGCTGATCCTGGGAGGCATGGGACGCCTGTCCGGCGCCGTGCTCGGCGCCTTCGCGTTCGCGCTGCTGCAGTTGTTCTTCCAGTGGGAGGTGGTGTTCGGCAATTTCGCGAAGCATTGGCCGCTCATGCTCGGCGGCACGATCATCCTGTGCGTCGCGTTCATGCCCAACGGCCTCATCGGATTGCCGGCGCAATGGCGCGCGCGGCGTGCGCGCAAGACGACGGAGGAGGCGACGTGCCTGACAACGCCGCCCCGCTCCTCCGCGCCCGCGGCGTCACGCGCCGCTTCGGCGGGCTCGCCGCGGTGTCGGACGTGTCGCTCGACCTGGCCGAAGGCGAGATCCATGCGGTGATCGGCACCAACGGCGCGGGCAAGTCGACGCTGATCAACGTGCTGGCCGGTGAAATCGCGATCACCGCGGGGTCGGTCGAATTGCTGGGGATCGACGTCACGCATTGGCCGCAACCGAAGCGTGCGCAGGCCGGACTCGGCCGCAGCTATCAGCGCACGACGATCTTTCCGCGCTTTTCGGTGTTCGAGAACTGCCGCCTTGCCGCGCAGGCCACGCACCAGGTTCCGTGGAACTGGTGGACTGCGGCGGCCGACTGTCCGATCAGCACGGCATTGGCGCGGGAAGCGCTGGACAGGACGGGTCTCGCGGGGCTCGCGGACCGCACGGCCGGACTGCTCTCGCACGGCGAGAAGCGGCAACTGGAAATAGCGATGTGCGTCGCCACGCGGCCGCGCGTGCTGCTGCTGGACGAGCCGCTTGCCGGCATGGGCGCCGCGGAAACCGAGCGCATGCTCGACCTCTTGTCCGGCCTCAAGTCCGGCCACGCGATCCTCCTGGTCGAGCACGACATGGACGCGGTGTTCCGCGTGTCGGACCGCATCACGGTGATGGTCAATGGCGCGGTGATCGCGAGCGACGTTCCCGCCGCCGTGCGCGCCGACGGCGAGGTGCAGCTGGCTTACCTGGGCGAGGTCCATGTCTGACGCAGCGCCCCTGGTCGATGCGCACGACCTGCACGTGCACTACGGCGAGAGTCACGTGCTGCGAGGCGTCTCGCTGTCGGTGCGCGCCGGGGAGGCCGTCGGCCTGCTCGGGCGCAACGGCATGGGCAAGACGACGCTGATCCGCACGCTGATGGGCCATGTGCGCGCGACGCGCGGACGCATCGCGATCCGCGGCCAGGACGCGACGCTTGCGCCGCCCGATCGCGTTGCACGCTGGGGCGTGGCCTACGTGCCGGAGGGGCGGGGCATCTTCGCGAATCTTTCGGTGCGCGAGAATCTCGTGGTCGCGGCGCGCAGCGGTGTCTCGGGCCGCAACGACTGGCCGCTCGAACGCATCCTCGCGACGTTCCCGCGGCTGAAGGAGCGGCTCGGTCATGGCGGCCAGCAGCTTTCCGGCGGCGAACAGCAGATGCTGGCCATCGGGCGCGCGCTCTCGACCAATCCCGACCTGCTGATCCTGGACGAGGCCACCGAAGGCCTGGCCCCGCTGATCGTGCGCGAGATATGGCGGATCATCAACGACATTCGCGGCACCGGAATCGCGTCGCTGATCGTCGACCGCAATTTCCGCACCGTTCTGGCCAACACCGACCGCGCGGTCGTCCTCGAGAAGGGCCGCGTGATCATCCAGGACGCTTCGGACGTGCTGATGGCGCAGCCCGCGGAACTGGCGGCGCGCCTGGGCGTTTGACGTCGAATGCGGAATTGCCGCTCGCGGCAGGAATTCGATGTCCATTGATCTTAGCCCCCTGGGTCGCCGCCTACGGCTATCCCGCCGCGCTGGTCGGCGCGCTGTTCGAAGGCGAGACCGTCCTCGTGTTGGCGGGCCTGTTCGCGCATCGCGGCGTGCTGGACATGCCGCTGCTCATCGTGCTGGGCGCCATCGGCGGCAGCGTTGGAGACATCGCGTATTTCGCGCTGGGCCGCCGGTTCGGCGCGACGCTGCTCGAGCGCTATCCCAGGTTCGGACCTGCCGCCGCGCGCGTGCACGCATTGATCGAGCGCTTTCCCAATCTCGCGGTGATCGGCATCCGCTTTCTCTACGGCCTGCGTACTGTCGGCCCCGCCGTCATCGGGACCAGTGCGCTTGGATGGCCGCGCTTCCTGCTGCTCAACGCACTCGGCGCGCTGGCGTGGAGCGCATGCTGGGTGGGTGCGGGCTACGTGCTGGGCGAGGCCGCGCAACGGCTGCTCGGCAATGTCGTGCGCGTCGAACGCGATCTCTTCATCGCGGCCGCGGTGATTGCGCTCATCGCGACCATCATCCTGCGGCTGCGCCGCCGCGACCGGAATGCCCAAGCCTCCACGCTGAGCCATCTTGGTGCGATACGTTTGTTGGCGCACCAAGATGGGATGAGCGGCCGGCACGGAGTTAGCGCACGGAACCGTCGGCGGCCATGGCCGCGTTCCGGATTCGCAATCAAATCAACGCATTCGGCAAGAGCCGGACGCTTGGCATGCGTCGTGCAATGCAACAACGCAGTGGGACCTGGCTTGCGGCGTTTGTGCGGCGGCCGGGTTTCATCGGACCGGGATCGTCCACTTCAATTCTTCAACGCGGGGAAACACGACATGCCATTGCAACGCAGAACTTTCATCCAGCGTCTGTCGGTGATTGCGGCGGCCACCGCCGCCGGCCTATCTTTCGGCACGCCGGTGCTGGCGGCCGACACGATCAAGGTCGGCGTGCTCCACTCGCTGTCCGGCACGATGGCGATCAGCGAGACGGTGTTGAAGGATGTCACGCTGATGGCGATCGAGGACATCAACGCCAAGGGCGGCGTGCTCGGCAAGAAGCTCGAGCCCGTGGTCGTCGACCCCGCGTCGAACTGGCCGCTGTTCGCGGAAAAGGCGCGGCAGCTGCTGACCCAGGACAAGGTGGCCGTCGTGTTCGGCTGCTGGACCTCGGTTTCGCGCAAGTCGGTGCTGCCGGTATTCGAGGAACTGAACGGCCTCCTGTTCTATCCGGTGCAGTACGAGGGCGAAGAGCTGTCGAAGAACGTGTTCTACACGGGTGCGGCGCCGAACCAGCAGGCGATTCCCGCGGTCGAGTACCTGTTGAGCAAGGAAGGCGGCGGCGCCAAGCGCATCGTGCTGCTCGGCACCGACTACGTCTATCCGCGCACGACCAACAAGATCCTGCGCTCGTTCCTCCATACCAAGGGTATCGAGGACAAGGACATCATGGAGACGTATACGCCGTTCGGCCACAGCGACTACCAGACGATCGTGGCGGACATCAAGAAGTTCGCGGCGGGCGGCAAGACGGCCGTGGTGTCGACGATCAACGGCGACTCCAACGTGCCGTTCTACAAGGAACTGGGCAACGCGGGCCTGAAGGCGACCGACGTTCCCGTGGTGGCTTTCTCGGTCGGCGAGGAGGAACTGCGTGGCGTCGACACCAATCCGCTGAAGGGTCATCTCGCGGCATGGAACTATTTCATGTCGATCAAGAATCCGGTGAACGCCGCGTGGACGAAGGAATGGGCCGCGTACGCCAAGAAAGTGAAGCTGCCGAACGCGGACAAGCCGTTGACCAACGATCCGATGGAAGCGGCCTGGATCGGCATCCATATGTGGGCGCAGGCGGTGACCAAGGCCAAGAGCACCGATACGGACAAGGTGATTGCGGCGATGGCAGGGCAGACGTTCCCGGCCCCGGACGGATTCACGATCAAGATGGACGAGAACGAATCACCACCTGTGGAAGCCGGTATTCATCGGCGAAGTGCAGGGTGACGGTCAGTTCAAGGTCGTCTGGAAGACCAAGGGCCCGATCCGGGCCACGCCGTGGAGCCCGTACATCCCGGAAGACAAGGGCAAGAAGGACGAGCCGGAAAAGAAGTAGCAGCAGGCAGTTCTTGTATCGCAAGCGCATGAAATGGGTTGGACAGCCCGCCGGCGCGGGAGCGGCAGACACGGTGAAGCTACCGCTGCCGCCACCCGCTGCCGGTTTTTTTTGGACTCGATTCGAGCGGAACACGGGATTGATGCAATGGGCAAGGGTGGCCGGCAACTCGTTGGTCAGCTAGCGTTTGCGCTGGTGCTCGCTGCGGCGTGCTCAGTTTCGTTCTTCGCGACCGGCGCAATGGCATTGCCGGCGCCGGCCATCAAGGATCTGGCATTCGGTGAAAGCGATGAGAAAATCCAGGCTATCGGCACGCTGGTCAACAGCGGTGACAGCGCGGCCCTGTCCTTTCTTCAATCGCTGCTGGACGGCGAGGTGCAGACGTCGGGCGAGGACATCGTCCTGGTCGTCAAGGGCGACACTGCAGTCGACGCATACACAGGCAAGGTGGTCACGCCGCTCCCCGAGACGCTTGACGATGTAATCGTGAACAACCGGATGCGGCAGGAGCTCACCACGGCGATCGCCGCGTTGACGCTGGCGTCGCCGGATCGCGCAGTCCGCCTGGCCGCAGCCAAGGTCCTGCAGAACAATTCCAGCGAGACGGTGCTGCCCGCGATCGACGTGGCGCTGGCCAAGGAAGCCGACCCCGAGGTGAAGGGCTTGCTCGCGCTGACCAAGGCGTCGATCGACCTGCGCGGCGGCGACAAGGGCAAGAAGCTCGCGGCGATTCGCGCACTGGGACTGTCCGACACGGGCGCCACGAAGACGTTGTTGTTGCAAGTGCTCGAACGCAAGGGCGCCGTCTATGTCGAGCCGGATGCGCAGGTCCGCGCCGCAGCGCAGCGATCGCTCGCGACGGTCGAGCGGCGGCTGTTGCTGGGCGACATCGCGGCGCGCGTTTTTTCCGGCATCTCGCTCGGAACCATCCTGTTGCTGGCCGCGCTGGGCCTCGCGATCACGTATGGCCTGATGGGCGTCATCAACATGGCGCACGGCGAGCTGATCATGATCGGCGCTTATGCGACCTACGTCGTGCAGAGCCTGTTTCGGCAGCATGCGCCGGCCGCGTTCGACTTCTATCCGCTGGTGGCGGTGCCGGTGGCCTTCGCGGTCAGCGCGGGTGTCGGCGTGATCCTCGAACGGACGGTGATCCGGCATCTTTATGGGCGGCCGCTGGAGACGCTGCTCGCGACCTGGGGTTTGAGCCTTATCCTGATCCAGGGCGTGCGCACGATCTTCGGCGCGCAGAATGTGCAGGTCCAGAACCCGTCGTGGATGTCCGGCGGCTTCGAAATCATGACCAACGTCGTGCTGCCGTGGAGCCGCGTGGTGATCATCGCCTTTGCCGGCAGCGTTCTGCTTGCGGTATGGCTGACGCTGACGCGGACGCGCCTTGGCCTTTACGTGCGCGCGGTCACGCAGAACCGGGCGATGGCGAGCGCGCTGGGCGTGCGCACGCCGAAGATCGACATGATGGCCTTCGGCCTGGGCTCCGGCATCGCCGGGCTGGCGGGCTGCGCGCTGTCGCAGATCGGCAACGTGGGTCCCGACCTGGGCCAGAGCTACATCGTCGACTCGTTCATGGTCGTCGTGCTGGGCGGCGTCGGGCAGCTGGCCGGCACGGTCTACGCGGCGCTCGGCCTGGGCGTCATGAACAAGTTCCTCGAAGCCTGGCAGGGCGCGGTACTGGCCAAGATCATGATCCTGGTGTTCATCATCATCTTCATCCAGAAGCGTCCGCAGGGACTGTTCGCGCTCAAGGGCCGAACGGTGGAAGCGTGACGCCGATGGCGCTGGGATTCATGCCGCTCGCCGCACCCGCCGGCGGCTTCGCGCTGGCGCGGCTGTGGTCGGGCCGGATGTGGAGCGCGCTCGGCGCGGCGGCGCTGGTCATCTTCGTCATCGTGCCCGTCGCCAACCTGGTCGTGCCGGAAGGCAGCGTGTTCCATGTCTCCGAATACACGGTCACGCTGGCAGGCAAGATCATGTGCTATGCCATCGTCGCGCTGGCGATGGACCTGATCTGGGGCTACACGGGCATCCTTTCGCTCGGGCACGGATTGTTCTTCGCGCTCGGCGGCTACGCGATGGGCATGTACCTGATGCGCTCCATCGGCCTCGACGGCGTGTACAAGAGCCCGCTGCCGGATTTCATGGTGTTCCTCGACTGGAAGGCCTATCCCTGGTACTGGAAATTCACGCAGCACTTCTGGTATTGCGCGCTTCTGGTCGTGCTGGTGCCGGGACTGCTCGCGCTGGTATTCGGCTTCTTCGCATTCCGCTCGCGCATCAAGGGCGTCTATTTCTCGATCATCACGCAGGCGCTGACTTACGCCGCCATGCTGCTGTTCTTCCGCAACGACACCGGCTTCGGCGGCAACAACGGATTCACCGACTTCAAGCGCATCCTCGGCTTCCCGATCACCGCGTCGGGAACGCGCATGGCGCTGTTCATGCTCACCGGCGCGGCGCTGCTGGGCTTCCTGCTGCTTGGGCCGCGCGATCGTCACGTCGAAGCTGGGCCGCGTGCTCACCGCGATTCGCGACGCCGAGACCCGCGTGATGTTCTCCGGATACAACCCGCTGTACTTCAAGCTCTTCATCTGGACGCTGTCGGCGATGATCTGCGGCATCGCGGGCGCACTGTACGTGCCGCAGGTCGGCATCATCAACCCGAGCGAAATGTCGCCGGCCAACTCGATCGAGATCGCGATCTGGACGGCGGTTGGCGGCCGTGGCACGCTCATCGGACCGGTCATCGGCGCGGCCGCGGTCAACCTCGGCAAGAGCTGGTTCACGCAGGCGTTTCCCGAATACTGGCTGTACCTGCTGGGCCTGTTGTTCATCCTGGTGACGCTCTACCTGCCGCGCGGGATCGCGGGCCTGTGGGTGAAGAAATAATGCACGTCTATCCTGGCCTGCCCGAGAACAGCCCGATCCCCGATTCCCAGATCAGCAGCAAGGATACGGGCATCAGCGACGGACACCTCGTCCGGCCCGGCGTCGACATCAGTCACGGCGCAATCCTGTATCTCGATTCGATCTCCGTGTCGTTCGACGGCTTCAAGGCGCTGAACGACCTGTCGCTGACCGTCGACGCCGGCGAACTGCGCTGCGTGATCGGCCCCAATGGCGCGGGCAAGACGACGATGATGGACGTGATCACCGGCAAGACGCTGCCGGACGCGGGCACCGCCTATTTCGGCCAGACGATCGACCTCACCGAACTCACGGAGCCGGAAATCGCCGGCGCCGGCATTGGCCGCAAGTTCCAGAAGCCCACGGTGTTCGAGAAGCATTCGGTGTTCGAGAACCTGGAGCTCGCGCGCAAGGCGGACAAGCGCGTGTGGCCGACGCTGCGGGCCGCACTCGATTCCACGGCGCGCGACCGCATCCTGACGATTCTCGAGACGATCCAGCTGGCGCCGGAGGCGTCACGCCTGGCCGGCCTGCTGTCGCACGGCCAGAAGCAGTGGCTCGAGATCGGCATGCTGCTGATGCAGGAACCGCAGCTTCTGCTGCTGGACGAGCCGGTGGCCGGGATGACCGACGACGAGACGATGCGCAGCGCCGAACTGTTCCTGACGCTGGCCGGCGAATACACGCTGGTGGTGGTCGAGCACGACATGGACTTCGTGGCCAAGATCGCCGACCGAGTCACGGTGCTGCACGAAGGGCACGTGCTGGCGGAAGGCTCGATGAAGAACGTGCAGGAAAACGAGCAGGTCATCGAAGTGTTCCTGGGCCGCTGACCGGCCGACTGACATCTCACATGCTCCACGTCGAAAAACTCAACCAGTACTACGGCGGCAGCCACATCCTGCGCAACGTGTCGTTCGACGTTCCGGCGGGCAAATGCACGACGCTGCTCGGACGCAATGGCGTCGGCAAGACCACGCTGCTGCGTTGCCTGATGGGCATGGTGCCCGTGCGCTCGGGCGACATCCGGTTCGGTACCGCGACGATCACGTCACTGCCGCCGTATGCCCGCGCGAGCCTGGGGCTGGGCTACGTGCCGCAGGGCCGCGACATCTTTCCGCGCCTGACCGTGCTCGAAAACCTGCAGATGGGACTGGCCACGCAGAAGAAGGGCGCGGGCATTCCCGCGATTCATCTATGAAATGTTTCCGGTGCTGAAGGACATGCTGAATCGCCGGGGCGGAGACCTCTCGGGCGGCCAGCAGCAGCAGTTGGCGATCGGCCGCGCGCTCACGCTGCGTCCCAAGCTGCTGATCCTGGACGAACCCACCGAAGGCATCCAGCCGTCCATCATCAAGGACATCGAGCGCGCGATCCGCAAGCTTACGCAAGGCGGCGAGATGGCCATCCTCCTGGTCGAGCAGTATTACGACTTTGCGAAGTCGCTGGCTGACAGCTATGTCGTGATGTCGCGCGGCGAAGTGGTCGCCCGGGGGCCAGGCGCCACGATGGACGACGACAACGTGCGCGGGCTGCTCGCGGTCTGACTGCGAACTGTCAGCCGAGCGTCACTTTTTTTCCGTGGCTTCGCGCGGTCTCTTCGGCGCGTTGCAGATCCCGCTGCTCGTGCCGCCAGTCGATTTCCTGTCCAACCAGCCGCGCCACCAGAACGGTCAGGAACAGGTTGCCCGACAGCGCCTCGAGAGTGGCGAGCGAACGCGCGTAGGGATGCAATGGCGTAATGTCCCCGTAACCCGTCGAAGTGAGCGTGATGAAACTGAAGTAACTGAGCTTGAGATTGATCGCATTGAAATCGGCTGGGGTTCCGCCGATCGCGAACGCGCCCGGGACAAATCCTGCAAGCAACCGATACCCCTGCGTGAATACGACGCCGATCAGAAGGTAAACCCCGATCGCACCCATCAGGCGATTCAAGTTCATGCGGCCATCGCGGATCACGCGCACCATCAGCAGCACGCCGAGGACGGCGCAGGCCAGCATCGCGAAGACCGCGCGTAGCGCGGAGATCCACGTGCCCTCGAAGAAATGATCGGCGAGGCTGGCGACGACGGCACCCGTGAGGAAGACCAGGAACAGCCGCACGATGGGCCGCGGTTCGAACACGACCACTGCGCCCATCGCCAGGAACGCAGCGAAAGTCATGTCGAGCCAGAAGCGCCGGATTACCCCGACCTCGACCATCGGGTAGAGGACGAACGCGAAGAAGATGAGAATGAACACCGCGATCGTCAGGCTGCCGTCGCCCAGGCAGAATCGATACGCGCGTTGCAGCGGAGTGGCCATCAGGACGTGAAGTCGATGCGGAGGCGGGGCGGGCTCTCGTCGGGCGAGCCAAGTCTACCGCAGCGCGCGCGATTTGGCGGATTCTGGTACACCTGACGGTTGTCAATCGGCGACGGCATCCCAATATCAAAACGATGATTCCCTATTCCGTCCTCGACCTGGCACCTATCGCGCAGGGAAGCGACGCCGCGCAGTCATTTCGCAACACGCTCGATCTGGCGCGCCATGCGGAACGCTGGGGCTACCGGCGCTATTGGCTGGCCGAGCACCATGGGTTGCCCGGAATCGCCAGCGCCGCCACCGCAGTGCTGATCGGCCACGTGGCCGGCGGGACGTCCTCCATCCGCGTGGGCGCAGGCGGCATCATGCTGCCCAACCATTCGCCGCTCGTGATCGCCGAGCAATTCGGCACGCTGGAGTCGCTCTACCCGGGTCGCATCGACCTGGGGTTGGGCCGAGCGCCCGGTTCCGATCAGATCACGGCGCGCGCGTTGCGCCGCGACCTGGCCTCGGACGCGCGTGAGTTCCCGCAGGATGTGCAGGAGCTTGCCGACTATTTCTCGGACACTCCGCGGCAGGCGGTTCGCGCTGTGCCGGGCGCCGGCTTGCGGGTGCCGCTGTGGATCCTGGGGTCGAGCCTGTTCGGAGCTCAACTCGCCGCCGCATTGGGCCTACCCTTTGCGTTCGCGTCGCATTTCGCGCCCGCGCAAATGCTGCAGGCCATCGCAATCTACCGCGCCCAGTTTCAGCCCTCCGCGCAACTCGCCAAGCCGTACGTCATGCTCGGCTACAACGTGTTCGCGGCCGATTCGATCGATGAGGCCCAGGCTCAGGGCGACCTCCTGGCAGCAAGCATTCATCAATCTGCGCAGCGGCCGCCCTTCGCAGTTGCCGCCCCCGCTCGAGGGCTACCTCGATCGCGTCGGCCCGCACGAGCGAGCGCTGCTCGACGACGTCATGTCCTGCTCGGCCATCGGCTCTCCGGAGGTCGTGCAGGCGGCATTGCACGCCTTCATCGCGCGCACCGGCGCGGACGAGTTGATGATCGCGTCGCAGATCTTCGACCACGATGCGCGCCTGCGCTCCTACGAAATCACCGCGCAAGTGCTCAGGGACGGCGCTACGAACAGTCAACCGTCGATATGAGTCCGCCGTGCCAAGGGGCTATTTGGGCTGCTCATTGCCGTAGGTCTTGACCAGGTAGTCCACGATCGCCGGCATGTCCGCGTCGTCGATGGGCGCCTTGAATACGACTTTCATCCGCGTGACCATCGCCTCCCAGTAGGCTCTCGGTGCAGTGGGCGGCTGGTAGAGCATGTATTCCGCTGAATGGCACGCCACGCAGTTCGACTGGGCCTTCGCATAACCGGGCAGCGGGCTGGCCTTGAGTGGAGGCCCCTCCATCGGCAACGTGATTGTCTTCGCGTCAGCCAGTGCCCCGGCGCCGAGGGCGAGCGACGAACGCCGAAATCAGCGTCGCGATGACAGGTTTGCTGTTCATTCTCGTTCTCCTCAGACCGCGGTGACCGAAACGCGCTCGACCACATTGCGCATGTAACCCGCCGGTTGCCACAGCGCCTCCATGGGTTGGCTCTGGCCCAGAGCGGTTCCACGCGCGCACGCGCAGGTCATGCGATCCCTTGTCGGGAGTGAAGGCGAAGGTGAATTCGCGGAACGAGTACCGGCCGAGGTCGTCGCCGAGCTTGGCGCCGCGCCAGGTTTGCCCGCCGTCGATGGAATAGGCCACTTCGCGAATGCCCTGGCCGCCGTCGAATGCGATGCCGCGCACTATGTTCTGCTGCCCTGCGCGAAGCTGCGCGCCGTCCTGCACCGAGGTGATGAACGAGCGCACGTTGAAGCGGCCGATCGGGCGCGTCGCGGCAGGCGTGGTGCCCGGTTCGATGCACGCGCAGTCGTTGTCGGGCACGCGATAGGCCGGCTTCATCCAGAAGCCTTCGTAGGTCTGGTCCACGACCTCGATTTCCGACAGGTGCTTGACCCAGTACGTCCCATAGTAGCCCGGGACGATCAGCTTTACCGGATAGCCGTTGAGCATCGGGATGTCGGCGCCGTTCATCTGGTACGCAAGCATGACTTCCCCGTCCAGCGCGTGGTTCACGTCCAGCGACTTGACGAAATCGCCGCCGCCGAAGACTGCAGTGTCGAGCCCGTTGAAGGTCACCTGCTTGGCGGTATTCTTCAGTTCGGCGCGCGCCAGCACATCCTTGAGTGGAACGCCAACCCAGCGCGCGTTGCCCATCGCTCCGTTGTACAACTGTCCGCCGGTCACCCTGGGCGAGAAAAGTCCGCGGCTGTTGCCCGAGCACTGGTTGACGGCCACGTACTCGATCGTCTTGAACTGGGTGCGCAATTCGGGCAGCGTCAGCTGGAAGGGCTTGCCCGCCGCGTTGCCGCCGATCCGGATCACGAACTTGTCACCGTCTATCGCAGTGGGGATGCCGGCGTTGTGATACCGGACGAAAAACGCATCGTTCGGCGTGATCACGCCCTCGTTGAAGACCGCGAACGGCGTTTCGAGCTGCGGCGGCCGGGTCGTCAGCACGATCATCGGCCGCTTTTCGGGAAATGCGACCACGTTTCTCCTGCCATTGACGAAAGGCAGGTCGACGGTCGTGGACTGCGCGAATGCGGCCTTGCTCAGGACGCCAAGACCCGAGGCTGCCAGCGCACCGGCACCGCCGACGATGAGCCTGCGCCGCAGGCGATTGGTGGCGTTATCCATGGTTCCTCCCGGGGGCTCGTTGAGTAGTTGCACGCATCATCGTGCGCTTCGAATTGTGAATCTACCAACTGATTCTTTCAACATGCGCCAACCGTGGCCGGAGCGGCGACTGACGGAAATTGCGCGCTCACTCACCGGGACGCTCGCCAAGAAACACCATGGCGATGGGCGCCAACAAGACCACGCGCAGCTTGTCGCAAGGCGAAGGTATTGCCCCGGTAAACCAGCCAAGTGTGTCTGCAATTGACATGAAAATGGTGTCCGGTTGTACCATTCTTGCAATCCCTGTCGGCGCCCCCTTTGGGCGCCTCGATGCTTTGGGGCCGGGGCCTCGAGCACACCTGTCCGTGACGCAAAGGGAGGATTCCGTGCAAGGCTACCAGGTGACGTTCTTCACGCAGCAGGATCATCAGTATCGCGGGAAACCGCTCGCCCACTGGCTCGTGGAGGAGGCGCGCGCGATGGGCATCGGCGGGGCCACGATGGTTCCGGCAAGCGAGGGCTTTGGCCACCACGGACGCATCCATTCGGCGCACTTCATCGAACTGGCCGACCAACCGTTGGAAGTCGTCATGGCGGTGACGGCAGAAGAGGCAGATCGGCTCTTCGGAAGGCTGCGGGCCGAAAGGGTCAAGCTCTTCTACACCAAGTCGCCAGTCGAGTTCGGAACGACGGGCGAAGGGGAATGAGCGATGAAGACAGGTCCGCGCCTGCCGAACCCGGTGAACGGTTTCCAATTGACGTTCTTCACCCAGCAAGACCATCGACATCATCACAAATCGCTCGCGCATTGGCTGGTGGAGGAGGCTCGCGCCATGGGCATCGGCGGGGCAACGCTCATCGCTGCGAGCGAAGGATTCGGCCATCACCGGTACCTACATCGGATGCATCTCCTTAAGGTCGCCGAACAGCCGCTCGAAGTTGTCATGGCGGTTACGGCCGAGGAGTCCGAACGGTTCTTCGCGAAATTGAAGGCGGAAAAGATCAAGGTCTTCTACTCCAAGACGCCGGTTGAATTTGGAACGATTGGCATCGAAGATTGAGCCATGCATTTGATGCCGCGTGACCCTGTGGTCGACGACCGCCGCCCATCGAACACGACGCCCAATGCTTGAAGTAGCCATTCCCGGGACTGAAACTCTTTTCCTCGAACACCTGGTTGCAGACTTCAACGGCACGCTCGCCTTGGACGGGACTCTGCTGCCCGGCGTCGCGGAAGCGCTCGGAAGCCTGAGTGAATGCCTGGAAATCCATGTTGTGACCGCGGACACGTTCGGTCGAGCCCGACAAACTCTTGCCGCGCTGCCTTGCAGTCTCTCGATTCTTTCGCCCGGGGGCCAGGATGCGGCCAAGCTGCGGTATGTGGAGGCACTAGGCGCGGCCCAATGCGTCTGCATTGGCAATGGCCGCAATGACCGCCTCATGCTGCGGGCGGCGGGGCTTGGCATTGCCGTCATGCAAAAAGAGGGGGCCGCGGTGGAGACCTTGTTGGCAGCGAAGGTCGCCGTGCAAGACATCCGAGTCGCGCTTGGATTGCTGTTAAACCCCGCACGCCTAATCGCGACGCTTCGGTTATGAGCGGGAATCGCGCGGCATGACCATCTCGCCAAGGCAAGCAATAGGCATTGTGAGTGGGCCCGGCTGGACTCGAACCAGCGACCAAGGGATTATGAGTCCCCTGCTCTAACCAACTGAGCTACGGGCCCGTCAGTGAGTCTCTTGTGAGGCCGAATTCTCGCACGGCGGCGCCGCGGCCCGATGGCGTCACGCATTCGCCAGCGCGGAAAGCGCCGTGCGATCGGTGATCAGTATGCGTTCCCGGGCCAGGTCGACCCAGCCCTTGTCCTCGAATGCGCGCAGCAGGCGGCTGACGATCTCGCGCACGCTGCCCAGCTCGTCCGCGAGCGCCTGGTGCGTCGCGTGCACCGATTCGCCTTTGGCGAGCAGCAGCGACGCCAGCCGCTGGTCGAGCTTCTGGTAGGCGATGGCCTCGACCAACGACATCAGCGTGGCCAGCCGCTCGCCGAACAGGCTGAACACATGATTGCGAAACGCTTCGTCGCTGGCGATCATGGCGTGGAAATCGGCGGGTGGCACGACCAGCAACTCGACGTCCGTCTCCGCGATTCCCGAAGCGGTGTAGTCGGAGTGACCCAGCAGGCAACTGCCTGACAACAGGCAACTTTCGCCCGGCCGCACCTTGTACAGCGGCATTTCGCGGCCGTTGGGGTAGCGCTGCAGCACCTTGACCGTCCCGGACAGTACCAGCGGAAACCCGGCGCAAGGAGAGTGGGCGTCGAACATCGTCGTCCCCGCCGGGACCTTGCGATGGATTCCGTGCTCGACGATGCGGGCCAGCGTCGCCGGCGCAGCCTCGGCGAGCGCCGGAAAGAGCTTGCGCAGCGCGACTGCCGGAGGAGGGGAGGCGACAGAGTCCGTCAATGCGGTTCCAGCGGGCGGTGCGCGGACGCCACGCCCGCTCTGCCGGCATTCTACAACGCATGCCGCGCGACGGCCCGGAATCGCCCCTTTGTGACGCAGGTCACAGACGCTCCGACGCCGCGCCGGACCTAAGCTGCATGCATACGCTCCATCACCCCGAAGGAGTGTTCCATGACGAGCCAACGTCGGCGGCATCGATCGCGCAGTGCGGATCATCGCGGGCCTCGCGATCCTGAGCCTGTTTTTCGTCTTCGAAGGACCCAATCGCTGGTGGGCGCTGGCGGGGCTCGTCCCGCTCGGCACCGGGCTCATTCGCTGGTGTCCCGCGTACCTGCCGTTCCGCTTCAACAGCAGCAAGTGCAGGTAATGTCGATGGCGGCTGCTGCGCTCCTGGTCAGGTACGGATTCGCGCTGGGGCTGCTGGTGCCTCGCGCCGTATCTGCGCCGCCCAGCCGGTGCCGCCTCCAGGGCGCCGTCGTCGCCTATCGCGACATCGATCGGGTTGCCGTCGCCGAAGGCGTCGTCGAGGCGGTGCGCCAGTCGACGCTGGCGGCGCAGGTGGCGGGACGCATCGTCGCCCTGCCGGTCAAGGCCGGCGACGCCGTCAAGGCGGGCCAGGTGCTGGTGCAGATCGATCCGCGCAGCGCGGTGCAGGCGGAGGCGGCGAGCATGAGCCAGGTGCAGGAAGCGCGCGCGAATCTCGCCAACGCCAAGGCGAAGTACGACCGCAGCGTGCGGCTGTTCGCGGAGAAATTCATCAGCCAGGCGGCGCTCGACCAGGCGAAGGCCGAATACCTGGCGGCGCAGGCGCAGGGCGCGACCGCGGACGCCAACGCCGGGCAGTCGGCGACGTCGAGGAGCTACACGACGATCGTCGCGCCCTACGACGGCGTCGTCGCGACGACCGACGTCGACGTCGGCGACATGGCGACGATGGGACGCCCGCTGGTCACCGTGTTCGATCCGCGCGAGCTGCGCGTGGTGGCGACGGTGCCGCAGGCGGTGCTCGCGACGGCGGACCTCGCGGCACCGGTGCGCATCGAGGTGCCGGCGCGCAAGAGCGCGCTGGTCGCGCGGCGCGTCACGGTCATTCCGGTGGCCGACGCGCGCACGCACACGACGCGCATTCGCCTCGACCTGCCGGAAGCGCTCGGGGCTGATGCCGGGTCAGTATGCGCGGGCGTCGCTCGTCACCGGCCGCACGCGCGCGCTGGCGATTCCGCAGGCGGCGGTGATCTGAGCGCAGCGAAGTGACGGCCGTCTACGTGATCGACGCGCAGGATCGCGTGCAGTTGCGCCAGGTGCGGCTCGGCGAGTCCGCGGGCGAGGGTCTGGTCGAAGTTCTGGCCGGACTCGCGGCCGGCGAGCGCGTGGCGACGGAGCCGGTGCGCGCGGGCATCGAAGCGGCCAAGGCGGGCGATCGCCGATCCTAGCGTCGCTCACGCGATGCATTCGAGATCGACGCTCACCTGAATTCGCATGGGCATTTCCGGCCGCATCGCGCGCTTCTTCCTCGAGTCCCGGCTGACGCCGCTGGTCGCGCTGCTGGCGTTGCTGCTCGGCGCGTTCGCGGTCGTCGTGACGCCGCGCGAGGAGGAGCCGCAGATCAACGTGACGATGGCCAACGTGCTGATCCCGTTTCCCGGCGCGTCGGCGCGCGACGTCGAAACGCTGGTCGCGATTCCCGCGGAGCAGGTGATTTCGCAGATCCAGGGCCTGGAACACGTGTTCTCGGTGTCGAAGCCGGGACTGGCGGTCATCACCGCGCAGTTCAAGGTCGGCGTGCCGCGCACCGAAGCGCTGGTGCGCCTGTACGACACGATCCATTCCAACCGCGACTGGCTGCCGGCGCAACTCAACGTCGGCGAGCCGATCGTCAAGCCCAAGGGCATCGACGACGTGCCCATCGTCACGCTGACGCTGTGGACGCCGGACGTCGCGCGCGGCGCATTCGACCTGGAGCGCGTCGCGCATGCGCTGGAGGCCGAATTGAAGCGCGTTCCCGGGCACGCGCGAAGTGACGACGATCGGCGGCCCCGGTCGCGTCGTGCGCGTGCTGCTCGATCCGGAGCGGCATCGCCGCGTTCAAGCTCGCGGCGGCCGATGTCCGGCAGGCGCTGCTCGCGGCCAATGCCGCGATGCCATCGGGCACGCTTGAGCGCCGACAACCGGACTGATCGACGTCGAGACCGGGCAGTTCCTCGCCGATGCCAAGGACGTCGCCGCGCTCGTCGTCGGCGTCTCCGGCGGCAACCCGGTCTACTTGTCCGACGTCGCGCGCATCGTCGACGGTCCGCCGACGCCTGCGCGCTACGTCTGGTTCGGCACGGGTCCCGGCGGCGTCGACCAAAGGCATCGGCCGCGACGGGCGAGTTTCCGGCGGTGACCATCGCCGTGACCAAGAAGCCGGGCGAGAACGCCGTCGACGTCGCCGAGCGCGTCGCTCGCGCGCGTCGCCGAACTGCGCAACACGGTGATTCCGCACGGGCGTCGAGGTGACGGTGACGCGCAACTATGGCGAGACCGCCAACGACAAGGCGCAGAAGCTGATCCAGAAGCTGATTTTCGCCACGCTGTCGGTGGTCGCGCTGGTGTTCGTCACGCTCGGCCGGCGCGAGGCGGTGATCGTCGGCGCCGCGGTGATCCTCACGCTGTCGGCGACGCTGTTCGCGTCGTGGGCGTGGGGCTTCACGCTGAACCGCGTATCGCTGTTCGCGCTGATCTTCTCCATCGGCATCCTCGTCGACGACGCCATCGTCGTGGTCGAGAACATCCACCGGCACCGACTGCTCACGCCCGACGCGCCGCTCGCGGAACTGATACCGGTGGCGGTCGACGAAGTCGGCGGACCGACGATCCTCGCCACGCTGACGGTGATCGCCGCGCTGCTGCCGATGGCGTTCGTCAGCGGGCTCATGGGGCCGTACATGGGCCCGATCCCGATCAACGCCAGCATGGGCATGCTGATCTCGCTGGCGATCGCGTTCACCGTCACGCCGTGGCTCGCGCTCCGGCTCGCCGCGTCGCGGCACGACCGCGGCGCATGGTGCCTCGCGGCTCGACGCCGGGCTGGCGCGCGGCTTCACCGCGGCTGCTGTCGCCGTTCCTTGACGCGCACGCCGGACGCCGCAACCGGCGCTGGCTGTGGGCTCGGCATCGTCGCGGCGATACTGCTGTCGCTGCTGCTCGCCGTCGTGCAGTGGGTGGTGCTGAAGATGCTGCCATTCGACAACAAGTCGGAATTCCAGGTCGTCGTCGACATGCCGGCGGGCACGCCGGTGGAGAACACCGCCGCGGCGCTGCGGGCGATGGGCACGTACATGGCCACCGTTCCCGAGGTCACCGACTACCAGGGCTATGCGGGCACGGCGACGCCGATCAACTTCAACGGCCTGGTGCGGCAGTACTACCTGCGGCAGGCGCCGGAGAACGGCGACCTGCAGGTCAACCTGGTCGACAAGCATCACCGCGACCGCAAGAGCCACGAGATCGCCGCCGCGGTGCGGCCCGAACTCGCGCGCATCGGCGCGGCACTCGGGGCCAAGGTCAAGGTGGTGGAAGTGCCGCCCGGCCCGCCGGTGCTCTCGCCGCTCGTCGCCGAGATCTACGGACCCGACGAGGCCGGCCGGCACGCCGTCGCCAAGCGCGTGCGCGCCGAATTCGCCCGCAACGCCGACATCGTCGGCATCGACGACTCGATCGAGGACAGCGCGCCCAAGTTCTCGGTGCGCATCGACCAGGCGCGGGCGGCGACGCTCGGCGTCGCGCCGGCGGACGTCGTGGCCGCGATGCGCATGGCGCTGGACGGCGAGGACGTGACGATGCTGCGCGACGGCGAGGCCAAGTACGGCGTGCCGGTGCGGCTTACGCTGCCGCCGGAACGGCAGGCCAAGCTCGACGGCGCTGCTGGGCGATGAAGGTGCGCGCGAGCGACGGCGCGCTGGTGCCGCTGTCCGAGCTGGTGCAGGTGCGCATCCGTGGAGCGCGACCGCACGATCTACCACAAGGACCTGCTGCCGGTCTCCTATGTCATCGGCGACGTTTCCGGCAAGGTCGACAGCCCGCTGTACGGCATGTTCGCGGTGCGCGGCGCGCTCGCGGGCGCCCAATTGCCCGCAAGGCGGCCGGCTCGGCGAGTATTTCATCAACCAGCCGATCCGATCCGTATCGCGAGTACGCGCTCAAGTGGGACGGCGAGTGGCAGATCACCTACGAGACGTTCCGCGACATGGGCCTCGCCTACGCCGTCGGCCTGGTGCTGATCTACCTGCTGGTCGTCGCGCAGTTCGGCTCGTACCTGACGCCGCTCATCATCATGGCGCCGATCCCGCTGACGATCATCGGCGTGATGCCCGGCCATGCGCTGCTGCGGCGCGCAGTTCACCGCGACGTCGATGATCGGCATGATCGCGCTGGCCGGCATCATCGTCCGCAATTCGATCCTGCTCGTCGATTTCATCAACCTGCAGAGCGAGCGCGGCGTGCCGTTCGCGCAGGCCGTGGTCGATTCCGCCGCGGCGCGCGCCAAGCCCATCGCGCTGACCGGACTCGCGGCCATGCTCGGCGCGCTGTTCATCCTCGACGATCCGATCTTCAACGGCCTCGCGATCTCGCTGATCTTCGGCATCCTGGTGTCGACGCTGCTGACGCTGGTCGTCATTCCCGTCCTGTATTACGCCGTCAACCGCAGGCGCTTTCCCTGACCATTCTCAACCTGGAGACTCTCGATGGATACCAACCGCATGGTCCGCATCTTCGCCGGCGCCTTCGTCCTGCTTTCGCTGGCGCTCGGCGCCCCGGCGAGCCCGCTCTTCGTCAACGCGAACTGGCTGTGGTTCACCGCGTTCGTCGGCGCCAACCTGTTCCAGAGCGGCTTCACCCGGTTCTGTCCGCTGGAGATCGTGCTGAAGCGCCTTGGCGTGCGCGCAGCATGATCGTGGCGGCGCATCTGCGAACGACCGACAACGAAAGGACAAGATCATGACCAAGGATTACAAGGAGCGCACGCAACGGGTTTCCGGATCGCTGCGCAAGTTTCGCGCGGACATGCCCGAGGTGATGAAGGGATTCAATGCGCTGGCCCAATCGTCGCTGCAGGACGGCGTCCTCGATCACAAGACCAAGGAGCTGATCGCGCTGTGCCTGGGTGTCGCGGGACATTGCGATGCCTGCATCGGGTTCCACATGCAAGCGCTGGTCAAGGCCGGCGCGACGAAGGCCGAAATCGAGGAAGCGCTGGCGGTTGCGGTCTACATGGGCGGCGGGCCGTCGCTGATGTACGCCGCCGACGCGCTGACAGCTTTCGAACAGATGCTGCCGCCGAGCTAGCAAGGCAGAGTTTCCGGAAGCGCGTTGCACGCGGGCTTTCGGCGCCGTGCCGGGTGAAGTAGACTCGGACACGTTCGTCAGTCTCTCCGCTGAATATTCGTGCAGCACTACCTCCACCCGTTGCTGATGCCGAAATCCGTCGCGCTGGTGGGCGCGTCGGACCGGCCGGGCTCGCTGGGACGCAGCGTGTTCGAGAACCTGCGCGGCGGCGCATTCAAAGGCGACATCTACGCGGTCAATCCGCGGCACCGCGCGCGTGTCCGGGCAGCGCTCCTATGCGAGCGTTTCGGCGATCGGCAAGCCGATCGATCTCGTCGTGATCACCGCGCCGGCGGCCGCCGTCCCCGGACTCCTGGGCGCGATGACCGCCCACGTCCGCGCCGCTGTCGTCATGTCCACGCCGGACGCGACCGACGTCGCGGGCGCGCGCGCATGGCGGCGCGACGTTTCGGCAGCGGCCAGGAAACGCGAATATCCGCGTGGTCGGTCCCGGGGCCTTCGGCGATCATTCGCACCGACATCGGACTCAACGCGACATTTGGCACGACGCCGACGTTGCCCGGCCGCCTCGCGCTGGTATCCCAGTCCGGCGCGGTATGCACGGCCATGCTCGACTTTGCCGCGCCCATGCACATCGGCTTCTCGTCGGTGCTCTCGCTGGGCGGCGCCGTCGACGTGAGCTTCGGCGAACTGCTCGACGCGCTGGTGCAGGATGTCGCGACCGATGGCATCCTCCTCTACGTCGAATCGGTCGGCGACGCACGCGCATTCATGTCTGCGTTGCGCGCCGCGGCGCGCATCAAGCCGGTCGTGGTGCTGAAGGCGGGCCGCTCGCTCGAGCCGATGCGTGACCCGGACGGCGACGACGACATCGCGCCGATGCCGGATACGGTGTTCAATGCCGCGCTGCAGCGTGCCGGACCGTGCGCGTGCGCACGTACACGCAACTGTTCGCCGCCGCGCGCATCCTGGCGATGGGCAAGATTCCCGGCGGCAACCGCCTCGCCATTGTTTCCAACGGGCGCGGACCCGGACTGCTCGCCGCGGACAGCGCCGTGGCCTCCGGCGTCACGCTCGCCAGCCTCGATCCCGAGACGGTGCAGGCGCTGGATGCCCTTCTGCCCAAGGAAATCGTGCGCGCCAATCCGGTCGACGTGCGCGCCGACGCGCCGCCGGCGCGGCTCGCGGCCGCGGTCGCGGCCACGCTGTCGGATCCACAGGTCGACGCGGTGCTCGCGTTGCACGTGACGCGGCCGATCACGCCCGCGCTCGACGCCGCGCACGCCGTGGCGGCGGTCGCGCGCGGGTCGCCGAAGCCCGTGCTGGCTTCCTGGCTGGGCGCGCTCGACCGGCAGGACGTCCACGACGCGCTGGAGGCCGGCGGCATCGCCAACTTCTACACGCCGGAGAACGCGGTCGAGGCGCTGTCGTTTCTCGCCGCCTATCGCCGCAACCAGGAATGGCTGCTCGAGGTGCCGCCGCCGCAGGCCGATCCCGGAGCCGCCCGACCTTGCGACGGCGGAGCGCATCCTCGCGCAGGTCGCGCCGCTGGGCCGCAGGTCGCTGCCGCTGATGGATACCCAGGCGCTGCTCGCCGCGTTCGGCATCGCGCTGCCGCCGCTGGCTGCCGTCGACACGCTGGCCGAAGCGCACGCCGCGGCCCGCAAGCTGCGCTATCCGGTTCGGTTGGCGCTGGACTTCGACGGACCCGCGCTGCCGGCGTCGCGCGGCGGCATTCGCAGCGGGCGCGCGCTGGCGCGCGCCTACGGCGAATTGAGCCACGCGATTTCGGCGAAGCAGCGCGCCAACTGGAGCGGCGGCGTGGTCGTGCAGCACGACCTCACGACCTACGAAGGCATCCAGACCGCCATCTCGGTTTCGACGGATGCCGTATTCGGGCCGGTCGTCGCGTTCGGCGCCAGCGAACGCATGGCGGCCGCGCACGTCGCGCGTGCGGTGATGCTTCCGCCGCTCAATCACCGCCTCGCGCGCGATTTCATCACTGCGGCGTCGTTGCGGCACGTGCCGCCGAGCGAGGCGCTGATCGATGCTGCTGCTGCGCGTCTCGGCGCTGGTGTGCGCGCTGCCGTGGGTGTGCGAACTGGTGCTCGACCCGATCATCGTCACCGCGGAGCGCGCGGAAATCGTCGGCGCGCGGCTTGTCGTCGACCCGAAGCGCAAGGCGGGCCCCGGCTTCCGGCACATGGCGATCCATCCGTATCCGACCGCCCTCGCGTCCGAATGGATCGCCAAGGACGGAACCCGGATCGACGTGCGCGCGGTGCGGCCCGAGGACGCGGAATTGGAGCGCGACTTCGTGGCGTCGCTGTCGGAGCAGACGCGCTACTTCCGGTTCTTCTACCGGCTGCATCAGCTGACGCCGGCGATGCTGGCGCGCTTCACGCAGGTCGACTACGACCGCGAGATGGCGCTGCTGGCGCTCACCGCGGACCCTGCGTCGCCGACCGGGCACAAGATCGTGGGCGTCGCGCGCTACATCGCCAATTACGACGGCGAAAGCGCGGAGTTCGCCGTGGTCGTCACCGACACCTGGCAGGGTCGCGGCATCGGCCGGATGCTGATGGAGCGGATCATCGCCTGCGCCAAGCGGCGCGGATTGATGCGCCTGGAAGGCGTCGTGCTGCGCGCGAACCGGGGAATGCTGAAGTTCTCGGAGCAACTCGGCTTCGAAGTCCGTGAAGACGCGGAGGAGCCGGAACAGGTCACGGTCGTGCTGCCGCTTTCCTGACTGCGTGTGCGCGACCCGCCGCGAGCGCTGCGCGATTGCCTCGGCCGCCGGAATAATCTAGATTGCGCCTGTGTTAGGAGTTAGTCGCCACGAGCCGCGGATTGACGGTGAGGGCGCGTCATCGGAGGAGTGCAATGAACGTTCGATTCTCAGGAAGTGTGGCGTCCGCGGCGATGCTTGCCGTGGCGTTGGCCGGTTGCGCGACCAGCACGCCGCAAAGCGGCCCCAGCTTTTTCGTCACCAGCCAGGGCGGCGGCAAGGGTGCCGATTTCGGCGGCCTTGCGGGCGCGGACAAGCATTGCCAGACGCTCGCCGCGGCGGCGGGCCTTGGCGACAAGACGTGGCGCGCCTACCTGAGCGCATCGGCGGCAGGCTCGACGCCGGCAGTCAATGCGCAGAGACCGGATCGGCACCGGGCCGTGGAGGAACGTGAAAGGCGTCGTCGTCGCCACCAGCGTGGACGAGCTGCACGCCGACAACAACCTCACCAAGCAGACGTCGTTGACCGAAAAGGGCGCTGTGGTGAATGGGCGCGGCGACACGCCCAACAAGCACGACGTACTGACCGGCACGCAGCCGAACGGCACGGCGTTCCCCGGCACCGATGACAAGACCTGCGGCAACTGGACCAAGAGCGGCGAGGGCTCCGCCATCGTCGGTCACATCGACCGGGATGGCCTGCCCCAGGATCCCGTGGCCGTGCGCACGTCGTGGAATTCGTCGCATGCGACCAAGGGCTGCAGCGACGCCGCCTTGGTCAGCACCGGCGGCGCCGGACTGTTGTACTGCTTCGCCGTGAAATAGCCGTTGCATCGGCAAACAAAACGCCCCGGGTTTCCGGGGCGTTTTGTTTCACCTGATTCCGCTACTCAGCGGCCTCCTTGTACCTGCGGAGTCCGACGGCGGGTCGAGTTCGGCCGCTTTCGGTCGCTCAGCACGGCCTTCGGGCTCGGCTTACGCCTCGCCGCTCGCACACGCCTCCGTGCGGTCTTGACTCGCGTTGCGTTGAGTCCTCGGGCCTGCTCGTGAGAGCCGACGCGCGCTGCGCGCCTTGCCTTCGGCCGTCTACTCGCCCTCCAGGAAACTCCGCAATTTCTCGCTGCGCGACGGATGCCGCAGCTTGCGCAGCGCCTTGGCCTCGATCTGGCGGATGCGCTCGCGCGTGACGTCGAACTGCTTGCCGACCTCCTCCAGCGTGTGGTCGGTGTTCATCTCGATGCCGAAGCGCATGCGCAGCACCTTCGCCTCGCGCGGCGTCAGCGTGTCGAGGATGTCCTTGCAGACGTCGCGCAACGACGCGTTGACCGCGGCATCGGAAGGCGCCACCGTCGACTGGTCCTCGATGAAGTCGCCCAGGTGCGAGTCGTCGTCGTCGCCGATCGGCGTCTCCATCGAGATCGGCTCCTTGCTGATCTTGAGGATCTTCCGGATCTTCTCCTCGGGCATCTCCATCTTCTCGGCGAGCGTGGCCGGATCGGGCTCCTGCCCCGTCTCCTGCAGGATCTGCCGCGAGATGCGGTTCATCTTGTTGATCGTCTCGATCATGTGCACCGGGATGCGGATCGTGCGCGCCTGGTCGGCGATCGAGCGCGTGATCGCCTGCCGGATCCACCACGTGGCATAGGTCGAGAACTTGTAGCCGCGCCGGTATTCGAACTTGTCCACGGCCTTCATCAAGCCGATGTTGCCTTCCTGGATCAGGTCGAGGAACTGCAGGCCGCGGTTCGTGTATTTCTTGGCGATCGAGATCACGAGGCGCAGGTTGGCCTCGGTCATCTCGCGCTTGGCCTTGCGCGCCTTGGCCTCGCCCGTGGACATCTGCTTGTTGATGTCCTTCAGGTCCTTCAACGGGATCATCACCCGCACCTGCAGGTCGAGGAGCTTCTGCTGCTGCTCGACGATCGCCTGCCGATAGCGGGCGAGCTGTTCGCTGTAGCTGTGGTGCGCGGCCACCTCGCGGTCGATCCAGCGCAGGCTGGTCTCGTTGGCGGGGAACGCCTTGATGAAGTCCGGGCGCGGCATGCCGCCCTTGTGCACGACGAGGTCCTGGATCTTGCGCTCGATCTGGCGGATGTTGTCGACCTCGGTGCGCACGGAGTCGCACAGCTTCTCGACCATGCGCGCCGCGAAGCGGATCTGCATCAGCTCCGCCGAGATCTTCTTCTGGTGCTCGAAGTACTTGGGCGCCTTGTGGCCGTCCTTGGTGAGCACCACCAGCATCCGCGCGAAATGCTTGCGGATGGCCAGGAATTTTTCCATCGACGCGACCTTGAGCCGCTCGAGATTCTCGCTGGCGAGCTTGCCGGCGTCGGCCTCGTCTTCCTCGGTTTCCTCGTCGTCGTTCTCGTTGACCGGCGCCAACTCTTCCTTGAAGTCCATCAGGCCGTCGACCAGGTCGTCGATCTTGAGCTCGTCCTTCTCGATCTTGCCGGCCAGGTCGAGGATCTGCGCGACCGTCATCGGGCACGCGCTGATCGCCATGATCATGTGCTTCAGGCCTTCCTCGATGCGCTTGGCGATTTCGATTTCGCCTTCGCGCGTGAGGAGTTCGACCGAGCCCATCTCGCGCATGTACATGCGGACGGGGTCGGTGGTGCGGCCGAATTCGGAGTCGAGCGTCGAGGCCGCGGCTTCGGCTTCTTCCTCGACGTCTTCCGCCGGAACCGTGGCCGGCGCCTCGGACATCAGCAGCGTTTCGGCGTCGGGGGCCTCGTCGTAGACCAGGATGCCCATGTCGCCGATCATCGAGATCACGCCCTCGATCTGCTCGGCATCCAGGATGTCGTCCGGCAGGTGGTCGTTGATTTCAGCGTAGGTCAGGTAACCGCGCTCCTTGCCCAGGACGATCAGCGTCTTGAGGCGGCGCTTGCGCGCTTCGACGTCGGCCGGCGTGAGAACGCGCGGCGCGATTTCGGCGTGCCGGCCGTTCTTGCCCTTCTTCGACGCGGCATCTTCCGCGCGCTTGCCGGCGAGCTTGGCGGCGATTTCGCCCGGCGTCGGCTTGTGGGCCGGCGCAGCGGCGCCCTTGCCGCCGCGACTTGGCGCTCCCTTGCCGGCGGCGACGGGCGTTCCCTTGCCGGAGGCGACCGGCGCGCCCTTGCCGGCGGCGACCGGCATTCCCTTCACGCCTGCAGGGGCGCCCTTGACCGCGCCCGTCTGCTTTTGCGCGGTTTTGACTGGGACGGGCAGCTTGCCGACGAGCTTGGGCGTCGGCTTGGTCGCGACGGCCTTTGCGTTCTTCGGGTGCTTTGGGCGCCACAACCTTCGCGGCTGCTTTGCCCTTCACCGTGGACTTTGCGGCGACCTTGAGCTTGGGCGCGGCCTTCTTGGCGACCTTGGCAACCGGCTTGCGCGCAGGCTTCTTCGGCGCGGCCTTCCGGCTTGCGGAATGCGATGCCTTCTTTGCGGCGGGCTTGGCCCGGGACGTCTTGTGCGCCGCGGGCTTGCCCTTCGGCTTGGCGGCCTTCTTCGCGGCCGGCTTGGCAAGGCGCGGTTTGGACTTGGGCTGCGCCTTGGATTTCGCGGGCGTCTTGCGGGTAGGCTTGGCGGGCTTCTTGACCATGGTCATCCTTGATGGAAACGGCTGCCGGCGGGGCGTTGGCGGTCACGCGTCCGCGCTTCCCTGACCCGGCGTCTCCTACAAATGGGGCCGGATCGGGAAAACCTCAAATAATACCACGAGTTGAACCCTTCGGCCGGGCTAAAACGCATCCTCGGACGGGTTCGTTCCCGGCCCCCGGGCGGCCGTTTGCCGGACATAGTCCAGTTGGCGCAGCCGCTGGACCTCCTCGTCGGTCTGGCCGCCCTCGGCGGGCGCAGGTGCGGCGGTGCCGCTGCGGCGCGCCTGCTGCCACCAGTTCTCGAGACCTTTGCGGACGTTCGCCTCGGTCATTTCCAGCGTAAGGGCGTGGTCTTCCGCCTTCGCCAGGACGCTCGCCAGGATGGCCTCGTGCGGCGAACCGGCAAAGTGTTGGAGGACCCCCGCCGCGGATAGTTCGCCCGCGGCCGTCGCGCAATGGTCGACCAGCGCGACCAGCGCCGCGCTGTCCGGGCTGCCGTCGTCGGGCCTGGGAAATTCAAGCGACCGCGCCAGGACGGGCTGCAACAGCAACCCCTGGATGAGTTCGCGCGTCAGCGACGGCGGTCGCCGCACGTTCGAACGGAAACCGGCGCCGCGCGGCGCCTGCCGGCTGTCTTCACGCGACGCACGCGGCGCCTGGCCGGAGGTTGCCGCAGGACCGGGCAGATTGAGCAATCCGCGCAATTCCGTTTCCGGCAGGCCCGAGAGCTCCGACAGGCGCCGGCGCAGGATCGCGGCCAGCACCGGCGCGTTGATCTCCGCCAAATGCGGGCGCGCCGCCGCGACGAGCGCGGCCCGGCCCTCGGCCGACGTCGGCGGATGCCGCGCGGACAATTCCGCGAGCAGGAATTCGGACAACGGCACGGCGGCCTCCTGCGCCTTCTCGAACGCCGCGCGGCCGCGCTTGCGCACGTAGTCGTCCGGATCCTCGCCGTCGGGCAGGAACAGGAACACCGCATTCTTGCCGTCCGCCAGCACGGGCAGCGTGTTCTCCAGCGCGCGCCACGCTGCCTTGCGGCCCGCGTTGTCGCCGTCGAAGCAGAACACGACGGTGTCGGTCAGGCGGAACAGCTTCTGCACGTGCGTCGGCGTGGTGGCGGTGCCGAGCGTCGCGACGGCGTACTCGATGCCGTGCTGCGCCAACGCCACCACGTCCATGTAGCCTTCGACGACGACGACGCGGCCGGCATCGCGGATGGCATTGCGCGCAAGGTACAGTCCGTAGAGTTCGCGGCCCTTGGAGAACACCGGCGTTTCCGGCGAGTTGAGGTACTTGGGTTCGCCGTCGCCCATCACGCGGCCGCCGAAGCCGATCACGCGGCCACGGCTGTCGTGGATCGGGAACATCACGCGATCGCGGAAGCGGTCGTAGCGCTTGCCGCCGTCGCCGTTGATCACGAGGCCGGCGGCATCGAGCTCCGGCGCGTCGTATTTGGGAAACACCGCCTCGAGTCCCTGCCATGCGTCCGGCGAATAGCCGATGCCGAAGCGCGCGGCGACTTCGCCGGTGAGGCCGCGGCTCTTGAGGTAGTCGATCGCGCGCGGCGCGTCCTTCAACTGCGAGCGATAGAACTTGGCCGCGGCGAGCAGGATTTCATTCAGGTCCTGCGCCTCGTCGCGCTTCTCGCGCTCGCCCGGGCGCTCGACGCGCGGCACTTCCATGCCGGCATCGCGCGCGAGTTCCTCGACGGCATCGGGAAACGCCTTGCCGCCGTATTCCATCAGGAAGCCCACTGCGGTGCCGTGGGCGCCGCAGCCGAAGCAATGGTAGAACTGCTTGCCCGGGCTGACCGAGAACGACGGCGTCTTCTCGCTGTGGAAGGGACAGCACGCCACGTAGTTCGCGCCTGCTTTCTTCAGCGGCACGTAGCGGTCGATGACCTCGACGATGTCCACCCGCGACAGCAGCGTCTGGATGAAATCGGTGGGGATCATTGATCAGGGGAAGTGCGTTGGAAGCCTGTCGATTATAGGCGCGCGAAAACGCCGCAATATCCTCCGGCGACGCGCTAGGCGAGCTTGGCCTTGACCTTGGCCGAAACCGCGGTCATGTCGGCGCGGCCGGCCAGCTTCGGCTTAAGCTGAGACATCACCTTGCCCATGCCGGCAGGTCCGGCCGGGGCGCCGCCGGCAACTGCGGCAGCGATCGCCGCGTCGATCTCCGCCTCAATTTCCACGTCCGTCAGCTGCTGCGGCATGTACGCCTGCAGCACCGTCACTTCGGCCCGTTCCAGGTCCGCCAGGTCCTGCCGCTTGCCCGCTTCGAACTGCGTGATCGAATCGCGCCGCTGCTTCACCATCTTGTCGATGATGACCGCGACGTCGGCGTCGGTCATGTCGCGGCGCTCGTCGACCTCGCGCTGCTTGATCGCCGCCAGCAAGAGACGGATCGTCGACAGGCGCGCCGTGTCCTTCGCGCGCATCGCGGTCTTCATGTCCTCGGTGATCCGGGCCTTGAGCGTCATTTCGGGAGCTCCAATGCAAAAGGGGCGAATCGCTTCGCCCCTGCTGCGCCAATCAACGGATGCGAACGCCTAGAACAGCTTGGGCGGCAGCTGCTGGCTGCGGATGCGCTTGTAGTGGCGCTTCACGGCGGCGGCCTTCTTGCGCTTGCGCTCGGCCGTGGGCTTTTCGTAGAACTCGCGGGCGCGCAGTTCCGTAAGCAGTCCCGTCTTCTCGATGGTGCGCTTGAAACGGCGAAGCGCTGCCTCGAAGGGCTCGTTGTCGCGGACGCGTACGCTGGGCATGGCTGGTGAATCCCTGAGTTTCGTTAAATGGGTACCGGAGAAATCGGTAGCCCATAACTATAGCCGATCGCGGGGAAACCTGCAACCCCCTGTATGATTTCACTTTTCCTTCGCGTTCCCCCTAATGCGCGTCCTCGGCATCGAGACCTCCTGCGACGAGACCGGCGTGGCCGTGTACGACACGGAACGCGGCCTTCTCGCGCAAAAGCTGCACTCGCAGGTGGCGATGCACGAGGCTTATGGCGGGGTCGTGCCCGAACTGGCGTCGCGCGACCATGTACGCCGCGTGGTCCCGCTCACGAAACAGGCGCTCGATTCGGCAGGACTGGCGGTGAGCGAGCTGGATGGCGTCGCGTACACGCGCGGGCCGGGACTCGCCGGCGCGTTGCTGGTCGGCGCCAGCGTCGCCCGGGCGCTCGCCTATGCGCTGGACAAGCCGGCGATCGGCGTCCATCACCTGGAGGGACACCTGCTGTCGCCTCTCCTTTCCGATCCGAGGCCGGAGTTCCCGTTCGTCGCGCTGCTGGTTTCCGGCGGCCACAGCCAGCTGTTCGAGGTCAACGGCGTGGGTCGCTATCGGCTGCTCGGCGATACGCAGGACGACGCGGCGGGCGAGGCCTTCGACAAGACGGCGAAGCTGCTGGGCTTGCCTTACCCCGGCGGGCCGGCGTTGGCGGCGCTGGCGGAGCGGGGCACGCCCGGTGCGGTCAAGCTGCCGCGGCCAATGCAGCATTCGGACGACCTTGACTTCAGCTTCTCCGGCCTCAAGACGGCGGTGCTCACGCTGGCGCGCCGCGAGGCCGGCGATGCGCCGCCGTCGACGCTGCCGGAATCGCGCAAGGCCGACATCGCGCGTGAGTTCCAGGCCGCCGTCGTCGATGTCCTGGCGGCGAAGTCCATCGCGGCGCTCGACGCGACCGGCCTGCGCACGCTGGTGGTGGCGGGCGGGGTAGGCGCGAACCGGGAACTGCGCGCGCGTCTCGGACGTGAAGCGAAGGCGAGAGGGGGTGACGTGTACTTCCCGGAGCTCGTCTATTGCACGGACAACGGCGCCATGATCGCGCTGGTCGGCGCGCTGCGCTTGGGCGCCGCGCAGGACGACGATCTCGGATTCTCGATCAGGCCGCGCTGGGAACTGGCTTCGCTGGCCGCGCCATGATCAGCGCGCATGCGCGCGCTAACGGCCGATGGATTTTTCCCGGCCTTCCATGAGCTGGCGGATGTTGACGCGGTGGCGCCAGAACAGCAGTGCGGCAATCGGGACCAGCACCCACGCCGTCAGCGAGTTGCCGAAGAAATAGAACCCACCCAGAGGCATCAGCGCCGCCGCCGTAAGGGCCGCGAGCGAAGAAATCCTGAAGCCGATGGCCATTGCCGACCAGATCACCATCAGCGCCAGGCCAAGCGGCCAGTGCAGCGCATACACGATGCCGGCCGCAGTGGACACGCCTTTGCCTCCGGCGAAGTGGTGGAACACCGGATAAAGGTGGCCGATGAACACGGCCAGTGCCGCGGCCGGAACGACCCATGCAGGCACGCCGAATTCGCGCGCGGCCACGCCGGCCAGGAACACGGCGAGCCATCCCTTGACGCCGTCGCCGACAAGTGTGAGCAGCGCGGCCGCCTTGTTGCCCGTGCGCAGCACGTTGGTGGCGCCGGGGTTGCCGGAGCCGTACTCGTGCGGATCGGGAAGATTGAATGCGCGGCTGACGACCACCGCAAATGAAACCGACCCCAGCAGGTACGCGGCGATGACGATGAGTGCGGCTGAGGTCACGATCGGCTTGAGGTTAGAATCGGGGCCAATTCTAGCGCAATGGCAACGTCGCGTTGTCCGATTGCGTTCCCTGGAGCAGCGACTCGCCGACGGCGGACAATGAACAAGATATTCATCAACGACCTGCGGCTGGAGACGCGCATCGGCGTCTACGACTGGGAGCGGCATCTGCCGCAGACCATTCGTCTCGACCTCGAGATTGCGCTGCCTTCGGACAAGCCGTTCGCGTCCGGCAAGCTGGAGGATGCGCTCGACTACGCGGCGATCGTCGCGCGCATCAAGGCCTTCGCGAAGGACAATCCGCATCCGCTGCTGGAGCGGTTCGCCGAAGCGGTTGCGCAAATCGTCCTGACGGAATTCGGCGCGCCCGGACTGCGGCTGCGCGTCGCCAAGCTGGCGCCGCTGCCCGGCGTCAAGGAAATCGGCATCGAGATCGAGCGGGCGCGCTGACGCAACGACGGCGCGGCAATCTGCGTCGCTGCCTAAAGCGCGTGGCCTAGCCCCGTGGGTGGTGCTGCGCGTGCAGCTGCTTTAAGCGTTCCCGCGCCACGTGCGTGTAGATCGTGGTCGTCGTGATGTCTGCGTGTCCGAGCAGCAGTTGCACGACGCGCAGATCGGCGCCGTGATTGAGTAGATGGGTGGCGAACGCATGCCGCAGCACGTGCGGCGACAGCGCGCCCGGCGCGATGGCGGATTTCAGCGCATAGCGCTTGATCAGCGCCCAGAACGCCTGGCGCGTGAGCGGCGTGTGCCGATTCGTCAGGAACACGCATTCGCTCTTGCGCTCGCCCGCCAGCGCCGGCCGCGCCTCCTTCACATAGCGCTGCAGCCATTCCACCGCTTCGTCGCCCAGAGGAACCAGCCGCTCCTTGCTGCCCTTGCCGACGACGCGCACGACGCCCATGTCCGTGGAAACCTGCGTCATGCGCAGTCCGACGAGTTCGGAAACGCGCAGGCCGGTGGCATAAAGCGTTTCCAGCATCGCGCGGTCGCGCAGGCCCAGCGTGGTTTCGGTGGCGGGCGCCGCAAGCAGCGCTTCCACTTGCGCCTCCGACAAGAGCTTGGGCAGGCGGCGCGGCTGCTTCGGCGAGCGCACGCGCGCGGTGGGATCTTCGCGCACCGCCGCGCGTTCGAGCTGCAATCGGTAGAAGCGGCGCAACGCGGACAGGCGGCGCGCGACCGACGTCGCCTTGGCCTTCTTGCGGAACTGGTCGGCCAGCCAGCCTTCGACGTCGCCGCGGTCCGCCGCGAGCAATTCGCGCGGTGCCAGCCACGCGGCCCAGGCATGGAGGTCGCGGCGGTAGCTCGACAGCGACGACGCGGCGAGGCCATCCTGCAGCCAGAGCTGGTCGCAGAACGCGTCGATGAGATCCGCGGAATTGGCCATGACGCCCGTTATACCGCAGCGGAGGTCATGTCAGGCGGCGAAGTGGACGCCTTCGTGCGCGAGCAGCCAGCGCTTGATCGCGATGGGGTTGCCGTCGCCCGCGTGCATGAAGCCGCCGAGCGCACCGTTCGCGCCGACGACGCGATGACAGGGAATGATGAGGGGGATCGGGTTGTCGCCGCACGCCTGTCCGACGGCGCGCGGCGCCGAACCGACGAGCCGCGCGACGTCGCCGTAGGTGCGGGACTGCCCGCGCGGAATGGCCAGCAACGCCGCCCAGACACGCTGCCGGAAGGGCGTCCCGGCGGGCGCGAGCGCGACGCTGAAGCGATAGTCGGGATCCTCCAGCCAGCGCGCGATTTCATGCGCCGCCTGCTCGGCGACGCGATCGCCGGGTGCGGCCGCACGTTCGCTCAGAGGAAGGTAGTGCAGCGCCGTCAGCGCGCTGCCGTTGGTGCGCAGCCCGAGCACCGCGAAGGGAGTCGCGAGCTTGGCGGCGAAGACGGGCGCACCGGCGGACGCATTGAGGGACGCGTTCATGCGGTCGTCGCTCATCCGCCCAGTTTCATGTGCGCCGGAAGCCACAGGATGATCTGCGGCCAGATCCAAACGCAGGCGACGGCAACGCACATCAGCACGAACATCGGGATCGCCTGGCGCGCGATCCACGTGATCTGACGATTGGTCATGCCCTGCAGCACGAACAGGTTGAAGCCGACGGGCGGGGTGATCTGCGCCATCTCGACCACCAGCACGATGAAGATGCCGAACCAGACGAGGTCGATATGCGCGGCCTCCACCGTCGGCAGGATGACGCCCATCGTCAGCACGACCATCGAAATGCCGTCGAGGAAGCAGCCCAGCACGATATAGAACAGCGTCAGCGCGACGATCAGTGCGACGGCAGGACAGGCCCAGCGACCCGATCCATTCGGCGAGATGCCGCGGCAGCCCGATGTAGCCCATGGCAATTGTCAGGAACGCGGCGCCGGAAAGGATCAGCGCGATCATGCAGTAAAGCCGCGTCGCGCCCATCAGGCTGTCGCCGAAAGCTTTGCGGTCGAGCGAACCCTGCACCGCGGACAGCACGAGCGACCCGATGACGCCGAACGCCGCGGCTTCGGTGGCCGTCGCGACGCCGACGTAGATCGAACCCAGCACCACGGCGATCAACAGCACGACCGGGATCAGATGGCGCGACGCGTGGAGTTTCTGCGCGATCGACGTCCGCTCGGCGATGACGGGAATCTTGCCGGGATTCAGCAGCGCCCACGCCACGATGTAGCCGGAGAACAGCGCGGCGAGCAGGATGCCGGGGATCACGCCGGCGATGAACAGTTCCGCGATTGACACGTTGGCGGTGACGCCGTAGACGATCATGATGATCGACGGGGGGATGAGCAGCCCCAGCGTACCGGCGCCCGCCAGCGTGCCGATCGTGATGGCCTCGGGGTAGCCGCGCGCCGAAAGTTCAGGCAGCGTCATCTTGCCGATGGTCGCGCAGGTTGCCGCCGACGATCCCGATACGGCAGCGAAGATGGTGCAGCCGATGATGTTCGTGTGCAGCAGGCGACCCGGCACGCGTTCGAGCCACGGCGCCAGTCCCTTGAACATGTCCTCGGACAGCCGCGTGCGAAACAGGATCTCGCCCATCCACACGAACAGCGGCAACGCCGTCAGCGTCCACGACGACGCGCTGCCCCAGATGGTGACCGCCATCGCGTCGCCGGCCGGGCGCGACGAGAACAACTCCATGCCGATCCACGCGACGCCGGCCAGCGCCAGGCCGATCCACACGCCGCTGCCGAGCAATGCGAACAGCGCGACGATGAGCAGCGTGGTGATGAGGGCGTCCATGGTCGCTATTCGTTGTGCAGCGCTTCGTCGGGCATCTTCGCGAGGCGCGCGCCACGCCATTCGAGGACGAATTCGTCGATGAACGCGATGCACAGCACCACCGTGCCCAGCGCCATCGTCATCTGCGGAATCCACAGCGGCGTGGCATCGTTGCCGGTGGAGATGTCGTGGAAGTCCCACGATTGCCATGACAGCCGCACGCTGTAGTACGCGAAGAGCGCGGCGAGCACCGTCGCCACGGCGAGCGCCCACAGTTCCAGCGCGCGCTGCGGACCGGGCCCGACGTGTTCGAGGAGCAGCGTCACCCGGATGTGTTCGCCGCGCTTCAGCGTATGCGCCAGCGCGAGGAACCCCGCGGCCGCCATGCAGTAGCCGGCGTACGCGTCGGTGCCCGGCAGGTTGAAATTGAGAAGCCGGCCGGCGATGCCCGCGACGACCATCGCCAGCGTCCCGACCATGAACAGCGCCGCCAGCACGCCGGCGGCGAGGTAGAGCCGGTCGAGAGCGGCCCGCAAGGCGCTATTGCTGCGCGCGATAGGCGTCGATGACCTTCCTGCCGTCGTCGCCGGCCTTGCGCTGCCATTCGGCCAGCATGTAGTTGCCGACCTTGCGCATATCCGCGGTCAGCTGGTCGGAGGGCTTTTCGAGGTTCATCCCCTTCTGCTTCAGCTGGTCCATGTACCAGGCGGTCTTTTCCTCGGAAAGCTTCCAGCCGCGCGCTTCGGCGTCGGCCGCTGCCTTGAGCACGGCGGCCTGCGTGGGCTTGTCCAGCGCGTCGAAGGCCTTCTGGTTGACGATCACCGCGTTCTTGGGCAACCACGCCTGCGTGTCGTAGAAATACTTGAGGTACTCGTACGTCTTGGAGTCGTAGCCCGTCGCGCTCGACGACATGTACGAATCGATGACGCCGGTGGCCAGCGCCTGCGATACTTCGGCGGCCTGTACGGTCACCGGTTGCGCGCTGACCAGCTCCGCGATCTTCGACGTGGCCGGACTGTACGCGCGCCACTTGAGGCCCTTCATGTCCGCGCCCGACGCCAGGACCTTCTTGCTGAAGATTCCCTGCGGCGGCCACGGCACCGTGTACAGCAACTTCATCCCCTGCTTGGCGAGCTTGTCGTCGAGCGCCTTGCGCGACGCCTTGTAGAGTTTCGCCGATTCCCCATACGACGTGGCCAGGAAAGGAATGCCGTCCAGTCCGTAGAACGGATCCTCGTTCTCGTAGTTGACGAGCAGGATCTCGCCGGCCTGCGCCTGGCCGCCCTGCACGGCGCGCTTGATCTCGGGCGCCTTGAACAGCGCGGCCGCCGGGTGGACCTGGATCTTGAGCTTGCCGCTGGAAGTCCGGTCGACGTCGGCCACGAACTGCATGATGTTCTCGGTGTGGAAGTTCGACGCCGGATAGGCGGTGGGCAGATCCCATTTTGTCTGTGCCATTGCGGTTGCGTCATGGCGAGCGCCAGGCCGAGCGCGGCGGCGAGGACGGTTGTTTTGCTTCATCGGGTGTCTCCTGTGGACATGGCGGCGCGGGAAACTGTCCGTCGCGCATTGAAATGTCGAGTTCCTGCCGTAAAGTACACTAGTGAGCAGCATGGCGACAATCGGGCAATGGCAATTCTGGATCGATCGCGGCGGCACGTTCACCGACATCGTCGCGCGCAAACCCGACGGCGCGCTGCTGACGGCGAAGCTGCTGTCCGAGAATCCGGAACGCTACGCCGACGCGGCTGTGCACGGCATCCGTGAATTGCTGGGATTGGCGCCCGGCGAGCCGATTGCCGCGGGCGTCATCGACGCGGTGAAGATGGGCACGACGGTGGCCACCAATGCCCTGCTCGAGCGCAAGGGCGAGCGGACGGCGCTGCTGATCACGCGCGGGTTCGGCGACGCGCTGCGCATCGCCTACCAGCATCGTCCCAAGCTCTTCGTGCGCCACATCGAATTGCCGTCGATGCTCGCCGACCGGGTGATCGAGGTCGACGAGCGCATGGCCGCGCATGGCGACGTGGTGACGCCGCTCGATCTCGTCGGCGCCGAAAGGGATTTGCGCGCCGCGTGGGCGGACGGCATCCGCGCCGTGGCGATCGTGCTGATGCACGGCTATCGCTTCCCGGCGCACGAGCGGGCCCTGGCCGCGCTTGCGCGCGCCATCGGCTTTCCGCAGGTCTCCGTGTCGCATGAAGTGAGTCCGCTGATGAAGCTGGTGTCGCGCGGCGACACGACGGTTGTCGACGCCTACCTTTCGCCCATCCTGCGGCGCTATGTGGAACAGGTCGAACGCGAATTGACCGGTGGCGGCAGCGGTCGCCGACACCGGCATTCGCCTGCAGTTCATGCAGTCGAGCGGCGGCTTGACGGACGCGCGGCTCTTCCAGGGCAAGGACGCCATCCTGTCCGGGCCCGCCGGCGGCATCGTCGGGGCGGTCGAGGTCTCGCGCCAGGCGGGCTTCGACCGGATCATCGGCTTCGACATGGGCGGCACGTCCACCGACGTCACGCATTGGGCCGGGGAGTACGAGCGGGCGTTCGTGACCGAGGTCGCCGGCGTCAGATTGCGCGCGCCGATGATGAGCATTCACACCGTCGCCGCCGGCGGCGGGTCGATCTGCACGTTCGACGGCGCGCGCTTTCGCGTCGGACCGGAGTCGGCGGGCGCGGCGCCCGGGCCCGCGGCCTATCGGCGCGGCGGACCGCTGACGGTGACCGATTGCAACGTCATGGTCGGCAAGCTGGACCCGGAACTGTTTCCGAAGGTGTTCGGCGCCGGCGGCGACGAGGCGCTCGACGCGGATGTGGTGCGGACGAAGTTCGCGGCGCTCGCGCAGGCGGTATCCGCGGCGAAAGGCACAGCGCGGTCGCCGGAGGAAGTCGCCGACGGCTTCCTGCGCATCGCGGTCGAGAACATGGCCAACGCGATCAAGCACATCTCGGTGCAGCGCGGCTACGACGTCACCGAGTACACGCTGTGCTGCTTCGGCGGCGCCGCGGGCCAGCACGCGTGCCTGGTGGCCGACGCGCTGGGCATGACGCGCGTCTTCATCCATCCGCTCGCGGGCGTGCTGTCGGCGTACGGCATGGGACTTGCCGACGTGCGGGCGTTGCGGCAACAGGCGGTGGAGTCCGCGCTGACGGAAGCCGCACTTGCGTCGGCCGACGCGACTTTCGCCGGGTTGGAATCCGTCGCGCGCGCCGAGGTCGCAGGGCAGGGCGTGCCCGCCGCGCGGATCACCGTCCGGCGCACGCTGCACGTCAAGTACGACGGCACCGACACGACGCTCGAACTTCCCGTCGCGCCCTCGATGCCGGCCATCGTCGCCGAATTCGAGAAGCGCTACGCGCAGCAATACGGGTTCCTGATGCCGGACAAGCGGCTCATCATCGAAGCCGTCGCCGTCGAGGCGATCGGCAGCATGCAGTCGGCGGCGGACGAGCGGCCGCTGTTCGCGCCGCGTCCGGGACCGTTGGCGGCGCTCAAGGTCAACCGTGTCTACACCGACGGCGGGTTCCGCGACGCGAACGTGTTCGACCGCGCCGATCTGCGCCCCGGCGACGCGATCGCCGGCCCCGCGGTCATCCGCGAACAGAACGCGACCACGGTCATCGAGCCGGGCTGGCGCGCAACGCTCACCGCCCGCGACCACCTCGTCCTCGAGCGCGTGGAAGCGGCGCAGCGCGCGCACGCCATCGGCACCACCGCCGATCCGGTCCTGCTCGAGGTGTTCAACAACCTGTTCATGGCGATTGCCGAGCAGATGGGCGTGACGCTCGCCAACACGTCCTATTCGGTCAACATCAAGGAGCGTCTCGACTTCTCCTGCGCCATCTTCGACGCCAGCGGCAACCTGATCGCCAATGCGCCGCACATGCCCGTGCACTTGGGCTCGATGGGCGAGTCGGTGACCACGATCATCGACCGCCGCGCCGGCGCCATGCAGCGCGGCGACGTGTTCGTGCTGAACGCGCCCTACAACGGCGGCACGCATCTGCCGGATGTCACGGTGATCGCGCCGGTGTTCCTGGACGGCGCTCAGTTCGGATCGGCACCCGAGTTCTATGTCGCGTCGCGCGGCCACCACGCCGACATCGGCGGCATCACGCCGGGATCGATGCCGCCGTCCTCGACCCACGTGGACGAGGAGGGCGTGCTGCTCGACAACGTGCAGCTCGTCGCCGGCGGCCGCTTCCTGGAGGCGGAGATGCGCGCCATCCTGGCGTCGGGCCGCTACCCGTCGCGCAACGTCGACCAGAATCTTGCGGACCTGCGCGCGCAGGTGGCGGCGTGCGCGAAGGGCGCGGCGGAACTCGCGAAGATGGTCGCGCACTTCACGCTGCCGGTGGTCCGCGCCTACATGCGCCACGTGCAGGACAACGCCGAGGAATCGGTGCGGCGCGTGCTCGACGTCCTCAAGGACGGCCGCTTCGAGTACGAGATGGACAGCGGCGCGAAAATCGTCGTCGCGATCTCGATCGACAAGGCCGCGCGCGAGGCGACCATCGACTTCACCGGCACCAGCGCGCAGCAGCCGACCAACTTCAACGCGCCGTCGGCGGTGTGCAAGGCGGCGGTGCTCTACGTGTTCCGCACGCTCGTCGACGACGAGATCCCGATGAACGCAGGCTGCCTGAAGCCGTTGCATATCGTCATTCCCGAGGGTTCGATGCTCAGTCCGCGCTATCCCGCGGCGGTGGTGGCCGGCAACGTGGAAACCTCGCAGACGGTCACCGACGCGCTCTTCGGCGCGCTGGGCGTGCTTGCCGCGTCGCAGGGCACGATGAACAATTTCACGTTCGGCAACGCGGACTACCAGTATTACGAAACGATCGCCGGCGGCGCGGGCGCGGGCCCCGATTTCGACGGCGCGAGCGTGGTGCAGACGCACATGACCAATTCCCGGCTCACCGATCCCGAGGTGCTCGAATGGCGCTTTCCCGTGCGGCTCGACGCCTTCGCCATTCGCGCCGGCAGCGGCGGTCGCGGCCGGCACCGCGGCGGCGACGGCGCCGTTCGCCGCGTGCGCTTCCTGGAAGCGATGACCGCCGTGATGCTCGCCAACCATCGCCGCATCGCGCCTTTCGGTGTCGCCGGCGGCGCGCCCGGCGCGCTGGGCCGCAACTGGGTGGAGCGGAGCGACGGAACGCGCGAGGAATTCGGCGCGACCTGCGCCGTGCAGATGCAGCCCGGCGATGTGTTCGTGATCGAGACGCCGGGCGGCGGCGGCTTCGGAGCCTGCAAATCGTAGTTGTCCTGCCCGTGCGCGAGTGAATCCTTTGAACAGGACTGTGGGCATCGACTGGCTGGTCGCCGGCGCGCGGCCCGACGCGACGCTCGCCGAGCGCGTCGCATGGCTCGAACAATTCCTGGACTGGGTGCGTGCGCGGGGCGGTGCGGACGCCGAGGGCGCGGCGGCGCCGGCCACGCGGATCCGCTTCTTCCTGCAGGTGCTGGAGCGCCATCCCGACCGTCGCATCGCCGTGTCGCTGATGTTGCGCAACACGCTGCGCGAACTGAATGCGATCGCGCTGCTGTGCGAGACCGGCCTGCCGCGCGGCAGCGCATTTTTCCAGGAACTGTCCGGTCGGCTGGCGTCGAAGCTGCTTCCGCCGCCGCCGGCGGAGAACGACATGGCCGCGGTGTTCCGCCGCGCGTTTCCCGAGGAAGCCGACGCCGACTGGGTGGCGGCGCTGCCGGTCGCGGTGCTCGATGGCATCGGCGATCTCGTGCGGCAGGGCGAGGAGGCGGACAGCGGCGAGACCTGGTCCGGTCTCCGTCGCGACGCCGCCGACGCCCTGATGATCCTGGCAAGCCATGTCCAGGCGATCGGCCTGTCGCAGCGCGTCCGCCAGCGCACGGCCACGGAGCGCCCGCTCGATACGCCGTTCGCGGGAATCGCGTCGGCCGTCCACGACTACGTCGAGGCGGCGTTCGGATCGGAGCGCTTCGAAGCCGAGGAAGCCGCGGTGAAGAGCTTCATGGCGCGCTGCGCGCGCGCGCTGTCCGACGTCACCGGACACCTCGAAAATTACGGCGTTTCGATCGACCTCGTGTACCAGCTCGAGCGCGCGCAGCTCTCGCTGCAGCGGATGTCCGTGCTCGTCGAACTCTACGGACGCACGGCGCCCGACCCGCGCGCCGCCGCGCTCTTCGTGGCCGCGCTGATCCGCGCGAACGACCAGCAGGACAGCGTGCGCTCGCTGCTGCGGGAAAACCTGAAGCTCATGACCCGGCGCATCGTCGAGTCCGCGCGCAAGACCGGCGATCACTACATCACGCGCGACGGCGCCGAGTATCGCGCCATGGTGGCGTCGGCGGCGATCGGCGGCGCGGTCACCGGCATGACGGTGCTGGTCAAGATCGCGACCGTCGGCCATGGACTTCCGCTGTTCATCGACGGCGTCGTGGCGTCGATCAACTACGCGCTCTCGTTCGTGCTGATCCACCTGCTGCACGGAACGCTCGCCACCAAGCAGCCGGCGATGACCGCGGCGGCGATGGCGCACCAGCTCAACGCGCCGCGTGCGCGCGGCCGTCTGCGCGGGTTCGTCGACGAGGTGGCCAACCTCGTGCGCTCGCAGGTGGCGGCGATCATGGGCAACCTGCTGCTGGTCGTGCCCGCGGCGCTGGCGCTGCAGGCAATCCTGCTGCTGCTCGGGTTCGGACATCTGCCCGACCCCGGTCACGCCGGCGACTACATCCAGTCGCTGTCGGTGTGGAGCGCCGCGCCGTTCTACGCGGCGTTCACCGGCGTGCTGCTCTGGATTTCCGCGGTGATCGCCGGCTGGTTCGAGAACTGGGCGACGTTCCGCCGCCTGCCCGAGGCGGTTGCGCGCTCGCCCCGGATCGTCTCGCTGTTCGGTCCGGAGCGCGCGGTCCGCGCCGCCCGCATCATCGAGGACAACGTCGCCGCGCTTGGCGGCAACATCTCGCTGGGAATCCTGCTCGGCATGGAGCCCGTGATCGCGACGTTCTTCGGCCTGCCGCTCGAGGTCCGGCACGTCACGTTGTCCACGGGCCAGCTGGCGCTCGCGTCTTGGTCGTACGGCGCGGGCATCTTTTCGCTGCCCGCGTTCTGGTGGGCGGTCGTGGGCATCGGCGTGATCGGCTTCATGAATCTGACGGTGTCGTTCGGGCTGGCGCTGGGTGTGGCCATCCGGTCGACGGGACGCGGCGCGGTCTCGCGGCGGCGTCTGCGCCGCGCCGTGTTCGCGCGGGTGCGGGCGGCGCCGCTGGACTTCCTGCGGCCGCCAAGCCGCGAAGCCCGCCCCCTTGAGTGCGATTCCGGGCGCTTAGGCGGCATAATTCTGTGTCACACGGCCATTAGCGCCGGTCCAACCCCAAAGGTCCGCCATGCCCTCCATCTACGATTTCAGCGTCGACGACATCCACGGCAAGAAGGTTGCGCTCGACAAGTACAAGAACAAGGTGATGCTCATCGTCAACACGGCGAGCAAATGCGGCTTCACGCCCCAGTACAAGGGGCTGGAGGATCTGTACGAGAAATTCCACGGCAAGGGCCTCGAGGTGCTGGGCTTCCCGTGCAACCAGTTCGGCGCACAGGAACCGGGGAACGAAGCGGAAATCGCGCAGTTCTGCGAATTGAACTACGGCGTGACGTTCCCGATGTTCGCCAAGGTCGACGTGAATGGCAACGGCGCGGCGCCGCTCTACAAGTACCTGAAGGCGGAGAAACCCGGGCTGCTCGGCAGCGAGGCGATCAAGTGGAATTTCACCAAGTTCCTGGTCGACCGCAAGGGCAAGGTGCTCGCCCGCTACGCGCCCAACGACACGCCCGAATCGATTGTGGGCGACATCGAAAAGGCGTTGTGAGGCGCGTTGCCGTCGCGGCCGTCGCGCTTGCGGTCGGCGCGACGTTGCTGCCGCTGACCGCCGCTGCGCAGGCCGACCCGAACAAGGTGCTGCGCGTCGCGTTTCCGGTCGCCGAGACCGGCTTCGATCCGCAGGCCAGCGAACGACGTCTATTCCGCGTACGTCGAACGCGCGATCTTCGATCCGCTGTACACCTACGACATTCTCAAGCGGCCCTACACGATCGTTCCCAACACGGCCGAGGCCCTGCCGGATATCTCGCCGGACGGCCTGACGTGGACGCTGCGCATCAAGCCGGGCATCTATTTCAACGACGATCCCGCCTTCAAGGGCAAGAAGCGCGAGCTGACGGCGGCCGACTACATCTATTCGTGGAAGCGCGTGTTCGATCCGAAGATACGCTCGTTCTGGCTGCAGACGTTCGATGGTCTGTTCGAAGGTGCACCCGCGCTGGTCGCGAAGGCATCGGCGACCGGCAAGTTCGACTACGACGCGCCGATGGCGGGCCTGGAAGCGCTCGACCGCTACACGATCAGGATCAAGCTCGTGCACCCGGCCTATGACCTGCTGCCCAACCTGACGACAGTACAGGCCTCCGCGGTGGCGCGCGAAGTCATCGAAATGTACGGTGACAACAGCAACTGGGCGATGCAGAACCCGGTAGGCACCGGGCCGTTCCGCTTGAAAGAGTGGCGGCGCGCCCAGAGGATCGTGCTGGAGGCGAATCCGGGATTTCGCGAGACGCTGTATCCGGGCAGCGACGATCCCGCGGACCGCGCGATCGTGGCCAGGCTCAAGGGCAAGCGGTTGCCCCTGATCGGCAAGGTGGACATCAGCATCGTCGAGGAATCCAATCCGCGGCTGCTTTCCTTCGAAAAGGGCGACCTCGACTACATCCAGGTGCCGCCGGACCTCGTGCCGAACGTCCTCACGCCGGAGAACACGTTGCTGCCGCGCTTCGCCAAGGCCGGCGTCACGCTGGCGCGCGGCATCCAGCCCGCCGTCAGCTACACGTTCTTCAACATGGAGGACCCGGTCGTCGGTGGCTACACGAACGACAAGATCGCGCTGCGCCGGGCGATCGGCATGGCGTTCAACACCGACGAGGAAATCAAGGTGCTGTGGAAGGGCCAGGCGGTGCCCGCGACCGGTCCCATTCCGCCGCACGTGATCGGCTACGACCCGAAGTTGAACGGCCACGTCAGCTACGATTTGCCGGGAGCGAAGGCGCTGCTCGACAAGTTCGGCTACGTCGACCGCGACGGCGACGGCTTTCGCGAACAGCCCGACGGCAAGCCGCTCGTGCTGGACATGGGTTCGGTGCCCGATGCGCGCGGCCGGCAATACCAGGAACTGTGGCAGAAGACGCTCACCTCGCTGGGACTGCGCGCGGAATTTCGCAACCAGAAGTGGCCGGACCTGCTCAAGATGGCGCGCGCAGGGAAATTGCAGATGTGGTACCTGGGCAACATCAACACGACCACCGACGGCTACGGCTTCCTGGGCCTGCTCTATGGCGGGCATGCGGGCCTGTCGAACATTTCCCGGTTCAACCTGCCCGAATACAACAAGCTCTACGACCAGTCGCGCGGCATGCCGGATACTCCGGAGCGCACCAAGCTGTTCCGCGAGATGTCCGCGCTGGTGACCGCCTATGCGCCGTGGAACCTCGAAGTCTATCGCTACGAGAACATCGTCGTCTATCCGTGGGTGATCGGGTACAAGTACAACGCATTCTCCGCGCATCCGTGGATGTACTACGACATCGACACCAAGATCCCGCGCAAGCCGGTGCAGCAGTGAGCGCCGCCGGGCCGTCCCAAGGCGCGAATTCCGCCCCCTTTGGGGGCAGCGAACGAAGTGAGCGTGGGGGTCCAATGACGGCGCGGCAAACTTGCGTTGCCGTCCTGCTGATGCTGGCGGCCGGCGTCGCATCGCTCGCGGCCGCGCAGGCCGACCCGAACAAGGTGTTGCGCGTCGCCTTTCCCGCTGCCGAGACCGGATTCGATCCGCAGGTGGCAAACGACGTGTACTCGAATTACGTGAGTCGCGCGATCTTCGACGCGCCGTACACGTACGACTATCTGGCGCGTCCGTACAAGCTCGTTCCCAACACCGCGACGGCGCTGCCGGAAATCTCCGCCGACGGCCGCACGTGGACACTCAGGATCAAGCCGGGCATCTATTTCAATGACGACCCCGCGTTCAAGGGAAGCAAGCGCGAACTGGTCGCGGCCGACTATGTCTACTCGTGGAAGCGCGTGATCGACCCCAAGGTGCGGTCGCCCAACCTGCAGGTTTTCGATGATGTGTTCGAAGGTGCCGATGCCGCGGTGGCGAAGGCAAAGGAGACCGGTAAGTTCGACTACGACGCGCCGATGGAGGGACTGCAAGCTCTGGACCGCTACACGATCCGGATCAAATTGAAGCGTCCATCCTACGATCTGCTTCCCAATCTCACGGTCGTACAGTCCGGTGCGGTCGCGCGCGAGGTCGTGGAAGCCTACGGTGATGCGAGCGGCTGGGTTTCGCAGAACCCGGTGGGCACGGGGCCCTTTCGACTGGGTGAATGGCGGCGCGGCCAGAAGATCGTGCTCGAAGCCAATCCGGGCTTTCGCGAAGTGAAATTTCCCGAAAGCAAGGACCCCGTGGACCGGGAACTCGTCGCGAAGATGAAAGGTGTGAAGCTGCCGCGCATCGGGCGGGTGGAGATCGCCATTATCGAGGAGTCGCAGCCGAGGCTGCTTTCCTTCGAGAAGGGCGATCTCGACTACACAGAAATTCCGCGCGACCTGGTCGCCAACGTGCTGGACAAGGACAACAAGCTGCTGCCTCGTTTCGCTAAGGCGAACGTGGCGCTTGCGCGGGGCACCCAGCCGACGATCACGTTCACCTATTTCAATATGGAAGATCCGGTGGTCGGCGGCTACACGAAGGACAAGGTCGCATTGCGCCGCGCGATCGGCATGGCCTACAACGTCGATGAAGAAGTGCGTGTGTTGCGCCAAGGCCAGGCTATGCCGGCGACGCAGGTCATTCCTCCCAACGTCACCGGCCACGATCCGAATTTTTCCGGGCATACGAAATACGACCCCGCCGGCGCTAAGACGCTGCTCGATAAATTCGGCTACGTCGACCGTGACAAGGACGGCTGGCGCGACTTGCCCGACGGCAAGCCGCTGACGTTCAAGATGGGCACGTCGCCGACGGCGATCGACCGGCAATACAACGAACTGTGGCAACGCAACCTCACGGCCGTCGGGATCCGCGTCGAGTTCGTGAACCAGAAGTTCGGCGATCTGCTGAAAATGGCGCGTGCGGGCCAATTGCAGGCCTGGGCGCTTGGCAATGCCAGCCCGACGCCGGAGGGCTACCAGTTCCTCGCGTTGCTCTATGGCGGATTTTCCGGGCTGTCGAACCTGTCGCGATTCAAGCAGCCGGACTTCGACCGCTTGTACGACCAGTCGCGCGGGCTGCCTGACGGTCCAGAGCGCACCAAGCTGTTCCGGGAAATGTCGCAGATCGTCTCCGCGTACTCGCCGTGGATGCTCAATGCGTATCGCATCGAAAGCATCGCGGTCTATCCGTGGGTGGTCGGGTACAAGTACAACACTTTCAATCCCCATCCCTGGATGTACTACGACATCGACCTCAAGGTGCCGCGGCGTCCGGTCCAGAATTGAAGCGGACGATGCGTCCAGGGAACGGGTGCTCCGCGGCAGGCGCCGGTACCCGACGTGGCGCGGACGCCACACCGGCGGGGCCGAAACGGCCGCCGTGCGTCGGCGGCGCTTGGACCGCGGCGCCCGCCGCGCGTAGAATTGTCTCCATACCACTTCGATCCCACGGACGACGACCCATGAACCGCAACCCAATCACGCACTCGCCGGCAGCACCGGCGCGACTGCGCATGGGTTGGGTCTCGTCCATGCCGCGCGGCGGCGGGATTTCGGATTCCCGAAATTTCCTCGCTTCGCAAGCAGCGCCGCAAAGCCTGCCCATCGCAGTACCGATATAAAGCGCCCGCCGGGTTACCCGCCGGGTTTCAAGGCGGGAACCGGAATCGTAGGCGTCTTCCCTTCCGGATTTCTCCCGCCTGTCGCAGTCCCATTTGCGTTCGCGTCGACAAGCGAACGCGCCGGAGTGAACTCTGTCCGGGCCGTTATTGACAGGTGTCGTCATGGACCGATTGCAGCGCACGATTCGCCGTACGTTTCGCGGCCTTTGGCTCTCTCCGGACTTCCGGAAGCTGTGGGCGTCGCTGACGATCACGGCATTCGGCAGCCAGATCACCAATCTTGCGCTGCCGCTGACGGCCGCGTTGCTGCTGCACGCCACGCCGCTGCAGATGGGTGTCCTGATCGCGCTCGAGACGCTGCCGTTCGCGCTGGTCTCGCTGCATGCCGGCGTGCTGCTCGATCGCGTGCGCAAGCTGCCGATCGTGGTGGCGTCGGATCTCGTGCGCGGCGTGGCGCTGCTCGCCATTCCGCTGGCCGCGTTCACCGGCACGCTGGCCATGGAGATCCTGTATGTCGTCGGATTCTTCTGCGGCGTGTCGAACGTGGTCGGCGGCGGCGCGCACCAGGTGCTGATCGCGCAGCTGGCCGGGCGCGCACGGTTGGTCGAGGCCAACGCCAAGATCGCGCTGGGCGAAACCTCGTCGGCGCTGATCGGCCCCGGCCTGGCGGGCGGCCTGATCCAGCTGCTGACCGCGCCGTTCGCGATCATCCTCGACGCGCTGACGTTCTTCTATTCGGCCTGGATGCTGCGCCGGATTCGCGTGCCGCAGGATGTGCCGCACGCGGGGCCCAAGGCTTCGGTCACGGCGGAAATCATCGAGGGGCTGAAGCTGGTCTGGCACAACCGCACGCTGCTGTCGCTGGCGTGGGTGGCCGCGCTGTGGCAATTGCTGCATCACATGCAGCTTGCCGTGCTGATCCTGTTCGCCACGCGCGACCTGGGACTCTCGGCGGGAGCGATCGGGCTCGCCTACGCGTTCGGCGGCGTGGGCTGCATCATCGCGGCGGCGTCGGCGGAAAAGCTGTCGTCGCGCTTCGGCGTCGGCACGGTCATCGTGCACGGGCTGATGCTGACCGCGGTCGGCTGGCAGGCGTTCGGACTCGTGTCCGGCCCGGTGTGGTTCGCGACGCTCGCGCTGGGCGTGGCGATGCTGCTGTTCGACTTCGGCGCCGTGCTGTACGCGATCAACTACCTCGCGTTGCGCCAGGCCATCACGCCCGACCGGCTGATGGGGCGCATGACGGCGACGATGCGCTTCCTGACGGTGGCTGCGGCGCCGCTGGGCTCGCTCGCGGGTGGCGCGCTGGCGACTGCGATAGGACTGCGCAATACGCTGCTGACGGTCGGCGTGCTGGCGCTCGCGCTCACCGCCGGCGCCGTGCTCTGGTCGCCGGTGCGGCGGCACCGGACGCTGCCCGTCGTACCCGCCGAATGACCGGGTCGCCTAGACGATCGTGCCGGCGGCGACGGTGCGGTTGCTGACCTCGTCGATGACGATGAAGGCGCCGGTGGTGCGGTCGTCGTGGAACGCGTCGACGGCCAGCGGTTCGTTGACGCTCACGCGTGCGCGCACCAGGTCGTTCATGCCGACTTCCGCGGGCGGCGCGACCGGCGAGAGCGTGGCCAGGTCCACCGCGTGCACGATTCCGGCGAAGCGCGCGCGAACCGTGCGCGTCGTGTGCTTGATGAGGTAGTTCGCGGCGGGCTGCAACGGCTCGGCGTCGAACCAGCAGAGGTCCGCGACGATCTCGCGCGTGACGCGCGGGCGCGCGTCCGCGGCGGCCAGCAGGTCGCCACGCGCGACATCGATGTCGCGGTCGAGCCGCACGGTCACCGCATGGCCGGGAAGCGCGACCGAAACCGGTCCGTCGGGACCGTCGATGCCGGCGACCACGGCGCGCAGCACGCCGGGCATCACCACGACGTGGGTGCCGACCTCGAGCGTGCCGCTGGCCAGCGTGCCCTGCAGTCCGCGCTGAGGCCGGCCGCGCTGGGCGGCCAGGTTGCGCGTGACGCGCTGCACCGGGAAGCGCAGCGGCTGCGTGGCGCGCGAGCGCACGACGTCGACGCTTTCGAGATAGGCCAGCAATGTCGGACCGCCGTACCACGGCAGCGCGTCGCCGCGCGCCGCGACCATGTCGCCGGTCAGCGCGGACAAGGGAATCGCGTGCACCTCGACGAAGCCCAGGTGCGCCGCGAGCGCCGTGAATTCGGCGTGGATGGCCTCGAAGCGCGCGCGGTCCCAGTTGACGAGGTCCATCTTGTTCACCGCCAGCACCAGCCGGGAGATGCCCGCCCAGCGCGCCAGGAACGCGTGACGCCGCGTCTGCGGCTGCAAACCGTGCACGGCGTCCACCAGCAGGACGGCGACATCCGCGGTGCTTGCGGCGGTGACCATATTTCGCGTGTACTGCTCGTGCCCCGGCGCGTCGCCGATGATGAACTTGCGCGCCGGCGTGGCGAAGTAGCGGTACGCGACGTCGATCGTGATGCCCTGTTCGCGCTCGGCGAGCAGGCCGTCGGTGACCAGCGAAAAATCGATCGGCATCTGGCCGGCGCGGCGCGAACCGGCTTCCAGCGCGGTCACCTGGTCGGACAGCAGGCTCTTGCTGTCCCAGAGCAGGCGGCCGATCAGCGTGCTCTTGCCGTCGTCGACGCTGCCGGCGGTGGTGAAGCGCAAGGGGCGTGGCGTTCGCCGTGGAAGTCGCGTGCATCAGAAGTAGCCCTGGCGCTTGCGCAATTCCATCGCGGCATCGTTGGCCTGGTCGTCCAGCCGGGTGGCGCCGCGCTCGGTGATGCGCGTCGCGGCCGTCTCGTCGACGATGTCGTCCAGCGTCGATGCATCCGACTCGACCGGCGCGGTGCAGGGGATGTCGCCGACGGTGCGGAAGCGCACCGAGAGATTCTCGATGCGGTCGCCGTGTGCGGCCGGCGTCAGGTGCGTGACGGGAACCAGCGCGCCGCCGCGGCGGACGACGTCGCGCGCATGCGCGAAATAGAGCTCCGGAAGCGGGATGGCTTCCTGCCGGATGTATTGCCACACGTCGAGCTCGGTCCAGTTCGACAGCGGGAACACGCGCATGTTCTCGCCCTTGTGCACGCGCGCGTTGTAGAGCGACCAGAGTTCCGGCCGCTGCGCTTTCGGGTTCCATTGCCCGGAGTCGTCGCGGAACGAGAACACGCGCTCCTTGGCGCGCGCCTTTTCCTCGTCGCGCCGCGCGCCGCCGATGCACGCGTCGAATCCGAATTCCGCGATGGCGTCGAGCAGCGTGACGGCCTGGTGCGGATTGCGCGATTCATTGGCATGGCGCAGCCGCACGCGGCCGGTGCGGATCGACTCGTCCAGCGAGCGCACCACCAGCGGCAGTCCGGTGTCGCGCGCCATCCGGTCGCGGAAGGCGATCACCTCGGGAAAATTCTGCTCGGTGTCGATGTGCAGCAGCGTCACCGGCGCCTTCTCGGGCGCGAAGGCCTTCCGGGCCAGGTGCAGCACGACCGCGGAGTCCTTGCCGCCGGAGAACAGCAGCGCGACGTTGCGGCACTCGGCCGCGATCTCGCGCAGGATGAAGATCGATTCGGATTCGAGTTCGGCGAGGTAGGCGTTGCGATGCCGCGCGACCGGGAGCGGCGGCGTGGCGATGTCGGCGACTGCGAGTTCGTCCATCAGCATGGCGGGAGCCTGTCAGTTCGTGACGGCAGCGGCCCGCGTGCGAACCACGCGGCCCTGGTCGTCGATATGGATGCCGCATTCGCGCTCGGCGGGCGCTTCCCACCACCAGCGGCCCGACCGCGGGTCCTCGCCGGGCATCACGGCGCGCGTGCACGGCGCGCAACCGATCGACGGAAAGCCGCGCTGATGCAGCGGATGCGTCGGCACGTCGTTCGCGCGTACGTAGGCCCAGACGTCGTCTTCCTGCCAGTCGGCCAGCGGGCACAGTTTCATGAGGCCGTGCTGCGCGTCGAGGGCGAGAATCGGCGTGTCCGTGCGCGTGACGGATTGGTCGCGGCGCAGGCCGGTGATCCACAGCCCCTTGCCGGCCAGCGCGCGCGCGAGCGGGCGCACCTTGCGCAATTCGCAGCACTGCTTGCGCAGGTTCGACGAGCGATAGAACGGATTGGGCCCGTGCGCCGCGACGAACGACTCGATGTCGGCCGCGTCCGGCGCAAAGATCTGTATGGGAATGCCATAGCGCTGCCGCACGGATTCGATGAACGCGTGGGTTTCCTCGTGAAGCCGGCCCGTGTCCAGCGTGAACACCTCCACCGGGAGGTCCAGCGCCGCGATCAGGTCGAGGATCACCATGTCCTCGGCGCCGAAGCTCGAAGCGAACGTGGCCGGCGCGTGCGCCGACACCGCGTGGCGCAGGCGCTGCGTGGCTTCCCCATTGCGCAAAGGCATGTTCATGTGAAAGGCATTCCCGGTCGGCGAACCGGAACAGCGCGACGCGCGCGCCCGGAGGACCTCGACCCCGGATAGTAGGTTTTCGCCTTAATGCGCGGAAATGATATTTATGGAGGTTGTATATTCCAATGCGCTATAACGACCTTGGTGCGCGGTGCGCGAGCGTACCCGGGCGTAGCATCCGCCCATGGGCACGCCGCACGCACATCGCTCCCGATCCCGTGCGACCGCCTTCACCGACACTGGCTCCGGAGCCTTCCGCGCATCGCCTGCGCGCGCCGTTTCTTGCGAGGCGGCGCCGGCTGAGCTTCGCCGTGTTTGCGTCTCTGCGCTGCGATCGCGGCCGCCTCGGCATGGATGTACGTGGGAATCGAGCGTTCGCTGCGGGAGCTGCGTGCGCAGGGGCTGCCCGCGCTGCTCGATGCCAAGACCAAGTCGCTGGAGGTGTTCATCGCCGAGCGGCGGGCAGACGGCGAACGCTGGGCGCGTGACCCCGATGTCGCCGCCGCTGACCGCCGAGCTTGCGCGCCGTGCCAACGGCCGCGACGTCGGAGAACATTGCCGAAGCGACGAAGTGGCGGCATGGCGCGTGCAGCTCGCGCCGCTGCTGCGCGACGAGAACATCGCGGCGGTGAACGCGGTGGATCGCGAAGGTCGCATCATCGCGTCGTCGCTTCCCGAGATCTGCGGCCTGCGCGCGCAACCGCGGACGATGGCGCCGCAGCTCGCGCAGGTATTCGCGGGCCGCACGCAGTTCATCCGTCCCTACGCTGCCGATTCCCGGCTGGTGGCCGCGCAGCCGTTCCTCGGCGAGCACCCGCTTGCCTGGGTCGAGACGCCCGTCCGCGACGCGGCGGGCAACGCGGTGGCTGCCCTGGGCTTCGCGAGCTACGTCGATCTCGACTTCGAGAACATCCTTTCCGCTGCGCGGCCCGGCGAAACCGGCGAAGCGTACGCTTTCGACGAAACCGGCACGCTGCTGTCCGAAGTTCGCGACGTGCGCGGATTGCATCGCGCTGGACTCTTGCCCGCCGGCATCAATGGCACTGCCTTTCGCCTCAAGGTGCGCGATCCTGGGCGTCGACCTCGGACGCTGCCTTGACGCCCGCAACCGACGCGGCCGAGTGGCCGCTGACGCGGCCGGTTGCGGCGGCGCTGGCCGCCGGCGTCGTCCACGCAGAGTGGCGCAGCGGCTCGCGGCGTGCTGCTGGATCCGTATCGCAATTATCGCGGTGTCGAAGTAATTGGCGCGTGGCGCTGGCTGCCCGACGAACGAATGGGGGTCGTCGCCGAAATCGGCCTCGACGAGGCCTATGCCCCATTGCGCTACGTGCGGGTGGCGCTTGCCGCAATTCTCGCGATGCTGGTATTGACCGCGGGCTGGGCCGCGTGGTCGACACTGGCACTTGCGCGCCTGAGCGCCAAGCCGTCGGCCGGACGCAGGATCGGCGCGTACCGGCTCGAGCGCGAACTGGCCGAAGGTGGCACGGCCACGGTGCACCTTGCGCACCATGCGTTGCTCAAGCGTCCCACGGCCATCAAGATCATGAAGCACCACATGGCCACCGACGAGCAGGCGGCGCGGTTCGAGCGCGAAGTGCGTCTCGTCAGCGAATTGCGGCATCCGAATACGATCGAGATTTACGACTACGGGCACACGCGCGACGGGCTGCTCTACTACGCGATGGAGTTCGTCGACGGGCTGAGCCTGGACGCGCTTGTCGCCCGCGAGCGCTCGCTGCCGCTGGAACGGATGGTTCATATCGTCTCGCAGGTGTGCGCGGCGCTGAGGGAAGTGCACGCCAAGGGCATGGTCCACCGCGACATCAAGCCCGAGAATGTGATGATCTGCGAACGCGGCGGCGAGTATGACTTCGTCAAGCTTCTCGACTTCGGCATCGTCAAGCGCATCGAGAACGCAACCGATGCGCACCCGGACGCAAGTCGCGTGCTGACGCGGCAGGTGCGGCTGCTCGGTACCCCTGCGTACATGCCGCCGGAACGCATCGGCCATCCGTCCGACGTCGACGCGCGCACCGACGTGTACGGGGTCGGCGCGCTGATCTACTTCCTGAGCGCTGGGCGCCCGCCTTTCGGCGGCGACGACCAAGCCTCTGTCCTGCGCGAGGTTCTCGCCACGCCTGCGCCGCGGCTCGCGGATGCAGTGCCCGGCGTGCCCGAGGCACTCGACGATCTCGTCGCGCGCTGTCTCGCGAAGCTGCCGATCGAGCGTCCGGGCGCGATTGGCGATATCCAGATGGTGTTGGCGTCACTGCGCTTGCCGCCATGGACGCGGGACCGCGCGCGCGCCTGGTGGGAGCTATATCGCGAATGCCAATCGACTGGCGATGCCACCGGTGCCCGCGACGTCGAGGTCGTCTGACGCGCACGCGTCCGGCGATCGCTGATCACTCAGGCAGGATGACGACCCAAGCCTCGGTCTGACCCTGCGGATTCGTGCCAAATCCCGCAATCGTTCGGCCATCGCCGGAGATCGCCGTGGCCCGGTTCAATGTCCAGCCCGGCACCTGTGTCCCGTAGTCAAGTGACAGGCCGGCGTCCAATGCCCGCCAGCCTTGGTCCGCGTCCCACATCAGCGCGACGTCCCCCGACTGCGATGCGTACCAGCCGACGATGATGCGCCCGTCGTCCGATATCGACGTGGCGGACGTCCCGGGAAGGCCGCCGGGACCGCTGCCCAAGTCGACCATGCCCCCTTGCCGGGTCCAGCGGAATGCGTGCGGAGTTCCGGAAGTTCCGGTCGATACGCCGGTGACGACCGATCCGTCGCGCGAAGCCGCCGTCGCGATGCCTTCCACGTCGCCGGGAAGCTTGCCCAGAACGGTCGCGCTGCCGTCGGCCAACCAGATTGCCGCGCCCGTGAGCACCGGATGACCGGCGCCCGCGATAACCGAACCGTCCCGTGAAATCGCCGACGCGGTGCCTTGCGAGTTGCTGCCCGGACCCAAACGGCTCAATGCGACGGGACCCGTGGCCCCCGTCCAGCGAAACGCCGTATTGACTGGTTGCAGGCAGGTACCCGCCACGACGGTGCCATCGCCGGAAACGTCGCCGGCAGAGCACAGCACGGAACCCGGCAGCGCGGCGATGCGCTGCATTCCCTCTGTGGCGGTCCAGCGAAAGGCCGCGGTCGACAACGGCGGGCTGCCATTGATCGCGTCGCCGTCGCCGACGATCACGGCGCCATCGGCCGAGGCCCCGGTCGCCGAACTGGAGCTGCCGCCGGAAAGAAAACCGAGGCGCGACGATGCCTTGCTGCGCGGTCCAGCGAAACGCCTGGCGATTGCCGGCCGTCGTCGCGCTCGTTCCCGCGACCACGAGTCCATCGGCCGAGAGGGCATTGGCCTGGCTCGACGCGTATCCGGAGAGGATGCCGAGGTTTCGGAAAGTCGCCTGTGGAGTCGGCGACCCGCTGTCGCTGCAACCGGGCAGGCAGGCCGCCAACGGCAATGCGCAAAGAATCAGCCGCGCGTAGCTCCGGAACAACTCAAACGGCCCGCCGCTGCCAGTACTGCACACGATTCCTCCGCCGCGTTCGCGTTCCCCAGTGTCTGCCTCGCATTGCGGGCGGTCATTGACGAGGATCAAACGCCTGACCGAGGCGCTGGAATGGATACACGTTTCCCAATTGCAGCAGCCGTGACAGTTCGTCCAGCGCACGCCGCGATTCGTCGAGCAGCAGCGGGTCCGCGAGGTCGGAAGGCGCGAGACGATCCCGATAGTGGGCGCGAATCCACTTCTCCAGCGCGGCCGCGAGCGGGTCGTCGAGAAAGACGTTTGCGCGCACGGCGGCGCGCTCCTTGTCCGACAGCGCCACGCGCAGCCTCAGGCAGGCGGGCCCGCCGCCGTTCTTCATGCTCTGCTTCAAGTCGAACGTCAACACTTCGGCAATGGGGCCGCCGCTTGCGACGAGCGCATTCAGGCACGCGTCGACGCGTGCGTTCTCGCGGCACTCGGCCGGCGCGACGAGCAGCAGGCGGCCGTCGGGGCGGGCCAGCAACTGGCTGTTGAAGAGGTACGTCGCGACTGCGTCCGCGAGGCTCACGTCGCGCTCGCGCACGACGAGCGGCGTGAATGCCGGGCCGACGCGTGCGGCGAGGTCCGCCAGCACCGCGTGCTGGTCGACGTAAGCGCGCTCGTGGCAGAACAGCACGCTACCTTGGCCGACGCTGATCACATCATTGTGAAATACGCCGGCATCGATGGCTGCCGGATTCTGTTGCGCGAAAACCGTTCGCGCCGGCGCCAGGCCATGCCGCCGCGCGATGGCGGCGAAGGCGTCCGATGTCTGGCGCGCCGGATATCGCGTCGGCGCCATGCCGCCGCCGAAGCCGTGCCTGCCATAGACGAAGAATTCGACGCCGGGCGCAGTCGAATCCGGCGCGAAGCGCGTGTGGTTGGCGGCGCCTTCGTCGCCCAATTGCGGCGCGGCGGGCAAGGGATCGTGCACGGCGAAATGCGCGGCGTCGGAAAAGATCGCGCGCAGGACCGCCGTGGTCGTCGGCGCTTCGAGCGAGCGATGGAAATGCGCCGCGAGATTCGCCGGCGTGAAGTGCACGCGCCCGTCGGCCGTGTCGGGCGATGGGCTGACGGTGGCCGCGTTGGCGACCCACATCGCGGCGGCCGACGAGCAGGCGGCCAGCAGCGCCGGCGCCTCCGTCGCGGCGCGCCGCAAGACCGCGGCGTCGTCTCCGGCAAAACCCAACGCGCGCAGCGCCGGAAGGAAAGGCCGCTCGTGCGGCGGCAGAACCGCCTGCGGAAATCCGCGCGCCGCCAACGCGCGCATCTTGGCCAGTCCCTGCAGCGCCGCTTCGCGCGGGTTGGCGACGAGCCCCGCGTTGTGTTCGGATGCGACGTTTCCCGTCGCCAGTCCGGAGTAATTGTGCGTCGGACCGGGGATGCCGTCGAAGTTGAATTCGGGCATCGCGAGTGCGCGGTTCAGCGGTCCGCGGGCGAGAGCGGCACCGCGCGCACGGTGTCGCCTTCGGCCACGCCCAGCGTCGTCGCGGCGTAGGGTTTGAGCGGAAAGCGGTCGGTGCGCGACGGCGCCGTCGTCACCAGCACGCGGAAGTTCTGCAGGTCGCGGTTGGCGACCAGCCACAGCATGTCGTCGGTCAGGCTGTCCGGCACCGGATCCTCTTCCTCGAGCGTCACCGGCAGCACCAGCGACTGCCGCACCGCATGGATGTCGTCGCGAAAGCATTCGACGGTGGGCCCGGCGTCGAAAATGTCGACGTAGCCTTCATAGCGAAAGCCTTCCTGTTCCAGCATCGTGCGCGCCGGCACGGTGTCCGCATGCACGACGCCGATCGCATCGCGCGCGTCGGCCGGCAGAAGGTTCACGTAGACCGGGTGCTTGGGCATCAATTCGGCGATGAACGACTTCTGCCCGATGCCGGTCAGGTAATCGGCCGTCGAATACTCCATGGCGAAAAAGTGCCGGCCCAGGCCCTCCCAGAACGGGCTCTTGCCCTCCGGTGTCAGCCGCCCGCGCAACTCGGCGATGATCTTGGGCGAGAAGAGCTGCCTGAACTCCGCGATGAACAGGAGCCGGCTCTTCGCCAGCAGCACGCCGTTCTTGCCCTGGCGAAACCCCTGGTCGAGGAACAGCGAACACAGCTCGCTGTGGCCCGTGTGATCGTTGGCGAGGAACAGCGTCGGCGCGACCGTGTACACGTCGAGCGCGCGCGACGCGTGGACCAGCGTGCCGACGTGAAAATTGTAGAAAGGCTCCTTCAGTCCCACGGCCGCTTCGATGGCGCTGATGCCGACGATGCGGTCCGGGTGGTGGCTTGCGCGGCCCGTTGCCGCTGCGGCTGTCGATCAGCACGAACATGTAGCACGCGTCGGCGCGCTCGGCGGTGCCGGCGAACGACGCCAGCGAGCGTTCGATGCGCGACGCCAGCCGCTCGCGGTTGGCGGGCAGCGTGGTGAGTCCGGCGCCGGTGCGCTCGGACAACGCGAGGACGGCCTCGACGTCGTCGCGCGCGATCGGACGGATGTAGAACATCGCCGCGGCCGGCGCTAGACCAGCGCGCGATTCAGCGCTGCTTCCAACCGCGTCAGGCCTTCGAGGATTTCGTCGAGCGAGATGACGAGCGACGGCGCGATGCGTATGACGTCGGGACCCGCGACGAGCAGCATGAGTCCCGCATCGCCCGCGGCCTTCACGACATCCATGGCCTTGCCCTTCCACGGCGCTTCGAGTTCGCCGCCGATCCACACGCCTTCGCCGCGCAGGTCGGAGAACACGCGCCGCCGCGCGTTGATCGCCTTCAGTCCTTCCATGAACAGCGCATGTCGCGCCCGGACGCCGTCCATCACCTCGGTGGTGTTGATCACGTCGAAGACCGCGCCGGCCACCGCGCACGCCAACGGATTGCCGCCATAGGTCGTGCCGTGCACGCCGACTGTGAACGCGCCGGCGATCTCGGTGGTCGTGAGCATCGCGCCGATGGGAAAGCCGCCGCCCAGGCCTTTGGCGCTGGTCAGGATGTCGGGGACGATGCCTTTCTGCATGTACGAGAAGAGGGTGCCGGTGCGGCCCATTCCGCTCTGGATCTCGTCCAAGATAAGCAGCGCGCCGTGTTCCGTGCACAGCCGGCGCGCGGCCTGCAGGAACGCCGGCGTGCCCGGACGCATGCCGCCTTCGCCCTGCATCGGCTCGAGGATCACGGCGCAGGTTTCGGCGCCGTGCTCGGCGAATTCACGCTCCAGCGCCGCGACGTCGTTGTAGGGGATGTGCGTGACGCCCGCGGGATTCGGCCCGAAGCCGCTCGCATACTTGGCCTGTCCGCCGGCGGTGACGGTAAACAGCGTGCGGCCGTGGAAGCTGTTCAGCGTGGAGACGATGCGCATCTTCTTGTCGCCTGCGCGGTCGTGCGCGTAGCGGCGCGCGAGCTTCAGCGCGGCCTCGTTGGCCTCCGCGCCGGAGTTGGCGAAGAACACGCGCTCGGCGAACGTGTTGTCGATGAGCCGCTTGGCGAGACGCAGCGCCGGTTCGCTGGTCAGCCAGTTCGAAACGTGCCACAGCGTGCACGCCTGGTCGGTGATCGCGCGGATCATCGCCGGATGGCAGTGGCCGAGCGCGGTGACGGCGACGCCGCTGGCGAAGTCGATGTACATGCGGCCGCTCTGGTCCCAGACGCGCGAGCCTTCGCCGCGCACCGGCACGAACGGCGCAGGCGCGTAGCACGGCACCATCCATTCGTCGAACATCGCGCGCGTCACCGGCAGCGTCGCGGCGCTGGACGGGGCAGCGGCGACGTCGCGCCGCGCAGTGGCGGCGACCAGCGCCTGCTTGTCCGCGGAAAGGTTGCTCATCGCGACTCGCCTTCAGTCGGCGGTCGCTGCGGCAGGCGCCGCCGCGACGACCTGGATTTCGATCTTGTAGGCGGGACTGGCGAGCCTGGCCTCGACCGTCGCGCGCGCCGGCGTGTGTCCCTGCGGCACCCACGCGTCCCACACGGCGTTCATCGCCGCGAAATCCTTGATGTCGGGCAGATAGATCGTCGCCGACAGGATCTGCGTCTTGTCGCTGCCGATTTCCGCCAGCAGCGCGTCGATCTGCGCCAGCACCGACCGCGCTTGGCCGGTGATGTCGGCGGCGGGATCCGCCGCGACCTGCCCGGCAAGCCAGGCGATGCGTCCCCCCGCCGGCGCGAAGACGACGATGTCCGACATGCGCTTGCCGGTATGACGGCGCTCTATTGGCATCTCAGTTGGCTCGCTGTTGGGCACGATATGATTCCGAGCCGGAAGAGTAAGGGATCGGGAATTGTAATGGAAATGAATGCGCGATTAGCCCTCGTGATGGGGGGAATCTTCATGTTCGCCGCGGTGGCGCTCGGCGCGTTTGGAGCCCATGCGCTTCGCGGGCATCTGGACCCTCAGATGACGGCGGTGTGGCAGTCGGCGGTCCAGTATCACGCCTGGCACGCGATTGCGCTGCTGGTGATCGGCAGCCTGCTGCTGCATTTTCCCCACAGCCGAGGCTTCAAGCTGGCGGCCTGGCTGTTCGTCGTCGGCATCCTGCTGTTCGCGGGCAGCCTCTACGTCATTGCCGCGACCGGCGTGCGTTCCCTGGGCATGATCACCCCGCTTGGAGGTGTCGCGTTCCTGGCCGGATGGGCCGCCGTCGTCTGGGCGGCGTGGCGCGACGTGCGTCGGACCTAGTCGATCTTCGCCCCCGAGTCCTTCACCACTTTTTGCCATTTCGCGGTTTCCGCGGCGATGTGCCGCGCGAAGTCCTCGGGCGTACCGCCGGCGGCGTTCGCACCCTGCGCGAGCAGCTTTTCCTTTGCCTCGGGCGTGGCGAGCCACTTCGCGACGTCGGCATTGACCTTCAGGATGATCGGCTGCGGCGTTCCCGCGGGCGCGAGCAGGCCGAACCATGACGAGGCCTCGAATCCCGGCAGGCCCGATTCGGCCAGCGTGGGCACATCGGGCAGCGCGGCGGCCCGCGACGAACTCGTCACGGCAAGCGCCTTCAACTTGCCCGCCTTGATGAGCGCAAGCGACGACGGAAGATTGTCGAACATGAGCTGCACCTGGCCGCCGACCAGATCCTGCAGCGCCGGCGCGCTGCCCTTGTAGGGGACGTGCGTCATCTGCACGCCCGCCATCGACTTGAAGAGCTCGCCGGACAGGTGGATCGACGTCCCGTTGCCCGACGACGCGAAATTGAGCTTGCCGGGATTCGCCTTGGCGTAGCGCGATCAGTTCCTGCACCGAGTTCACCGGCAGAGCGGGATTGATCACCAGCACGTTGGGGACGCCGGCGACAAGGATCACCGGCGCGAAGTCTTTCACGTGGTCGTAGGGCATCTTCGGGTAGAGGCTCGGATTGATCGCGTGCGTGCCCACTGTTCCCATCAACAGCGTGTAGCCGTCGGGCGGCGACTTGGCGACGAGTTCCGCGCCGATGTTGCCGCCGGCGCCGGGACGGTTGTCGACGACGGCCGCCTGCCCCAGTGATTCCGTAAGTTTTTGCGCGGCCGCGCGAGCAAGCACATCCGTGGTGCCGCCGGCCGGGAAAGGGAACGACGATGCGGATCGGCTTTGTCGGATACGGCTGCGCCGATACGCCGACGGCGAAAGCGGCGGACACAACTGCCAAGACCAGGCGATGCAACCTGCAATTCATCATTGCCTCCGGTAAATGATTCCCGTGGATCGGGACTATTTCGTTCTGTTTTGCGGCGACCGGTGAATGACTCAGCCCAACTTCGTCAGTCCACCTTCGCGCCGGACGCCTTGATGATCCGCGCGTATTTGGCGAGCTCGCGCGAAATGAATTGCGCGAACTGCTCCGGCGTGTCCGGCGCGGGCTCCGCGCCGTCGGCGACGATCTTGGCGCGCATGTCGGGCGAATTCAGGATCCGCGCGACATCGGCGCTCCACTTGGCGACGATCGCCGGCGGCGTGCCGGCCGGGGCGAAGAATCCATACCACGTCGAAATGTCGAAGCCGGGCAGGCCGGCCTCCGCCATCGTCGGCAATTCAGGCACCAGCGGCGAACGCTGCGCCGTCGTCACCGCGAGCGCCTTCAACTTGCCGGCCTTCACCTGCGCCATCGCGTTGGCGAGGTTGTCGAACATGAACTGCGTGTCGCCAGCCAGCAGCGCCTGCGTTGCCGGCGCGCCGCCCTTGAATGGAACGTGGACGGCATCGGTGCCGGTCTCGACCTTGTACAGTTCGCCGGCCAGGTGACCGCCGCTGCCGATGCTGCCGGATCCGAACGACAGCTTGCCGGGATTGGCCTTGGTCCAGGCGATGAACTCCTTCACGTTGTTCACCGGCGCACTGGCATTGACGACCAGCACGTTGGGCGTGATCGCGATGAGCGTGATCGGTGCGAAGTCCTTTGCCGCGTCATACGGCATCGTCTTGTACAGGCTGGGATTGACGGCGTGCGTCGACAGCGCGCCGAGCAGGATCGTGTAGCCATCCGGCGCGGACTTGGCGACGAAATCGGCGCCGATGTTTCCGCCCGCGCCGGGCTTGTTCTCTACAACCACCGATTGGCCCCACGCTTCGGTCAGCCGCTGCGCGATCAGGCGCCCGGTGATATCGAGGGAGCCGCCCGGAGGAAACGGGACGACCAGCTTGACGGGGCGAGTCGGGTAGCTTTGAGCGGCGGCCGGCAGGGACATCGCTGCGGCGGCGAGCGCAAGCAAGGCGGGGACGACGCAGGACCAGAAACGGAACCTCACGGTTCGGCAAGGCAGGGCCAGCAGGCATATTGGAACGACTCCGTCAGTTGCTTGTCTGTTCGATTCTAGCAAGGCATCCCCCGGTCGCATGGGCAAATGAGGGGCGTCTGGCGACAGCACGCATGGCGGCGCATAATCGCACCTTTTCGTTGCCGTTCCGAGTGCCGCGGGCGCCTTGGCTAAAATCGCCCTGATTCGGCGCCTTTTTGCGGCGCAAGTCTTCGACCCCACGGCAAATTCCTACCGAAACACTCGATGCAGATGAAAAAAGTGGTTGCAGTGGTCACCGCGGTGACATTCGCCGTGGCCGGCATGGGCGGCGCGTACTGGTATGGGACCAAGAGCGTCGCACCGGCAGGGCAAGTCGCCGCCGGTGGCGGACCCGGCCAGGCGTCGGCCAAGGGCGGAAGTCCGCCCGCGCCCGGTGCGGGCAACATCACCGTCGAGGCCGTCAAGGTGGCCACCGCGTCGCTGCCGCAAACGATCACCGCCGTCGGCAGCCTGCGCTCCGACGAATCGGTCACGCTGCGGCCGGAAGTGGCCGGCCGGATCAGCACCATTGCGTTCCAGGAAGGACAACCCGTCGCGAAGGGCGCGATGCTCGTCCGGCTGGATCCTGCGGTGCCGCAGGCCGAAGCGCAGCAGGCGCGCGCCAACCTCGTGCTGGCCAAGACCAAGTGGGATCGCGCCGTCGACCTGGCCAAGAGCAACTTCATTTCGGGTCAGGCCAAGGACGAAGCGGAGAACAACTACAAGGTGGCGGAAGCATCGGCGCAGTTGGCCGAGGCCAAGCTCGCGAAGATGGACCTGCGCGCGCCATTTTCCGGCGTCATCGGCCTGCGCTCGGTGTCGATCGGCGACTACGTGAAGGAAGGCGCCGATCTCGTCAATCTCGAATCGATCGACCCGCTCAAGGTCGACTTCCGCGTGCCCGAGGTCTACATGCGGCAGGTCAAGGTCGGCCAGCCGCTGCAGGTGCAGCTCGATGCGCTGCCCGGCAGGACGTTCGAGGGCAAGGTGTTCGCGGTCAATCCGCTGATCGACGCGGCCGGCCGCTCGGTGGTGATCCGCGCGATGGTGCGCAATCCCGACACCAGCCTGCGCCCGGGAATGTTCGCGCGCGTGCGGCTCATCACGCGCGACGCGCAGGACGCGCTGGTGCTGCCGGAGCAGGCGCTGGTGCCGCAGGGCGACCAGCAGTTCGTCTACCGCATCGTCGACGGCAAGGCGGTGCGCGCGAAGGTGGAGGTGGGACAGCGCAGGGACTGCCAAGGTCGAGATCCTGAACGGCGCTCGACAAGGACGACGTCGTCGTGACGGCGGGCCAGTTGAAGCTGCGCGATGGCGCGCCGGTCAGCATCGCCGGCGCGGAACCGGCGTCGGCGCAGTTCCACGGCCGCCGCGCCGCCGCATGGCGCCCGCGGGCGGCGGCACGTCGGTCATCGCGCCGGCCAATGCCGCGCCCGGCAAGGCCGATGCGCCGCCGCCGGCGTCCAAGTCCTGAGCGCGTGGAGATCCGGCCATGATGCTCCCTGAAATCTGCATCAAGCGCCCCGTCTTCGCGACGGTCCTGTCGCTGATCATCGTGCTGGTCGGTCTCATTTCGTACACGCGGCTGTCGGTGCGCGAGTACCCGCGCATCGACGAGCCCGTCGTCAGCGTTGCGGTGACCTACCGCGGGGCATCCGCCGAAGTGGTCGAGTCGCAGGTCACCAAGCCGCTCGAGGATTCGCTGGCCGGCATCGAGGGCGTCGAGGTGATGACGTCGCAGAGCCGCGTCGGAGACGTCGCGCATCAATGTCCGCTTCACGCTGAAGCGCGACCCCGACTCCGCCGCGGCCGACGTTCGCGACAAGGTGGCGCGGGCGCGCGGCAAGCTTCCGGACACGATCGACGAGCCGATCATCTCCAAGGTCGAGGCGGACTCCAATCCGATCATCTACATCGCGGTGCAGGCCGGCACGCTGTCGACGCTCGAGGCCTCCGACTACGTCAAGCGCTACGTGCAGCCGCGGCTGTCGGTGCTGCCCGGCGCGGCCGACGTGCGCGTCTTCGGCGAGCGCCAGGTGTCCATGCGCATCAACCTGGACCGCACGCGGCTGGCCGCCTACAAGCTGACGGTGCAGGACGTCGAGGACGCCATCCGCAAGCAGAACGCGGAGATTCCGGCGGGCCGCATCGAGTCCACGGCGCGCGAGTTCACGGTGGTCGCGGAGACCGACACGCGCACGCCCGAGCAGTTCAGCAACATCATCATCGCCAACGTCGGCGGCTATCCGGTGCGCATCCGCGATGTCGGATCCGCGGCGATCGGTCCGATCGACGAGCGCGTCATCTCGCGCTACAACGGCAAGTCGTCGCTCAACATCGGCGTCATCAAGCAGGCGGTGTCGAATCCGCTGGAACTGTCGAACGCGGTCCGCGCCGAGGTGGACAAGATCAATCCGGGGCTGCCGCCCGGCATGAAGCTCATCGTCGCCTACGACACATCGGTGTTCATCGACCGCTCGATCAAGTCGGTGTTCGAGACGATCGGCGAGGCCATCCTGCTCGTCGTGCTCGTCATCTACTTCTTCCTGCGCAGCCTGCGCGCGACGCTGATCCCGCTCATCACGATTCCCGTGTCGCTGATCGGCACGTTCGGGATCATGTATGCGTTCGGCTTCACCATCAACACGCTGTCGCTGCTGGCCATCGTGCTGGCGATCGGCCTGGTGGTGGACGACGCCATCGTCATGCTCGAGAACATCTTCCGCCATGTCGAGGCCGGCATGCCGCGCAAGGAGGCGGCCATCCAGGGCGCGCGGGAAATCGGCTTCGCGATCATCGCGATGACGCTGACGCTCGCATCGGTGTTCGCGCCGCTGGCCTTCGCCACCGGGCGCACCGGGCCGGCTGTTCATCGAGTTCGCGCTCACGCTGGCGGGCGCCGTGATGGTTTCCGGCTTCATCGCGCTGACGCTGTCGCCGATGATGTGCTCGCTGCTGCTCAAGCACCAGGAGCGGCATTCGTGGATCTACAACACCATCGAAGGCTGGATCAACGCGCTCACCAACGGCTACCGGCGCGCGCTCACCGCGGCGCTGCATGCGCGCTGGCTGGTGGCGCTGGTATGGGTGGTCGTCCTGGGACTGGGCGTGCTGTTCTTCACGCTGCTCAAGGCCGAGCTCGCGCCGACGGAAGACCGGGGCGTCGTGTTCGGCCTCGTCACGGCACCGCAGGGCTCGACGCCGTCCTACGTCGCGGACCAGATCCGCCCGATCGAGGAGTTCTACGCGCAGGTTCCCGAGGCCGGCGCGTTCACGTCGATCCAGGGCTTTCCGACGGTCGTCGACGGCAACGCGATTTTGCGGCTGAAGCCCTGGGAGGAGCGCAAGAAGAAGCAGCAGCAGATCACCGACGAGATGCGGCCCAAGCTCGCGTCGATCCCCGGCGCCATCGCCTTCCCCATCAATCCCCCGTCGCTCGGACAGTCGTTCCGCTCCACGCCGGTCGAATTCGTCGTGATGTCGCAGGTGCCTTACGCCGAGCTGCAGCGGACCGTCGACCGTTACCTGGAGGAGGTGCGCAAGTATCCGGGCGTGCAGAACCTGCAGACCGACCTGCGGCTCAACACGCCCGAGGTGCGGGTCGCGATCAACCGCGACAAGCTTTCGGACATCGGCGTCGCCGTGGAAACCGTCGGCCGCACGCTCGAGACGATGCTCGGCGGCCGGCAGGTGACGCGGTTCAAGCGCGAGGGCGAGCAATACGACGTGATCGTGCAGGTCGCGCCGCTCGATCGCACCACGCCCGCGGACATCAGCGATGCCTATGTCCGGGCGCGCGACGGCAGCATGGTGCAGCTTTCCAACCTGGTCGACGTGCGCGAGGGCGTGGCGCCGCAGTCGCTCAATCACTTCAACCGCCTGCGCGCGGTCAAGATCACCGGCACGCTGGCGCCCGGCTACGCGGTGGGCGAGGCCCTCGACGCCATGACGGCGGCGGCGAAGGTCGCGCTGCCCAACACGGCGCAGACCGACTTCGACGGGCAATCGCGCGAATTCAAGAAGTCGGGCGCCGAAATCTACTTCACGTTCGTGCTGGCGTTGGCGTTCATCTACCTGGTCCTGTCGGCGCAATTCGAGAGCTTCATCAATCCGTTCGTGATCATGCTGTCGGTGCCGTTGTCGATGACCGGCGCGCTGTTCACGCTGTGGCTGGCCGGCGGCACGCTCAACATCTACAGCCAGGTGGGTCTGGTGACGCTGGTCGGGCTCATCACCAAGCACGGCATCCTGATCGTCGAATTCTCGAACCAGCTGCGGGACAAGGGCGAGCCGATGCTGCAGGCGGTGGTCGACGCCGCGACGATGCGCCTGCGCCCGATCCTGATGACCACCGGCGCGATGGTGCTGGGCGCGCTGCCGCTGGCGCTGGCCACCGGCGCGGGCGCGGAGTCGCGCACGCAGATCGGCTGGGTCATCGTCGGCGGCATGACGTTCGGGACCTTCCTGACGCTGTTCGTCGTGCCGACCGCCTACACGCTGCTCGCCGGGCATACGCACGATGTGGCTCCCGGCGCTGCCCACGCGCCGGGCGTGGCCCCGCTGCCGCAGCCCGCGCACTCCGACTAGGGCCGTCGCCTCACGCGCACACTGCCGCGGTTGTCACATTTGACATAGAATCGTCACCCACAAGAGGCAGACTGCCCGGTTTCGCCCATCCGACGATTCACGAGGAGGCTCCATGAAGTACGCACTTTCCGGCTTCGCGCGCGCTGCGCTGGCCGCCACGCTCTTTGGCGTCGCCATGACCGCCAGCGCGCAGACCGAGATCCAGTTCTGGCACTCGATGACCGGCGCCCTGGGCGATCGCGTCGGCGACCTCGCGAAGCGGTTCAACGAGAGCCAGAAGGACTACAAGATCGTGCCGGTGTTCAAGGGCACGTATCCGGAATCGATGGCGGCCACGGTCGCCGCGACGCGCGCCGGCAATCCGCCGCACTTGGTCCAGGTGTTCGAGGTCGGCACGGCGACGATGATGGCGTCGGGCAAGGCGATCAAGCCGGTCTATGAAGTGATGGCGCAGGCGGGCGAGAAGTTCGATCCGAAGAATTACGTTCCCGCGGTCGCCGGCTACTACTCGACGCCTTCGGGGCAGATGCTGTCGTTCCCGTTCAACAGCTCGACGCCGGTGTTCTATTTCAACAAGGACGCCTTCGTGAAGGCGGGCATCGACCCGAACATGCCGCCGAAGACGTGGCCGGCAGTGATGGCGGCGGCTGCGAAGCTCAAGGTCTCGGGCGAGAAGTGCAGCTACACGACGGGTTGGCCGTCCTGGGTGCAGTACGAGACGTTCAGCGCGTGGCACGACATGCCGTTCGCGTCCGAGCAGAACGGCTTCGCCGGCAACAATCCGAAGCTGCTGATCGTCAATCCGCTGCAGATCAAGCACATCGAGAATCTCGTCGAATGGTCGAAGAAGGGCTACTTCACCTATGGCGGCCGCACCAACGAGGCCGAATCCAAGTTCGCCAGCGGCGAATGCGCGATGCTGACGTCGAGTTCGGCCGCGTACGCGAACATCAAGCGCAACGCCAAGTTCGCGTTCGGCATCTCGACGATTCCGTACTACCCCGACGCCCCGGGCGCGCCGCAGAACACGATCATCGGCGGCGCCTCGCTGTGGGTGATGAACGGCAAGAAACCCGAGGAGTACAAGGGCATCGCCAAGTTCTTCACGTTCCTGTCGTCGCCGGAGATCCAGGCGCAGTGGCACCAGGAAACCGGCTACCTGCCGATCACGATGGCGGCCTACGAGATCACCAAGAAGTCGGGCTTCTACGAGAAGAACCCCGGCACCAATGTCTCGGTCGAGCAGATGATCGTCAAGACGACCAAGAACTCGCGTGGCGTGCGCATCGGCAACTTCGTGCAGGTCCGCGACGCCATCCAGGAAGAGTTCGAGGCGGCGCTTGCCGGCAAGAAGACCGCGAAGGAGGCGGTCGAAGCCGGTGCCAAGAAGGGCAATGAACTGATCGAGAAGTTCGCCAAGGCGCAAAAGGGCTGACGCTTACGATCGGCTGCGGACAGAGGCGTCCGGCCATCGCGGCCGGGCGCCTTTTTTCCGCCAATCGGCTAAGCTTCGCCACACACCGCACGCCGCCGCCGTCCCTGTCATGGAAAAGCGAGTCCGCTTCGAGTCCCGCTGGCTGCCCTACGCGCTGGTCGCGCCGCAGATCGCGATCACGGTCGTGTTCTTCTTCTGGCCGGCGTTCCAGACGCTCTACCAGTCGCTGTTGCTCGAGGATGCGTTCGGCGCGAGCAGCGAGTTCGTCGGCTACGACAATTTCAGCGAGCTCTTCCACGACGAAGAGTACCTGGCGTCGTTCCGCGTCACCGCGGTCTTCTCGCTGCTGGTCACCGGGCTGGGACTGTCGATCTCGCTGGTCCTCGCCGTGCTCGCCGATCGCGTCCTTCGCGGCGCGCACGCGTACAAGACGCTGCTGATCTGGCCGTATGCGGTCGCGCCGGCGGTCGCGGCCGTGCTGTGGCTGTTCCTGTTCAGCCCGACGCTCGGCATCGTCGCGCACTGGCTGCACGCCCTCGGCGTCGACTGGAACCCCCTTCTCAACGACAACGATGCGCTGGTGCTGGTCGTCATCGCCGCGGTGTGGAAGCAGATCTCGTACAACTTCCTGTTCTTCCTCGCGGGTCTGCAGTCGATCCCGAAGTCGCTGATCGAGGCTGCCGCGATCGACGGCGCGGGCCCGGTCAGGCGTTTCGTCACGATCGTCTTCCCGCTGCTGTCGCCGACCACGTTCTTCCTGGTCGTCGTCAACGTCGTCTATGTGTTCATCGACACCTTCGGCATCATCGACGCGGCGACCGGCGGCGGACCGGGCAAGGCGACGACCATCCTCGTGTACAAGATCTACCACGATGGATTCAAGGGACTGGACCTCGGCGGTTCGTCGGCGCAGTCGGTGGTGCTGATGGTGATCCTGATCGCGCTGACGTTCGTGCAGTTCCGGTTCGTCGAGCGCAAGGTCCAGTACTGATGGTCGAGAACCGCCCGCTGCTGACGTTTCTCACGCACCTGATCCTTGTCATCGGGGTCGCGCTGCGTCGCGTTTCCGCTGTACGTGGCGTTCGTCGCGTCGACGCGTCACGCCGGAGCAGGCGCAGGAGGCGCCGATGTCGCTTGTTCCGGGCAACCAGATGCTGGAGAACTATTCGCAGGTGCTGGCCCACGGCTCGGCGCGAGGGTCGTCCGCGCCGGTGAGCCGGATGATGTTCAACAGCCTCGTCAGCGCGCTGGTGATCGCCGTCGGCAAGATCGCGATCTCGCTGATCTCCGCGTTCGCGATCGTCTATTTCCGCTTTCCGCTTCGCGCGTTCTTCTTCTGGATGATCTTCGTCACGCTGATGCTGCCCGTGGAGGTGCGGATCCTGCCCACCTACAAGGTCGTCGCCGACCTCGGGATGATCAACACGTACGCCGGCCTTACGTTGCCGCTGATCGCCTCCGCGACCGCGACCTTCCTGTTCCGCCAGTTCTTCCTGACCATTCCCGACGAGCTGGCCGAGGCGGCGCGCATCGACGGCGCGGGGCCGCTGCGGTTCCTGTGGGACGTCGTGATCCCGCTGTCGCGGACCAACATCGCCGCGCTGTTCGTCATCACGTTCCTCTACGGCTGGAACCAGTACCTGTGGCCGCTGCTGGTGACCACGGACGAGGCGATGTACACGACGGTGATCGGCATCAAGCGGATGATCACCGGAGGCGATGCGGCCACCGAGTGGAACCTGGTGATGGCGACCGCGCTTCTCGCGATGTTGCCGCCGGCGCTGGTCGTGGTGCTGATGCAGCGCTGGTTCGTCAAGGGCCTGGTGGACACGGAAAAATGAGCGAAAAGTGAGATAACGATGGCGAAAGTGGACATCCGCGACGTGCGCAAGAGCTACGGGGACCTCGAGGTCATCCACGGCATCAGCGCCGACGTGGCCGACGGCGAGTTCATCGTGATGGTCGGGCCGTCCGGCTGCGGCAAGTCGACGTTGCTGCGCATGGTCGCGGGCCTCGAGAGCATTACCGCAGGCGAGATCGTCATCGGCGACCGCGTCGTCAACAAGCTGGAGCCCAAGGACCGCGACATCGCGATGGTGTTCCAGAACTACGCGCTCTATCCGCACATGAGCGTGTTCGAGAACATGGCCTACGGCCTCAAGATCCGCGGCTTCACGAAGGACGACATCAAGGCCCGCGTCGACCGCGCGGCGGAAATCCTCGAACTGGGTCCGCTGCTCGAGCGCAAGCCGCGCGCGCTCTCCGGTGGCCAGCGCCAGCGCGTCGCGATGGGCCGCGCGATCGTGCGCGAGCCGGCCGTGTTCCTGTTCGACGAGCCGCTGTCCAACCTCGACGCCAAGCTGCGCGTGCAGATGCGCTTCGAGATCCAGAAGCTGCACCGGCGCCTGGGCACCACCAGCCTGTACGTCACGCACGACCAGGTCGAGGCGATGACGCTGGCCCAGCGGATGATCGTGATGAACGCCGGCCGCGCGGAGCAGATCGGCACGCCGATGGAGGTCTACCAGAACCCGGCGACGCTGTTCGTGGCCGGCTTCATCGGCTCGCCGGCGATGAATTTCATGGAGGCCAGGGCCGTCGGCGGCTGGGGTTTTTCGCTGCTCGCGGGCGGCACGGCCACCGCCGCGATCGGCGGGACCGAGGCGGGCCGGGCCGTGACCGTCGGCATCCGTCCCGAGCACCTGCGGCTGGCCGGCCCGGACGACGCGATGGTCTCGGGCACGGTCGAGATGGTCGAGCAGCTGGGCGCCGACACGCTGCTGCACATCGGCCACGGCGCGACGACGATCATCGCGCGGCTGCCGCACGGCGTCCATCCCGAGTTGGGATCGACGTTGCACCTGGCCGCGGACCCGTCGACGGTGTTCCTGTTCGACACCGCCACCGGTGCCCGCATAAGGTGATCATGGCGACTCTCCCACCCTGGCCCTATCCCCGGCTGTGCGCGCATCGCGGCGCCGGCAAGCTGGCGCCGGAGAACACGCTGACGGCGATGCGGGTCGGACACGCGCACGGCTACGGCATGGTGGAGTTCGACGTGAAGCTCACGGCGGACAATGTCGCCTTCCTCCTGCACGACGCTACGCTCGAGCGGACGACCAGCGGCCGCGGCCGCGCCGACGCGCTGCCGTGGCGTGAACTGACGAGGCTCGACGCGGGCGGGTGGCACTCGGCCAAATATGCGGGGGAAATGCTGCCCACGTTAGCGTCCATCGCCCGCTGGGCTCGCGCGCACGGCGTCGCCTGCAACATCGAGATCAAGGCCACTCCCGGCCGCGAGCGCGAGACCGGCGCCGCCGTGGCACTCGACGCCGCGGCATTGTGGCGCGACGCCGACGTCCCGCCGCTGCTGTCGTCGTTCGACGAGGCGTCGCTCGTCGCCGCGCGCGACGCGGTGCCGCAGTTGCCGCGCGCGCTGCTGCTGGACGAACTGCCCGCGGATTGGCTTGACCGCCTGCGCGCGCTGGATTGCGTGGCGCTCGATGCCAATCACGAGGCGCTGAACGCCGAAATCGTGAAGGCAGCGCACCGCGGCGGATTCCGCGTCTGCTGCTACACGCCCAACGATATGCCGCGCGTGGCGGAACTGGCGGGGTGGGGCGTGGACACGATCATCACCGATGCGATCGACCAGATCGCCGCGGACGCCTTCCCGCCCGCCGGGGCCAAGCGCCCCTAGGCGGTCCGCAATGCCGGCCGCCTGATCTCGCGCTCGTCGATCGGAAGGTTGATGAAGCCGGCCACCAGCGCCAGCGCAATCGACAGGTACCAGACGAGATCGTAGTTTCCGGTGAGGTCGTACACCTTGCCGCCGAGCCACGCGCCCAGGAAGCTTCCGATCTGGTGCGAGAAGAATGCGAAACCCGACAGCATCGCCAGGTAGCGGACGCCGAAGATCTGCGCGACGACGCCATTGGTGACAGGCACCGTCGACAGCCACAGGAAACCCAGCGCCACCGCAAAGGCGTACACGCTGGCCTCGCTGATCAGGCATCCAGAAGAACAGCGCGAACACGACGGCGCGTCCGAAGTAGATCGCCGACAGGATGTACTTCTTGGGCATCCGGCCGCCCAGCCATCCCGCGATGTAGGTGCCGACGATGTTGAACAGGCCGATCAGCGCCAGCGCGGTCACCGCCACGCGAGCCGGCATGCCCTTGTCCGACAGGTAGGCGGGCAAGTGCACGGCGAGGAATACGACCTGGAAGCCGCAGACGAAAAATCCGGCGGTGAGCAGCATGAAGCCGCGGTGTCCGAGCGCCTCGCGCATCGCCTGTCCCGCGGACTGGATGAACGCGTGATGCTGCGCGCCGCGTCGCTCGATCAGCGCCGCGGCCATCGGCGCCATGCACAAGGCGATCGCGCCCATGGCCAGCAGGGCGCCGTACCAACCCACGTGGGCGAGGAGCCACTGCGTCACCGGCAACATCGCAAACTGGCCGAACGAACCTGCGGCCGCGGAGATGCCGAGCGCCATGCTCCGCTTTTCCGGCGGGAAACTGCGTCCGAGCACGCCCGAGATGACGCTGAACGTGACGCCGGACAGGCCGATGCCCAGCAGTACGCCGGAGGTCAGGACGAACACGAATGGCGAGTGCGAGTTCGCCATCGCGACCAGCCCGAGCGCGTACAGCGCCGCTCCGGCCATCACGACTCGCGCCGCGCCGTACTTGTCGGAGACCATTCCCACGAACGGCTGCGTCGCGCCCCACACGAGATTCTGCACGGCGATCGCCAGTGCAAAGGTCTCGCGGCCCCATCCCAAGTCGTGCGAGATCGGCTGCAGGAAGAGGCCGAAGCCGTGGCGAATGCCCATGGCGATGGTCAGGATTATTCCACCGCAAATCAGGACAACGTTGGGAGAACGCCAATCGGGCTTGGACATACGAAATTCCTTGCGAATGAGCGGATCAGGCCGTAGCGGCGGGTGTCGGGTGCAGCGCTTCCATGTCGCGCAGGACCTCGTAGAGTCCGTCGAGACGTTCGCGGCCGACGCGCCGCGTGACTTCGCGCTGCGCGCGTTCCCAGTGCGGCGCGGCGGCGGCGAGCGCCGCGACGCCCTGCCGCGTCAGCGTGACTTCGCGTTTCCGCGCGTCGCGCCCCGGGACGATGGTCACCAGCTTGCGCTAGACCAGCGGGTCGAGATTGCGCGACAGCGCCGTGCGGTCGAGAAGGTTCCTGACGGCGAGCTCGCCGATCGTGAGCGTGCCCTGCCGCTGCAGCGTGCGCAGCAGCGAGAGTTGCGTCACGCGCAGGCCCACGGGTTCCAGCGCGTCGTCGTACAGCTGCGTGACGGCGCGCGCGGCCCGGCGCAGCCGCGAGCAGGCGCAGGGCGCGGCGAAAGCTTGGGGTCGGGCGCGGGCATCAGGCATCGCGGCTTCCATTAAGGGCATATGCACGTAATTGCGAGTATATGCACCTATTCGGCCGGGCGCAACCCCCTGGACGGTCGCGCCGCGGGCCCTCAGTTGGCCCTCAGTTGGCCCTCAGCTGGCCCTCAGCTGCCGAGCATCCGGCGGATGCCGTCCTCGAATCCGCGGACGAAACGCGCGGGCGTCCATCAGCGGCGACGCCTGCATCCGGGCCCGCAGCGATGCGCGCAGTTCGTCGCGCCATGGTCCGTCCGTGGCCAGCCGGACGTTGGTGGCGACATAGTCGTCGTCGCTGGCGGCGATCAACTCGGGCAGACCGAGCGTGGAAAGGATGCTGACGCCCGAGCGCGCCGCAGGACGGTCGCCCGCCAGCGCCACCAGCGGCACTTGCATCCAGAGCACGTCCAGGGTGGTTGTGCCGCCGTTGTAGGGAAACGTGTCCAGCGCGATATCGACATCGCCGATCGCGGCGAAGTAGGCGTCGATGCTGGAGCGCGGATGGAGAGCGACCCGGCCGCCATCGATGCCTTGCCGTTCGAAACGCTGCCTGAGCGCCGTCGTCGCCTGCCCGGGCGGCACCGCGAAGACCCGGATCACCGAACCGGGCACCGCGTGCAGCACGCGGCACCAAAGGTCGATGCAGCGGTCGCTCATCTTCGACGCGTGATTGAACGATCCGAATACGACGCGTTCCGGCGAGCGGGGTTCGCGCGCAGGCGCGCTCGGCACGTCGAACACCGGCAGGTAGCACCATTGGCTGTCGGGCAGCCGCAGCAACGCTTCCGTGTTGAACGCCTCGGCCGTTCCCAAAGGATCGGTGTGACGGTCGCAAATCCGGAAGTCGACGGTAACGCAGGCCGGTGGTATTGAGGTAACCCAGCCAGGTTGCCTGCACCGGCGCGCAGCGCTGATTGAAAAGGAGGATGCGCGAACGCGCCGCGTGGCCGGAAAGGTCGATGAGGATGTCGAGGTCGTCGTCGCGGATCGTCCGGCGGCGGCGCTGTCGTCCTGGCCCGCGATGTTGCGCCAGTGGTCGACGCGCGAACGCAGGTCCCGCGTCATGCCGTCTTCCCTGGCATTGTTGGAATAGCAGAACACTTCGAATCGCGCGCGATCGTGATGCATGAGGACCGGGCGCAGGAACAGCGCGACCGGATGCTGGATGAAATCGCCCGACAGGTAGCCCACGCGTATCCGGGCATGCGCGTCTGCGATCCGCGCCATGGCCGGCATTGAACGCCGTCGAACGCGGCGGAAACGCAGCGCCGAAACGCAGGTGCTCGGCCAGGACGTCCTGCGCGCTCAGGTCGTCGCGGTTGTTGAACGAGAGGAGCATCGCGCTCCACGCCTCCTGCGCGAGCGGATCGATGGCGAGCGCTTGCCGGTACCAATGTTCCGCGTCCCTGGAGCGGCCCGCGTTCCGGATCAGGTTCCCGAGGGCCGTGTACGCGCCGAGGAACTTCGGATCCGCCTCGAGGCACGAGCGGAACATCGCTTCGGCGGAATCGAATTCATCGCGGGCCAGAAGCAGAAGCCCCAGGTTGTACGCGGCGGGCGCGCAGTCCGGCGTGGCGGCCAGCAGGCCGCGCAATTGCTGCTCGGCCTCCAGCGGACGCTGCTGCGATTCGAGCGCGTTGGCCAGCGCGATCGCGGCTTCGGCCATCGCCGGATCGAGCGCCAATGCCGCCTTGAATTCGCGTTCCGCGGCGGCAATGTCGCCGGCGGCGACGTGCACATTGCCGAGGTTGAAACGGCAAGGCGCGCAGGCGGGGTCGATGCGCAACGCGGCCTCGAGCGCCGCGATCGCTTCGTTCGTCCGCCCCAGCCGCTGCAGCGCATTTCCCCGGTTGAGATGCGCGCGCATGAGCGATGGCGCGGCGGCGACCGCCTCATCATATTTCCCCAATGCGGCGAGGACGTCGCCGGCGTCCTCGAGGCGATGACCCGCTTCGATCAGGCGTTGACTCAGCGCGGTCGAGCCGTCGTCGCCGGGCTCCGTCGCGGTCATCGGCAAAGGCGCCACTTGCCAGGGCTCAAGGCTGCGCCCACGCCTTCGCGCGCGACACGGCCCTTTCCCATTCCGCGCGCAACGCTGCGGCGCGTTCGCGCGGCATCGCGGGTTCGAAGCGGCGATCGACCTGCCAATGCGAAGAGATATCCGCGTCGCTTTTCCAGTAGCCGACGGCGAGCCCGGCCAGGTAGGCGGCGCCGAGCGCCGTCGTCTCGCGCACCCGCGAGCGCACGACGGGCACGCCCAGGATGTCGGCCTGGAACTGCAGCAGCAGGTCGTTGGCCGTTGCGCCGCCGTCCACGCGAAGTTCCGTCAGCGTGATGCCGGCATCCTTTTCCATCGCGGCGAGCACGTCGGCGCTCTGGAAGGCGATGGCCTCGAGCGCGGCGCGCGCGATGTGCCCTCCGGACGCGCCGCGCGTCAGGCCGAATATCGCGCCGCGCGCATAGGCATCCCAATGCGGCGCGCCGAGGCCCGCGAATGCCGGCACCAGATAGACGCCGCCGTTGTCCGGAACGCTGCGCGCGAGCATGTCGACGTCGGCGGATGTGCGGATGATCTTCAGGCCGTCGCGCAGCCACTGCACGACCGCGCCGCCGATGAACACGCTGCCTTCCAGCGCGTAGTCGGTGACGCCGCCGCGCTGCCACGCGATGGTCGTCAGCAGGTTGTTGCGCGACGCCACGGCCTCGCTTGCCGGTGTTGAGCAGCAGGAAGCAGCCGGTGCCGTAGGTATTCTTGGCCATGCCCGGGGGCAAGACAGGCCTGCCCGAACAGCGCCGCCTGCTGGTCGCCGGCGATGCCGGCAATCGGGATGTCCACGCCGTCGATGGAAGCGCTGGCGCACACGCCGCTCGACGGGACCACCTGCGGCAGCAACGCGCGCGGCACGTCGAGCAGCGCCAGCAATTCGTCGTCCCATTCGCCGGCGTGAATGTCGAACAGCAGCGTGCGGCTCGCGTTGGACGGGTCGGTGCAATGCACGCGGCCGCCGGTGAGGTTCCAGATGAGCCACGAGTCGATGGTCCCGAACGCCAGTTCGCCGCGTTCGGCGCGCGCCCGCGCGCCGTCGACGTTGTCCAGCAGCCAGCGGACCTTGGTGCCGGAAAAATACGCGTCGAGCACGAGCCCGGTCTTGCGCGCGAACAACGGCGCGTGGCCCGCCGCGCGAAGTTCGTCGCACAGCGATGCCGTGCGCCGGTCCTGCCAGACGATCGCGTTGGCGATGGGCCGGCCGGTGGCGCGCTCCCAGACCACCGTGGTTTCCCGCTGGTTGGTGATGCCGATGGCCGCGATGTCCCGCGCGCCCGCGCCGCGCCATGGCCAGCGCCTCGTGCAGCACGCCGGACTGGCTCGCCCAGATTTCGGTCGGCGTCGTGCTCCACCCAGCCGGGCTGCGGGAAGACCTGGCGGAACTCCCGCTGCGCGACGCCGCGAATGCCGCCCTCGCGATCGAACACGATGGCGCGCGAACTGGTTGTCCCCTGGTCGAGGGCGATGACGTACTGCATGGAATCCCTCCGGTTGCCGCGAATCGTCGCCACGGCGTAAAATCGTCGCTCTTGGGCCATTTTAGCCGTTCGCCAACGGGCTGCCCGCCACACTTCGGCAACCCACGCCTCCGATTCCTCCCGCCCATGCCGCTATCAACGCCCACCGTGACGCGCGAGCGGCTGCACCGCCGTGCGGTGACCTATGACGGATTTCGCCGCGACGACGGGCTGTTCGACATCGAGGCGCACATCGTCGACGCCAAGGACCACGACTTCGAACTGCTGACCGGCGTGCGCCCCGCGCGCGAGGCGGTCCACGACATGTGGGTCCGCGTCACCATCGACCGCAGGTTCGTGATCCACGCCATCGAGGCCGTCACCGACGGCATGCCCTATCCGGGCGCCTGCAACCGCATCGGGCCGGCGTACCAGAAGCTGGTCGGCGCCAACCTGGTCAAGGGCTTTCGCAAGCACCTGCACGACGTCGTGGGCGGCGTGCAGGGCTGCACGCACCTGACCGAGATGCTTTCCTTCCTGCCCACCGCGGCGGTGCAGACGTTCGCCGGGCTCGTGCGCGAGGACGAAGGCGACGGCAAGCCGTTCCAGCTCGACCATTGCCACGCGCTGGAAACCACCACCGATACCGTCCGCGAGTACTACCCCAAGTGGTATCGCGGGCAAATCATCGATCCGCCCGGATCCTGAATGTCACTGCGGCATCCTGGCTGCATCGCGAATGAACAGAGGCGCCCGCAATGTCGTTCTTTAAGTCCAAGGCATCCCGGGGATTCCAGCTGCCGAAGCTCGGCAGTCCGCCGTTGACCACGGTCAAGGGGTATTTCATGCCGATGTTCTGGGGGACCCGCAATCCGGAACTCGTCGCCCAGCACATCAAGGCCGTTTCGGAACTGGTCGAACCGGGGTTCCATTTCGCCGACAATTTCTTCACGTGGTGCCGCAACAATTCCGATGCTGGACGACGAAGTGTTCGTCAAGTCCTGGAAGAGCAATGTCGAGACCGACGCCGACAAGGCGATCATCTGGCGCCGCTACATCCTGGCGTGCGCGGCCTATCACTGCGTGCAGCTCGACGGCGATTTCGTCGAATGCGGCGCCTACACCGGCGTCGGCGTGAAGACGGTCGTCGATTACCTGGGCGGCGAGCAATTCCCCAAGAATTTCTGGCTCTACGACCTGTTCGAGCACGAGGAATGGATGCTGCACCACTGCGATGGCCGAACATGGACCCGGCCTCGAGGCGAGGGTGCGGGAGAAGTTCAAGTCGTATCCGCAGGTGAAGATCTTCAAGGGCTACATTCCGGATGTGTTCGAAGGCCAATCGCCGCAGGACATCGCCTATCTGCACATCGATCTCAACCAGGCGCCGGCGGAGATTGCCGCGCTCGACGCATTGTTCGACCGGATCGTTCCGGGCGGCATCGTCATTCTCGACGACTACGAGTGGGCCGGCGCGTATCGCGCCCAGAAGCTCGCCGAGGATCCCGTGGTTCGAAGCGCGGCAATACCGGGTCATGCCGCTTCCCACCGGTCAAGGCCTCGTCATCAAGCGGTGAACTCCGGCAATTTCAATCGGGAGCAACAGTGAAGATTCACGAGTATCAGGGCAAGGAGATCTTCCGCAGGTTCGGCATGCCGGTTCCGCGCGGCATTCCGGCGTTTTCCGTCGACGAGGCCGTCAAGGCCGCGCAGTCGCTCGGCGGCAAGGTGTGGGTCGTCAAGGCGCAGATCCACGCCGGCGGCCGCGGCAAGGGCGGCGGCGTCAAGGTCGCGAAGTCGCTCGACGAAGTGAAGCAGCGCGCGACCGAGATCCTCGGCATGCAGCTGGTCACGCACCAGACCGGCCCGGGCGGGCAGAAGGTGCGCCGGTTGCTGGTGGAGGAAGGCGCGGACATCAAGCAGGAACTCTACGTCGGCATGGTCGTCGACCGCGGCACGCAGCGCGTCGCGCTGATGGCCAGTTCCGAGGGCGGCATGGACATCGAGGCCGTCGCCGCGAAGACGCCCGAGAAGATCCACACGATCTTCATCGACCCGGTCACCGGGCTGACCGACGCGCAGGCGGACGGCGTCGCAAGGAAGATCGGCGTCCCTGATGGATCGGTTGCGCAGGCGCGCACCGTGTTGCAGGGACTGTACAAGGCGTTTCACGACACCGACGCGTCGCTGGCGGAAATCAACCCGCTGGTCGTCACCGGCGACGGCTCGGTGATCGCGCTCGACGCCAAGCTCAATTTCGACTCCAACGCGCTGTTCCGGCATCCCGAGATCGTCGAGATGCGCGACCTCGACGAGGAGGATCCGGCCGAGATCGCGGCGTCGAAGTTCGACCTGTCGTACATCTCGCTCGACGGCAACATCGGCTGCCTCGTCAACGGCGCGGGACTCGCGATGGCGACGATGGACACGATCAAGCTCTACGGCGGCGAGCCCGCGAACTTCCTCGACGTCGGCGGCGGCGCGACCGCGGAAAAGGTCACCGAGGCGTTCAAGATCATGCTCCGGAACCCGGGCCTCAAGGCCATCCTGGTCAACATCTTCGGCGGCATCATGAAGTGCGACACGATTGCCGAAGGCATCATTGCCGCGTCCAAGGCGGTCTCGCTCGAAGTGCCGCTGGTGGTGCGCATGAAGGGCACCAACGACGAATTGGGCAGGAAGATCCTCGCCGACTCCGGGCTGCCGATCATCACGGCGAACAACATGGCCGAAGCCGCCGAAAAAGTGGTCGCCGGCGGCGAAGGGAACAATAGCAATGTCGATACTGGTCAACAAGAACACCAAGGTCATCACGCAGGGCATCACCGGCAAGACCGGCCAGTTCCACACGCGCATGTGCCGCGACTACGCGAATGGCCGCAACTGCTTCGTCGCCGGCGTCAACCCGAAGAAGGCCGGCGAGGACTTCGAGGGGATCCCGATCTACGGGACGGTGAAGGAAGCCAAGGAGGCGACCGGCGCGACGGTCTCCGTGATCTACGTGCCGCCGCCTTTCGCCGCGGAGGCGATCAACGAAGCGGTCGACGCCGGTCTCGACCTGGTCGTCTGCATTACCGAGGGCATCCCGGTGCGCGACATGATCGACACCCGCAACCGGATGCAGGGAAAGAAGACGCTGCTGCTCGGCCCCAACTGTCCTGGCGTGATCACGCCCGATGAAATCAAGATCGGCATCATGCCGGGCCACATTCACATGCGGGGCCGCATCGGCGTCATGTCGCGCTCCGGCACGCTGACCTACGAGGCCGTCGGCCAGCTCACCGAGCTGGGGCTCGGCCAGTCCACGGCGGTCGGCATCGGCGGCGATCCGGTGAACGGCCTGAAGCACATCGACATCATGAAGATGTTCAACGACGACCCCGACACGGATGCGGTCGTGATGATCGGCGAAATCGGCGGAGGCGACGAAGAGGCCGCGGCGCTGTGGGTGAAGGACCACATGAAGAAACCCGTGGTCGGATTCATCGCGGGCGTGACGGCGCCGCCGGGCAAGCGCATGGGCCACGCCGGCGCGATCATCTCCGGCGGCAAGGGCACCGCGCAGGAAAAGCTGGCGGTCATGGAGGCCTGCGGAATCACGGTCACGCGCAATCCGGCGGAAATGGGGAAGCTGTTGAAGTCGGTGCTCAAGGCATGACGGACGGCGCGCTCCCGCGGCGCGCCGGTCATTCCAACAATAATCGAAGCACGGAGGTAGGGACTCGTGGATCCATTCACGCCGCAGTTCTGGCTGGCGGCGCTCCAGATCATCTACATCAACATCCTGTTGTCCGGCGACAACGCGGTGGTGATCGCGCTCGCCTGCCGCGACCTGCCGCCGAAACAGCGGCGCTGGGGCATCATCTGGGGCGCCGCCGGCGCCATCGTGCTGCGCATCATCCTCACGATCTTCGCGGTCACGCTGCTCGAGCTGCCGTGGCTCAAGGTCGTCGGCGGCGTGCTGCTGCTGTGGATCGGCATCAAGCTGATCGCCGAGGACGACGAAGGCGACCAGACGATCAAGGCCAGCGATCGCCTGGTGGCGGCGGTGCGCACGGTCATCGTCGCCGACCTGGTGATGAGCGTGGACAACGTGCTCGGCGTCGCCGCGGCGGCCAAGGGCAGCGTGCCGCTGCTGGTGTTCGGGCTGCTGGTCAGCATTCCGCTGGTCATCGCCGGAAGCCAGATCATCCTGAAACTCATCGAACGGTTCCCGTTGATCATCCTCGCCGGCGGCGGACTGCTGGGCTGGATTGCCGGCAAGATGCTGGTCGAGGACGTGGCCGTTGCGCCCTGGATCAAGGCCAATGCAGCGTGGCTCGAATGGGCGGGGGCGATTATCGGCGTGGTGATCGTCCTGACGGGGGCGCGGTGGCAAAAGAAGCGCGCGAACCGGCAGGCGCCCAGTGACGAAGCGCTCGCGCGGCGCCGGCACATGCCGCTACACTCGCGGGCTGAAAACGCCGCATCGCCAAGCCCGCTGCCCATGAACGAACCCACGCCCCTCGACATCGCGAGCCTGTCCCATCCGGGCATGGTCCGCGCGCACAACGAGGACACGATCTTCGCGGACGCCGACGCCGGCATCGCGGTGCTCGCGGACGGCATGGGCGGCTACAGCGCCGGCGAAGTGGCGAGCGGCATCGCCGTCAACGTCGTGTCCAACGGCATGATGCCGGAATTGAAATCCGGCCGCGAACTGTCCAAGGTCGACATCCAGAGCGGACTCACGCACGGCGCGCTGCTGCTGCAGCAACAGATCGCCGCCGCCAACAAGGGCATCTACGAGGCGGCGCAGGCGCGTCCGGAGTGCGCCGGCATGGGCACGACGATCGTCGCCGCGGTGTTCTGCGGCAACCGGGTGTCGATCGGCCATATCGGCGACTCGCGCTGCTATCGGCTGCGCGGCGAGAAGTTCGAGCAGCTGACGCACGACCACTCGCTGCTGCAGGAGCAGATCGACAGCGGCGTGCTGACTCCCGAGCAGGCACGATATTCGCTCAACAAGAATCTGGTCACGCGCGCATTGGGCATCGAGGCCATCGTGCCGACCGATATCGCCGAATACCGGATGGAAGCCAACGACATCTACCTGCTCTGCTCGGACGGGCTGACCGACATGGTCGACCCGGAGGTGATCCACACGGTCGTCGACGAAAAGCGCAGCGATCTGGCCGTCGCCGCCGCCGACCTGATCGAGCTCGCCAACCAGAATGGCGGGCGCGACAACATCTCGGTCATCCTCGTGCGCATCCCGCCCGAGTTCCTGCCGGCGACCAGCTGGGCGCAGCGCTGGCTGGCCAAGAAGAAAGGCTAGGGGACGAAGGCGTGGGCAAGCTCGTGCTGCTGCTCGCGGACGGAACGACGCTCGACGTTCCGCTGACCAAGGAGCGGATCACCATCGGCCGCCGCGCCGACAACGACATCTGCCTGCCCCATCCCGCCGTGTCCGGCGAGCATTCTTCCGTGGTGACCATCCTCGCGGACTCGTTTCTCGAGGACCTGGGCAGCACCAACGGCACGCTGGTCAACGGCAAGCCCATCGTCAAGCATTTCCTGCGCGACTACGACCAGATCGACATCGGCCGGCAGCGGCTGGTATTCGTTTCCGACGACAGCGTCCGTGTCGATGGCCTGCCGCCCGACGTCGCGCGCAACCAGCTGAAGGGGTTGTCGGATCGCGTGGCCGGCGTGCACGCAGCGCCGGCAGCCGCAGCACCGGTCATCGGCGGCCGGCGCGTGGCGGCGAAGGGGCTTCCGATGCTGGAACACGACCTCGAGGACGTGCCGATAGAGGAATCGCCGCCGGTCGCTGCGGCTGCCCGCAAGGATGTGCCAACGACATCGGTCGGCGAACGCCGACCGCCGCCGACGCGCCGCGAGTCCGATCAGCGACTCGCCGCATGGGCGGCCGAGTGGGCCGCTCCGAGCGGTCATGCCGGGGCGGGCCCCATCGACACGTCGGCGGAACCGGTCGCCGCACTGCAGCCGAAGGCCGGATCCCCGGCGCAATCCGCCACAGAACGGCACGACGCGGAGCCGGCCCGGCCGGAACCGAGCGTCAGGGTGCTGTCCGGACCCAATCTCGGTCGCGCGGTCTCGTTCACGAGGGATGAGTTGTCGGTGGGACGCGTGGGAATGCAAGTGGCCGTGGTGCGCAAAGTGGGTTCGGGATTCCGTCTGGTTCCGGTGGAAGGGACGCAGCCGCCCAAGATCAACGGCATCGCCGGTCGCGCCCGAAGGCGCGAGCGCTGCATCCGGGTGACACGTTCGAGGTGGCGGGCGTCCGCCTCGAGCTGTCGGTGCCGGCCTGATTCGGACTGTCTCCAATGGGTGACGCTGCGCGTCACCCGGGTTCCGCGTAACGTCGGTCCGCAGGCGTATCGCCGAGTTGGCGAGGCTCGACCGCTCCAAAGCGCAGATGACCGCCTGTCGGTGCGCCATAATAAAAAAACAATAAAAATCAATTGGTTGGGAACAAAATCCGAAGATAGATTCCTGCCTGGCACGCTCGGCACAGCCCTTGCTTTTATGACTACAGCATCGCTGGGTGCGAGCGGTACAGGGTGTTCACCAATCAAGGAGACAGGAAAATGAAACGAGTTCAACAAGGCTTCACGCTCATCGAACTGATGATCGTCGTCGCCATCGTAGGCATCCTGGCGGCTATCGCGCTGCCGGCGTATCAGGACTTCGTGGTTCGGTCGAAGATGAGTGAAGGCACGGCGGCCTTGGCAGCGTGCAAGACGTCGACGCAGGACTACATTTCTTCGCATGCGGGAACCACGCCGAGCACCTCGGCGATGGCGGGTTGCTCCACGAGCTCGACCCAATTTGTAAACGGCGGCGTCACGGTTTCGGGCGGTGGTGCACCGGGGGCCGCATCGATATTGGACAGTGATTACCCAGAACACGGGTTCGTCGATTGGCGGTGCGCCCAGGCGACTGCTCGTTGACGCTGATGTCCGCTCAAGGCGGCGCACCGGGGTTCGAAGTCACGTCGTGGACCGCGACGTCCGGCGGTTGCGACACCAAGTACGTGCCGTCTTCGTTCCGCTAATCCGACAGATCTGCGGCAAGGGGCTGGTGGGTTTCCCACCGGCCCTTTTTCTTGACCATCGGTTCGCAGCCACGTCTCGCTTTCGTGCCATTTGCGCGGGGACGACGGTATAGACTCACTGCTGCAGCGATGATTCCAGGAATACAGATGTGAGCTATTTCCGCGATGCTTGACCCAATGCCGGCGATGCCGCCAATGCCTGGCGAATGCGCGGAGGCGTTGCCGCCATCGGCGGACAGCGCCGCCGACGTGATCGCCGAGGTTCACGCGCTATCCGAGGCGGGCCGTTATGGCGCAGCGCTTGCGCTTGTCTCCGGCGAATTGTCGCGGCATCCCGAAGATGCCGAATTGCTGTTCGCGCGCGCCTCCGTGTGGTTCGACTGGGGCCGCGTCCGCGAGGCCTACTCGGGCTTCCTGCGGGCAAAGGCCGCCGGGCTGGACCGTACAGCGCTTTACCTGAACCTGGCGTGGTCGTGCCAGTTGCTTGGACTGGAAGAGACCGCCGAACCGTTCGCACGCAAGGCGATCGAGCTCGACCCCGACCATGTCGCCGCGCATTTCGGCCTCGGCACGATCCTGCAGCGCCAGAAGAAGTACGCGGACGCGATCGCCAGTTTCGAGCGCACGCTCGAGATCGCGCCGGACCATGCGCAAGCCGTCGGGGCAATCGCGCGCTGCAAGCTCGAACTCAAGGACTACGCGAGCGCGGAGGATTGGATGCGGCGCGCGGTCGACTTGGCGCCCGAGAATCCGCAGTTCTGGAACAATCTCGGCGTCGCGATGGCGAACCAGGGACGGTACCTGGATTCGCTGGAGGCGCTCAAGCGCGCCGCCGAGCTTGAGTCGGCGCAGGGCGCGCTTGCCGTCGAGCATGATCGACACGGGATTCGCGCTGGTCACCACGGGCCAGTACGACGCGGCGATGGACCTGTTCCGGAAGAACCTGCCGGTGCTCCCGGATCCGCGTGCGCATGGCTACTACGCGTTCCTGTTGCTGAACCAGGGTCGCCTGCGTGAAGGTTGGGCTCAGTACGAATTCCGGTGGATGCAGGAGCCGCATCTCTCCAAGCGTCCAGCGTTTTCGCAGCCGCCCTGGGCGGGACAGGACCTGGCAGGCAAGACGATCCTGGTGATGGTGGAGCAAGGCGCGGGCGACGTCATACATTTTGCCCGCTATGTTGCGGTACTGAAGGCGATGGGCGCCACCGTGCTGCTGCAGGTCCGTCCGGAACTGGCGCAGCTCGCTGCGCGAATTCGACGGCGTCGACGTTGTCTTCGCGCCGCCGGAGTCGCCGCCGCCATTCGACTATCACATTCGCGCTGATGGGCATTCCGCATGTGCTCGGCACCGAGCTTGCGACGATTCCGGCAGACGTGCCCTATGTGCGCGTCGATCCCGGCAAAGCGAAGATCTGGTCCTGCCGGATTTCAGGAAGCGGCCTGAAGGTAGGGCTCGCATGGGCCGGCAATCCGAAATACCCGCGGGACAATTTTCGTTCAATCGCATTCGCCAAGCTGGACAGGCTTTGGGACGTGCGCGGGGTTCGACTTCTATTCGTTGCAGACGCCGTTGAAGGAAGGTGAACTGGAAAGCTTTCCGGCTCGGGCGACGCTGGTCAATCTTGGCCCCGAATTGACCGATTTTTCGGAAACCGCGGCGGCGATCGCGCAACTCGACCTGGTCATTTGCGTTGATACGGCGGTTGCGCATCTCGCTGGCGCGCTGGGCAAGCCGGTGTGGCTGCTGCTGCCGGAAATTGGAGATTTCCGCTGGCTCGAAGGACGGGAGGACAGTCCATGGTATCCGACGATGCGGCTGTTTCGCCAGCGCGTGCTGGGCGAATGGGACGAGGTTGTCGCGCGCATCGAGGTCGCATTGCGGGACGCCGTACAAACCGGTTTGACGCGACCGCCGGCCGCCGCGTCGCGAGCGCCGACGCCGAAATTCGCTCTCGACTTCGGCGTGACGTTGCAGGAGCGAACGCTTTCACCGGCGCCGGAACAAATTGCCCGCGTCGCGGAAACGCGCCACGGCATCATCCAGTACCTGCCGGACGCGCGCCCGCCCGCGCAATCGATCGCATGGTACGGCGAATACCTGCAGCCTCAGCTGGATCTCCTGTCGCGATTGGTCCCTTCCGGAGCGCATGTCATCGAAGCAGGCAGCGGCGTCGGCGAGCATACGCTGGCACTGGCGAAGATGGTCGGAGCGCACGGACACGTCATTGCCTACGAGAGCCACCCGGTCGTCCGGCTCTGTCTGCGCCAGAATCTCGAGGCAAATCGGGCCGCCGGGATCGTGACGCTGATGCGGCGAGACCTGGCCGGACCGCAGAAGTGTTCGATGTAGGTCATGATCCCGACGCCGGCGCGCCCCATGTCGGTTCATCGGCGATTGCGCGCGAACCGGTCGATACGGTTGACGATTTGTTGCTAGATCGCCTCGATCTGCTCAAGATCCGGTCGACCGCGATGGCTGCCGACATCCTCGACGGGGCAAGCCAGACATTGTGGCGTCTGCGACCGCGCGTATTCATCGAGGTCCCGAGTGCAGAGTGCGTGGGGCAAATGTCAGAACGGATGCGGGAATTCGGCTATCGCTGCTGGCGCATGGAAACCGCATTGTTCAGTCCTGACAATTTCAACCGGCGCGACACGGACATCTTTCACGGAGAGACCGCTGCTCGCATTGCTGGCAATTCCCGGAGGAGGTCGAACCTCTCGCCATGCTCGATGGCTGCGCAGAGGTGGCTCCAGGAACGTATTTGCCACGCGCCTCCTCCACGTCACCAGGGCCTTCGGAGTCGGCTGCAAGCACACCGTCGGAGGAGACCGGGGGAGGGCCTCTCCGATGGCTTCGGAAGTTGCTTCGTTGACCCGCGCGATGCCCAGGGACAGGTCCAACGATTCTGATGCAGCAAGCCAGCACCAATGGAATTCCTGCGAAAATTCCTTGGGTAAGGAAAGCGAATCCGACGTAGCGCAGAGCGGATGTGTCGAGCTATCATGACAGCAGTCTTCTTTTGGGTGGTCCATGCGGGCATGGACTGGACTCCCTTCCCTTTCAAACGTGGTGCAGACGATGGCTATCCTGAAGGTCTTTGATACGCGGGAACTGGAAGAATTCGCCACGGCGCTGGCTAACGATCTCGGTCGTCGCTTTCCTCCAGCGTCCGAGGCCAGGACCGATCCGGGCGTCGAGCATCAAATCAAGGTCATTCTCGAGGGGCTGACCGTCCGTGCCGTCCGGTTTCACGAACAGCACAAGCTGGGTGTCTACAAGAAGGCCAAGCTGGCCAACGTGTTCAAGTGGAAGCTCACCGAGTTGGGCTACAGCGAAGCGTTCGTGGATCGCGCCACGAAGCAGGTCGTCACTCGGCTTGCGGTGAAATAGCGCGGTCTTGCCGCGCGTCCGTCCAAAACGCGACCTCTTGCGATGAAAGGCCTGCTCAGGAGAATTTCCGACGAGTTTCGCGACGCCAGGCAATCGACGCCAGCGGAGGCGCCAGCGGCCCCTGCGCGATCTCCTCAGCAATGCGTGGAGTTGGCATTGATTCATCACCGCGCCGGTCGCCTCGCCGACGCGGAGGAGCTCTACCGCGAAGCGCTGGTGACCGATGACCGAAATTTCGACGCGTTGCACATGCTGGGAGTCATCCACCTGCAACGCGGCCAAAGTGCCGAGGCTGTGGAAGTGATCGAACGGGCCATCGCCATGGCGTCCGGGAGTCACGCCGCCCACCGCAACCTGGGACTTGCGTATCAGTCGTTGAACCGGCTGGACGAGTCCGTGGCATCGTTTCGCCGCGCCGTTGCGTTGGCACCCGACTGGGACGAAGCATCCAACAGCCTGGGAACGGTCCTGCGCGCCGCAGGCAGGATGGACGAAGCGGAGGCGTCATTCAGAAAGGCGGTGGAGCTGAATGCGTCGAATGCGGATGCGGTCGGAAACCTGGGCAGGATTTGCAGGGAACGCGGTCGTCTCGATGACGCGATTGCTTGCTTCCGGAAAGTCCTGGAGTTGCGGCCGAATGACGCCAGCGCATTGGTCGATGCCGGCTCGGCCCATGCGACGCGAGGGGACTTGGTCGAGGCCGAGGCGTGCTACCGAGCTGCGCTACAGATCGACGCGGCGCGGTTCGACGCGATGTGCAACCTGGGCGACACGCTGCGGCGGCTCGATCGCCTGGGCGAAGCCGAATCCTTTGCGCGGCGGGCGCTGGCGCTCCGGCCAGACGACCCGGATGCGCTGAACACCCTGGCGTGCGTGCTGCTTCGAACATCCGCGCTGGACGAAGCGGAGACTTGTTGCCGGAAGGCGCTGTCAATTCGCAACGACGATGCACCGACGCAGATCACGCTGGGCAACGTCCTCAATGCGCGTCAATGCTGGGCCGAAGCCGAAGCGTGCTTTCGGATGGCGCTGCGGCTGCAGCCGAAGTCGGCAAGCGCGCGATACAACCTGTCCATGCTCAGGATGTTGAACGGCGATTACGAGGAAGGGCTCGAGCTGTACGAGAGCCGATTCGAAGTGCTGCTCGAGGACTTCGGCGTGACGCCGGGGATTCGGGAGTTGTTGAACGACAACCGCCGTTGGCGCGGCGATGACTTGCGCGGACGGCGACTTCTGGTGTGGACCGAGCAGGGATTCGGTGACAGCCTCATGGTATTGCGGTACCTGCCGATGCTGAAAGGTCGGGGAGTGGGCGAACTCATCGTGCTGTGCGAGCGCGAACTGGAGCGGACGATATGTTCGCGTCTCGGGACTGCTCGACGTTCGCTGTACGCAATCGGTCCCACGAGAGTCGTTCGACCTGCATTGCCCGATCATGAGCCTGCCATTCCTGTTGAACATGGCGCCGGAGACCACGGCAAGCCATGTGCCATATATTGCGATCCCGGACGAGCTCCGTGCGGCATGGAACCAGCGTCTTTCGAGAGCGACCCATCCTCGCGTCGGACTTGCCTGGGCCGGTAGCAACTCGCTGCACGATGACCGGCGCAGCATTCCCCTCGCGGCATTTGCACCGCTGCTGAAGGTCAGGGCGGCACAGTTCGTCAGTCTGCAGAAAGGCGCTGGCGCAGAACAGGCCAATGCCTGGCGCGGCAAAATCGAGGACTGGATGGACGGCTGCGACGATTTTCTCGATACCGCGGCGCTGGTCAGCAACCTCGATCTCGTGATCAGCATCGACACCGCGGTGGTACATCTGGCGGGCGCGTTGGGCAAGCCGGTTTGGCTGCTAAACCGCGCTGGCAGCGACTGGCGCTGGGGCCTCGAATCCGAGCACAGTGCGTGGTACCCAAGCATGCGGATCTTCAGGCAGAGCGATGCGCCGAGTTGGCGCCATGTCATCGACGCAGGTGTCCGCTGCCTTTATCGATTTTGTGCCAGCAAAGGCGACTGATTCATGAATGACAGGAAGAATGCGCCGATCGTGCTCGACCCAAACGGATTCAACGAGCTGCGCATGTGCAGTACCGGGCCGATGCTCTATAACAAGCACGACATCTACATGGGCGGATCGCTGCAGAAGTACGGCGAATTCTCGGTGGGCGAGCAGGTCATCTTTTCCCAGGTCGTCAGCCCAGGCGCGTTGGTCGTCGAGGTAGGCGCGAATATCGGCGCCCACACGGTCGAGCTTGCGCGCCTCGCCGGACGCGACGGTGAAGTTCACGCGTTCGAGCCACAGCGCATCGTCTTTCAAGCACTGTGCGCCAATCTGGCCCTGAACCAATGCACCAACGTGTTCGCCCGGCAGGCTGCGGTAGGCGAGAACGCCGGCACCATCACCGTCCCGCCGCTCGATCCTGCCGTCCGGAACAACTTCGGCGGCGTTTCGCTGCAGGGCGTGACGTTCGGAGAAAGCGTTCCGCTGGTCACGCTCGACAGCCTCGACCTGCCTGCATGCCAATTGCTGAAGGTCGACGTCGAGGGGATGGAGGTCGAGGTGCTCAAAGGTTCCGAACAGACTGATAATGACGCATCGTCCGATCATGTATCTGGAAAATGACGGGCTCGAGCGCTCCGAGGAACTGCTCACGAATCGTCGAAAAATTAGAATACAGCGCGTACTGGCACTTTCCGCGCGTTTTCAATCCGGATAATTACTTCGGTGATGCGGAAAATATCTTTGGTGACGTCGCGTCGATCAATATTCTCTGCGTTCCCAAGGAGACGAAATTGGCGGTGAAGGGCCTGCGCATTGGTCAAGTCTCGTCAAGGAAACATGGCAGACGCCGCCGTGATGCCGCCGATCACCGTGGATCCTGCGTTCGGCCGGCCGGTCTGCCCGATCTGCGCGGCAGCCACGTCATTGCTGGATGTCGTCGACCTGAACAAATCGTGCGAAGAGCTCCACGGCAAGTTCCTGCCGATGGCAGGCGTCCCGATCTACTACTCGCTCTGCGACGGATGCGGATTCTGTTTCGCGCCTGAGCTGCATCGCTGGTCCATCGAAGAATTTTCCACGCGCATTTACAACGACGATTACCATCTCGTCGATCCGGACTACCTGGAATTGCGGCCGCATGCCAACGCGCAGATGCTCGCGACGACATTCGGGAAACATGCGCTCGGTTTGCGGCATCTCGACTACGGTGGCGGCAACGGCGTGCTGAGCGGCGAATTGTTCGCGGCCGGATGGGATTCCACGTCTTACGATCCGTTCGTCGATGGCCCGTTGCGCGCAGACATGGGACGCTTCAATCTGGTCACGAGCTTCGAAGTGTTCGAGCACGTGCCGGACGTGAATCACCTGATCTCGACACTGTCCTCATTGGTCGAGGAGGAGGGCTTGGTGGTATTCAGCACGCTCGTGACCGACGGAATCATCGCTCGCAACCAGCGCCTGCAATGGTGGTATGCATCGCCCCGCAACGGCCACATCAGTCTTTTCTCCCGCAGGAGCCTGGCGTTGCTGGGGGAAAAACAGGGATTCCAGCTCGGGAGCTTCAACCAAAACCTGCACGCCTATTGGCGAAAAATCCCGCCGTGGGCCGCCGATATCTTCAAGCCCGCCTGACTTCGCGGGGAACCGGCTCTAGCTCTTGCCGGTGCTGCCAAAGCCTCCCGCCGCGCGCTCGCTCGCGTCGAATTCGGCAACGACGCGAAACGCCGCCTGCACGACCGGGACGATCACCAGTTGGGCGAGCCGGTCGAAGGGCTGTAGCGTGAATTCCGCTTGCCCGCGGTTCCAGCAACTCACCATCAATTCGCCCTGGTAGTCGGAGTCGATCAATCCGACCAGGTTGCCCAGCACGATCCCATGCTTGTGCCCAAGGCCGGACCGGGGCAGGATCAGCGCGGCGAGCCCGGGATCGGCGATGTGTATCGCGATGCCGGTTCGGATGAGTTCGGTCGTTCCCGGCGGGAGCGTCAGCGGGACATCGATGCACGCGCGCAGATCGAGTCCCGCGGAGCCGGCGGTGGCGTATTCGGGCAGATAGTCACGGATGCGTTCGTCGAGGATCCGAAGTGCGATGACGGGCTGGGACATGGGCGGGTCTTCAGTGAGATTCAGCGCTTTTCCAGCAGGTAGAGGCGGCCCGGCAAGGGCAGCCCGGATTCGATGCGGATCGTCGTCGGATCGGCGCGCACAACCGCGAACGCTTCGCCGGCAAGCCGGCGGACGTAGGCTTCCGATTGCGCATATCGGCCGGTCGCCAGTAACTGGTAGTCCATAGGGCCGCATTCTTCGGTCGAAAAGGCGAACCAGCCGCCAGGCCGCAGGATTCTCGCGGCTTCGCGAAACAACGTTTCGATTGCGCCGATGTAGATCAGCACGTCGGCGGCGCAAACCGCGTCGAAGCTCTGACCGCTTCGGCGTCGCGCAGCCAGGCATGGATCTCGGCCAGGTCGAGTTGCGCGTAGACGTTGCGGTCCCTTGCCTGCGCCAGCATCTTAGGCGACAGGTCGACGCCGACGAATCGGTGGCCTTGCCCGCCATCGCAGCGGCGACCTGGCCCGTGCCGCAGCCCAAGTCCAGGATCGAGAGGGGACGGCCGAGCGTGCGGCTGCAACATTGCTGCGAGCTGCCGCGGCACGTTGTATTGAAGCTTGGCGAGGTGCGCGTCGAACGTCGGCGCGAAATTGTCGAACGTGGCGATGACCCAGCGATCGGGGGATCGCTCCGTCGACTGACCCAGCACCGCGGCCCGGTTCTGGCCAAAGAGATCCCGATCGAGGCCGCGCGCAATCGCCAGATCATAGATCTCGACGGCGCCCTGCACGTCCGACTGCTTCTCCAGCAGCTTGCCCAGGTTGAGATAGGGCAACTCGAGGTCTGGTCTCAAGTCGAGCGCGCGTCGGAATGCTTCGCCCGCTTCGGACAGCCGTCCCAGCATCTGCAGCGCGGAGCCGCGGTTGTTGTGGGCCTTGGCATCGTCCGGATTCAGCAGCAGCGACTCGTCGAACGCGGCAAGGGCATCGCGCGCCTGCCCGAGGTCACTGAACAACAGTCCCAGGTTGTAATGAATGCGCGCATCGCGCGGGCGCCAGCGCGCGCGCGCGTTCCAGCAGCGTGCGCGCTTCGGCGAAGCGGCGCTGCTCCAGCTGCGCATAACCTTCGTCGCGAAGGCGGGACGCCTCCGCGCTCATTTCCGGGGAAGTCTTTGCGCGATCTCGCTGACCAGTCGGCGCGCCAGCGCCAGCTTGTCCATGCGCGGCAGCGGATGCGCGCCGTCATCGTCGAGCAGCGCCACTTCGTTGTCGTCGCTGCCCAGCGCATCCTGCACGCGATTGGCGATCAGCAGCGGCAGCTTCTTGCGCCTGCGCTTGTCCTCGCCTTGGCCCAGCACGTCGTGGCTCTCGGCGGCGAAGCCGACGCAATAGGGCGCGTTGGGCCGCGCGGCCACGGTGGCCAGGATGTCCACCGTCGGCTTGAGCGTGAGCGTCAGCATGGCCGGCGATTTCTTGAATTTGCGGTCGGACGGCGCTTCGGGCGCATAGTCGGCCACCGCCGCTACGGCGATGAAGACATCGGCGCGATCGACGCGCCCGAGCACCGCTTCCGCCATCTGCGCGGCACTGGTGACATCGATGCGCGTGACGCCGGCGGGCGTAGCCATGGAAGTCGGCCCGGCGACCACGGTGACGTGTGCGCCGGCTTCGGCAGCGGCCTGCGCCATCGCGAAGCCCATCTTGCCGCTGCTGGAATTGGTGATGCCGCGCACGGGGTCGATCGCCTCGAACGTCGGACCCGCCGTCAGCAGCACGCGCTTGCCAGCGAGGACCTTCGGCTGTCTGGATGCGACCAATGCGGCGAACAGCGCTTCGGGCTCGAGCATCCGGCCGTCACCGTTTTCGTTGCACGCGAGCTCGCCGTTGTCGGGACCGAGTATCGCGACGCCATCGTGGGCCAGTTGCGTCATGTTGCGCTGCGTGGCCTTGTTCGCCCACATCTGGCGGTTCATCGCCGGGGCGACCAGCAGCGGGCATTCGCGGGCGAGGCACAGTGTCGACAGCAGGTCGTCGGCGCGGCCCTGCGCGAGCTTGGCCAGGAAGTCCGCCGAGGCCGGCGCGACCAGAATGGCGTCGGCTCCGCGCGAAACCGCGATGTGGCCCATGGCGTTGGCTGCGCCGGACTCCCACAGGTCGGTCAGCACCGGACGGCCCGACAGCGCCTGAAACGTCATCGGCGTGACGAATTTCGTCGCGGCATCGGTCATCACGACATCGACGACGATACCGGCCTTGACCAGCAGGCGCAGAAGTTCCGCCGCCTTGTACGCGGCGATTCCGCCGGTGACTCCCAGCACGACACGTTCCAGCGATTTCGGTGTCGTACTCAATGCAGCGTTCCTGGCGTGATTTCAAGTCTGCGACGCCGGAAGTTTACACTTTCCCTGGCAGCCTCGATCGCGCCGTGGGGGACTGCGATCAGTCGGCGTCGAGCCGATTTGATACGATCGGAATTCCCGCGAAGGCCTGACCGACACATCCCGATGCTCAAGTCCTTCTTTTCCCGACGCCCCGCCTTCGATGTCGAGCGAGTGCCTGAAAGAGGCCGGCGCGTTGCTCACGGCAGGGAAAGACCGACGAAGCCGAGAAGCTCTGTCGAAAGGCATTGTTGGCGCAACCGGCGAATGGCGATGCGAAGCAACTGCTGGGCGCCATCATGGTGAAGCAGGGAAGATCTGGCCGAGGCCGAAGCGATGCTCGCAGAAGCGTTGCGAATCGCATCCGCAGGACGTCGATGCCTTGACCGCATCTCGGGCAGCGCGCAACTGGGTCTTGGCCGATCCGCGGACGCGCTGGCGAGTTTCCAGGAGGCGCTGCAGTTCGAGCCCGCGTCCGCCGACGTTCACGTCCGGCTTGGCCTCCGCGCTGGTCGCGCTGGGCCACCGTGACGACGCATTGGCCGAGCTACGAGCGGGCGCTGGCTCTGGATCCGCGACCATGGCGACGCGCTGGCCGGACTGGGCGCAGTGCTGGAGGCCACGGGCCGCGTTGAGGAGGCGCTCGCAGCCTACGACAAAGCCCTTGCGATTCATCCGCGCCATGTCGCGGTACTCAACCAGCGCGGCAACGCGTTGCAGAACCTCGGCCGATATGCGGAGGCGCTGGCCGACGCGGAAAGCGCGTTGGCCGCCGAACCGGATTCCATCGTCGCATCGTTCGGCCGCGGCAATGCGCTGCGGTCATTGGGTCGCGACGAGGAGGCGCTGGCCGAGTACGACCGGGCGATGGTGCTTGCGCCGGACTTTAGCGGCGGGCCATACAACCGCGCCCTTGTGCTCAATTCGCTTCGCCGCTACGACGAGGCCATCGCCGCGTACCAGTGGGCCATCTCGATCCAGCCCGATTTCGTCCAGGCGCTGTTCAACTGCGCGGTATTGATGGGCGACCAGAATCGGCACGACGAAGCCGCCTGCGATGTTCGAACAGATTGCTCGCCGTCGACCCAGATTATCCGCACGTGCCCGGCAATATCGCGCTGGAGCGGGCCTACATGTGCGCATGGGACGGCCGCGACGAGGTCGTGCGGCGTGTCGAGGAAGGCGTGAGGCGCGGGAAGCCGGTCAGCGTCCCGCTGTCGTTCCTGGCGATGTCGCACAATGCCGCGGCACAGCGCGCCTGCGCCGCGTCCGTGGTGGAGCGCTTTCATCCTCCCAGCCCGCATCCGATCTGGACCGGAGAGGTGTACCGGCACGATCGGATTCGCGTCGCCTATGTTTCGGCGGACTTTCACGAACATGCCGTGGCGTTCCTGACCGCCGGCCTGTTCGAACTGCACGATCATCGCCGCTTCGAAATCACCGGCATCGTCTTCGGCCTCGACCATGCCAGCCCGATGCGCACCCGGATCGAAGCGACGTTCGATCACGTGATCGATGTGCGCAAGCAATCCGACGCGGAAGTGGCGAAGATGCTGCGCGAGCGCGAAATCGACATCGCCGTGGATCTGATGGGATACACGGCCCATTCGCGCACCAACATCTTTGCGCTGCCGCCCGGCGCCGGTGCAGGTCAACTACCTGGGCTTTCCCGGAACGATGGGCGCTCCCTACATGGATTACATCGTTGCCGACCGGTTCCTCATTCCCGAGGCGCTGCGACCGCATTACGCGGAGAACGTGGTCTACTTGCCGGATGTCGTTTCAGGTCAACGACGCGAAGCGGCAGCATTTCCGACGCGACGCCGTCGCGCGCCGAGGCGCGGGTTGCCGCCGCAGGGCTTCGTCTTCTGCTGTTTGAACAACAGCTACAAGATCACGCCGGATATGTTCGCGGTCTGGATGCGCCTGCTGCGAACGCGTGCCCGGAAGCGTGCTGTGGCTGGTCGCCGGCAACCCGATGGTGAAAGCGAATCTGCGGCGCGAGGCGCAGGCGCGTGGTGTCGCTCCCGATCGCCTGGTGTTCGCAAAGCGCCTGCCCTCGCGACAAATATCTTGCCCAGTACCGCCTGGCCGACCTGTTCCTGGATACGCTGCCGTTCAACGGCGGCGCGACGGTCAGCGACGCGTTGTGGGCCGGGCTGCCGGTGGTCACCTGCGCGGGCGAGGCCTTTGCCGCCCGCATGGCCGGCAGCCTGCTGCACGCGGTCGGGCTGCCGGAACTGGTCACGCACTCGTTGGCAGACTACGAGGCACTAGCGCTGCATTTGGCGACCGACGCGCCGCGTCTGGCCGAGTTGAGGCAACGACTCGCGCGCAACCGCGTCACGTACCCGTTGTTCGACACCGACCGTTTTCGTCGCAATATCGAAGCCGCCTACGTGACGATGTGGGAGAAGACGCAGCGCGGCGAACCGCCCGCGACCTTCGAGGTCCGCAGAGAGTCCTGATATCGGCCAATTGGCGGATAGGTCGGCTGCTCGTCCGCGACTAACATTCCGGGAGGTGCTCGTGCGCCTAATTCTCGCGGGCGCATTTCTCCATGGGAACGATTGCAATGACGACACGCGTTCGGCCCGGCCTCGAGCGTCCGCGCGAACGCCTGCTGGGATTGGGCGCCGGCGCGCTGACCGATGCCGAATTGCTGGCGGTGCTGTTTGGCAACGGCGTACGCCGGACGATCCGTGCTCGACCTTGCGCACGATGTCCTGTCCCGCTTCGGCAGTTGCGCCGGCGTGCTGGCGGCATCGCTGACCGACATCCGCTCGGTGCGCGGGTTGGGCCCGGCGAAGGCGGCGGCGCTGAAGGCCATCGTCGAATTGACCCGCCGCGCGCTGCAGGAGGAAGTCGCCGCCAAGGACGCGCTGACGTCGCCCGACGCCGTCCGCGACTATCTGCGGCATTGCCTGTCGCCATTGCCGCACGAGGCGTTCATGGCGCTGTTTCTCGACAGCCAGCACCGCCTCGTCGCCGCGGACGAGCTGTTTCGCGGCACGCTGGCGCAGACCAGCGTCTACCCGCGGGAAGTGGTCAAGGCCGCGCTGGCCTGCAATGCGGCGGCCGTCATCTTCGCCCACAACCATCCCAGCGGCGTCGCGGAGCCGTCGCGGGCCGACGAACTCCTGACGACGGCGCTGAAGCAGGCGCTGGCCCTCGTGGACATCCGCACGCTGGACCACTTCATCGTCGCCGGTCACCGCGTGGTGTCCTTTGCCGAACGGGGGCTCTCTAGCCCTTCCGGGCTGGAGCGGTAAGGGGTTGATTCTGGCCGGGTTTCGATGGATAATGGCGAGCTTTGCACAACCCGCCTTGCCCACGGCCAACTATTGCGCCCGGGCCGGCCGCACGATTACAAGGAGCGAGCGATGGCTCGAGTCTGTCAAATTACCGGCAAGGCCCCGATGGTGGGGCACAACGTTTCGCACGCGAACAACAAGACCAAGCGCCGGTTCCTGCCGAACCTGCAGCGCCGCCGGTTCTGGGTCGAGGGCGAAAACCGCTGGATCAGCCTGCGGCTGACCACCAACGCCCTGCGCACGATCGACAAGAAGGGCATCGATGTCGTCCTGGCCGAACTGCGCGCCAAGGGCGAGAAGATCTAAAGCAGTTCGCTCAAAGGAACCCGATCATGCCACGCGAAAAAATCAAGCTCGAATCCTCGGCCGGCACCGGCCACTTCTACACGACGTCGAAGAACAAGAAGCTCATGCCGGAAAAGATGGAGATCAAGAAGTTCGATCCCGTCGCCCGCAAGCACGTCATGTACAAGGAAACCAAGCTCAAGTAAGCGCCGTCCAACGGCGGTCCGACCGCGCACAAAAAAAGCCCGCGAATTCCGCGGGCTTTTTTCTTGCCTATTTTCTGCAGCACATGAATGCGTACATCCCGAAAAAAGTGTCGGGGAATGCCTCCTCATATCGGTCCCACGCCGTCAGACTCGTGCCCGCATCGGCATCGGGAAACATTTCCTGAAACTGACGGCGCACCGTAGGCTTGCAAACCATGCGCAGAAATCGCAGATCCAGCTGCTGCAGGCACGCTTCCAGTTCGCGGCAACGTGAATTGATGCTCCTGGACGTGCATGATCATGTCGCGACAATTGTCGAGCGAGTAGAAGTCGCCGTACGTCAATACCTTCTTCGCCGGGTGCCCGTCGGGCAGGCCGGCGATTGCATGGCGGCACGCGCGCAGACCTTCCGGTGTCGGCGGCAGAGTCCAGCGAGCGCGCAAACTCTCTTGCGGACTGGATAGCCCGGCGCCCCCTTTTGCTGTAAAGGCAAATCTTCATCAGGCCATCGGGTTCCATCAGGTCGACCAGAACTCGCCATCCTGCCATCGGATCGTCCAGATGATGGAGTACGCCGCTGCAATCGATGAGCGCGAATCTCCGCTCCAGCCGCCCGAGCTCGAGGATGTCGGCCTGCCGATATTCAATGTTGGGAATCCCGAGCTGCTCGGTCATCCTGACCGCATAGGCGAGGCTAGCCCGGCTCAAGTCGACCGCAAGAATCGCGGCATCCGGCTGCTGGAGGGCGTATTGAATGGACAGATGACCGGTGCCGCAACCGGCGACGAGCACGGACACCGGACGCGGACGAACGCGCACTTCCTCGCCGGGCCGCGCCCCGGCGGATAGGCTTTCGATTGTCTGGGGCTCGGGGAATTGCACCGTCACCCATCGGGGATAGGGGTTCTCCTCGTACTGCGCGCGCACGGCCACGGATACGTCGTCGGCGATCGACGTGATCGACACCAGTTCCGTGGCGATCTCGCGCTCACGCAGCCGATTCGTGACTTCCTCCGCGATCACGGGCCGGAAGGCGTCACTCCAGCCAGCCGGCGAATGCTCCTGCAGGCGCTCGACGCCCGACAGGGTAAGCAACGAGCCATAGAGCGCGAATACGGCAAGCGGATATTCGAGGCTGGCGAGCTCGACACTGGAATCGCCGAGCGCTTCCTCGAGCGTCATGCGCAGCCGCGCGACCCGATGCAGTTCATCAGACTCCGTGAAGAAGGCGTAGCCTGAAAAATGACATTGGCGGGCCAGGGCGCAGACGAATTCGATCGGCACATCCGACACGACGCCCGGCAATCCGGTCACGGGCTCGAGCTGGCGCAGGATGCCCTGACGAACGAGTCGCAGCACGGATTCGACTTCGGTGTCCACGATGGGCATGCGCGGCAATGCCGCCAGAAGGATCGGCTCGCGCCACAGCGCCGCCACGGCCGGTGCAGTCGACGGCAGAGCAATTTCTCCCTGCCGAAAATGTGCCTGCAGGAGCCTGAATCCGTCGTTGCCCTTGGTGTAGCCGATGATCGACGGATTGAGGTTCAAAGACGAAATGGTATCGTCCCTGCAAAGCATAAGCAGGATGTCGCGCTCCCTTGCGCCGGACAGGTTAAGCGCGAATCCGTCCAGAGTGTCCGCGAGAAACCTGCGCAATTGCGAGTTGCCGGGATCGCTCGAGACTGCATCAAGCAGCAATAGAATTTCGTCCCGGCCGCGACCCATCGCGACCAAGGCGAAGGCCAGCCCGGTCTTCGCCCCCACGTAGTCAGGGTTGGACGCCAGCGCCAGCCTGAAACTGCCTTCCGCCTCAGCCAACCGGCCCTGCTTGTACGCGTGCATTCCGAGGGAGGCATGGGCAAGGGCGTTTTCCGGCTCCAGTTCCAGCAGCCGGCGACTGTTCGCGGCGGCCGCATCGAGCCGCCGCAGTTTCTGCAACAAGCTGATCGAATTGATGAGCGCGCCCGAATAGTCCGGACGCATGGCTATCGCACGGTCGAGCGCTTCGATTGCCTCTTCGTCTCGACCCTGGGCTTCCAGGGCGCCGGCCAAGCCGACCCAAGCCTCGGGAAACTCATTGCGCAATCGCACTGCGGCGCGAAATTCTGCTTCGGCGGCCGAATGCTGGAGGAGCAATAGGTGGGTTCGCGCGAGATTGAAGTGCGCGGCGGCGTAGGCCGGATCGATGGCGATCGCGCGCTCGTATGCGGTCCTTGCAGAGGACGGATCGCCTGTGGCCTGCAAGCGCGATCCCAAGATTCATGTGGGCCTGAGCAAAGCTGCTGTCAGCCTCCACAGACTTGACGGAAGAATTCGAGTGCCTTGGCGGGATCGCCGGCCATCTCCGCGGCGATGCCGCGGTCGAGGAGCTTTTGCGACAGTGCTCGACGGGCACTCCCGCCATCCGCCTCCGCATGACTTCGCTTGAACGGATTGCGGATAGGGAAACTCACGGCCAAGTCACCGCTGGACGCGCGGCGCGAGCGACCCCTCGTCCTCGCGCGCGGCGCTTACGCGTAACGCTTCAGTTTCAGCGAGAACTGCGCGAGCGGGGCGATGCCGGAAGCCTCGGCGCGGTGGCACCAGTCCTGCAGCCTGGCCAGCAGCTGCTCCGACGACTCGGTGGAACGCTCCCACAGCGCGCCCAGTTCCTGCCGCATCGCGTAGGCGGTCGCGAGCGCCTTGCTGTTGGCGAGCGCCTCGGCGAGCCTGACGCGATCGACTGTCCGACAGCTTGGCCGGGTCGACCAGCAGCCAATGCTTGATCCGGCGCGCGTTGGGTGCATCGGACGCGGCGCCGGCGGCGGAACGCGTCTTGCGGCTCGCGAGTTCCGCGGCGCATGCATCCTTCAGCGAGCGCGCATAGCTGGTCATGACCGCATAGCGGTGCGTGATCACCGACTGCAGCGTGTTCAGGTCGGCCACCACCTTGGTCCGGTCGAACTTGAGCTGCGGCGCGACCTTGCGCACCGTCGCGAGCTTCAGCGCCGAAAGGATCCGGATGTACATCCAGCCGATGTCGAATTCGTACCACTGCGACGACAGCTTGGCCGACGAGCCGTACGCGTGGTGATTGTTGTGCAGCTCCTCGCCGCCGATCACGATGCCCCAGGGCACGATGTTGGTCGACGCGTCCGCGCAGGCGAAATTGCGGTAGCCCCAGTAGTGGCCGATGCCGTTGATGATGCCGGCGGCGGTGATCGGGATCCACATCATCTGGACCGCCCAGATCGTGGCGCCGATGGGTCCGAACAACGTGAGGTTGACGGCCAGCATCAGGCCCACGCCCTGCCAGCCGAAGCGCGTGTAGACGTTGTTCTCGATCCAGTCGTCCGGCGTGCCGTGACCGTACTTGTCGAGCGTCTCGAGGTTCTTCGATTCCGCGCGATACAACTCGGTGCCCTTCCAGAACACCGTCTCGATGCCGCGCGTCTGCGGGCTGTGCGGGTCGTCCGGCGTTTCCACCTTGGCGTGATGCTTGCGGTGAATCGCGACCCATTCCTTGGTCAGCATGCCGGTCGTGAGCCAGAGCCAGAACCGGAAGAAATGCGAGACCGCCGGATGCAGGTCCAGCGCCCGGTGGGCCTGCGCGCGGTGCAGGAAGATCGTGACGGAAGCGATGGTGACGTGGGTAACAACCAGCGCAACCACGACATAACCCCACCAAGGCAGGTCGATCAGACCGTGCGAGGCAAGGGAAAGAAAGTCATAACTCATTGATTATCCATAATATTATAGGCGGGCTCGTGACCCGGAGCGCCCCGGTAAGGCAAAACTAGCCCTGCATTCTACGCGACGGGGCGTCCCGCGAGCCATGACCGGCGTCAAGCGGTGCGGAAGCAGGCGCCGAACGGTAGCCGGGCGGAGGGTCAACGGCCGTCAGGCGCCGGTCGCTGCCTCGGGACCTTGTTCCTGGATCAGCCGCACGTCGCGGCGCGGGAACGGGATGGAGATCCCGTGCTCGCGGAATGACGCGTAGATGCGGAGGTTGAGCGCGCTTTTCAACGCGCCCTGGCCGCTTTGCGGATCGCGAATCCAGAAGCCCAGTTCGAGATTGATGCCGCTTTCGCCGAAATTCGACGAGGAACCCCATCGGCCCCTTCGGCTCGCCCATTACTCGCGGTTCCGCGCGCGCCGCCTCTTCCATCAACTTGAGCGCGAGTTCGATGTCGCTGTCGTAGGCGACCTGGAAAGTGATGCTGGTCCGGATCTCCGGCGTCGTATAGGAATGGTTGAGCACCGTGGTGGTGATCAGCGTCTCGTTGGGCACGATGGCCTCGACGCCGTCGAGGCTCGTCACGACCACGTAGCGCGACGTGACGCGCGATACGACGCCGTGCCGCCCGTCGACGGTGATGAGGTCGCCCAGGCGGATCGAGCGGTCGAGCAGGATCGTGAAGCCGGCAATGTAGTTGGCGGCGAGCTTTTGCAGCCCGAGGCCGATGCCGACGCCCAGCGCACCGCCGAAGACGGTGAGAAGCGTCAGGTCGAAGCCGATCGCCTGCAGCGCGACCAGCACGCCGACGACCAGCAGCACGGCGCGCACGAATTTCGCAAGCACCGCCTTGGTGTTGGTGTCGAACGACGTTGCCTTCAGCAGGCGCATCTCGATCAGCCCCGACAGCCAGAGCGTCACGACCAGCGTGAGGATCACCGCGACCATGCCGCTCCCCAGCGACAGCAGCGACACTTCGGAGCGGCCGACCGGTATGCGAATCGCGTCCAGCTCGGCGGCGAGATCGGGCAGCACGCCGGTGAAATAGAGGATCGCCACGCCCCAGATCGAGAAGGCGATCGCGCGCTCGCCGGTCTTCAGCCACGCCTGCGACACGAACAGCTTGCGCATCGCGTAGACCACCATTCGGATCGCAGCCAGCGCCAGCAGCAGCGGCATCGCGACATCGATGAAGACGGGGCGCCACCCCGAGTGGCGGAACGCGAAGCGCGCCACGACCAGCAGGATCAGCGCCGTCAGCGGGAAGACGACGCGGACGAAGCCTGCGCGCAGGCGGCCATGGGCGCGCTCGTGCGTGCGCCGATGCGTTTCCAGCGAACGGTCGAAGAACCAGGCGAGGGCGATGCACGCTGCGACGGTCGCGAGCTCGGCCCAGCCGCGCGGCGTGGCCAGCGCGGCTTCGAAATGGGACAGGGCGAAGGGCTCGAGCATGGGCCGCTACGCTAGCACATCACCAAGATGGCGCAGGCTTCAGCGCGAGCGCTCGAGGACTGCTGCGAAGAAACCATCGCAGCCGTGAAGGTGGGGAAAAAGCCGCAGCGTGGGTCCGGTGTCGAGCGCGATGTTGGCGCGCGCGAGATCGGCGGCCGCGTTGCCGGGCGCGAATCCGGGATGACCGGCCAGGAACTGCGCGACGATCGCCTCGTTTTCATCGGGCAGCACGCTGCACGTCGCGTAGACGAGGCGGCCGCCCGGCTTGACCAGCGTTGCCGCAGCGGCGAGGATCGACGACTGCTTTGCCGCGAGTTCCGCGACCGCGGATTCCGGCTGCCGCCACTTGAGATCGGGATTGCGCCGCAGCGTGCCGAAGCCGGTGCAGGGCGCGTCCACCAGCACGCGGTCGATCTTTCCCGCGAGGCGCTTCACCTTGGTGTCGCGCTCGCTTGTCAGCACTTGCGGATGCACGTTGGACAGGCCGGAGCGCTTCAGGCGAGGCGTGAGGTTCGCGAGCCGCTTTTGCGCGACGTCGAAGGCGTAGAGGCGGCCCTGCGAACGCATCAGCGCGCCGAGCAGCAGCGTCTTGCCGCCCGCGCCGGCGCAGAAATCCACCACCATGTCGCTGCGCTTCGGCGCCATCACGTAGCCGACGAGCTGGCTGCCTTCGTCCTGCACCTCGAGCCTGCCGTCGGCGAGCCACGGATGTTGAGCGAGATTTGCGCGTCCGGCGACGCGAATGCCCAGCGGAGAGTAAGGCGTCGGCGTCGCGGCGAACCCGTCCCCGACCAGCGCCGCGAGCGCCGCGTCGCGCGTCGTCTTCACCGGATTCACGCGCAGGTCGAAAGGCGCCGGCGCGAGCCACGCGCGCGCCAGCGCGACCCGCTCCGTGTCGCCATAGGCGTGGCCCAGCCGGTCCCACAGCCAATCCGGCAGGTCGTGCGCGACGGCCGGCGGCAGCGGATCGTGCAGGCGCGACTTGAACTCGCGCAGGAAGGCTTCGTCCGCGGAGCGCAGCGCCGGTTCCAGGTCGCGCAGCGAGCGGCCCTGCTCGCGCACGAGCACCGCGATGGCGAGCTTGCGCGGTTCGGCCGTCGCGGCCAGCGCCTCCAGCGAACGCATCCGGCGCAACAGCGCGAACACGCCCTCGGCGACGAACGCGCGATCGTGCTGTCCCATCTCGGGATGCGCGCGGAAGAACGAGCGCAAGCCGTTGTCGGCGGGTACGTCGAAGCGGCGAACGCGCTCGATCGCCGACGCGAGCGCGGCGAGCTGGTTCGCGCGGATCGTCATTCGGCCTTCGCCTCGTCGACGCGGATGGAGGAGAGCAGGACCTCGAGGGTGCCGCGGTCGGTGTTGACCACGCGCATCTTGACCGGAACGTAGCGCAGCGCCGGCGCCAGCCACACGTAGGCATCGGTCTTGCCGTCGTCGCTGCGGCGATGCCAGCGTTCCGCGTCCACCGTGCCTTGCGCCCATTCGATCTGTTCCGTCGCTTCGCGCGTGATCGTGTAACGCGTCATCCGCCTCGGCGTGGCGACGCTGAACGACACCTCGTCGGTCGTGGGTGGCGTGAAATAGAACTGCCACATGATCGTCATCGGGTCGAAGGTGGGCATGTCGAGCACCGCGGTCTTGTTGTCGTGCATCGTCACGATGCCCGTCTCCCAGTCGAAGAGCGCGGACTCGCGCCGGTCCGGGCCCGCCGCGCTCGACGTCGAATTCGAGCGTCTGCAATCCGCCGGCCGTGATGAGGCCGCGGCTTTGCACCTTGCCCTGCCCGCGCAGGATGAGCGCGGCCAGGCCACGTGCCCTGCCCACGGTGGCGATCTGATACTGGTTGTTCGCGTGTTCGAAGCGGTAGATCGCTTCGCCGATCAGGAAGCCGCGCGTGCCGTAGTAGACGTTGTAGGCCAGGTCGACGCGGGGAGGCAGCACCGGCGCGACGACCACGGCGCCGGGTATGACCTGGGGTTCATTGGCGGCTTCGGCGACGTCTTGCGCGGCTGCGGCGTCCGCGGCGTCCGGCGAAGGCGTCTCGGTAGCCTCGGCGACTTCGGGCGGCGCTTCGACCGGCGCCGGCGCGGGAACGGCGACCGGCGGCGCGCGCTTGGGCCGGGGCTTGGGTGCAGGCGCCTTCGCGACCGGCAGCGGAGGCGCCGGCATTTCCGTCAGCGTCGCGGTCAGCGGCGTGGATTCCGGTGTTTCGCGCAGTTCCGTGGGCCAGAAGCTGACGCCGACGTGCAGCGCCAGCGACAGCACCAGCGCGAGCGCCAGCACGCGGCGCGTCCGCAAGCCGATGCCGGGCACGGCGAGAGGCGAGGGGGCCGGAGCGGACGGGCGGCGGAAGTAGGGGGTGGCCACGAGGCAAGGATAAGCGGATTGGTCCGGCGACGACACGCTGCCCGGATTGCTAGGCCGGCGGAACGCGGAGCGCGGCGGATTCCGCGGCTTGCGAAACTCCATTAACGCGCACCCGCCGGCCCGCGATGACCAGCCGACCCTCGCAAAACCAGCGTACGGCCGCCGGCAACAGCACGTGCTCCTGCGCCAGCACCCGCGACGCGAGGCTCGCCTCGTCGTCGTCGTCGAGAACCGGAACCGCCGCCTGCGCAATGATCGGGCCGCCGTCGACTTCCGGCGTCACGAAATGGACCGTGCAGCCGTGCACGCGCGCGCCGTCCGCCAGCGCGCGCCGGTGCGTATGCAGGCCCGGGATACAGCGGCAGCAGCGAAGGATGCACGTTGATGAGCCGGCTGGAATACCGGCGCACGAACGATTCGCCGAGCACGCGCATGAATCCGGCCATCACCACGACGTCGGGGCGCGCGGCGTCGATCGCAAGCGCCAGCTCGTGATCGAACGCGTCGCGGGTCGGAAATTCGCGATGATCGAGCGCCATCGCCTCGACGCCATGCGCGCGCGCCAGGCGCGAGTCCCGGCGCGTCGGGAACGTTGCTGATGACACGGTTGATTTCGCCGCCCAGCGTGCCGTCGCGCATGGCCGCAAGCATGGCCGCGAGATTGGTGCCTCGTCCGGACAGCAGGACCGTGATGCGTTTGGCCATTGCGCCTGCGCGTCCGGCCGCGTGCGGCGTCAGACGACGACCGTGGCGGGCTCGCCGGCGGGTTGCGGCACGATGGCGCCGATGCGCGTGGCGCGCTCGCCGGCGGCGTCGAGGAAGCTCAGCGCGCGCTCCGCATGTTCGGCGGCGACGACCACCGCCATGCCGATGCCGCAGTTGAACACGCGGTGCATCTCGGCGTCCGCCACATTGCCGTGGCGTTGCAGCCAGGCAAAGATGGCCGGCCGCGTCCATGCATCGCGCGCGAGCCGCGCCTGCAGACCCGCAGGAAGCATGCGCGGGACGTTTTCGACGAGTCCGCCGCCGGTGATGTGGGCCATGCCCTTGACCGGGAGCTCGCGCAGCAGCGCCAGCATCGGCTTGACGTAGATGCGCGTCGGGGCCATCAGCGCGTCGCCCAGCGTGGTCGAGCCCTCGGCAGGCGCGAATGGCTGATCGATAGTCGGCGCCGCTGGCGGCGACGATCTTGCGGATCAGCGAAAAGCCGTTGGAATGCGGCCCGCTCGACGCGAGGCCGAGCACCACGTCGCCGGCGACGATTCCGCGGCCGTCGATGATGCGGTCGCGCTCGACGACGCCGACGGCGAATCCGGCGAGGTCGTACTCGCCCGGCGCGTACATGCCCGGCATTTCCGCGGTCTCGCCGCCGATCAGCGCGCAGCCGGACTGTTCGCAGCCCGCGGCGATGCCCTTGATCACGGCGGCCGCCACGTCGACGTCGAGCTTCGCCGGTCGCGTAATAGTCGAGGAAGAACAGCGGCTCGGCGCCCTGGACGAGAATGTCGTTGACGCTCATCGCGACCAGGTCGATGCCGACGGTGTCGTGGCGCGCGAGCGCGAAGGCGAGCATCAGCTTCGTCCCCACGCCGTCGGTGCCGGCGACCAGGACGGGGTCGCGAAAGCGCTTGCCGATTTCCACCAGACCGCCAAAGCCGCCGATGCCGGCGAGCACCTCGGGGCGCATCGTGCGCTTGGCGAATGGCTTGATGCGCTCGACCAACGCATCGCCGGCGTCGATGTCCACCCCCGCGTCGCGGTAGGTCAGTTCCTTCGTAGGCGTGGCTGGAGGCATGGGAATGGGGGCGCCGGTGCCGTGTGACGGACGCGGCGAACGGGAGACGGTTGGTCGGGAAGGCAGCTCGTAGTGACGGGGATCGGTGCGACTTCCGGCCGCGCCGGCGCGCGAACCTCTACAATCGTGGCTTTGCTTGCCGGAAATCGCCTGCGCGCATCGTCCTAACTCACGGAATTTTACCGGAAATGACCGCCCCACGCCCGCCATCTCCCGCCGAAGGCGCCGCGCCGCCCGAGCGCCGCCCGCTGCCGCTGCGCCACTATTTGTGGGGCGTGGGCGCCGCGCTCATCGTGTTCTTCGCGCTGCGCTGGCTGAATTCGGTGATCACGCCGTTCCTGATCGGCGCCATCCTGGCTTACCTCGGCACGCCGCTCGTCGATGCGGCGCAGCGCCGCCGCGTTCCGCGCTCGCTCGCGACCACCATCGTGGTGCTGCTGTTCGGGCTCATTATCATCGCCATTTTCCTGGTCCTGATTCCGCTGGTGCAAAGCGAGGTGGCGCTGGCCGCCAAGCGGCTGCCCGCGTTGTTCTCCGAGGGCATGGCGCAATTGGGGCCATGGCTGCAGCAGCGCTTCGGCATCGCGGTGGCGCTGGACATGGATTCGCTCAAGTCGCTCGTGACGCAGAACGCCGAAAGCGCGCACGAACTGTCGCTGCGCCTGCTTTCGGGCGTCAAGGCCGGCGGCCGCATCGCGCTGTCGATTCTCATCAACCTGGCGCTGATACCGGTGGTGATGTTCTACCTGCTGCGCGACTGGAAGATGATCGGCAAGCGGCTGCACGAACTGGTGCCGCGCGATTGGGAAGGCAAGTTTCGCACGATCGTTCGCGAAATCGACATGGTGCTCGCCGAGTTCCTGCGCGGGCAGTTCTCGGTGATGGTGGTGCTGGCGGTCTATTACGCCGTCGGCCTGACCATTGCCGGGCTGGATCGCGCGCTGGCGATCGGCATCCTCACCGGTCTGCTGGTCTTCATTCCGTATGTCGGGTTCGGCCTGGGGTTCGTGCTCGGCGTCGTCGCCGCGCTGCTGCAATGGAGCGGATGGCCGGCCTTCATGGGCGTGCTCGCGGTCTACGGCATCGGGCAGTTGCTCGAAAACTATGTGCTCGTGCCGTGGCTCGTCGGCGACCGGATCGGCCTGCACCCCATCGCGGTGATCTTCGCGTTGCTGGCGTTCGGGGCGCTGTTCGGCTTCGCGGGCGTCCTGCTTGCGTTGCCGGTTTCCGCGGCATTGCTGGTCGGCCTGCGCCACTTGCGCGCGGAATACCTGATCTCGCCTTTCTATCGCGGCGATTCCTGAACGCGCAATGGAGCAGTTGATCTTCGAGCTGGCGACTCCCGAACCGCCGTCCTTCGCCAATTTCCTCCCCGGGCCGAACCGGGAAGCCATCGCGGTTCTGGCGGGGTTCGCGAGCGGGCAGGCGGCCGAGACCGGGCTGGTGCTGTGGGGCCCGCCCGGCGTGGGCAAGACGCATCTGCTGCTCGCGACGGCAGCGGCCGCCAAGGGCGTGCGGCCGGTCCACGTCAGCGCGGGACCCCGAGGCGCTCCCGGCGGAGCCTCCGGCGCCGTCGGCGCTGATGCTGGTCGACGACGTGGACCGGGCGGACGCCGCCGCCCAGGGCAGGCTGTTCACGCTATACAACGCGCTGAAGGCCACCGGAGGCTCCCTGGTCGCGACGGCCGCCGTCCCTCCGGCGCGGATGTCGCTGCGCGAGGACGTGCGCAGTCGTCTGGGATGGGGGCTGGTTTTCGAGGTCGTGCCTCTGGCTGACGAGGACAAGCCTGCGGCCCTGGTCACCTACGCCCGGTCACGCGGGTTTGCGCTGTCCGACGACGTCATCGCCTACCTGCTGGCGCATGGCCGGCGCGACATGCCTACGCTGGTGGCCACGCTGGCGGCGCTGGACCGCTATTCGCTGGCATCCAAGCGCCCCATAACGATGCCTCTGCTCAAGGACTGGATGCAGCGCGGACTAGGGTTTTCCGGTCAGGCGTCGCCCGACCTGCCGCGCTAGCCCAACTGCCTGGCGGTCGTCTCCAAACGGCGACAAGGGCTGCCGGGCCGGGGGTCTGTTAATTCTTTGATTGTTCAGCTAAAATGTTGGGTAGTCCAGTGCTCCGGGCGGACGAGGCCCTGTCAACCGGCTCGACGATGCATACGTTAATGGCGTCGACACGGTCAACTGGTGTCTTTTCGAAATTCTTCCTAGGATCGCTGAATGAAGAACGTGATGGTGGCATTGCTGGCGGTGGCATTCGCATCTGTAGCGCTGGCTCAAGGTACTACGACCGCGGCGCCAGCCGCCCCGGCGGCACAGTCCGCTACCGCGGCACCGACCAAGACGGAAAAGAAAGACGCAAAGAAATCCAAAAAGAAGAAGGCTAAAAAGTCGACACACACGTCGTCCGCGACGCCGAGTGCAACCGATCAGAAGTCTTCCAAGTAATCAAAATTCTGTCCAACTCCAAAACCCAAAGGAATCGCAAATGAACAAGCTGCTCATCGCCCTGATCGCCGGTGGTTTCGCCACCGTCGCTGCTGCACAAACCGCCGCTCCCGCCGCCGCGCCGCGGCTCCGGCGACGAAGAAGGAAATGAACGCGGAAAAGGCGAAGGCCAGTCGAGGCCGTGACGACGAAGGAACCGGCGACCAGTCCGGCGGCGCGGCCACGGCCGCGCAAGCAAAAGGCGAACACCGCCGCGTCCAAGAAGGTTGCCAAGCCGACGACCGCGCAAAAGAAGGCCGACGCCGTTTCCGCCACCGCCAAGGGCGGCGAGAACTCGACCGGTGGCCCGGAAACCGCGGCGCAAGCCAAGAAGGACACGGCCGCTTCTAAGGAAATCGCGAAGCCGACGACCGCGCAGAAGCAAGCCGACACCAAGGCCGCAGCGACCCCCAAGGCAGCCACGCCGTAAGCATCAGCACCAGCTGTTGTCCTGCGAAGGCAAGGCGTCCGCGCCTTGCCTTTCGTTTGTCCGTCCCTGCAATACTTGATGCATCTTTTAGGAAATACCCATGAACAGAATTCATCGCAACGCTCGTGGCGTCACTCTTCGTTTCGCCGCTGCCATCGCCCAGACCGCCGCGCCCGCTGCCGCTCCTGCCGCCGCCCCCGCAGCTGCGACCACCAAGGCCGCCGAAAACAAGGCCAAGCAGGAAGCGGTGCAGTCCACGACGCAGGCTGCCGTAGGTACTTCGGGAGCGACCGCCACCGCCAAGCAACAGGCGAAGAACACGGCCGCATCGAAGAAGGTCGCCAAGCCGACGAAGGAACAGAGGCCGCCGACACCAAGGCCGCCGCGGTCTATCCGCAGTCGGGCACGACGACCGCCGCGCAGGCGCAGAAGAACACCGCGGTGTCGAAGGAAATGCCGAAGCAGTCGGTGAACATGGGCACGCCCGCCGCCGAGAAGGCGATGGAAAAGGCCGCCAAGCCCTGAACCTGCAGCCGTTGTAGCAAACAAGGGCAAGGCGTTCGCGTCTTGCCCTTTTGCATTGGCACTGAACATGCCTACGCCTATCCTTGATACGCCCATGAGCGAATTGCCGTTGTCCCGTCCTGCCGTGACCGTCGCGACCGTCGTCGAGCGCGACGGCCAGTTCCTGCTGGTCGAGGAGGAAACGCGCGCAGGTACGCGACTGAACCAGCCTGCCGGGCATGTCGAGGCAGGGGAGTCGCTGCCGGCCGCAGCGGCGCGCGAAACGCTCGAGGAAACGGGCTGGAGCGTCAACCCGACGTCGCTGGTCGGCATCTATCGCTGGGCGTCGCCTGACAACGGAGCGACGTTCGTCCGCTTTTCCTTTGCCGGCGATGCGCAGGAGCATGATGCGGCGCGCGCGCTCGACGCGGGCATCGTGCGCGCGCTTTGGCTCCCCTACGAGGAAATCGTCGCCCGGCAGGCCGAACATCGCAGCCCGCTGGTCCTGCGCTGCATCGACGACTACCGCGCCGGCAAGCGGTGGCCGCTCAACTTCGTGCTGGAAGTCGCATGAGACGCCGGCGCGTCATCGTCGGCATGTCGGGCGGCGTGGACTCGTCCGTCGCGGCATGGCTGCTGAAGCAGCAGGGGCACGACGTGGTCGGCGTGTTCATGAAGAACTGGGAAGACGACGACACCGACGAATACTGCACGTCGCGCGACGACCTGGTCGATGCGGCGTCGGTCGCCGACGTGCTGGGAATCGAACTCGAGGCGGTGAACTTCGCGGCCGAATACCGGGAGCGGGTGTTCGCGCAATTCCTGCGCGAGTACGAGGCGGGACGCACGCCCAATCCGGACGTGCTGTGCAACAGCGAGATCAAGTTCCGCGCCTTCCTCGATTACGCGCTGCGCCTCGGCGCCGACGCGATCGCCACCGGCCATTACGCGCGCGTGCGCCGCGCTCGCGGCGACGCCGCGCGCGTGGAACTGCTGAAGGCCGGCGACGCGACCAAGGACCAGAGCTACTTCCTGCACCGGCTGACGCAGGAGCAATTGGCGCCGGTGATGTTTCCGCTCGGGGACATGCACAAGCGCGACGTGCGGCGCATCGCGCGCGAGCAGGGCATTCCGACGTGGGCGAAGAAGGACTCCACGGGGATCTGCTTCATCGGCGAGCGGCCGTTCCGCGATTTCCTGGCGCGTTACCTGCCGCGCACGCCCGGACCGGTGGAAACGCCGGCCGGCGACGTGATCGGCCGGCACGACGGGCTCGCGTATTACACGCTCGGACAGCGCCAGGGGCTGGGGATAGGCGGCACGCGGGACGGAACGGACGAGCCCTGGTTCGTCGCGGGGAAGGACATGGCGCGCAACGCGCTGGTGGTCGTGCAAGGCCACGACCATCCGCTGCTGTACAGAAGCAGCGTCGACGCCGATCGAAATGCACTGGATAGCGGGGACACCGCCCGCATTGCCCGCGCGCTTGGGCGCCAAGACGCGCTATCGGATGCCCGACGCGGCGTGCACGCTGGCGACCGCGGGCGATGGATGGCGCGCGACGTTCGACGCGCCGCAATGGGCGCCCACGCCCGGCCAGTACCTGGTGCTGTACGACGGCGACGTGTGTCTGGGCGGCGGCGTGATCGACGCGGCGCCGGCCGAGCCGGAGCGCCTGCGTCCTTCGCGCGTGCCGGCGCCCGCGACCGCGCCTTAGTTGTCGCGTCACGCGCGCGGCGTCACGCCGGCGCGCGCTCCGCAACGATCAGTCTAGTTTCAGATCGTCAGAACGGGATGTCGTCGTCGAAATCGTCGACGTTCTTCTTGGCCGCGCCCGCGGGCTTGGCGGCACCGCCGCCGCCACTGCCGCCGCCACCTTCACGGCGCGCGCCGCCGCTGCTCACCGCCGCCGGAGAACTCGGCGTCGCCGCCGCCACCGCCGCCGCCGCCATCGCGGCTGCCGAGAAGCTGCAGGCGGTCGCCGACCACTTCGGTCGAGTATTTTTCGACGCCTTCCTTGTCGGTCCACTTGCGCGTCTGCAGGCGGCCCTCGATATAGACGGGGCGGCCCTTTTTCAGGTATTCACCGGCGATCTCGGCCTGGCGCCCGAACAGCACCACGGTGTGCCATTCCGTTTTTTCCTGCTTCTCGCCGGCCTTGTCCTTCCAGGTGTCGGTGGTGGCGATGCGCAGGTTGGTCACGGCGTCGCCGCCCGTCGTGTAGCGCGTCTCCGGATCGCGGCCGAGGTTGCCGATCAGAATCACCTTGTTGACCGAGGCCATCGTCATTTCTCCCGTCGATTGATGGTCGCCGCCGCCGCCGCGAGGATGAATGCGCAGGCGGGTTGTAAGCGGACAACCGAAACGCAATATACTAACAGGTTCGGCGTCGCGGCCTTAGGGCAGATGTCCTAGGCCAGCGATGCCGATTGCAGTCAATCGAAGCGAACTCACCGATCGCGAAGACGCGAGAAACGAAACCCTCCTGCATGGATTCCATTCGCATCCGCGGCGCGCGCACGCACAATCTCAAGAACCTGAATCTCGACCTGCCGCGGCACCGGCTGATCGTCATCACCGGCCTTTCCGGCTCGGGCAAGAGTTCGCTGGCGTTCGACACGCTGTACGCGGAGGGGCAGCGCCGCTACGTCGAGTCGCTGTCGGCGTACGCGCGGCAGTTCCTGCAGCTGATGGACAAGCCCGACGTCGACCTCATCGAAGGCCTGTCGCCGGCGATCTCCATCGAGCAGAAGGCGACGTCGCACAACCCTCGGTCGACCGTGGGCACCGTCACCGAGATCCACGACTACCTGCGGCTCCTCTATGCGCGCGTCGGCGATCCGTACTGCCCCGACCATCCGGAGCAGAAGCTGGCGGCGATGACGATCTCGCAGATGGTCGACGCCACGCTCGCGTTCCCGGAAGACACGCGGCTCATGATCCTGGCGCCGGCGATCGTCAACCGGAAGGGCGAGCACCTGGAGCTCTTCGTCGAATTGCGCGCGAAGGGATTCGTGCGCGTTCGCGTCGACGGCAAGGTGTACGAGATCGACGCGGCGCCCAAGCTCGCCAAGACGACCAAGCACACGATCGAAGTGGTGGTCGACCGGCTCAAGGTGAACCAGGAATACAAGCAGCGTCTGGCCGAGTCATTCGAAACCGCGCTGCGCCACGGTGACGGCCGCGCCATCGTCGTCGAGATGGGCAAGGAAAACGAGTGGAAGTCGGAGCACCTGTTCTCCGCGAAATTCGCGTGTCCCATCTGCAACTATTCGCTGGCCGAACTCGAGCCGCGCCTCTTCTCGTTCAACAGCCCGCTCGGCGCGTGCCCGCGCTGCGATGGGCTCGGCTCGATCACGTTCTTCGACCCCAAGCGCGTCGTCGCGTTTCCGCAGCTCTCGCTCGCGTCCGGCGCGATCAAGGGCTGGGACCGGCGCAACCAGTTCTACTTCCAGCTGCTGCAAAGCCTCGCCAAGCATGTCGGCTTCGACGTCGACAAGTCGTTCGCGAAATTGCCCGAGCGCGTGCAGCAGCTGATTCTCTACGGTTCGGGCGACGAGAAGATCCCCTTTACGTACCTGTCCGAGCGCGGCAAGCCCATGGTCCGCGAACACGCCTTCGAGGGCATCATTCCGAATCTCGAGCGGCGCTACCGCGAGACGGATTCGGTGATGGTGCGCGAGGAGCTCGCCAAGTACCTGAACAACAAGCCCTGCCCGGAATGCGCCGGCACGCGGCTGCGGCGCGAAGCGCGTCACGTCAAGGTCGGCAGCGGCGACCAGGCGCGCGCGATCTTCGAGATCTCCGGCTTGCCGCTCAAGAGCACGATGGCGTTCTTCAGTTCGCTGGTGCTCGACGGCCAGAAGGCCGCGATCGCCGATCGCATCGTCAAGGAGATCATCAGCCGGCTGCAGTTCCTCAACAACGTCGGCCTGGACTACCTGGCGCTCGACCGCTCCGCGGAGACGCTGTCCGGCGGCGAGTCGCAGCGCATCCGGCTCGCGAGCCAGATCGGCTCCGGCCTGACCGGCGTGATGTACGTGCTGGACGAGCCGTCGATCGGGCTTCACCAGCGCGACAACGACCGGCTGCTCGAGACGCTGAAGAACCTGCGCGACCTGGGCAACAGCGTGATCGTCGTCGAGCACGACCAGGATGCGATCAACGCCGCCGACTACGTCGTCGACATGGGACCGGGCGCGGGCGAGCACGGCGGGCAGGTGGTGGCGCAGGGCACGCCCGAGGACATCCGCCGCGCGCCGCATTCGCTCACCGGCCAGTATCTCGCCGGACACCGGCAGATCCCGATCCCTGCGCGGCGGCATCGCGCCGAGGCGGGACGCGCGCTGACGATCAGCGGCGCGACCGGCAACAACCTGCAGGGCGTGACGGCGAGCCTGCCGGTGGGACTGTTCATCTGCGTGACCGGCGTTTCCGGATCGGGCAAGTCGACGCTGATCAACGACACGCTCTATCACGCGGTGGCGCGGCACCTGTACGACAGCGCGGAGGAGCCCGCGGCCTACGGCGAAATCGACGGGCTCGAGCACTTCGACAAGGTCATCAGCGTCGACCAGAGCCCGATCGGCCGCACGCCGCGTTCGAATCCGGCGACCTACACCGGACTGTTCACGCCGATCCGCGAGCTGTTCGCGCAGGTGAAGGAAGCGCGCGAACGCGGCTACGGCCCCGGCCGCTTCTCGTTCAACGTGAAGGGCGGGCGGTGCGAGGCGTGCCAGGGCGACGGCCTCATCAAGGTGGAGATGCATTTCCTGCCGGACGTCTACGTGTCCTGCGACGTCTGCCACGGGCAGCGCTACAACCGCGAGACGCTCGAGGTGCGCTACAAGGGAAAGAACATCCACGAAGTGCTGGACATGACCGTGGAGCAGGCCTACGCGTTCTTCGAGCCGGTGCCGGCGGTGGCGCGCAAGCTGGCCACGCTGCTCGACGTGGGCTTGGGCTACATCACGCTCGGCCAGTCCGCGACGACGCTTTCGGGCGGCGAGGCGCAGCGCGTCAAGCTCGCGCTGGAACTGTCGAAGCGCGACACCGGGCGCACGCTGTACATCCTCGACGAGCCGACGACGGGCCTGCATTTCCACGACATCGAACTGCTGCTGACGGTGCTGCACCGGCTGCGCGACCACGGCAACACGGTCGTCGTGATCGAACACAACCTGGACGTCATCAAGACCGCCGACTGGATCATCGACCTGGGTCCCGAGGGCGGCGCCGGCGGCGGCACGATCGTGGCGGAAGGCACGCCGGAAAGCGTCGCGGCGGTGGCGGGCAGCTACACGGCCCACTATCTCAAGCCGGTGCTCGCGGCGGACGCCAAGCGTCGCGGCAAGGCGGACACCGGAGGCGCTGCGCGCGCGCCGCGCGGGAAGAAGGCGTCGGGCGATCTGCTGGCTTGACAGCGGTACGCGCCCTTACCCAGCCGCGCCCAGCACTTTCAAGGGCCATCTGGCGATTATTCGGCCGGCTCGCGATATTGACGCCGCCCCGGTCCTGCGGGCGTACCATCGCGGTGGCGAGAGTGTTGGGCTCCGGGTAACCACCCCTTCGACACCACATGTTCGCCGCCACCAACCAACCAGAGGACGGATCGCCATGAACAAGCGTGTCGGTATTGTGTGTCGGTGTGGGCATGTGCAGCCATGACGTTGCTTTCATCGAGTGCGATTGCTCAGAACGATGAAGACGAAGGAAGTCAGAGTCGGATCCGCCGCGGATTCGAGATCAATCCCGTACCGCTCAATTTGCACGGCAAGAATCGGGCGCTCGTGGGATTGGGAAGCTATATCGTCAACACAACCGGTTGTAACGATTGCCACACCCACCCATCCTATCTGCCCGGACACAATCCTTTCCTTGGGCAGCCAGAGGCGATCAATGCCGCACAATTCATGTCCGGCGGCCGAACGTTCCCGCCTTCTCCATTCGTGTCCGCCAACCTTACTCCCGACGCAAGCGGCAAGCCTGCGGGCCTGACCTTCGATCAGTTTCGCACTACATTGCAGACGGGGCACAACCCGCTTGATCCGCCCGGCATCGCCCTTCAAATCATGCCGTGGCCGGTATTCGGCAAAAAGACCGACTTTGACCTGCGGGCGATATACGAATACCTGAGCGCCATACCTTCGCTGCCGGACAACCCGGCTCCAGGTCCGTAGAAGCACTGGCGCCGGAGTTGGAAGCAACGGCCAGTCTTGTGGCTGGCCGTTTGTGTTTCATCGGACGGTTACGCGATGTATACCCGGAGACTTGATATAGGCTCTCGAATAGGCGGACGCGGATCGCGCCTGCCGCGGGGCCCGCTTACCGGCAAATCTAGTGGCGACCGCGAACGGCCGAAGATGTCCGATTGCGCGCCTTGGCCGCGGGTCAGGAATCCGCCTGGCTCGCCGGTTCAGCCGTCGGCGGCCGCCGGCGGCGCGTGCTTTGTGATCGCCGCAAGAATGCCCTGCAGCAGCGCCACGGGCGTCGGCGGGCAGCCGGGTATTTCGACGTCGACCGGGATGACGTTCGCCACGCGCCCCATGCTGGCGTAGCTCTCGCCGAAGATGCCGCCGTTGCAGCCGCATTCGCCCACCGCAACGACGAGCTTCGGTTCCGGCGTCGCGTCGTAGGTCCGCCTGAGTGCTATCGCCATGTGCTTCGACACGGGGCCTGTCACCAGCAGCATGTCGGCATGGCGCGGGCTGGCCACGAACTTGATGCCGAGTCCTTCCAGGTTGTAGTACGGATTGCCGAGCGCGTGGATCTCCAGTTCGCAGCCGTTGCACGAGCCGGCGTCCACCTGGCGGATGGTCAGCGCGCGGCCGAGTGTTTGCAGCAGCTTTTCCTGCAGCCGCGCGACGAGCACCATTTCATCCGCCGGCGCGGGTGCGGCTTCGGTCTTGATTCCGGTTTTGGCGATCTGGCGGAGGATGTGCAGCATCGGGTGCGTTCCTAGAGATCGTGCCCGCTGTAGGAGAGATTGAACGACTTGTTGATCAGCGGGAAGTCGGGAACGATGTTGCCGATGACCGCATGTTCGATGCACGGGCCAGTTCTGACCAGGACGGATCGTGCGGGTGGCAGCGGCGAATGGTCCCGCCGGGCCCGCTGGTGAGAGCGAGCAATACGGGGCCGCGCCAGCCTTCGACGATGCCGAGACCCTGCCGGTACTCCGGAACCGCCGGCAGCGGCTCGTGGATCGGACCGACGGGAAGCGCCTTGACGATGTTCTGGATCAGCCGCAGCGATTCGCAGCACCTCATCGAAGCGCACGGCGACGCGTGCGGCGACGTCGCCGTCGACGCGATCCTGCCTTGCGCACGGCCAGCGAATCGTAGGGCGCCACCGGAAAATCGCAGCGCAGGTCGCGTGCCTGTCCGCTCGCCCGGCCCGCCATGCCCGTCAGGCCGAGCTTCGCCGCCAGCGCGGGCGAGACCGTGCCGCAGGTCCGGAAGCGGTCCTGCAGCCCGGCGTGCTCATCGTAGATGTCGCGCATGATCCGGATCTCGCGTTCCAATGCCGCGCATTCGTTCGCTGATCCGCAGCCGCATGCTCGGGCGACAAGTCGCGCGCGACGCCGCCCGGAACCACGTAGTCCATCGCCAGCCGGTGGCCGAAGGCGACGAGGTTGGTGCGCAGCACGTCCTCCTTCAGTCGCGAAAACTGCGCCAGGCCGAACGCGAATCCGCCGTCGTTGCCGAGGTAACCCAGATCGCCCAGGTGGTTGGCGAGGCGCTCGCGTTCGAGCGCGAGCGCGCGCAGCCACGCGGCGCGGGTGGGAACGGTCACGTCGGCGATGGCCTCGAGCGCCTGCGCGTAAGCCCACGCGTACGCGACGGTACTGTCGCCGGAGACGCGGCCCGCAAGGCGATGGCCCTCGTCCAGGGTGAGCGCCTCGAAGCGCTTTTCAATGCCCTTGTGCGTATAGCCCAGGCGCTCTTCCAGCCGCAGGACCTTTTCGCCGACGATCTGGAATCGGAAATGCCCGGGCTCGATGATGCCCGCGTGCACCGGACCCACCGGAATTTCGTGGACGCCGTCGCCCGCGACTTTCACGAAGGCGTACTCCTCCTGTCCGGGCTCCCACTTGGGCGAGGCCGCGAAGTCGCGGCGCAACGGGAACTGGTCTATCGGCCAGCTCGCCAGCCAAAGCCACGGCCGCTGATCGTCGGCGTCGGACGGAATGCCGACGAGATCGAACGCGGCGCGTTGCATCCGGTTCGCGGCCGGAAAAATCAGCGACAAGTCCGGATAATGCACGTCGGCATCGGGCATCGTGTGTTCGAGCAGCAGCAGCCCGTCGCCGTCATGCAGCACGACGCGCAGGCAATAGCCGCGGCGACGGTCGCGCTCGTCGCTCAACCACAACGCAACCAGTTGTCCGCCTTCCTCCCACGCGAGGCGGCACGCCGCGAGCAGCTGGCCGGAGCTGACCGGAACGCGGCGGGCGGGCACGGCCGACGGCAGCGTGGCAGCGGTGAGTCCGAGTGCGGAGAGATTCATCGCGTCAACCGATCAGGCGCGCCGCCTGGCGGTACCAGTCGGCGAGGAAAGGCGGTATCCACAGTCCCAGCATCAGCACGATCGCAAGATGCACGAACACCGGAATCATCGCGGGCGCATGCGGCAGGCGCTTGGCCGAAGTTTCGCCGAACACCATCGGCTGCACCTTGCCGAACACCGCGGCGAAGGCCAGCCCGAGCGCGCCCAGCAGGAACGGCGTGGCCCACGGATGCTCGTGCATCGCGGTGATGAGGATCAGGAACTCGCTTGCGAACACGCCGAACGGCGGCATGCCGAGGATCGCCAGCGTGCCCAGGATCAGTCCCCAGCCGAGCGTCGGGCTGGTCGTGATCAGGCCGCGGATGTTGTCCATGATCTGCGTGCCGGTCTTCTGCGTCGCGTGGCCGACCGTGAAGAATATCGCCGACTTGGTCAGCGAATGCACGGTCATGTGCAGCAGCCCGGCGAAATTGGCGATGGGCCCGCCCATGCCGAAGGCGAACGTGATGATGCCCATGTGCTCGATCGACGAATACGCGAACAGCCGCTTGATGTCCTTCTGCCGCGACAGGAGGAACGCGGCGACGACGACCGACAGCAGGCCGAAGCCCATCATCAGCTCGCCGCGCGAACGACGTCTGCACCGAGCCGTCCACCAGCACCTTGCAGCGCACGACCGCATACAGCGCGACGTTGAGCAGCAATCCGGAGAGCACGGCCGACACCGGCGTCGGGCCCTCGGCGTGCGCGTCCGGCAGCCAGTTGTGCAGCGGCACGAGGCCGACCTTGGTGCCATAGCCCACCAGCAGGAACACGAACGCGAGCGACAGCACCGTCGGCTCGAGCTGGCCCTTGACGCTGTCGAGTTGGTCCACAGCAGCGCGCCGCCGCCGGCGCCGAGCAGCTTCTCGGCAGCGAAGTAGAGCAGGATGGTGCCGAACAGCGCCTGCGCGATGCCCACGCCGCACAGGATGAAATACTTCCACGCCGCCTCGAGGCTCGCCGGCGTGCGGTACAGCGACACCAGCAGCACGGTGGTCAGCGTCGCCGCTTCCATCGCCACCCACAGAATGCCCATGTTGTTGGTGAGCAGCGCCAGCAGCATGGTGAAGGTGAACAGCTGGTACATGCTGTGGTACAGGCGCAGCCGGCGCGGCGACAGGCGGCCGTGCTCCTGCTCGATGCGCATGTACGGGCGCGAGAACAACGAGGTCGTGAAACCGACGAACGCCGTCAGCGCCACCAGGAAAACGTTGAACGGGTCGACGAAGAACTGGCGGTCGAGGACGAGCAGCGGGCCGTCGCTGATGACGCGCACGGTCAGCGCCATGGCCGCCAGGAACGTGGAAAGGCTCAAGCGAGTTGACGCGGGGCGCAATCTGCGCTCGCCGACCAGTGCGAGCAGCGCGGAACCGGCGAGCGGAAAGCCCAGGACGGCGAGGATCTCGA